>NZ_DJCE01000012.1:0-620773 GCF_002430365.1 Leclercia sp. UBA5958 | reverse complement strand
TGGAGGCGCATTATAGGGAGCTCCCGAGGAATGACAAGCGGAAAAATACAATTTTATTTCGACCGCTCACCTTTTCACCAAAACGACCGTTTTTAGCGCTTTTTGATGGCCTGAGGCAGCTCCGCAAGGCTATTAATCACCCAGTCTGCGGCATTCTCAGCTTCTGGCGTCACAGGTTTACCGGTACGTACCAGCACTTTATTACCTACACCCGCCGCTGCAGCTGCCTGCATATCTTCCAGTTTATCGCCCACCATATAAGAAGAAGCCATATCGATGTTCAGGAACTCTTGCGCTGAAAGCAGCATTCCCGGATGCGGCTTACGGCAGTCACAAGTCTGACGAAACTCTTCAACGGTACCTTGAGGGTGGTGAGGACAGAAATAGATACCGTCCAGATCAACACCGCGATCGGCCAGAGACCAGTCCATCCACTCAGTTAATGTTTCAAACTGCGCCTCGGTAAATTTGCCACGCGCGATCCCAGACTGGTTGGTCACGACCACCAGCGCATAACCCATCTCTTTAAGTTCGCGCATGGCATCAATGACGCCTTCGATAAATTCGAATTCATCGATCTCATGTACGTAACCGTGATCGACATTAATAGTGCCGTCACGATCGAGAAAAATTGCTGGTACTGATTTTGCCACCGCTTTGCTCCTGAAAAAGGCATGTTCGCTTAGTATCTCATGAATCCGGAGACAAGAAAGTGCTCATCGAACAGAGTTACATTGATTTAGACGTCTGGATGCCTTAACATCCATTTCGTTGACGGTTAACGCCCGTATCAGGCAGAAGAAAATGCCACGGCAAACTCACATATGATTAAAAAAGTCTAATGATCAAACTTTCAAACATTACTAAAGTGTTCCAGCAAGGAACCCGAACGATTCAGGCGCTGAACAACGTTAGCCTGCACGTTCCGGCTGGACAGATTTATGGCGTTATTGGCGCCTCTGGCGCAGGTAAAAGTACGCTGATTCGTTGCGTCAACCTGCTTGAGCGTCCAACCGAAGGCAGCGTCCAGGTTGGCGGTCAGGAGTTGACCAAACTCTCTGAATCAGAATTAACCAAAGCACGCCGTCAGATTGGCATGATCTTCCAGCATTTTAACTTGCTGGCTTCCCGCACCGTTTTTGGAAACGTTGCGCTGCCTTTAGAACTGGATAACACGTCTAAAGATGAGATCAAACGTCGCGTTATTGAACTGCTAGACCTTGTCGGTTTGGGTGATAAGCATGATAGCTATCCCGCCAACCTGTCCGGCGGTCAAAAGCAGCGTGTCGCGATTGCCCGAGCGCTGGCAAGCAACCCAAAGGTGCTGTTATGCGATGAAGCCACCAGTGCGCTCGACCCGGCAACAACACGCTCTATCCTGGAATTACTGAAAGATATTAACCGTCGCCTGGGACTGACCATTCTTCTTATTACTCACGAGATGGATGTCGTTAAACGTATCTGCGACTGTGTCGCCGTTATCAGTAATGGTGAACTGATCGAGCAGGACACCGTCAGTGAAGTCTTCTCGCATCCGAAAACACCGTTAGCACAGCAGTTTATTCAGTCCACGCTGCATCTGGATATTCCGGAAGATTATCTTGAACGTTTAAAAGCGCAGCCTGAAGCCAGTAGTGTGCCGATGCTGCGTATGGAATTTACCGGCCAGTCCGTCGATGCACCGCTGCTGTCGGAAACGGCGCGTCGTTTCAATGTGAATAACAACATTATTAGCGCGCAGATGGATTATGCCGGCGGCGTGAAGTTCGGCATTATGTTGACCGAGATGCACGGCACGCAAGAAGAGACGCAAGCGGCCATTGCCTGGCTGCAAGAACACCATGTAAAAGTAGAGGTACTGGGTTATGTCTGAACCGATGATGTGGCTGCTGGTTCGCGGCGTATGGGAAACGCTGGCAATGACCTTTGTATCCGGCTTTTTCGGCTTTGTGATTGGTCTGCCGGTTGGCGTGCTGCTGTACGTTACGCGCCCGGGCCAAATTGTTGAGAACGCAAAGCTCTACCGCGCTCTTTCCGCCGTGGTGAATATCTTCCGTTCCATTCCTTTTATTATCCTGCTGGTGTGGATGATTCCCTTTACTCGCGTCATCGTCGGGACGTCTATCGGCTTACAGGCCGCTATTGTTCCGCTGACCGTAGGGGCTGCCCCCTTTATTGCCCGTATGGTGGAAAACGCCCTGCTGGAAATCCCGACCGGTTTGATTGAAGCCTCCCGCGCAATGGGCGCCACGCCGATGCAGATCGTACGCAAAGTGCTGCTGCCTGAAGCGCTGCCCGGACTGGTGAATGCCGCAACCATCACCCTGATTACCCTGGTCGGTTATTCCGCGATGGGCGGTGCCGTCGGCGCTGGCGGTCTGGGTCAGATTGGTTACCAGTACGGTTATATTGGTTATAACGCTACCGTAATGAACACCGTTCTGGTATTGCTGGTAGTACTGGTCTATCTCATTCAGTTCTCGGGCGATCGCATCGTTCGTACTGTGACGCACAAATAACGTTAAACATTATAAACACGACGAATTAAGGAAATATCATGACGTTTAAATTTAAGACCTTTGCAGCGGTAGGCGCGCTGATCGGCTCTCTGGCACTGGTGGGTTGCGGTCAGGACGAGAAAGACCCGAACCACATCAAAGTGGGCGTTATCGTAGGTGCAGAACAGCAGGTTGCTGAAACAGCAGTGAAAGTCGCTAAAGAGAAGTATGGCCTGGACGTCGAGCTGGTTACATTCAATGATTACGTACTGCCTAACGAAGCGCTGAGCAAAGGCGATATCGATGCCAACGCCTTCCAGCACAAACCGTATCTGGATCAGCAGATCAAAGATCGCGGTTATAAACTGGTTCCAGCGGGTAACACCTTCGTTTATCCGATTGCCGGTTACTCTAAGAAAATTAAATCTCTGGACGAACTGCAGGATGGCTCTCAGGTCGCGGTACCAAATGACCCAACCAACCTGGGCCGCTCTTTACTGCTGCTGCAGAAACAGGGTTTGATCAAACTGAAAGACGGTGTTGGCCTGCTGCCGACCGTTCTGGACGTGACCGAAAATCCAAAAAATCTGAAAATTGTTGAGCTGGAAGCGCCACAGCTGCCACGCTCTCTGGACGATGCACAGATCGCGCTGGCCGTTATCAATACCACCTATGCTAGCCAGATCGGCCTGACGCCGGCGAAAGACGGTATTTTCGTAGAAGATAAAGATTCCCCTTATGTGAACCTGATCGTGACTCGTGAAGACAACAAAGACGCAGAGAACGTGAAGAAGTTCGTTCAGGCTTACCAGTCTGATGAAGTTTACGAAGAGGCGAACAAAGTCTTTAACGGTGGTGCAGTTAAAGGCTGGTAATCTTCTCTTTGTGTAATATCATTCAGGACGGGCGAAAGCCCGTCTTGTCATTTATGCGGGCAACTGATTCAATAACTGACGTTTTGATTATTCATTGAGGAAAGAATATGCGTGCTTTACCGATCTGTCTCTTAGCATTGATGCTGAGCGGATGTTCTATGCTAAGCAGATCTCCTGTTGAACCTGTTCAAAGCACTGCAACCCCGCCAAAAGCGGAGCCAGCAAAACCGAAAGCGCCACGCGCTGCGCCGGTACGCATTTACACCAACGCGGAAGCTCTGATTGGCAAACCGTTCCGCGATCTGGGTGAAGTTTCAGGCGACTCCTGTCAGGCAACAAATCAGGACTCCCCACCAAACATCCCAACGGCGCGTAAGCGTATGCAGATCAACGCCTCCAAAATGAAAGCGAACGCCGTGCTGCTGCACAGCTGCGAAGTAACCAGCGGTACGCCGGGTTGTTATCGTCAGGCTGTGTGCGTAGGTTCTGCCCTTAACGTTTCGGCGAAATGAGTACATTCCAGTTCGAGCAGATAGGTCTTATCCGCTCACCCTATAAAGAGAAGTTTGCCGTACCTCGTCAGCCTGGGCTGGTGAAAAGCGGTGGCGGCGAACTTCACTTAATCGCTCCGTATAACCAGGCTGATGCTGTGCGCGGACTGGAAGCTTTTAGCCATCTCTGGGTGCTGTTTATCTTCCATCAAACGATGGAAGGCGGCTGGCGCCCAACGGTACGCCCTCCCCGGCTTGGCGGCAACGCCAGAATGGGGGTGTTTGCCACGCGTTCTACCTTCCGCCCTAACCCGGTGGGGATGTCGCTCGTCGAACTAAAAGGCATTCGCTGCCAGAAGGATCAGGTCATCCTGGAGCTCGGCGGGCTGGACCTGGTGGATGGCACCCCCGTCGTCGATATCAAACCTTATCTGCCGTTTGCCGAAGCCCTGCCCGATGCCCGCGCCAGCTATGCCCAACAGGCGCCGCAGGCCGATATGCCGGTTTACTTTACCGACGCGCTAGCTGCCGAACTGGTTCACCTTGAAAAACGCTACCCACGTCTGCGTGAGTTTATCGTCGATGTGCTGGCGCAGGATCCTCGCCCCGCCTATCGTAAAGAGGAAGACGCCGGGAAAGCGTATGCCGTCTGGTTGCTTGATTTTAACGTCCGCTGGCGCGTAACGGACTCAGGCTTCGAAGTGTTTGCGCTTGAGCCGCAGTAATTTTATTGTCCTCTCTTTTGGCATCTTTGCCACACTGGTAAACTAAACCACTTTTTTTGTGTCAGGCTGGCGTTTCAGCCTGTTCCAATAGTCGAAATGGAACCGTAACAACATGCGTACTAGCCAATATCTGCTCTCCACTCTGAAGGAGACACCTGCCGACGCCGAAGTGATCAGCCACCAGCTGATGCTGCGCGCCGGGATGATCCGCAAGCTGGCCTCCGGGTTATATACCTGGCTGCCGACCGGCGTGCGCGTCCTGAAAAAAGTCGAAAACATCGTGCGTGAAGAGATGAACAACGCCGGTGCAATCGAGGTGTTAATGCCTGTGGTTCAGCCCTCTGAACTGTGGCAGGAGAGTGGTCGCTGGGAGCAGTACGGTCCTGAACTGCTGCGTATTGCCGATCGCGGCGATCGTCCGTTTGTTCTTGGTCCAACGCATGAAGAGGTTATTACAGATCTGATCCGCAACGAACTGAGCTCTTACAAGCAGCTGCCGCTGAACTTCTTCCAGATCCAGACCAAGTTCCGTGACGAAGTGCGTCCACGTTTTGGCGTTATGCGTTCCCGCGAATTCCTGATGAAAGATGCTTACTCTTTCCATACCTCTCAGGAGTCTCTGCAGGAGACCTACGACAAAATGTATGAGGCTTACAGCAAAATCTTCTCCCGCATGGGTCTGGATTTCCGTGCTGTACAGGCTGATACCGGTTCAATCGGCGGTAGCGCATCCCACGAGTTCCAGGTTCTGGCGCAGAGCGGCGAAGACGATGTAATCTTCTCTGACTCCTCTGATTACGCCGCTAACATCGAGTTTGCAGAAGCCCTGGCACCAAAAGCGCCACGCGCCGCCGCAACCGAAGAGATGACCCTGGTTGATACCCCGAACGCAAAAACCATCGCCGAACTGGTTGAGCAATACAACCTGCCCATCGAGAAGACGGTAAAAACTCTGCTGGTCAAAGCGGTAGAAGACAGTGCCTACCCGCTGGTCGCTCTGCTGGTGCGTGGCGATCACGAACTGAATGAAGTGAAGGCAGAAAAGCTGCCGCAGGTTGCCAGCCCGCTGACCTTCGCTACCGAAGCAGAAATCCGCGCGGTTGTTAACGCGGGTCCTGGCTCTCTTGGCCCGGTGAACATGCCTATCCCGGTCGTTATCGACCGTACCGTTGCCGCGATGAGCGATTTCTCTGCGGGTGCCAACATTGATGGCAAACACTACTTCGGCATCAACTGGGATCGCGACGTCGCCACGCCAGAAGTGGCAGATATCCGTAACGTGGTTGCCGGCGATCCGAGCCCGGATGGTCAAGGCACACTGATGATTAAGCGCGGCATCGAAGTGGGTCACATCTTCCAGTTGGGTAACAAGTACTCTCAGGCGATGAACGCGGCTGTGCAGGGTGAAGATGGTCGTAACCAGATCCTGACGATGGGCTGCTATGGCATCGGTGTCACCCGTGTGGTTGCCGCTGCTATTGAGCAGAATTACGATGACCGCGGTATCGTCTGGCCGGATAATATCGCGCCGTTCCAGGTTGCGATTTTGCCGATGAACATGCACAAATCCTACCGTGTGCAGGAGCTGGCTGAGAAATTCTATAACGAACTGCGCGCACAGGGCATTGAAGTGCTGATGGACGACCGTAAAGAGCGTCCGGGCGTGATGTTTGCTGATATGGAATTGATCGGTATCCCGCACACCATCGTTATTGGTGACCGTAACCTCGACAGCGATGATATTGAATACAAATATCGTCGCAACGGCGAGAAGCAAATGATTAAGACCGGTGACGTTGTGGATTACCTTGTTAAAGCCATCAAAGGCTAATTAAAAAACCCCGCCGCGGCGGGGTTTTTTATCGCTGTTATTGGCTGTTGCAGTCTTTACCCTGCTCAAACCTGGCGTTGCGATCCGCCACCAGCGTTTTCACGCTCTCACCGCTATCCGGGTTCGCTTCCAGCGTGAAGTGACCGTCTACCGTCAGCAGCACCGGCTTGGTATCGCCTCCGCGTGCCGCGGCGTAATCCCGTTCCAGTTGTGCGTTATTGGCCACGCTCACCTTCTTACCGGTGACGCAGTCCGTAAAGATCGCCGCATCCGCCATATAGAAATACATGCCGCGCATCGCCATCGGTGTCGTCGGCAGCGCCGCTTTTACTGGCTGAAGCGTATAGTTAAATTGCGATTCAATGGGGTTTCCCTCGGTATCGAGCATTTCCAGCCCTTCGCCTTTAGCCCGGAAGTAGTGCTTTTCCCCTTCATTATCGGTCAGCACCAGCTTCTCTGCGGTACGCGCCCAGTTGCCGTAACTGGCGAATGTGGCAGGTTCTTTAGCGCCCTGATAGCGCTGGTTCATTACCCAGGTACCATCTTTTTCAAGGAACAACGAGGTTTCAATGCCTTCACAATCGGCACAAGGCAACACGCCGCGCCAGCTTTGCTGCATGGGGGCCAGCGCTTCAGATTGCGTAGGCTGAAGCGTCTGCGTTTCCGAACGGTGGTTACAGCCCAGTAATACAAACAGTGTGCTTGCGGCCATCACTGAAAAAATCGCTGTTTTCACGCTACTTTCCTTCTGAAATATGTGTGTCACGCCCTACTCCTGGGGTCGACGAATTTTACCGCGCAAAGATTTAACGGTCGATTTTTGCGATTTTGCAGACAAGCGACGCTCTTTCGACGCACGCGTCGGCCGGGTGGCTCTTCGGCTTTTCTGCTCGGTCGTTAATTCCTGTATGACCGTCACCAGCCGCGAAAGTGCCGCTTCACGGTTCAACTCCTGGCTACGATACTCCTGAGCCTTTATCACGATCATGCCATCGCTGGTTAACAGATGATGGCTGGCGGCGAGTAACCGCTCCTTATAATACTCTGGCAGGCTGGAGGCCCGAATGTCAAAGCGCAGATGAATTGCCGTAGAAGCCTTGTTCACATGCTGCCCACCGGCCCCCTGAGCACGGATTGCAGTGATCTCCACCTCGCTATCCGCCAGCGAGACATTGCGCGAGATGACAATCATGAGCGCTGCTGCCACGCAGTCAGATGAATTTCAAGATTATTCTGGTTATCTGACAGCCAAATGGCGCCGTCCTGAATCGTCGCCTGTAAGTTCATGGTGCGCTCTGCAAAGGCGCTAAGCTGCGCCAGTTGCTCATCGTCCAGATACCAGACGGAGAGATTGCTGTATTGCGCACATTTACTTTTATTCTGCTGCCACCAAATCTCTGCGGCACGGCTGTTATAGGCAAATAACGCCACTTCTGCTGCCTGGGTGCAGGCTTTCTTAATCCGGCGCTCGTCTGGAAGCCCCATTTCAATCCACAAATCGATACCCAGATGATCATTGCGCAGCCAGGCGTCCGGCTCCTCCTCTGCACTCAGGCCACGGGTGAACTGCAAACGCTCATGCGCATGTTTGATCCATGCCAGCAGGCGCAGCATCAGGCGCTCCTGAGTTTCAGAAGGGTGACGCGCCAGCGTCAGGGTGGCATCGAGAAACTGGTTACGATCAAGGTCAGCTACATTGACCATCGCTTTATAAATTGTCGCTTTAAGCGCCATGGGCGAACTCCTTTCTAATCAGGTTCGCATTGTAGCGAAATAATGGCCAAATGGCTGTTAATGGCGCTTAAAAGCTCCACCTGGCAACCTGCTGATATTGCTTAAATGAGTATGGTATAGTCACCTTGCTAAACAGAGCTAATCTTCGTAGGCTTAGTGTTATCTCACAGTAACGTCAGCGCGCTGGCAGGAGGGGATGTGAATAATTATTGTGAGCTGATCCGCAAACGGTATGCGGAAATCGCCAGCGGAGACCTGGGGTATATCCCGGATGCGTTGGGCTGTGTGTTGAAAGTTCTGAATGACATCGCGTCGGACGACACGCTTTCAGAATCGGTCAGAGAAAAGGCGGCGTATGCCGCTGCGAATTTACTGGTGAGCGATTATGTCAATGAATGAAATCTATCAACCCATCAACTGTGATGACTATGACAATCTGGAACTCGCCTGCCAGCATCATCTATTGCTGACGCTGACGCTTAAAGATGGCGAAGTTTTGAAGGCTAAAGCCAACGATCTGGTTTCGCGTAAAAACGTTGAGTATCTGGTGGTGGAAGATGGCGGCGCAACGCGCGAGCTCCGTCTCGATAAAATTGCCAGCTTCAGTCATCCAGAAATCGGCACCGTCGTGGTGAGCGAGTCCTGATACTTCATAACGGGCAGTCCCCTGCCCGTTATCTTTCCCACTTTAGTTGTAAACCTTTTCCTGCCTCTGCTTCCCCTTCGCGCGTCACGAATTGCCCGGCTGCAGCAATCAGCGTTTCGCCATAAAAGAGAAGCGGCGTCGCCTCGCGAAGCCATGGCGGGACATTGAGTTCTTGCCAGATTTTTTTAATCTTACGTCCGCCGTTGCGCCCCACGATGTGTACCGTTCCACTGGCTTTAAAACGCACCGTTACCGGCTCGTCCTTGCGCGGCGGGCGAATATTGCCACAGGGGCTCAATGATACCGTTCCCCAGCCCTTCGGCAGCAACAGCGGGGCGTTCAGTTCCAGCCAGGGAATGACCTCTTGCGCCAGCGATGGCTGTGGTCGTACCCACCAGAGCGCCTGGCGAAATCGTCGAATTTCTCCACCCGCCAGTTTCAGTACCGGGCTGGCATCTTCTCTGGCCTGCACCACCTCGTCCCAGATACGATTCACCATCGCACGGGACGGCATTAGCGCGCCGTTTGCCGCCAGCCAACGCCGTATTAACGCGGCCCGGCGCACGGCGCTCATCGTCAGGAGCGGGATTATCTGCATCCCGCCCGCGTCATCTGTCACTGTTGCCAAATCATCGGCCAGCAACTCATCAAGCAGTTGTTCCTGCTCAGCACACAGCGCCGCACTGCGCGCGGTCGCCTCGGTAAAGTGTGGCCAACGCTGCATGAGTTGCGGTACGACCCGCAAACGCAGGAAGTTACGGTCGTAAGCATCGTCCTGATTGCTTTCGTCATCTATCCAGCGCAGATCGTGCTGTTGCGCCCAGCTTAGCAACGTAGCGCGGGGCTCCCCAAGCAGCGGACGCAACTGAAAAGTATCGGCAAAACGCGCCCGTTCGGGCATGGCAGATAACCCCGCCGGGCCGCTGCCGCGTTTCAGCGCCAGCAAGAATGTTTCGCACTGATCGTCCAGATGCTGCGCAGTGACCAGCGCCTCCCCCGGCAGCAGAGCGCATTTAAAGGCAGCATAGCGCGCCTTACGCGCCTGCGCTTCGGTTCCCAGACCTTCATCCTGCAGCGTGACACGTTCAACGCGCAAAGGAATGTTCCACGCCCGGCAGAGCGCTTCGCAATGCGTCACCCAGCTATCAGCGTGCGAACTCAGCCCGTGGTGAATATGGATGGCGCGCAGTTCGACGTCGGGCTCTTGTTCGCGCCAGAGCATCAGCCGATGCAGTAGCACCGTCGAGTCCAGCCCACCGCTGAATCCCACCAGCAATCGGCGGAACGGAAAAACGGCTTGTTCAAGGGCGGGAATGGTCATAGTCATTATCTGAATGATGGTTTGCCCGGCACGTTACCGGGCAAAGCGTGCGGAGGCAAGCGTTACTGCTGATAGAGCTCCAGCGGCAAGCCATCCGGATCGTTGAAGAAGGTAAAGCGCTTATCGGTGAAGGGATCGACACGTATGGCTTCACACTTCACCCCCTTCGCTTCCAGATGCGCGACGGCCTGGTCAATGTTATCGACACTGAAGGCCAGATGGCGCAAACCGCAGGCTTCTGGACGTGACGGGCGCGCGGGCGGGAACGGGAACGAAAACAGTTCAATCACATACTGGCCGTTTAGCGCCAGGTCACCTTTCCACGAGTCGCGCTCTTCACGATAAGCCTCGCTCTGCAGCGTGAATCCGAGCGTATCGCAGTAAAATGCCTTACTGACCGCGTAGTCAGAAGCAATGATGGCAATATGATGAACCTGTTTTAAACCCAGCATAGCGTCTCCTTGTTGTTGTGCCTGCACGTTATAACTGAAACTCCTTGCCAGGCAAGGGGTCAAGGCGTTTTTAAGACTCGTACCCTGTAGACGCCGTTTTCATCACGTTTTGCGCCGTGAATGTCGGTGTCGAAGCCGGGGTAGTGGCGTCCAATAGAACAGAGCATCAGCAGGAAATCGAGAACTGGCCGGCTCTGTTCGGTAATCATTTCGCCGGGCATCAATAGCGGTACGCCTGGCGGATAAGGCAGGATCATATTTGCCGAGATCCGGCCGATCAGATTCTCCAGCTCCACCGTTTCAACCTCGCCTTTCACCTGCCGCTGCCAGGCGTGATGCGGCGTGAGTTTCATCTCCGGCAATACGTCGAACGCCTGCAACATCAGACGCGGCAGATCGTGCTGGCGGATCAGTTTGTGGATCCCTTGCGCCAGATCCTGGATACGCATATTGCGGTAGAAATCCGGATCTTCGGCATACAGATCCGGCAGCATATTCTTCACCCGCAAATTAAGATCGTAAGCGCGCTTAAACTCCATCAACCCACGTAAAAGCCCCATCGCCCGGGTCTTATCGATCCCGATACTGAATAAGAACAGCAGATTGTAAGGGCCGGTTTTTTCAACCACGACGCCGCGTTCATCGAGGAATTTCGCTACCAGCGCCGCCGGAATACCGGTGTCGCTCATGATGCCCTGCTCATCCATGCCGGGAGTCAGGATGGTGACTTTAACCGGATCGAGGAACATATGGTCGTCGTCGGCGTCGCGGAATCCGTGCCAGTTTTCACCCGGGGCGATCGGCCAACACTCCGCTTCGTCGATCTCCTCAGGCTGCCAGATATCAAAGAACCAGCCATCTGCCTCTTCCCTCAGCCGCTGCACCTCTTTGCGGAAGTGCAGCGCGCGCTCTACCGAACGGTTGATCAGCCGTTTTCCCGGGTTACCCCGTAGCATGGCGGCAGCCGTTTCGATAGAGGCCACCAGCGGGTAGCTTGGCGAGGTGGTGGTATGCATCATAAAGGCTTCATTAAAGGTCTCTTCGTCATACTCGCCTTTGATATGAATAAGCGATGCCTGCGAAAACGCGGCCAACATTTTGTGCGTCGACTGGGTTTCATAGAAGACTTTGCCCGGCATGCGTTCACCGCTCATACCGCTCTTACCCGCATAGATAGGGTGAAAATTGGTATAGGGTACCCAGGCCGAGTCAAAATGAATCGAGGGGACATCCAGCGTCTGTTTTACCCAGTTGGTGTTGTAAAGCAGCCCATCATAGGTGGAGTTGGTGATCACCGCATGGACCGGCCAACTGGCCTGCACGACATTCGCCACTTTGCGTTCGATTGCCGCGTGGGTAAATTCCCGTCTCGGGATCCCGCCCAGGATCCCCAACGCATTGCGGGTGGGGGTGAGCCACAACGGCACCACGTCGCTCATCATCAACAGATGCGCCAGCGATTTATGACAGTTACGGTCAATCAACAAGGTGCTGCCTGCCGGTGCGGCATACATCCCTACGATCTTGTTCGAGGTAGAGGTGCCGTTGGTTACCATATAGCTCTGCTCAGCGCCAAAGGTGCGGGCGATGTACTCCTCCGCCTCCAGGTGCGGTCCGGTATGGTCCAGTAAGGATCCCAGCTCGGTAACCGAAATCGATACGTCGGCTTTCAGTGTATTGCCGCCGAAAAAATCATAGAACAGACAGCCGACAGGGCTTTTCTGATATGCCGTTCCGGCCATATGGCCAGGCGTACAGAAGGTGTATTTACCCTCTTTGACGTAGGTGAAAAGCGCGCGGGTAAACGGCGGGGTGATATTATCGAGGTATTCTTCGGTGTATTGCTGAATGCGTGTCGCGATGTCGTCGGCCACGCCCAGCGCGTATTCGAAAAACCACAGCGCCATACGCATATCGTGTGCGCTAACATCCATCGTCGAGTGAGTATTGATAAAGGCATACAGCGGCAGGTATTCATTGAGCTGATTGATATCACTGCACAGTTCCAGGTCGTACTCGTCCCAGTCGAAAATCACGCCGCAAATCCGCGGATTGTGCTCGATAAACTTCAGCAGGTCGGCGCTGTTTTGCGGCCAGATAAGTTGATATCCGCGTTTTTGTAACGCGTTTTCCAGCTCCTTGATGGGTTCATCTTTATAAAAGACGCCGTGCGGCCCCATGATGGCAATGATATTCACGGTCTACCTCCTTGAAAAAACATCCACTAAGGATAGCCAGGGTAGACCGCAGACATAAAAAAAGCCGCAACATTGTGCGGCTTTTAGGATTAATGAAACGCCTTAGGCGTAACCGTAGCTCATCAGTCGCTGATAACGACGGTTGAGCAGGTCTTCTTTGCTCAGCACATCGAGATCGGCCAGATCGGCCAGCAGCTGTGCTTTCAACGATGCGGCCATCGCTTCCGGATTGCGGTGCGCGCCACCCAGCGGCTCCGGGATCACGGTGTCGATCAGCTTCAGCTCTTTCAGACGCGGGGCGATAATACCCATCGCTTCTGCCGCCAGCGGCGCCTTATCAGCGCTCTTCCACAGAATAGAGGCGCAACCTTCTGGTGAGATAACGGAATAGGTGCTGTACTGCAGCATATTCACTTTATCACCCACACCAATCGCCAGCGCACCGCCGGAGCCACCTTCACCGATAACGGTGCAGATAACCGGCACGTTCAGGCGAGACATTTCACGCAGGTTACGGGCAATGGCTTCAGACTGGCCGCGCTCTTCGGCGCCCACACCCGGATACGCGCCCGGGGTGTCGATAAAGGTGATGATGGGCATGTTGAAACGCTCAGCCATCTCCATCAGACGCAGGGCTTTACGGTAGCCTTCTGGTGCAGGCATACCGAAGTTACGACGGATCTTCTCTTTCGTTTCACGGCCTTTCTGATGACCAATGATCATCACCGGGCGACCATCGAGACGTGCGATACCGCCCACAATGGCTTTATCGTCCGCGTAGGCGCGATCGCCTGCCAGCTCGTCAAACTCATCAAACGCCAGGCGGAGATAATCCAGGGTGTACGGACGCTGAGGATGGCGTGCCAGCTGGGCAACCTGCCATGCGCCGAGATCGGCAAAGATTTTGCGCGTCAGTTCTACGCTTTTTTCACGCAGACGATGCACTTCTTCGTCGATGTTAATATCCAGTTTTTCATCCTGACGGCTAACCGCGGTCAGAGAATCGATTTTCGCTTCCAGCTCTGCAATCGGCTGTTCGAAATCAAGGAAATTCAGACTCATAGTATTCCTGTATTAGTCAAACTCTAGTTCCACCTGCTCCGAACCAATGAGGCCGCGGAGATCGTTTAATAAACGATCGCTCGGAGAGACACGCCACGTTGCGCCAAAGCGCAGTCGTGCGCGCGCATCCGCCCTCTGATAGTAGAGATGTACTGGAATTGTCCCCGAGCGGTGGGGTTCCAGAGACTGACGGAGTCGGTTTAAAAGCTGGTCATCAATTTGCCTGTCCGTCAGCGAGATAGCAAGCCCGCGAGCATATTTTTCCCGGGCTTCGTCAATGTCCATCACTTCGCGGGCGGTCATTTTAAGCCCCCCACTGAAGTCATCAAAGCTGACCTGTCCGCTGACGATAAGTATGCGGTCTTTTTCCAGCAATTGCTGGTATTTATCCAGCGCGTCGGTGAATAACATCACCTCCAGTCGCCCGGAACGGTCATCCAGCGTACAGATGCCAATACGATTGCCGCGCTTGGTGACCATTACCCTTGCAGCAATCACGAGCCCCGCAGCCGTGGTAATTTTACCACGTTCTGTCGGATGCATGTCTTTCAGGCGGTAGCCTCCGACATAGCGCTCAATTTCTTTAATGTACTGGTTGATCGGGTGTCCCGTCAGGTACAAGCCTAACGTTTCACGTTCCCCATCCAGCACCACCTGCTCTGGCCACGGCTGGCAGTTGGCGTAAGACTGCTCAATCTGTTCTGGCTCTTCGGCCAGCACGCCGAACATATCTGCCTGTCCAATAGCTTCCGCTTTTGCATGCTGATCGGCGGCCTTCAGAGCATCGCCTAGCGAGTTCATCAGTGCGGCGCGGTGCGGCCCCAGTCTGTCAAACGCGCCGGACATGATCAATTTTTCAAGCACGCGACGGTTAAGCTTTTTCGTATCAGTTCGGGCGCACAGATCAAACAGCTCGCGGAAATAACCGCCCTCGTTGCGGGCGTCGATGATCGCTTCGATAGGACCTTCACCTACCCCTTTGATCGCGCCAATGCCGTACACAATCTCCCCGTCGTCGTTAACGTGGAAATGGTACAGGCCCGAGTTGATATCCGGCGGCAGGATCTTTAACCCCATACGCCAGCATTCGTCTACCAGGCCAACCACCTTCTCGGTGTTGTCCATATCGGCCGTCATGACCGCAGCCATAAACTCAGCGGGATAGTGCGCCTTTAGCCACAGCGTTTGATACGAGACCAAAGCATAGGCCGCAGAGTGCGATTTGTTAAATCCATAACCGGCGAATTTCTCTACCAGGTCGAAGATTTTCATCGCCAGTTCGCCGTCGATGCCGTTCTTTTTCGCGCCGTCTTCAAAGATAGAACGCTGCTTGGCCATCTCTTCCGGCTTTTTCTTACCCATCGCACGACGCAGCATGTCCGCGCCGCCGAGGGTGTACCCGGAGAGAACCTGGGCTATCTGCATCACCTGTTCCTGATACAGGATGATGCCGTAGGTCGGCTCCAGTACCGGCTTCAGGCTCTCATGCTGCCACTGAACGTCCGGATACGAGAGCTCTTCACGGCCGTGTTTACGGTCTATAAAGTTATCTACCATGCCGGACTGTAGCGGCCCCGGACGGAACAGAGCCACCAGTGCGATCATATCTTCGAAGCAGTCAGGCTGCAGACGTTTGATCAGATCTTTCATGCCGCGGGATTCAAGCTGGAAGACCGCGGTGGTCTCCGAGCGCTGCAGCATATCGAAACTTTTCTTGTCGTCGAGCGGGATGGCGGCGATGTCAATCGGCTCCAGTCCCTGCTTTGCCCGACGTGGGTTGATCATTTTCAACGCCCAGTCGATGATAGTGAGCGTTCGCAGACCCAGGAAGTCAAACTTCACCAGGCCCGCGTATTCTACGTCGTTCTTATCGAACTGCGTGACCGGGTGTGAGCCCGTTTCATCGCAATACAGCGGCGCAAAATCGGTAATTTTAGTTGGTGCGATAACCACGCCACCGGCGTGCTTACCGGCGTTACGTGTTACGCCTTCAAGCTTACGCGCCATGTCGATCAGCGCTTTAACCTCTTC
Source organism: Leclercia sp. UBA5958 (assembly GCF_002430365.1). Taxonomy (NCBI): domain Bacteria; kingdom Pseudomonadati; phylum Pseudomonadota; class Gammaproteobacteria; order Enterobacterales; family Enterobacteriaceae; genus Leclercia; species Leclercia sp. UBA5958. The sequence goes on along the minus strand of NZ_DJCE01000012.1, from coordinate 604,909 downwards.
GTCGGCCTCGTAAATTTCCGGCAGCTGCGGCTCGGCTTCAAAGGCTTTCGCCAGGGTCATACCGGGATCAGGCGGCACCAGTTTTGAGATGCGGTCGACGAAGCCATAAGGGTGCCCCAGCACGCGGCCAACGTCGCGGATAACCGCTTTCGCCGCCATGGTACCGAAGGTAATGATCTGGGATACCGCATCACGGCCATACATATCCGCAACGTGTTCAATGACCTGGTCGCGCTTCTCCATACAGAAGTCGACGTCGAAGTCAGGCATCGAGACACGTTCCGGGTTAAGGAAACGTTCGAACAGCAGGTCAAATTCCAGCGGGTCGAGATCGGTAATTTTTAGCGCGTAGGCGACTAATGAGCCCGCACCAGAGCCACGGCCCGGCCCAACCGGCACGCCGTTATCCTTCGACCACTGGATAAACTCCATTACGATAAGGAAGTACCCAGGGAAGCCCATCTGGTTGATAACCTGAAGCTCGATATCCAGGCGTTCGTCATATTCAGGACGCTTTTCTGCCCGAACCGCCGGATCGGGGAAGAGGAATTCGAGACGCTCTTCCAGCCCCTCTTTCGATTTCATGACCAGGAAATCTTCGGTGGTCATATCCCCGGTCGGGAACTGCGGCAGGAAATACTCGCCCAGGCGTACCGTGACGTTACAACGTTTTGCAATCTCAACGCTGTTTTCTAGCGCTTCGGGGATATCAGAGAAGAGTTCACACATCTCCTCTTCGCTGCGCATGTACTGTTGCGCAGAGTAGTTGCGCGGGCGCTTGGGGTCGTCGAGCGTAAAACCGTCGTGAATGGCGACGCGAATTTCATGCGCATCAAAGTCGTCAGCGTTAATAAAGCGAACGTCATTGGTTGCGACCACCGGCAAACCGTGCGCTTCAGCAAGCGCAACTGCCGCATGAAGGTAGCTCTCTTCATCAGGACGACCGGTACGAATCAGCTCCAGGTAAAAACGGTCCGGGAAATGCGTCTGATAAAAGTCGACACACTGCTCGACCAGCGCGCTGTTACCACGCATCAGGCATTTACCTAAGTCACCCATGCGTCCGCCGGAGATCAGCAGTAGCCCTTCATTCAGTTCGGCCAGCCACTCTCTGTCGATCCAGGGGCCCAGCGCGCCGTAGCCACGCTGATAGGCGCGGGAAATTAACAACGTCAGGTTCTGATAACCGGTATTGTTCATCGCCAGGACGGAGATTTGGGTCATCTCATCAGCGAGCAGTTCGCTCTGAACGTGGAAATCAGCCCCGATGATCGGTTTCATCCCGGCGCCGTGCGCTGCCCCGTAGAACTTCACCAGACCACACAGGTTAGTAAAATCGGTGATCGCCAGCGCAGGCATGCCGAGTGCAGCCGCCTTTTTTACCAGCGGCCCGGTTTTCGCCAGCCCATCAATCATGGAGTAGTCGCTGTGCACCCGCAGGTGTACGAAACGTGGTTCAGCCATCTTCAGATTCCGCGTTACTTAATTGCTTGCGTCTTGATTCAGGACACCTGTCCCATCGCGCGTTTCACCGGCCCAAAACTGCGGCGGTGATGTTCCGTTGCGCCATGTTCTGCCAGCCTTTCCAGATGGAAAGCGGTAGGATACCCCTTGTGCTGGCCGAAGCCGTACTGGGGAAATGTGAGATCCAGCGCGGCCATCTCGGCATCGCGAGTGACCTTAGCAAGAATGGAGGCCGCACTGATTTCCGCGACACGGCTGTCGCCTTTCACCACCGCCAGGGAGGGCATTGGCAATGCCGGACAGCGATTACCATCAACCAGCACATATTCCGGCACAATTGCCAGCCCCGCCACCGAGCGCTGCATCGCCAGCATGGTGGCATGGAGAATATTCAGCTCGTCAATTTCATGCGGCTCTGCGCGCCCGAGGCTCCAGGCCAGCGCCTTCTCTTTGATCTCATCGTATAACGCCAGACGACGTTTTTCTGAGAGCTTTTTTGAATCGTTTAGCCCGACGATGGGGCGAGCCGGATCGAGAATAACGGCAGCAGTCACCACCGCCCCTACCAGCGGCCCACGACCGACTTCATCCACACCCGCCACCAGGTGCGTGTGTGGATAGATAAATTCCATCATTTTGCTAACTCCAGCACCGCATCTGCCGCTTGCTCATCGGCATTACAGCGGATCTGCTGATGCAGTTCGCGGAAGGTATCGTGCATCTCATGACTGGTTTTGCCATTGGCCAGCAACGGCAGTAGCGCCTCGGCAAGCTGCTGCGGTTGACACTCATCCTGCAGCAACTCTTTAACCAGCTCGCGCCTGGCGAGCAGGTTTGGCAACGAAACATAGTCCGTCTTCACCAGACGTTTCGCCAGCCAGAAGGTGAACGGTTTCATGCGATAGCCAACCACCATCGGGCATTTGGCCAGCATGCACTCCAGCGCTGCCGTTCCTGAAGCGAGCAGCGCGGCATCGCTTGCCACCATTGCTTCCCGCCCTTTACCGTCCAGCAGGCGGACATGCAGTTCTGGCGCAACTTCCGCTTTGATGCGTTCAAATTGCTCGCGCCGTTTCGCATTGACCAGCGGCACGACCACTTCCAGATCGGGGTAGGTTTGGCGGAGGATCTGCGCCGTTTTCAGAAAATCGGCGCTGAGCATCTCCACTTCCGCACCACGACTGCCGGGCAGCAGAGCCAGGCAGTGTACGTCGTGTGGAATACCTAATACATCACGTGCTGCGTTTTTATCGGGATCCAGCGGCATGGCATCGGCCATGGTGTGGCCGATAAAGCGGCACGGAACATTGAATTTGTCGTAAAACGCTTTTTCGAAAGGCAGGAAGGCCAGTACCAGATTGGTCGATCTGCCTATTTTGAAAACGCGTTTCTGTCGCCACGCCCAGACGGACGGACTGACATAATGAATGGTTTTAATGCCCGTCTTTTTCAAATTCCCTTCAAGGGTAATATTGAAATCGGGCGCGTCGATACCGACAAACACATCGGGCTCGAGTTCAGTAAAACGACGGGTAAGATCGGCACGAATGTGCAGCAGACGACGCAGGCGACCCAGCACTTCAACAATGCCCATCACCGCGAGCTCTTCCATTTCGTACCAGGCTTCACAGCCTTCGGCCTGCATCAGCGGACCAGCCACCCCCACAAAGCGGGCGTTGGGAACGCGGGCTTTGAGCGCGCGAATAAGACCGGCACCAAGAATATCGCCGGAGGTTTCTCCGGCGACCAGGGCTATCGTAAGCGGGCGGTTATCAACCATTAACGAATCAGGCCGCGGGTTGAGCGTTCAAAGAAATCGGTGAACGCCTTCACCTCAGGGTGCTGTTCCGCCAGGGCAGAAACTTCCGGCTTAGCCTCTTCCAGCGTTTTACCGCTACGGTACATAATTTTGTACGCATTGCGGATCGCGGTAATGGCTTCGCGCGTAAAGCCACGACGCTTCAGACCTTCGATATTGACGCCAAACGGCGTTGCGTGGTTGCCCTGCGCAATCACATACGGCGGAACATCTTGCGCCACACCGGAGCAGCCGCCGACCATCACGTGTGCACCAATGATGCAGAACTGATGGACTGCGGTCATGCCACCAATGATTGCGAAATCGTCAACCGATACGTGTCCCGCCAGCGTTGCATTGTTGGCGAGGATGCAGCGGTTGCCTACCGTACAGTCGTGCGCAATATGCGCATTGACCATAAAGAGGTTATCGCTGCCCACCTTCGTCAATCCACCACCCTGAGTTGTGCCACGATGAATGGTGACGCTTTCGCGAATGCGGTTACGATCGCCGATTTCCACACGGGTCGGCTCACCAGCATATTTAAGATCCTGGTTAGCTTCACCGATGGAGGCGAACTGATAAATCTCATTATCGCGTCCAATGATCGTCTGACCATTAACGACAATGTGAGATTTCAGTACGGTACCCTCACCAATTTCGACATGGGGTCCAACAATACAGAACGGGCCAATATGGACATTGGCACCAATAATGGCACCCTCTTCCACAATGGCGGTTGGATGAATAAAGGCGGATTTATCAATCACGTATCAGGCCTCCCGGCTACGCGCGCACATCATGGTAGCTTCGCAAACAACTTTGCCGTCAACCAGAGCAACACCTTTGAAGCGAGTCAGGCCGCGACGCGTTTTCTCAAAAGTCACTTCCATGATCATCTGATCACCTGGTACGACTGGGCGCTTAAAGCGCGCTTCATCGATACCAGCGAAGTAATACAATTCACCCGGCTCCAGTTTACCCACGCTTTTAAACGCCAGAATACCGGTTGCCTGAGCCATTGCTTCCAGGATCAATACACCCGGAAAGATAGGCTTACCAGGGAAATGCCCCTGGAAGAATGGCTCATTTACGGAGACATTTTTCACTGCGCGCAGAAAACGACCTTCTTCAAAATCCAGCACACGATCTACCAGTAAGAACGGGTAGCGGTGAGGCAGAAGCTCTAAAATCTCTTCAATATGCAGAGTATGAGTGTCAGTAGTCAAAATACTCTTCCTGTCTAAAAATTCTGAATAGCAATAATAACACGGCCTGCCGGTTTAAAAGAAAGCCGACAGGCCGGGAAGTTTGCGTTACATGAATGAACGCTTAGTCTTGTTGATCGAATTTGCGCTCAATAGCCTTGAGGCGCTTGCTCATATCATCAATATTCATCACCAGAGCAGCTGTTTTACGCCACACCTTATTAGGTTGCAGCGGAATGCCCGAGGAATATACGCCCGGCTCGGTGATAGGACGCATAACCATACCCATCCCGGTCACCGTCACTTTGTCGCATATTTCCATATGCCCGTTAATGACGCTGGCACCGCCAATCATACAGTAACGGCCAATCTTCAGGCTGCCAGCCATAATCACGCCACCAGCAACGGCAGTATTGTCGCCAATCACTACATTATGTGCAATCTGGCATTGATTATCGATGATAACACCATTACCGATTATCGTGTCATCCAGCGCGCCACGGTCGATTGTGGTGCATGCGCCGATTTCAACGCGATCGCCGATGATCACGCGCCCCAACTGCGGGATCTTCACCCAGTTGCCGCGATCGTTGGCATAACCGAACCCATCCGAACCGATAACGGTGCTGGACTGGATCAGGCAGTTTTCGCCAATTTCAATCTCATGGTAAACCGAGACGTTGGCCCACAAGCGAGAACCTGCGCCAATTCTGGTTTTTTTACCTACGAAGCAACCCGCGCCGATGACCACGTTATCGCCCAGCACAACGTCTGATTCAATAACCGCATTCGGGCCGATAGAAACGTTATTACCCAGCTGCGCCGTCGGGTCAATCACCGCACTGGGTGCGATGTTATGCGCTGGCTGCGGCGTGGTATCAAGAATTTGTGCCATACGGGCATACGTCAGGTAGGGGTTTTTTACTACCAGCGCGCTTCCGGAGGCAAAAGGCAGATCGTCCATCGTCAGCACGACAGCAGACGCCTGGCATTGAGCCAGATGTTCACGGTATTTAGGACTTACCATGAAAGTGATATTGCCTGCTTTAGCGGATTGCATGGACGCAACAGCGGTGATGACGATATCGCCATCACCGTGTAATTCTGCATCCAACTGCTGAGCTAAATCAGCCAGTCGAATTGAAGGCATTACTTATTTAACCTGTTTCAGTACATCAGCGGTGATGTCTTTTACATCGCTGCTGTTGAAGGCAACGGCGTTAGCATCTACAACCAGATCGATGCTCTGATCGGCAGCAACGCTTTTCACAGCTGACTGGATACGGGTAACCAGTTTGCCACGTTCTTCGTTAGAGCGACGTTGACGATCTTGCTCGAAAGCCTGTGCTTTCTGAGAGAAGGTCTGGCGCTGAGCCATTACGTCTTTCTCCAGCTTGCTGCGCTCGCTTGCTTTCATGGTAGAACCATCACGCTGCAGACGCTGCATTTTAGATTGCAGATCGTTTTCCATGCGCTGAAGTTCGCCAGCACGGCCTTTGAACTCGTTCTCCAGTGTTGCAGAAACACCGGTTTTCTGCGCAACCTGCTGGAACAGGTTACCCATGTTCACGATTGCAATTTTGTCCGCTGCCTGAGCAGAGGTAGCCATCGCTAAACCGAGGCCTGCAGCTAATAACCACTTTTTCACAATTAACTCCTTACCATCCCATTGGCACCCGAAGGTACCGTTCTTTGCGTGGCAAGGCGATCATGCGATCGCCAGTTGTCAGCGCTACACTGCCATCACATTCCTTTGCTGCGGATAATTACCAGGTTTTACCAATGTTAAACTGGAATTGTTCCGCTTTGTCTCCATCGTATTTCTTAAACGGCTGGGCGTAGGAGAAGACCAACGGCCCCAGCGGTGACATCCATTGTAATGCGATACCTGCAGACATGCGAATGTTGCCTGGATCGCTATAGTCTGGAACACCTGCCGCACGCATCTGAGCCGTGTTATCCCAGTTGGTATCCCATACGGTACCCGCATCCCAGAAGAAGGAAGTACGTACGGAGTTAGCATACTTGTCGCTGATAAACGGTGTAGGTGTGATGAACTCCAGGCTGGCGACAGCCATTGCGTTACCGCCCACTGCGTCATCGGAACTACAGACTTCGCTTGAGGAGCTCTTCGCGCAGTTATCTTCGTCATTACCGCCGTAGTAGACCGCTTTCGGACCAATGTTATTGGACTGGAAGCCACGTACGGTGCTGGAACCACCTGCATAGAAGTTTTCGTAGAATGGCAGCTCTTTGCCACTCAACCCATCACCGTAACCCCAGCGGGTACGACCCAGGACAACCCATTTATGATCGTCGTCGATTGGGAAGTAGGACGCGGTATCCAGCGTTACTTTGTAGAACTCGTTATCGGAACCTGGGATAGTTACTTTACCGTTCAGGTTGACACGTGAACCTTCCGTCGGGAAGAAACCACGGTCAAGGCGGTTATATGTCCACCCGTAGTTGAAGGTGAAGTCATCCGCAGCAAAGCCATTGTCATCGCTGGAAGTGCTAGCTGATTGCCCGATAGAGTCCAGATAACGCCACATCGCCACCTGCGGCTGCATGTTGGACAGGTCGTTATGTACGTAACCTAAACCTGCACGCAGGGTGTTGTATTCGTTAATCGGGAAGCCAAGTGTTCCATCCAGACCATAACTTTTGTTGGTATAGGAGGACAGATCGGCATCGTCAGCTTTAAAGTCGTTATAGAAAATACGACCACCGAGACTCACACCGTCAACGGTGAAGTACGGGTTAGTGACGGAGAACTCTGAATAGGTCTGATAGTCATTCTTGGTACCGTTGATACCGACGGAATAACCCGTGCCCAGCCAGTTATCCTGCTGAACGCCCACCTGGAAGCTCACGCCACTTTCCGTACCGTAGCCAACACCGAAGTTGAAGCTACCGGTGTTACGCTCTTTAACCTTATAAACCACGTCGACCTGATCCGGACGGCCAGGCACGCGTTGGGTATCGGTATCGACCGTTTCAAAGTAGCCCAGACGGTTCAGACGCTCTTTACCCTGGTCAACCAAATCGCTGCCAAGCCAGGCCCCTTCCATCTGACGCATTTCGCGACGCAGAACGGCATCTTTGGAGGTGTCGTTCCCTTCAAAACGGATCTTACGCACGTAGAAACGGTTACCTGCATCGACATTCACGTGCAGCTTAACGGTTTTATCCGTGTCGTTGATTTCTGGCTGGGTCTGAACGCGTGGGTAAGCGTAACCATAACGGCCGAGCAGCTTTTTAATGCCGTCTTCCATTTTGGTGACTTTCGCACCGCTATACAGTTCACCCGGCTGCAGTTTGGTCAGGCTCTCGATCTCAGCAGAATGGCCGGCGAGGTTACCGCTCACTTCAACACCAGAAAGCGTATATTTATCGCCTTCAGTAATGTTAACGGTAATGTAGATGCCTTTCTTGTCCGGAGTCAGACTCACTTGCGTTGAGTCGATATTGAAACGGGCATAGCCGCGGTCCAGATAGTAACTACGCAGGGTTTCAAGGTCGCCCGCCAGTTTCTGTTTCTGGTATTTGCGATCGCCTACCACGTTCCACCACGGCACTTCGTCGCGCAGCTGGAAAGTGGAGATCAGTTCATCGGTGCTGAACGCATGGTTGCCCACGATGTTGATCTGCTGGATTTTCGCGGACACCCCTTCCTGGAAGACAAGCTTCAGGTCAACGCGGTTACGCGGCAGCGGGGTCACAACGGCTTTTACGCTCGCGCTGTATTTACCCACGCTGTAGTAGAAATCTTCCAGCCCTTTTTCGATATCGGAGAGGGTAGTTCGGTCCAGGGATTCACCGACACGCACGCCAGACGCTTCAAGGTTCTGCTTGAGCATATCGTCTTTCACCGACTTGTTGCCGGAGAAGGTGATGCTGGCAATCGTCGGGCGTTCCTTCACCTGAACCAGTAAAGTATCACCATCGCGCAGGACGCGGACGTCCTCGAAGTTGCCAGTGGCAAACAACGCGCGAATGGTGTTACTGATGTCTTCATCATTAACCGTGTCGCCTTGGCGCACTGGCATACTGAGGAGGGCCGCACCAACGGCGACACGCTGAAGACCTTCGAAATGAATATCCTTCACTACGAACCCTTCAGCACCGTATACGGTGGCGCTGCTAAACAGCAGCGACGCTATGAGCAACTTTTTCATCGCCATCGTTATTATGCGTTCTTCCTAACTATCTCTATTACAACCGAGAAAAATCATTGAAAAGTGCAAGCCCCATTAACAGCACCAGCAAAATCGAGCCAATGCGATAACTAAAGTCTTGAACTCGCTCGGACACCGGCCCGCCTTTTAGCTTCTCAATCGCTAAAAACAGCAGATGCCCCCCGTCTAACACCGGAAGTGGGAACAGGTTGATTATCCCGAGGTTCACGCTAATGAGCGCAAGAAACATCAGGTAGTAAATCACCCCGAACTCTGCTGACATCCCAGCCCCCTGAGCGATCGAAATCGGCCCACTGAGGTTGTTCAGTTTTACGTCACCAGTAATCAATTTCCCCAGCATTTGAACCGTCAGCTTCATCATTTGCCATGTTTTATCCGTGGCTTCAAGAATGGCGCTGAACGGCCCATACTGGCGTATTGTCTTGTACTCATCAGGCAGCGGGATCACTTTTGGCACCACGCCAGCAAACCCCTCAGCCTTTCCGCCACCCGATTTAGTATCCGGGATAAGCGTTAAGGAGAGCGGACTCCCCTGCCTTTCAACCTCCAGCGCCAACGGCGTACCTGGATTATCGCGCACCAGATTAACAAAGGTCATCCACTGCGTTAATGGCTGACCATCGACTTTAACGATCCTATCGCCCGCTTGCAAACCTGCTTTGCTTGCGGCGGACCCATCCTGTACTTCTGCAAGCACGGATTCAATCTGCGCACCGCGCGGACGGATACCCAATGCAGCAACGGGATCTTCTTTATCTGGTTCGAATGCCCAGTGGCGTAAATCCAGAACCTTATTCTGACGCTGGTTATCGCCAAAGTTTGCAACGCTTAGCGTGGTCTGCTCATCACCAATTTTGGCAACCAGCTGCAACCGCACCGCATCCCAATCAGGGGTTTCGATACCATCAATCGCTTTAAGTTCCATGCCTGGGGCAATTTGCGCGCTCGCCGCGATGGAGTTGGGAGTTATTTCACCAACAACCGGACGAACACCAGGGACTCCGATGATAAACACCAGCCAGTAGGCGAAAGCGGCGAAGATAAAGTTTGCTACCGGACCGGCAGCGATGATGGCGGCGCGCTGGCCGACAGATTTGGTATTGAACGCGTAGTGGCGCATTTCGGGTGCGACCGGCTCTACGCGCTCATCAAGCATTTTAACGTAACCCCCGAGCGGAATAAGGGCGATTACATATTCTGTTCCCTGGCGATCGGTACGGCGCCAGAGAGCCTTACCAAAGCCGATAGAGAAACGCTCTACCCGCACGCCACAGCGCCGAGCAACCCAGAAATGGCCAAATTCATGCACGGTAATTAACACACCCAGTGCAACGATGAATGCCGCCAGATTCCAGAGAATGCTAAGCATAAAACCTTCCGTTAAATCGTTCCAAATACCAGCAAAAACAGGCAAGCAAACACCGGAACGGCTGCTGTCAGGCTGTCTATACGATCCAGGATACCACCGTGCCCCGGAATCAGATGGCCACTGTCTTTAATCCCTGCTTCACGCTTGAACATGCTCTCGGTTAAATCGCCCAGCACGGAGGCCAGAGCCGCAATAATAGAGCAAACCAGCAATGTTAGCGGAGCCACCTCGAGGTTGGCCCAAACGCCATATCCCCAGGAGATAATCGCTGCGGTAAACAGCCCGCCGATGAACCCCTGCCAGGTCTTACCCGGTGACACTTTTGGTGCCAGTTTATGTTTGCCAAACAGTTTACCAAACATATAGGCACCGGAGTCAGCCCCCCAGACGAGAATCATCACATAAAGCAACCAGATTGCGCCGCTGTAGTGGTTATCGTCATAGTGCCAGGCTCGCAGCGCGAGCATTCCCCAAAAGAAGGGAACGATGGTGAAGAGCCCGAAAATCAGGCGCAGCGTTTTAGAGTTACGCCATAGCGCTGCCGACCCCGGATAGAAGAGCACCAGCAATAGCGCAGCCAGCCACCAGACCAGCGATAGCCACAGCGATCCCGCGACCAGAGGTTGATGGATATTATGATGATACTCCGGCAGCATAAACAGCATCAGCGCCAGAATCAGGCCGCAGAGTACCGCCAGCCATACCCGCTGTGAGCGCGAAGTAAAACCACTAAGTTGCCCCCATTCCCACGCTGCCAGCATACAGACAACCAGCGTAACAATGGCAAATCCCACCGGAGGCAATAGAAACAGCGCCGCGATGACAATGGGTATTAAAACAAAAGCAGAAATCAGGCGATACTTCAGCAAAAGCTACCCCCATCAGGCGTCGTCGCCACCAGGCTCGGTGCCACCGAAGCGACGCTCTCGATTGGCAAAGGCATGCAGCGCACCTTCAAAGTCTTGTTCGTCAAAATCGGGCCAAAGAACATCTGTAAAGTAAAGTTCGGCATAGGCAATTTGCCAAAGCAAAAAGTTACTAATGCGATGTTCTCCCCCTGTCCTAATTACTAAATCCACGGGAGAAAGTTCACTCATGCAGATTTGCTTGCTCAGCGCCTCTTCATCAATCTGGTCCGGCCGTAACAGCCCTTCCTGAACTTGTTCAGCCAAATGCTGAACGCCCTGGATAATATCCCACCGTCCACCGTAATTCGCCGCGATATTCAGCGTCAGGCCGGTGTTTTGTCCGGTTAGCGCTTCCGCTTTACGAATGCGTTCTTGCAGACGTGCATTAAAACGACTGGTATCACCAATGACGCGCAGGCGAACGTTGTGGCGGTGCAGGCTTTTTACTTCGCTGTCTAGCGCCCACACAAACAATTCCATCAACGCGCTTACTTCCTGCGCCGGTCGATTCCAGTTTTCACTGCTGAAAGCATAGAGCGTTAACGCATCAATGCCGTTATTGGCGGCAAAAGAAACGGCACGGCGCACAGATTTCGCCCCAGCTTTATGCCCAAAGGCTCGGATCTTCCCTTGTCTTTTCGCCCAGCGGCCATTGCCATCCATGATGATTGCTACATGGCGACAGCCATGTGCTGGCAAGTTTTCGCTCATTGGTTGATTCGCAGACAACATAACGCGTTTTTAGTCCCTGAAAGGATTTAACGGTACTCAGGAATACTGAAGCCTTTACGTAAAAAAGCCGTGTTCAACCACGGCTGCCCCAATCACGATAAGCCAAATACGTGCGATTGGGTGGCGCAGACTATATCACTGAAGCCCAACGCTAACAAATAGCATGACCACTAGTGGCTGGTTTATCACCAGCTTGCGAGGTGGGTCACCGCTTTTTGCGCCACTCCCCTTGCTTGCATATCTACGGCCAGCACATCATCGACACTTTGCGGTTCGCGTAAATCCATCGTTTCAAGCACCCGCTGATTTAATTCGGCAATATCCGTGAAGCGGATCTGTTGCGCTAAAAACGCGGCCACCGCGATTTCATTGGCGGCATTAAGCGCCGTCGTTGCGGCCTGGCCTTGATCAAAAGCCTCCATTGCCAGTTTAAGGCAAGGGTAGCGTTGGTAATCAGGCGCATTAAACGTTAACGAACTTAATTTGCAAAAATCGAGCGGCTTCACACCAGAGACTACGCGGTTTGGCCACGCCATCGTATGTGCGATAGGCGTACGCATATCCGGTTCGCCTAATTGCGCTAACACGCTGCCGTCCAGATAACGCACCATCGAGTGAATCACCGATTGCGGATGAATCAATACCTCCATCTGCTTTGCAGAGGCATTAAACAACCATCGGGCTTCAATGTATTCCAGACCTTTATTCATCATGGTGGCGGAATCGACGGAAATTTTACGTCCCATCGACCAGTTCGGATGACGGCAAGCCTGATCGGGCGTCATTGCGCTCAGATCGGACAAAGGCGTGTCGCGAAAAGGGCCACCAGACCCGGTAAGCAATATGGAGGAGACCCCATTTTGCTCCAGATCAGCGTACCCCAGGTTCTGTTGAAAAGGTTGCGGTAAACTCTGAAAAATCGCGTTATGTTCGCTATCCACCGGCAACAAGCTGGCACCGTTCTGTTTTACCGCCTCCATGAACAACCGCCCACAGGTGACTAACGACTCTTTATTCGCCAGTAAAACTGTTTTACCGGCGTCAATTGCCGCAAGCGTAGGCAACAAGCCCGCCGCGCCCACAATCGCCGCCATAACCTGATCGACGTCATCCAGCGCTGCCATTTCGCACGCCGCCTGCTGGCCACTCAACACCTCAGTGCGGCTCCCCTGCTCTGACAGCAGCCGTTTCACTTGACGTGCGCTCTCGTCATCATCCATCACCGCATAGCGGGGTGTGAATTCCAGACACTGTTCCACCATGCGCGAGACATTCTTCCCCGCCACCAGCGCAGTAACGCGGTAGTGTTCAGGATTATGGCGAACGACGTCGAGGGTGCTGCAACCAATGGAGCCGGTTGAGCCGAGAAGAGTTAATTGCTTCATGAGATGTCCGGAAATAGTGAAACCAGCAAAGCAAAACGCCGTCAGCAAAGCCATAAAGGCCTTCTGGACGGCGTTTTATCAGATTACGTCAGAAATCAGAACTGCATCAGTTCCGCTTCTTTGTCTGCCAGCGCCGCATCGACTTTTTTGATAGCAGCGTCAGTCAGCTTCTGAACATCGTCCTGAGAACGACGATCATCATCTTCACTGATCTCTTTTTCTTTCAGCAGGGCTTTCACTTTGTCGTTCGCATCACGACGTACGTTACGTACGGCGACACGCGCGCCTTCAGCTTCACCACGAACAACTTTGATCAGCTCTTTACGACGCTCTTCCGTCAGCGGAGGCAGCGGAACGCGGATATCAGTACCCGCAGAGCTTGGGTTCAGACCCAGGTCGGAGGCCATGATCGCTTTCTCAACGGCTGGACCCATAGAACGATCGAAGACGTTGATTTTCAGCGTACGGGTATCTTCTACCGTGACGCTCGCCAGCTGGCGCAGCGGAGTTGGCGTACCGTAGTATTCAACAACAATGCCATCCAGCAGGCTTGGGGAAGCACGACCGGTGCGCACTTTGCTGATTTGGTTTTTGAACGCTTCTACGCATTTGTCCATGCGCACTTCAGCATCTTTTCTGATATCGCTAATCACGTTACGGATCCTTGAAAACTTGTCTCAGGCAGACTATCCGCCAGCACGGCCTCACGGGCTGTGCTAAGTATAGTCGCGTTTAAATCATGACAGCGCCAAAGGCGCGTCCAGGTGAGAATTCACTACAAAGTAAAGCGGAATCTTACCTGTATTTGTCGCCGACGGAAATTATTCCGTGATCAAAGTGCCTTCTTTTTCGCCCATCACGACGCGACGCAGCGCGCCAGGCTTGTTCATGTTGAAGACACGAATCGGCAGTTTGTGGTCACGAGCCAGCGTGAAGGCGGCAAGATCCATTACTTTCAGCTCTTTATCCAGCACTTCGCTGTAAGTCAGCTGATCGTACATGGTGGCTGAAGGATCTTTTGCCGGATCGGCAGTAAACACGCCATCCACTTTGGTGGCTTTCAGCACCACATCGGCTTCGATTTCGATACCGCGCAGGCAGGCCGCGGAATCGGTAGTAAAGAACGGATTACCGGTACCGGCGGAGAGGATCACCACACGGTTGTTACGCAGCAGGCTAATCGCTTCTGCCCAGCTGTAATTGTCGCACACGCCATTCAGCGGAATCGCGGACATCAGGCGCGCGTTCACATAGGCACGGTGCAGAGCGTCACGCATGGCCAGACCATTCATCACGGTAGCCAGCATTCCCATATGGTCGCCCACAACGCGGTTCATCCCCGCTTTCGCCAGACCAGCACCACGGAAAAGGTTACCACCGCCAATGACCACGCCAACCTGGATACCCAGTTCGACCAGTTCTTTGATTTCCTGTGCCATGCGGTCAAGGATGCTTGCGTCAATACCGAAGCCTTCTGATCCCTGCAGCGCTTCGCCACTCAGCTTAAGCAGAATGCGTTTGTACACGGGTTTTGCATTGGTAGCCATGTTTCTTTCCTGAGACTGTCAACGATTAAGATGGGGGTTAATTCTGGCGACATGTTAAGCCGCAAACCAGAACAGCGATACTAGAGCCAGTCTGATTTTATATGACGGGTGACAAAAAGAAGCCGCCCTCAGGCGGCTTCTTTTCGCTGATTAAGACTGCTTGGACATTGCAGCAACTTCTGCTGCGAAGTCAGTCTCAACTTTCTCAATGCCTTCGCCCACTTCGAAGCGGATGAAGCCAGTTACGTCAGCGTTGTGCTCTTTCAGCAGCTGAGCAACAGACTTGCTTGGGTCCATTACGAAAGGCTGACCAGTCAGAGAAACTTCGCCGGTGAATTTCTTCATGCGGCCTTCAACCATTTTCTCTGCGATCTCTTTTGGCTTACCAGACTGCATCGCGATGTCCAGCTGAACCTGGTACTCTTTCTCTACCACTTCAGCAGACACGTCTTCTGGCTTAACGAATTCTGGTTTGCTTGCAGCGATGTGCATTGCCAGCTGTTTAACCAGCTCTTCGTCAGCGCCTTTAGCCGCAACCAGAACACCGATACGTGCGCCGTGCTGGTAAGAACCCAGTACTTCGCCTTCCAGAGAAGAAACGCGACGGATGTTGATGTTCTCACCGATTTTAGCAACCAGCGCAACACGCTCTTCTTCGAACTGAGCTTTCAGCACTTCAACGTCAGTGATTTTGCCAGCAACAGCTGCGTCCAGTACTTTGTTCGCAAATGCCTGGAAACCGCCATCTTTAGCAACGAAGTCAGTCTGGCAGTTAACTTCCAGAATGATGCCGTAGGTGCCGTCGATTTTGGTGATGATCACGCCGTCAGCAGCAACGTTGCCTGCTTTTTTAGCTGCTTTGATCGCACCGGATTTACGCATGTTTTCGATTGCCAGCTCGATGTCGCCGTTCGCTTCAGTCAGCGCTTTTTTGCAATCCATCATGCCTGCGCCAGTACGCTCACGCAGCTCTTTTACCAGGGATGCGGTAATTTCAGCCATTCTTAAATCCTCGGGAGATGTGAACTGCCCGGCCAGAGGCCAAACAGTATAAATTGAAAAAAGGGGCCGGTAATGGGCCCCTATTCATACACGGTACTAATAAGGGGTAAAACCTTATTATTCAGCTTCTACGAAGCTTTCTTCCGCCTGAGAAGCCAGATCCTGGGAACGGCCTTCACGAACGGTAGTAGCTACAGCGCTCAGGTACAGGCTAACAGCACGGATTGCGTCGTCGTTACCCGGGATAACGAAGTCAACACCGTCCGGATCGGAGTTGGTATCAACGATAGCGAATACCGGGATACCCAGGTTGTTAGCTTCTTTGATTGCGATGTGCTCGTGGTCTGCATCGATTACGAACAGCGCGTCTGGCAGGCCGCCCATATCTTTGATACCGCCCAGGCTGTTTTCCAGCTTGTCCAGTTCACGAGTGCGCATCAGCGCTTCTTTCTTAGTCAGCTTGTCGAAAGTACCGTCCTGAGACTGAGTTTCCAGATCTTTCAGGCGTTTGATTGACTGACGAACGGTTTTCCAGTTGGTCAGCATGCCGCCCAACCAGCGATGGTTCACGAAGAACTGGTCGCAGCTGTTAGCAGCATCTTTCACAGCTTCGCTTGCAGCGCGCTTAGTACCAACGAACAGAATCTTACCTTTACGGGAAGCAATCTTGTTCAGCTCAGCCAGGGCTTCGTTGAACATTGGTACAGTTTTCTCAAGGTTGATGATGTGAACTTTGTTACGTGCGCCGAAGATGAAAGGCTTCATTTTCGGGTTCCAGTAACGGGTCTGGTGACCGAAGTGAACACCAGCCTTGAGCATGTCGCGCATGGAAACAGTTGCCATGTTTAAAACCTCTATATTAAAAGTTGGGGTTATGCCTCCACGTATCCCATATTACCGACCCCAAAGGGCACCCCGGAATATGTGCCGATACGTGTGTGTTATTACACAAAGTGAGATTTGTCGCTTCCGTCCACCCTGTGTATCTGAGATGGATCGGAAGTCCGGCGCGCTTTATACCACAAAACGCCACCAGAAACCAACTGTTGTTGGCCGTGCGTGCTGCTTCTGATTCTCAATTTGGCAGGCAGTACGCCTGACTGATACCATTGTCAGCACTCAGACTAGTATTGTCGAAAAAATCGACACCGATGGACAGATTACATGGCTATCTCTATTAAGACACCTGAAGAAATTGAAAAGATGCGCGTTGCCGGTCGTCTGGCCGCCGAAGTGCTGGAAATGATCGAGCCGTTCGTCAAACCGGGCGTGAGCACCGGCGAACTGGACCGTATCTGTAATGATTATATCGTGAACGAGCAGCACGCGGTCTCCGCCTGCCTCGGCTATCACGGTTTCCCGAAATCCGTCTGCATCTCTATTAATGAAGTGGTGTGTCACGGTATTCCGGACGACGAAAAACTGCTGAAAGATGGCGACATCGTCAATATCGATGTGACCGTGATTAAAGACGAGTACCACGGCGACACCTCAAAAATGTTCATCGTCGGTAAGCCGACGATTCAGGGCGAACGCCTGTGCCGTATTACCCAGGAGAGCCTGTACCTGGCGCTGAAAATGGTGAAGCCTGGCATTCGCCTGCGCACTATCGGTGCAGCCATTCAGAAATTCGTTGAAGCGGAAGGTTTTTCTGTGGTTCGCGAGTATTGCGGTCACGGTATTGGCCGCGTCTTCCACGAAGAGCCGCAGGTGCTGCATTACGATGCTGACGACGGCGGCGTGGTGCTGCAAAAAGGGATGACGTTTACCATTGAACCGATGGTTAACGCCGGTGACTACCGTATCCGCACCATGAAAGATGGCTGGACGGTGAAAACCAAAGACAGAAGCTTGTCTGCGCAGTACGAGCATACTATTGTGGTGACAGATAACGGCTGCGAAATAATGACGTTACGCAAGGATGACACCATCCCGGCGATACTCTCGCACAACGAATGATAAGAAGCCGGCAAATGCCGGCTTTTTTAATGGCTATCATATTTTCTTATGGGTGGCGCGCTATGAGTAACCTTTTACCCGAACAGTATGCCAACACGGCACTCCCCACCCTGCCCGGCCAGCCGGATAACCCCGGCGTCTGGCCGAAGACAGATCTCACCTGTGCCGACATTAAAGCGCATATCGACACATTCCAGCACTGGCTGGGTGAAGCATTCGACAGCGGGATCTCTGCCGAATCACTCATCGAAGCGCGCACTGAATTTATTGATCAGCTGTTACAGCGCCTGTGGATTGATTATGGCTTTGGCCAAATTAGCGACGTGGCGCTGGTTGCGGTGGGCGGTTATGGCCGCGGCGAACTGCACCCCCTGTCGGATATCGACCTGTTAATCCTGAGCCGTAAAAAGCTGCCCGACGATCAGGCGCAAAAAATTGGTGAGCTGTTGACGCTGCTGTGGGACGTGAAGCTGGAAGTGGGCCACAGCGTGCGCACCCTGGAAGAGTGTCTGCTCGAGGGCTTAGCGGATCTTACCGTCGCTACCAACCTGATTGAGACTCGCCTCCTGATCGGCGACGTCGCGCTATTTCTGGAGCTGCAAAAGCACATTTTCAGCGACGGATTCTGGCCTTCAGAAAAATTCTTTGCCGCCAAGGTCGACGAACAGCAGGTACGTCACCAGCGTTATCACGGCACCAGTTATAACCTGGAGCCGGATATTAAAAGTAGCCCCGGCGGCCTGCGCGATATCCACACCCTGCAATGGGTCGCTCGTCGCCATTTCGGGGCCACCTCGCTCGATGAGATGGTCGGCTTTGGTTTTTTAACCCCCGCCGAACGTATTGAGCTGAATGAGTGTCTGCACCTGCTTTGGCGTATCCGCTTCGCGCTGCATCTGGAAATCACACGCTACGATAACCGCCTGCTGTTCGACAGGCAGCTTAGCGTCGCGCAGCGCCTGAACTATAGCGGCGAAGGGAACGAGCCGGTAGAACAGATGATGAAAGACTTCTACCGCGTCACCCGTCGCGTCACCGAGCTGAATCAAATGCTGCTCCAGCTGTTTGATGAAGCCATTCTGGCGCTCACCGCCGATGAAAAACCGCGCCCCATTGACGACGATTTCCAGTTGCGCGGCACGCTTATCGACCTGCGCGACGAAACGCTTTTTATCCGTGAGCCAGAAGCGATCCTGCGGATGTTTTATACCATGGTGCGTAACAGCACGATTACCGGGATCTACTCTACGACTCTGCGCCATCTGCGCCACGCTCGGCGTCACCTTCGCCAGCCGCTGTGCTACATCCCGGAAGCCCGCTCGCTGTTTCTTAGCATGCTTCGCCATCCGGGTGCCGTGAAACGCGGGCTACTGCCCATGCACCGCCACAGCGTGCTCTGGGCCTATATGCCCCAGTGGTCACATATTGTCGGACAGATGCAGTTCGATCTTTTCCATGCCTACACCGTGGATGAACACACCATTCGCGTATTGCTGAAGCTGGAAAGCTTCGCCCGGGAAGAGACCCGGAGCCAGCATCCGCTCTGCGTAGAGCTCTGGCCGCGCCTGAACCATCCGGAGCTGATCCTTATTGCTGCCCTGTTCCACGATATTGCTAAAGGCCGGGGCGGAGACCACTCCGTGCTGGGTGCGCAAGACATACTGAAATTCGCCGAGCTTCACGGACTGAATTCACGCGAAACGCAGCTGGTCGCCTGGCTGGTTCGTCATCACCTGTTGATGTCGGTCACCGCGCAACGGCGAGATATCCAGGATCCGGAGGTGATCAAGCAGTTTGCCGAAGAGGTACAGACTGAGAATCGTCTGCGCTTCCTGGTGTGCCTGACGGTAGCTGATATCTGCGCTACCAACGAATCCTTATGGAATAGCTGGAAGCAGAGTTTGCTCCGCGAGCTCTACTTTGCCACGGAGAAACAGCTACGACGCGGGATGCAGAATACGCCAGACATGCGTGAACGCGTGCGCCACCATCAGCTACAGGCGTTAGCATTATTGCGCATGGAGAGTATTAATGAAGAGGCGCTGCACCAGATCTGGGCGCGCTGTCGCGCTAATTACTTTGTGCGTCATACGCCAAATCAGCTGGCATGGCACGCGCGACATCTGTTGAAGCACGACCTCACCAAACCGCTCATTCTGCTTAGCCCACAGGCCACGCGCGGCGGAACGGAGATCTTTATCTGGAGCCCGGACAGACCATATCTGTTCGCTGCGGTCTGTGCCGAGCTGGATAGACGTAATTTGAGCGTGCACGACGCACAGATTTTTACCACCCGCGACGGTATGGCGATGGACACCTTTATCGTGCTGGAGCCGGACGGCAGCCCGCTGGCGTCAGACCGCCACGAGCCGATCCGCTTCGGACTGGAGCAGGCGATCACCCAGAGCAGTTGGCAGCCGCCGCAGCCGCGTCGCCAGCCGGCAAAACTGCGTCACTTTACCGTGGACACCGAGGTTAATTTCCTGCCAACCCATACCGATCGCAAATCCTTTATGGAGCTCATTGCGCTGGATCAGCCAGGGCTGTTGGCACGGGTCGGGCAGATCTTTGCCGACCTCGGTATTTCGCTCCACGGTGCCAGAATTACGACAATCGGTGAGCGAGTAGAAGATTTATTTATAATCGCCACCGCCGACCGGCGTGGCCTTAATAATGACCTGCAACTTGAAGTGCAACAACGGTTGACAGCAGCCCTCAATCCAAACGATAAAGGGTGACGTGTTTTTTAGTGAAATGGAAAGAGTAAACAATGCAGCAGTTACAGAACGTTATTGAGTCCGCCTTTGAGCGTCGCGCCGAGATCACTCCGGCAAATGTGGATACCGTAACCCGCGAAGCGGTTAACCAGGTGATTTCTTTGCTGGATTCCGGCGCGCTGCGTGTGGCAGAAAAAATCGACGGTCAGTGGGTCACTCACCAGTGGCTGAAGAAAGCCGTGCTGCTCTCTTTCCGTATCAACGACAACCAGGTTATTGACGGCGCAGAAAGCCGCTACTTCGATAAAGTCCCGATGAAATTCGCCGATTACGACGAAGCGCGCTTCCAGAAAGAGGGTTTCCGCGTAGTGCCGCCAGCCGCTGTTCGCCAGGGCGCCTTTATCGCACGTAACACCGTGCTGATGCCGTCCTATGTGAACATCGGTGCGTACGTTGACGAAGGCACCATGGTTGATACCTGGGCGACCGTTGGCTCTTGCGCCCAGATCGGTAAAAACGTTCACCTTTCTGGTGGCGTAGGCATCGGTGGCGTTCTGGAGCCACTGCAGGCTAACCCAACCATCATCGAAGATAACTGCTTCATCGGCGCACGCTCCGAAGTGGTTGAAGGCGTGATCGTTGAAGAAGGCTCGGTGATCTCCATGGGCGTTTACATCGGCCAGAGCACCCGTATTTACGATCGTGAAACCGGCGAAGTGCACTACGGCCGTGTACCAGCGGGCTCCGTAGTGGTCTCCGGCAACCTGCCTTCGAAAGATGGCAAATACAGCCTGTACTGCGCGGTGATCGTGAAGAAAGTCGATGCGAAAACCCGTGGCAAAGTCGGCATTAACGAACTGCTGCGTACCATCGATTAATCAGGTATAACAAAAAGCGGGGGCTACCCCGCTTTTTTTGTATCTGCTGGTGGCGAGAATAGATTTTTTCGTTAATTATTCATAGGTTATGTTGAGATCAAGGGTACCGCTATGTACGATAATCTAAAAAGTCTGGGCATTACCAATCCTGATGAAATTGATCGTTACAGCCTCCGGCAGGAAGCCAACAACGATATCCTGAAAATCTATTTCCACAAGGATAAGGGCGAGTTCTTCGCCAAAAGCGTGAAGTTCAAATACCCACGTCAACGTAAAACCGTTGTGGCGGATGGCGTTGGTCAGGGTTACAAAGAAGTGCAGGAGATCAGCCCGAATCTGCGCTATGTGATCGATGAACTCGATCAGATTTGCCAGCGCGATCGCACCGAAGTCGATCTCAAGCGTAAGATCCTCGACGATCTTCGCCATCTGGAGAGCGTGGTCACCAACAAGATCAGTGAAATCGAAGCGGATCTTGAGAAGCTGACCCGTAATAAATAATACCGGGTGCGGTCAAACCTTCAAAACGGCAACCTGGTTGCCGTTTTGCTTTGCGTTATCTCTGCTCATCCAGCTGCAAAGCCACATACAGCAACAGTCTGTCGTCAAAATTCCCCAGGTCCAGCCCCGTCAGCTCCGAGATACGGTTAAGACGATACTCCAGCGTATTACGGTGAATAAACAACGCCCGCGAAGTCGCCAGCGGTTGCACGTTGTGACGGAACCATGCCTGTAACGTACGGCGCAAAAGCCCATTGTTGTCCATCGCCTTCAGACGCGTCAGCGGGCGGGCCAGTTCATTTGCCTGCCAGCCCCCGCGCAGACTGTCGAGCAGTACTGGTAGCATCAAATCCTGATAGAAATAGCTGCGGCTCTCGGGCATCCGCTGTTTCCCAACCATCATGGTAGTCCGTGCAGTGCGCCAGGAGCGGGCAATGCTGCCCGGGCCGGTGAAGTAGTTTCCCAGCGCCACGCGAAAACGCAGTTGCCCGTTCTCTTTCATACGGGCAATAAGCTGCTCCACCCGACGGCGATGATCTTCGGCATCCCAGCGTCCAAACTGATTGAGCGCCGGTTTTAGCACCACCATCTCCGTTAACGAAACAATCGCGACGAGGTTGTTGCGCTCTGGCGTCGCCAGCGCGTTTTGCAGTTGCTGCAGTTCAACCATGGCACTGTCTACGCCCAGCTGACCGCTGTCGACCTCAATCACCGCGACCACGCGCGGTTGATTCAGATCGATACCCAGACGCTGGGCCCATTCGGTTAGCGCCGGGGTGTGTTCTTCAGCCTGAATCAGGTTCATCACCAGCTCTTCACGCAGACGACTATCCTGAGCCAACAGGTGCATCAGGCGGGATTGTTCCAGCATCATCTCGGCGGTCATGCACACCAGCTCGCCATACTTGCGCAATGACTCTGGCTCGCCGGTCAGCCCGATAACGCCAACAATTTCGCCTTCCAGACGCAGCGGCAGGTTAATACCCTGTCGCACGCCGTGCAGATGGCGGGCCACCGCATCGTCGATGTCCACCACGCGCCCCTGAGAAAGCACCAGCAGTGCGCCTTCGTGCAATTCCCCAATACGCTCACGATCGCCGCTGCCTATGATCCGCCCGCGGGCATCCATAACGTTGATGTTCGTATCAATAATGCGCATCGTTCGTGCCACGATATCCTGCGCCATTTTGGTATCAAGATGCCAGCCAGCCATGTCGTCCTCCTCTGAGCAGAGCTCAAGCATAGGGAAGTTCAACCGGGGCTGCATTGTGCGAATGCACAAAAACGGGGGGAGATGTATGGACTTGTGGAAAGGGTCACAGAAAGAGGAAAAGCCCCTGCATCACCGGACGCAGGGGCTTTGGAGATTACTGCATTAACAAATAGAGAGAAGTGTCGCCACGCTGGATATTCAGCGCCAGCACCGAAGGCTTGCTGTCGAGAATTTTGCGCAACTCAGCGATGTTTTTCACAGGCTGCTGATTAGCGCCCATAATCACGTCACCTTTCTTCAGGCCAATGCGCGCAGCCGGAGAGTTGGCTTTCACGTTACTCACCACCACGCCTTTATCTTGCCCTTTATTGCTCATCTCAGCGCCTTCGATGCCGCTGAAGATAGAGCTGGAATCGACCTGGCTCTGGCTGCTCTGCTGCAGTTCCAGGGTCACGTTGACTGGCTTACCTTCACGCAGCAGGCCCAGCGAGACTTTGCTGCCAACTGGCATAGAGCCCACTTCCGCACGCAGCGCGGCAAAGCTGCTTACTGGCTTGCCGTTCAGGGTGGTAATAACGTCACCCGCTTTAATACCGGCTTTCGCAGCGGAAGAGTTCGGCATCACCTGGCTGACAAAGGCACCGCGCTGAGCATCGACTTTCATCGCTTTCGCCAGTTCCGAGTTCAGCTCAGTCCCCATAATCCCCAGTTCGCCGCGTTTCACCTGGCCAAACTCAACCATCTGACTGGTCAGGTTTTTAACCATGTTGCTCGGAATAGCAAAGCCGATACCGATATTGCCGCCGTCCGGGGCCAGAATCGCGGTGTTGATACCGATCAGTTCACCATTCAGATTGACCAGCGCACCGCCGGAGTTACCGCGGTTAATCGCCGCATCGGTCTGGATGAAGTTTTCATAGTTTTCTGCATTGAGGCCGCTACGACCCAGCGCGGAGACAATACCGGAGGTGACTGTCTCGCCAAGGCCGAACGGGTTACCGATGGCTACCGTATAGTCACCCACCCGCAGAGCATCGGAATCGGCAAGCTTAATCGCGGTCAGGTTTTTCGGATCCTGAATCTGGATCAGGGCGATATCGGAGCGCGGATCTTTACCCACCACTTTGGCGTCAAACTTACGGCCATCGCTCATCTGCACTTTAATGCTGTTGGCGTTATCCACCACGTGGTTGTTCGTCACGACGTAGCCTTTAGCCGCATCGATGATGACACCGGAACCCAGTGCCATGAATTTTTGCTGCGGCGCTGCGCCGTCACCGCCGCCCTGACCGCCCTGGCAGAATGGCGAACTCTGGAACGGCGAACCGTCCTGACAGAACGGCGAGTTGTCGCCGAAGAATTGCTGGAAGTTACGCGGCATACGCGGGGTGTTTACCGCGGTGCTGCCTTCAACATTAATGCTCACCACCGATGGCATCACCTTTTCCAGCATCGGTGCCAGGCTTGGCATCTGCTGGGCGGTGGTTGCCGAAGCGGTCTCTGCAGCTGATGCAGAAAGTGGAGACAACGCCAATCCTAAACTCAACGCTAATGCACTCATTGCTAATGTGGTTTTTTTCATCTTTCTCAATCTCGATTTGCCAGTAACGCACAATTGCTGTGTACATGAGATTCGTTTTATAGCGCGAAGTTCCAGTATTACGATCTCAGGAAAAGTAAAAATTTATTGTCCATCTTTACAAAACTCACGCTTTATTCAACCGCCATTAAACGGCGGTACTCATCCCAGGCATATAGGTCTGTCATGCCGCTGATATAATCCTGAATCAGGCGACAACGATAATAGTATTCATATACTGGCCAGTCTAACGCCTGTCGATCATATTTCCCGACGGCCTCAATGTAGGCCAGCCGATGGCGGGTGGAGAGTTTCTGAAATAAACGTGATTCAATAGGTAAACGTCGCACCCGCTCTTTTTCTACCAGCTCGCTAAACTCATCGGTCGATAATTGCAATAAGGGACGATAGATCTCCAGCAAACCGCTGATAACGCGGTATCCCTGTAATTCGAGCTGTTCAACATCCGGGTGACTAAAAACGTGGCGAAGCGCAACATTCTTATATAAATCAAGCAACTGACTAAAATCACTGCCATCTTCAAGTAGAGCCTGATTAAAGTCACCGCGATAAATCATCGGCAAATTATCAATAAAGCGGTTTGCCGCATAGGGCACCAGCTTATTAAGTGTATTGACGCGCAAATACATAAAGAACTGATCTTCAGCGCTGCGCCGCAGGGAATTCGCGCGCGATTTCTCCCAGGCGTTTTCTACAACCTGAGAAAATAGCGATCCTTTTTCATGCGTCCCCCAGGCGTCATAAAGATGCTGATAAAGCTCCTCTACGCTAAAGATTCTTTTTTCAACCGCATCCTCCAGGTCGGCCACGCAGTAGGAGATATCGTCCGCAGCCTCCATAATCCAGGTCAATGGAAAACGGCCATGAGGCGTCAGCGACAACTCTTTACGCAACCGTTCGATATAGGCCTCTTCCGAGAGGTAATAGCCAGGCTTTTTCATCAAATAATGATGGCTGGCACGAGGTTCCCCTTGCCACCAGGCCGGACGCGTATATTTTAAAATACAGCCCACCTGGGCCCAGGTGAGGTTCATGCGCATCAGAGAGTGCACCAGGCGTATCCCCTGCGCGTTACCCTCAAAATGACAGAGATCCTGGCGTACCTTGCGCCGCAGTTCATTCAGCGCCTCTTCGCCCTCCCGCAGGCGCAGGTCGCGCACAATACAGCGATCCTCGCTCAGCGGTTGGCTGGCGGCATCCGACGGGAACAAACGCTGGCGGAACCAGTCGTTGATAGCGGCCTCACCAAAATGGCCAAACGGCGGGTTACCGATATCGTGCATCAGACAGGCCATCTCAACGATGCTTTCGAACGGCCCCGTCAGTTCATCCAGACCGTAGGCCTCCAGCAGACGCTGCTCTTTGAGGCGGCTTAACACCTCTTTCGCGATGTAGCGGCCAACCTGCTGGACCTCCATCGAATGGGTGAGACGCGTACGCACGGCAGCGTTACGTTCGAGGGGAAAAACCTGCGTTTTTTGTTGCAGTCGGCGGATTGCCGCTGAGTTGATAATGCGCCCGCGATCGCTTTCGAAGATCCGCAGGATCTCATGTTCGCTTTTATGACCTTGCGGCGAGCGGTAACGCCGATGCCAGTTAATTTTGTTGCGAAAATCGATATGTGACATGTGCTCTCCCGCGCGGAAAATGCGTTTCCCCTGAAGCGCATGATAGACTATGCCTCTAATCATGGCACATCGCGAGTAAATCTATGAAAATCGGTATTATTGGAGCAATGGAAGAAGAAGTTACGCTGCTGCGTGACAAAATTGAGAACCGTCAGACCCTCACCCTGGGCGGCTGCGAGATCTATACCGGCCTGCTGAACGGAACTGAAGTTGCTCTGCTGAAATCCGGTATTGGTAAAGTGGCGGCCGCGCTGGGCACAACGCTGCTGTTAGAGTGCTGCAAGCCGGACGTGATTATCAATACTGGCTCCGCTGGCGGCCTGGCGCCGACTCTGAAAGTGGGCGATATCGTCGTCTCTGATGAAGCGCGTTATCACGATGCCGACGTCACCGCCTTTGGTTACGAGCTGGGTCAACTCCCTGGCTGCCCGGCAGGCTTCAAGGCCGATGAGAAGCTGGTTACCGCAGCAGAAAACTGCATCGCTGAGCTGAACCTGAACGCGGTACGTGGCCTGATTGTCAGCGGCGATGCCTTCATCAACGGCTCCGTCTCACTGGCGAAGATCCGCCATAACTTCCCACAGGCGATTGCCGTGGAGATGGAAGCGACCGCTATTGCCCATGTTTGTCATAACTTT
Source organism: Leclercia sp. UBA5958 (assembly GCF_002430365.1). Classification (NCBI taxonomy): domain Bacteria; kingdom Pseudomonadati; phylum Pseudomonadota; class Gammaproteobacteria; order Enterobacterales; family Enterobacteriaceae; genus Leclercia; species Leclercia sp. UBA5958. Next base: position 578,163 of record NZ_DJCE01000012.1, on the reverse strand, counting down.
AAAATGCCGTTTGTGGTGGTTCGCGCCATCTCCGACGTGGCCGATCAGCAATCTCACCTGAGTTTCGATGAGTTCCTCGTCGTGGCGGCTAAGCAGTCCAGCCTGATGGTTGAGACCCTGGTGCAGAAACTGGCGCGTGGTTAAGTCGCTTTACAGGGCGCTGTTCACCCTGCTTCTGCTCACACCGGCGTGGCTGAATGCTGCGCCGCGTGTTATTACCCTCTCCCCTGCCAATACCGAGCTGGCCTTTGCCGCTGGCATCACGCCGGTTGGCGTGAGTAGCTATTCCGACTATCCGCCCGCCGCGAAAACTATCGAGCAGGTTGCCACCTGGCAGGGGATGAACGTCGAACGCATTGTGGCGCTAAAACCGGATCTGGTGCTGGCCTGGCGCGGAGGGAATGCCGAGAGGCAGATCAATCAACTCTCCTCCCTGGGCATTAAGGTCGTCTGGGTTGACGCCATCAATATCGAACAGGTCGCGCAAGCGATTCGCGATCTCGCCCCCTACAGTCCAGCGCCGCAAAAAGCGGAACGCGCAGCCCAACAACTGCTGGATGACTATCAGGCGTTAAAAGCGAAATACAACACGCCATCGCGCAAACGCGTCTTCTTACAGTTCGGCAGCCAGCCCCTGTTTACCACGGGTGCCGGATCACTGCAGCACCAGGTTCTGGAGCTGTGTGGCGGGGAGAATATCTTCGCTGAAAGCCGGGTGCCCTGGCCGCAGGTGAGCCGCGAACAGGTGTTGATGCGCCATCCTCAGGCGATTGTCGTTGCCGGTGGGGCAGGCGAAATTCCCAAAATCGAGCAATACTGGCATAGCCAGCTAAAAATACCCGTGATTCCACTCACCAGCGACTGGTTTGAGCGTGCAGGCCCGCGTATTATCCTCGCCGCAAAACAACTCTGTTCTGCGCTGGCGCAGAGTCATTAATCACTTTCGGGGATTTAACGATGCTCGTTTACTGGCTGGATATTCTCGGTACAGCCGTTTTTGCGATTTCCGGCGTTCTGCTGGCCGGTAAATTACGCATGGACCCGTTTGGCGTTCTGGTGTTAGGGGTGGTTACAGCCGTGGGTGGTGGCACTATCCGCGATATGGCGCTCGATCATGGTCCGGTATTCTGGGTGAAAGATCCTACCGACCTGGTGGTGGCAATGGTTACCTGCCTGCTTACCATCGTACTGGTGCGTCAGCCGCGACGTCTACCGAAGTGGATTCTGCCCGTGCTGGATGCCGTGGGGCTGGCGGTCTTCGTCGGCATTGGCGTGAACAAAGCCTTTATGGCAGGAACCGGTCCGATGGTCGCTATCTGCATGGGTGTATTGACCGGAGTCGGTGGCGGGATTATTCGCGATATTCTGGCCCGCGAGGTGCCCATGATTTTGCGCACTGAAATTTACGCCACAGCCTGTATCGTTGGCGGCATCGTTCACGCCACCGCCTGGTATACCTTCGGCATGCCGCTTGAAAGCGCTGCCATGCTAGGGATGGTGGTCACCTTGACCATTCGTCTGGCGGCTATTCGCTGGCACCTGAAGCTACCTACTTTTGCGCTGGACGAAAACGGGCGCTGAAAAGCAAAACGGCAACCCAGAGGTTGCCGTTTTTGTCTTCTGCACCCTGCAATTTTAGATGCTGAAAGAGGAGCCGCACCCGCAGGTGCTCTTGGCGTTCGGGTTAGTTACCACGAAACGGGAGCCTTCCAGGCCTTCGGTGTAGTCCACCGCACCACCCACCAGATATTGCAGGCTCATCGGGTCGACCACCAGGGCCACGCCCTGCTTCTCAATGGTCATATCGCCATCGTTAATCTGATCGTCAAAGGTAAATCCATACTGGAAGCCGCTACAACCGCCACCGGTAATATAAACACGCAATTTCAGCGCCGGGTTATCTTCGTCGGCGATCAGGTCTTTTACTTTTTTAGCTGCTGCTTCAGTAAATTGCAGCGGCAGCGCGATGTCATCACTCATTTTATGCTCCCATGAATACTGCTATCGGGTTAAAAATCACCCAATTCTTGTTGTCATTATCTAATACCCTGGTATAGCAATCAAGTATTCTGCTCTGCCTCTTGCTTCGCCAGTGTGCGCGCAAGAATGGTGGAGTATAGCGGTTTACCGCCCAGGAATTGGGCTAATAGTGTCGCGCCGAGGCAGGTAATGATCATTGGCAAAATGAGCTGATAGTTGTCGGTCATCTCCAGCACCAGCACAATGCCGGTCAGAGGTGCGCGTAAAGAGGCCGCCAGCAACGCCCCCATTCCGGCAATGGCAAAGGTCCCGGCATCAAGATGATACGCCGGAAATCCAGCCGCAGCGGCCATGCCAAAGGCGGTACCCAACAGCGTGCCCAGCGCCAGCATGGGCGCAAAAATTCCGCCAGGCGCGCCTGACGAAAAACATAACACCGTGGTAACGACGCGGGAGAGAAACATAAACAGCAGCAGGCCGATGCTGAAATTACCGGCGGCCGCAATCGGGATTAAGCCAAAACCGCCACCTGCAGCATTCGGTTCGATAAACCCCAGGATACCGCATATCCCCCCGAGCAGGCCGCCAACCAGCACCCATTTGGTAGTGTTTCCGCCATGGATACGCTGGAACATATCCTGCGCCCGCAATATCAGCGTATTAAAAAGCGGCCCGACGATGCCAAAAATCATCCCCAACACCAGATAGAGCCACAGCGTATTCACCGGCGCGTTGGTCAGCTTGCCCACCTCTATCACCGCCCCTTCGCCATTGAAGATACGAAAGACGATGCTCGACATAATCACGCCGGTAAATACTGCCTTAATGGAGATCAGGTTGTAACGAAACTGGGCGCGCATCTCTTCAATGATAAATAAGATGCCTGCCAGCGGCGCATTAAACGCGGCGCTAAGGCCTGCCGCAGCCCCGGTAGCCAACAGGGTATGACGTGCTTCCGGGCTACGCATGCGAAAAATATCACCCACCATGCGCCCCACGTTCCCGCCCAGTTGAACCGTGGGCCCTTCTCGCCCAAGCACCATACCGGCACCGAGCGTTCCCATACCGCCGATAAACTTGACGGGCAGTACGCGCCACCAGCGCACCGGGCGCAGCTCTTCGAGCGCGCCTTCAATCTCCGGAATGCCCGATCCCCCCGCTTCAGGGGCAAACTTACGCACCAGGAAATAGCCTGTCGCCGCCAGGAGCGCGGACAGCCCAAAGGCCAGGCCCCACACCAGCCAACTGCGATCGGCATAGCTTGCAACGGTGCCAATACGCCAGTTCAGCACTATGTTGACCGCTTTTTCGAAAGCGACGCCAACGAACCCTGCCAGGGTACCCACCACCGCAGCGGCAAGCAGGATCGCCAAAGGCGTTTTATCACGGTTAAGCAAGCGGCGTATGCTGATACGCTGCCGGGCACGTGCCAGCTGCTGTTGTTCAAAAGAGGGAGTATCTGTTTTCATGGTCTGTTCTTATTGATCATACAAATATCCGGAGGGATTCTACCAGACGTATCCCGTCTGGCCTGCAAAAGTGCTGAATAAAATCGCAAATGAATGTGGCTAAAATGTTTACCCCAATCATTCGGGCGGCCGGGCAAAAAATGCAGGGACGAGCCGGGTAGTCAGGCCAACACACAAGCAACTTGAGGTATCACGGGTATATAACCTTCTGCGAATCACTTAGAATAGTGTGCTTAATCATTTTATACGAACCAGGAACGACGCCATGAGCAAGTCAGAAACGCTTTACAGCGCTGCCCGCGAACTTATCCCGGGTGGTGTTAACTCCCCAGTACGCGCTTTTACCGGCGTAGGCGGTACGCCGCTGTTTATTGAACGTGCGGACGGCGCATACCTGTACGATGTGGATGGTAAAGCCTATATCGACTACGTCGGTTCGTGGGGCCCGATGGTGCTGGGACACAACCACCCGACCATTCGCAACGCGGTGATCGAAGCCGCGCAGCGCGGCTTAAGCTTCGGCGCACCGACCGAAATGGAGGTCAAAATGGCCGCCCTGGTCACCGAGTTGGTTCCGACCATGGATATGGTGCGTATGGTGAACTCTGGTACCGAAGCGACCATGAGCGCAATCCGCCTGGCGCGTGGCTTTACTGGTCGCGACAAGATCATCAAATTTGAAGGTTGTTACCACGGCCACGCTGACTGCCTGCTGGTCAAAGCCGGTTCCGGTGCCCTGACTCTCGGTCAGCCGAACTCGCCGGGCGTTCCGGCGGATTTCGCGAAGCATACCCTGACCTGCACCTATAACGATCTCGACTCCGTGCGCGCGGCCTTTGAGCAATACCCGCAGGAGATCGCCTGTATCATCGTAGAGCCTGTTGCCGGCAATATGAACTGCATTCCACCGCAGCCTGAATTCCTGCCTGGCCTGCGTGCCCTGTGCGACGAGTTTAATGCCCTGCTGATCATCGATGAAGTCATGACCGGTTTCCGTGTCGCATTAGCGGGTGCCCAGTCTTACTACAACGTGGTGCCAGACCTGACCTGCCTCGGTAAAATCATCGGCGGCGGTATGCCGGTAGGGGCCTTTGGTGGCCGTAAAGAGGTGATGGATGCGCTGGCGCCTACCGGGCCGGTCTACCAGGCGGGCACGCTTTCCGGCAACCCGATTGCGATGGCGGCGGGCTTTGCCTGCCTGACCGAAGTGGCCCAGCCGGGTGTTCATGAGACCCTGAGCGACCTGACCACGCAGTTAGCAAACGGCCTGCTGGAAGCGGCACAAGAAGCCGGTATTCCGCTGGTGGTAAACCATGTGGGCGGCATGTTTGGCCTCTTCTTTACCGATGCCGCAACCGTGACCTGCTATCAGGATGTTGTGAAGTGCGACGTGGAGCGTTTCAAACGTTTCTTCCACCTGATGCTAGAAGAGGGTGTCTACCTGGCGCCGTCGGCGTTTGAGGCGGGCTTTATGTCAGTTGCGCATAGCGTTGAGGATATCAATAACACCATTGATGCCGCGCGCAGAGTGTTCGCGAAGCTCTAAGGGCCTGATGCCCTCACCCTGGCCCTCTCCCACAGGGAGAGGGTACAAATACTAAAAACGGCAACCAGAGGTTGCCGTTTTGCTTTGACCCGGTGCAGTCTGGTGCCCTCACCCTGGCCCTATCCCACGGGGAGAGGGTACAAATACTAAAAACGGCAACCAGAGGTTGCCGTTTTGCTTTGACCCGGTGCGGTCTGGTGCCCTCACCCTGACCCTCTCCCACGGGGAGAGGGTACAAACACTAAAAACGGCAACCTGAGGTTGCCGTTTTGCTTTTATTATCTGCTCTGCTTTCTCAGCAGCCAGATAAAGTACGGCGCGCCGATAAAGGTCGACAGCAGACCCGCCGGGATCTGATAAGGGAAAAGCACCATTCGCCCGCACCAGTCCGCGAACACCAGCAAAATACCCCCCGTCAGCGCCGACATCACAATGTGCGGCATCGTACGACGAAAACCCAGCATACGGGCAATGTGCGGCGCCATCAGGCCGATAAAGCTCAACGGGCCGATGGTCATGGTCGCTGTGGCGGTCAGGCACGCCGCCAGTAAGAGTAAGCCCACGCGAGACGGCGTCAGCGCTATGCCTACCGCCCGGGCGGTGTCGCCCCCCAGCGGCAGCACCGTCAGCCAGCGACGACAAAGTGGCACGATAGCCATAAGCACCACCAGCGCGATGCCCGTGCTCACCACCTGCGCGGTAGAGGCGTTATAGGTAGACCCCGCAAGCCAGGTGAGGATCTGCGCCATACGCGGGTCACCACTGGCCTGCAGCATCATTAACAGCATGGTAAAGGCAGTGCTGAGCGCCATCCCGGCCAGCAGCATACGGTGAGGCGAAAAGCCCCCGCGCCCGGCCGAGACCATAATGATCAGCAGGGTTACCGCCGCACCCAAGCTGCCCGCCGGCATCAGCCAGCCGAAGGCATTGCCAGGGACGAAGAAAAGCATTAAGACGACGCCGAAGGCCGCGCCAGAGCTGATACCCAGCACTTCCGGGCTCGCCATCGGGTTGCCGGTCAGGCGCTGAATAATACAGCCCGCGACCGCCAGCATTACCCCGGCAATCAGCGCCGCCATGACCCGCGACCAGCGCCACGGCATCAGCTCATCCAGCAGCGCCCCGCTCGCCCAGTGCCAGCCTGCGGCATCACGCCCAAAGGCCAGCGCGGCCATCACCGCCAGTAACAGCAGCAGGCCGCCCCCCAGGGCATACCACAGCACGTGATGACGTTCGGCAGCAACATGGTTCCCGGCGTTCATCGCGGGCGCGCTCATGCTTCGCAGGCGCGGCAGGAGCCACAGCAGCAGCGGTGCCCCCACGATCGCCGTCACGGAGCCGGTCGAGACCTCCATCCATACGCGGGTTAGCCACAAAATAATCTGATCTGACAGCCAGAGGATAAGGGCCCCAATCAGGGGAGCGACCAGCAGCCGGGTTAGCAGGCGACGGGCACCGACCATTTTCGCCAGCAATGGCGCAAACAGGCCGATAAAACCAATGATCCCGACGGCATTGACCAACAGGGCGCTGATCACAATCGCTAGCGTCAGCGCGGCCAGACGCGCCAGCGACAGCGCCAGCCCGAGATTACGCGCCACGCCGTCATCCAGCCCCATCAACGTCAGCGGACGCAGCAGTAACAGCGTGAGCAAGACGCCGCCCAGCAGTTGCGGCCACAGCCGCTGCACAATGCTCCAGTCGGTCTGCGTTAGCGTACCGGTACTCCAGAGGAACATGCTTTGCAATTCATCGTGATGGAAGATCACCAGCAGCTGGTTGATCGCACCGCAGTAAAGACTGACGACCAGACCGGCAAGGATCAGCGTCACCGGTGATAACCGCTTGCCCCAGGCCACGCCAAAGACCAGCGCACCGACCACGCAGGCGCCAATCAGCGCCGCGAACTGCGGTGCCAGTGCGCCCGGCAGCGCCCACAGGGTGGCGATAGTCATCCCCAACTGCGCGCCGGTCGCCACCCCCAGGGTGGTGGGTTCCGCCAGGGGATTGCGTAGCACTTGCTGGAACAGTACCCCCACCAGGCCCAGGCCTGCCCCCACCAGCAGCGAGATCACCAGACGCGGCAACAGGCTGTAGTGGAAGATCATCTGTTCGATCTTATCAATATTTGGCGCAACAACCGCTTCGCCCCACTGGGCTCGCGGCAACGCGGTCGTCAGGTTGCTCCAGGTTAAACCCAGCGCCAGCACAAACAGCGCGACCAGCAGTAGCCCCGGCAGCAATGTTATCCGTGATTTCATGCTTTGCCTCCCAGTGCGCTATCCAGTACCCGGGCAAAGTGCATCGCCGACAGGGTCGCGCCGTAGAACCACACGGCCGGTACGCGCTGGAAACGCTGCTGGCGGACAAAGGGCATCGCCTGCCATAGCGGGGTTTTCATCAATGTCTGCATTTCACGCTCATTGCCATGATCAAAACAGAGCACATCGACATCACGAAACGCCGCCAGCCTGTCAATGCCTATCGCGGTGCTGCCCCAGAAGGTCATCTCCCCTTCCCAGGCATTATTTATCCCGTAGCGATCCATCACCTCCTGGAAGAGGCAGTTTTTGCCGAACACCAGTACGTGGCGGGCGTCCAGCAGCGTAATCATTAGCAGAGGCCGATCGCCGCGCCCGGCAAAGCGCGGTTTGTAGCTATCAATGACGCTGTCGAAGTGATCAAGATGCTGACGGGCAGCGGCCTCCAGGTTTAACAGCTGGGCCATCTCGTTAAGCGAGTGACGCGCTTGCGTTAGCGGAGCTTTCCCGTCGCTAAACGAGAACCCCCGGCCTGGCGCAATCCGCGCCAGCTTCTCCTCTGAGGGGCCATACCCTGCCGACCATACCAGATAGGAGGGTTTCATTTGCGTCAGCAATTCGAGATTGGGCTCGGTGCGCAAACCGATGTCGATGACCGAGTCAGGGAGGCTGGGCTCGTTTACCCACAGCCGATAGTTGGGGATATCCGCAACGCCATAAGGCGTGACGCCGAGCGCGAGCAACAGCTCAACGGGCAGCCACTCCAGGGCGACAATACGGTCGTTATTGATGGCGGCTGCGGCATGCGCGGTGCCCATTTTCCAGAGCAACGGCGAAAGGGCCATCGCCGTCAACAACCGACGGCGGCTAATCGTTAAATCAGACATCAATAGACAAAGCTCACCGGTGCCGCCCCGGCAGGGTGCGGCAGAATGCCCATCGGAATACCGTAAATGGTTTCCAGCGTCTCACTGCGCATCAGCTCTGAAGGCGTGCCCTGGGCAATCATTTCCCCCCCGCGCAGCGCCACCAGATAATCACAGTAGCGGGCGGCCATGTTGATATCATGCAGCACCGCAATGACCGTTAGCCCACGCTGCTGGCTTAAACGATGCACCAACGCCAGCACATCGACCTGATGGGCGATATCCAGTGCGGAGGTAGGTTCATCCAGCAGCAGACAACGGCTATCTTGCGCCACCAGCATCGCGATCCACGCCCGCTGCCGTTCACCGCCAGAGAGGCTATCAACCAGGCGATGTGCCAGTGGTTTTAATCCCACCAGGGCGATGGCTTCTTCCACTTTTTCACGGTCGGCTACGCCAAAACGTCCCAACGCCCCATGCCACGGATAACGCCCAATCGCGACCAGCTCGCGCACGGTCATCCCTTCGGCCTGCGGCAGTTGCTGCGGCAGATAGGCCACCTTGCGGGCAAAGGCCTTACTGCTCCAGCTTTCCAGTGGCTGTCCATCCAGCAAAATATCGCCTTCTGATGGCGGCTGATGACGACCAAGCATTTTCAGTAAGGTGGATTTGCCGGAGCCGTTATGACCGATCAGACCGGTGACCTGGCCTGCAGGAAAGGTCAGCGAAAGGGGGTGCAGCAGCGTGCGCCCAGGCACGCGAAAGGAGGTGGCATTTAGCGAAAAGGTTGTATCGGATTGCGTTGTTTTGTCCTGCATCGTAGCCAACTTAGTAAAAGGGCACGGCGAACCGTGCCCGAAGAAAGATTAGAAGCGGAAGGTCGCGGTGGCGACAACCTGGCGTTCAGCACCCCAGAAGCAGCCGTAGGTATTGAAGCAGCTTGCGACGTATTCACGATCGAACAGGTTGTTGACGTTAACCGCAACGCTGGATCCAGCAAGCCCCAGACGTGCAAGATCATATTTCACGACAGCATCCATGACCGTTGAACTCCCCACTTTGAAGGTGTTATCAGGATCGCCGTAACTGCTACCCACATAACGACCACCGGTACCTAAGGTTAACCCTGAAAGCGCGCCTTCATAGAAGGTGTAATCGCCCCACAGAGACGCCATATTTTTAGGAACCTGAACAGGGGTCAAACCTTTGTACGTTGTGTCATCGGTGTACTCTGCATCCGTATAGGTATAAGAAGCCGTCAGGTTAATGTTGGCATTCACCGCTGCTTTTGCTTCTAACTCTACGCCACGAGAACGCACTTCACCTGCAGCAACTTGTGCAAACGGATTCGTGGGATCGGTGGTTAAGTTATTCGTTTTGGTGAGTTCATATACCGCAGCAGTCACGACGACCGGCAGCTCTTTTGGAATGTATTTTACACCGGCCTCGTATTGCTTACCTTTAGACGGAGCATACGCGACGTTGTCAGCAGGCGTAGCAGCCCAAGCTTTTGACGGGTTTGGTTCGAACGATTCGCTGTAGCTGAAGTACGGGGTAATACCGTTGTCAAAGAGATAGTTAATCCCTGCACGCCAGGTAAACTGCTCATCGTTACGTTCAACTTTTTGACCGCTTGAACGGATGGTAGTTGCCTGCTTAGACCAGTCGTAACGACCGCCCAGCGTGGCAACCCATTTCTCCCACTCCAGTTGATCCTGGACATACAGACCGGTTTGGTGTTGGGTATTGAGCTGGAATGGTTGTGCATCCGGGAAATCTACATCGGTATACACTGGATTATTCATATCCAGCGTAGGCGCTGTGCCGTAGGCATTATCGATATCATTATGCAGACGTGAATAGTCGATACCTGTCAGCAAAGTATGCGCAACTTCACCCGTACCGAATTTACTCTCCAGCTGCGTGTCTACGCCAAAATCGTTGTAACGCTCATCAGAAACAATAATTGAACGCGTAAGTTGATTACCCGTTGCGCCGAAACCGTACACGCTCTGTTGAGATGTTTTGATTTGGCTATAACGTAAGTTTTGACGCACGGTGAAAGTGTCATCAAAACTATGTTCAAAGCTATATCCGACCATGCGCTGGTAACGAGAATAGGTGTTGTTGGGCGCATAATCGGTGAAGTTCACGGGAACACGAGAACCATCAGGTAACGGCTCAACAGTACCTTCTTTCGGTAACCAGCCGTAATAGCCCATTGAAGGATCGTTCTGAATATTTGCGCGCAGCGTCAGATTAGTTTTGTCATCAGGCTTCCAGCTAAATACCGGTGCGATGGCATAACGTTTTTGCTTTGAGAAATCCTGCTGTTGGTCATTAGAGCGGGCAAGACCGGTGAGACGATAAGAATAGATACCGTCGTCATCAAGAGAGTCACTGAAATCGAAACCGGTCTGGAACAGGTTATCCGTCCCCATCTTGAACTGAATTTCTTTTAATGGTTCCGATGTTGGGCTTTTGCTCACCATTGAGATCAACCCACCTGGGTTGCTTTTTCCATACAGCACTGAGGTTGGGCCGCGCATCATTTCTACGCGTTCCAGCATATAGGGATCAACTACAGCAGCACTGTAGTAATCACCCTGCAACTTGATGCCATCCAGGTAGTTGTTAGGCGTCGGGCCAGGTGTATAGAAACCACGAATAATAACGAAATCGTAAGAGGTTGAAGAACCACGCGTAGAAACCGCAGCACCCGGAGTATAGGCTAAGGCCTCTTTTACCGAACTCGGTTGACGGGTATCCATTTCTGCACGCGTCACGACTGAAACCGACTGCGGGGTTTTCTCAATCGGGGTATCGGTTTTCGTTGCGGTGGCCGAGTGTTTCGCCGCGATGGTCGCAGCGGGTCCCCATGCGCTCTCCTGTGGAGCTGGCGCTGCGGTAACGGTAATCGTCTCTTCTTTTTTCGGGGTTTCAGCGGCCTGTGCATAGGCAGACATGCCGCTAACCGCTGTGGCTACAACCACTGCGATTTTACGCAGTGAGTAATTGATTGGCTGAGCAGTTTTTGAAAGCGCCATTGGTATCTCTCTGAGCAAGAGTGAATGATAACGTAAACGAGAATTATTATTATGACCGCAGCATATTATGCGAAACGCTGGCGGCATAGCAAGCGAATAGCGGCCCTACGGAAATTGAGGGGATAAGAAATAAACAAGAGAAAAATGGGGGTTATAAAGAGGGAATAAACCGGTTAGAGAAATGTTTGTTTTAAGTGAAATCCCCCTCTCCTCTCGAAGAGGGGGTCTGGCACGTTAATTACCGCCGAACATATCCTTAATCCAGCCAGCGACACCGTCGCTCTCTTTCTTCTCATTCTGCTGCTGCGGCTGCTGTTGTTGCAGCTGCTGTTGCGGCTGAGAAGATTGCTCGAACGGGTTACCCGTGGGTTCCGGAGCGGCCTGCTGACACAGCGAATCTGGATTGCTGGTCCAGACCGGCAGGCTTCGCATCCCGCCGCCACAGACGAAGGTACCCGACTCATCCACGCCCATATCCACGATATCTTCCGGTGGCGTCAGAACTAACGGCACTGGCGACTGGTTAGTCAGATAGCGCTGATAGATAGACATCGCACCGCTGGCACCGTACAGCTTAGTGGGCTGGTTGTTATCACGACCCACCCAGGTAATCACCACTTCACGTCCATCAATACCGGCAAACCAGGTGTCGACGTTGTTATTGGTGGTACCGGTTTTACCCGCCAGATGCAGGCCCGGATACTTCGCGCCCAGCTGGCGCCCCGTACCACGCTGCACAACCTGCTGCATGGTCCACAACGTCATGTATGCCGCCTGCGCCGGAACGGCACGCTCCGCCTGCGGGAAGCTCTGATACAGCACCGTACCATCTTCGGCAATGACCGAACGCAGCGCGGAGAGAGGAGCGCGATTACCGCCGCTGGCGATGGTCTGGAACGCCTGCGCCACTTCGATTGGCGTCAGGTTCAGTGCGCCGAGGATCATCGCCGGAACCGGATGCAGCTGGTTTTTAGGCACACCCAGTTTTACCCAGGTATCGGTAATCGCCGGCAGGCCAAGCGCCATACCCAGGTTTACCGTCGGTACGTTCATGGAACGCGTCAACGCATCCACCAACATCACCTGTCCGCTGAACTGACGATCGTCGTTCTGCGGCGACCAGACCTGGCCATTCGGCTGGCGCAGAGAGATCGGCGCATCCGCAATCCAGGTGTTCAGGCGATACTGGTTCGGCTGGCTCAGCGCCGTCAGATAGGTGGCCGGTTTCGCCAGAGAACCAATCGAACGACGCGCCTGCATGGCACGGTTATAACCGGCATACTGCGGCTCTGCACCGCCTACCATGGCGCGCACTTCCCCGCTGTAGCGGTCAACCACCACCATCGCGGTTTCCAGGTCGCTCAGCTTACGCTGTTTCTTCAGGACCGGAATACCTTCCACGGCCGCTTTTTCCGCAGCATCCTGCGCCACGGAGTCGAACGTGGTGAAGATCTTCACGCCGGAGAGATCTTTCACTTTATCGCCAAGCTTCGCCTGCAACTCCTGACGAACCATCTGCATAAACGCAGGCTGCGGGGAGATAACGCCACCGCGCGGTTGTACGCCCAGCGGACGTGCGCTCAGCATTTCATACAGCTCCTGGTCGATCACTTGCTGCTGTTGCAGCAGGCGCAGCACCAGGTTACGACGCTCCAGCGCCAGTTTCGGGTTGCGCCATGGGTTGTAGATCGACGCCCCTTTCACCATGCCCACCAGCAGCGCCTGTTGGTCAAGGCTCAGCTCTTCGACCGGACGGCCAAAGTAGTACAGGCTCGCCAGCGGGAAACCACGGATCTCGTTATCGCCGCTCTGACCGAGGTACACCTCGTTCATATACAGTTCAAGGATACGATCCTTGCTGTAGCGGGCATCCATCAGGACTGCCATGTAGGCTTCGTTAGCCTTACGCCAGTACGAGCGCTCGCTGGAGAGGAACAGGTTTTTCACCAGCTGCTGGGTCAGGGTACTCGCCCCCTGCACCGTGCGGCCGGCCGTCAGGTTGGCCAGTACCGCACGGCCAATAGAGTAAAGACTCACCCCGTCATGCTCGTAGAAATGACGGTCTTCGGTTGCCAGCAGAGTATCGACCAGCAGATCCGGGAAGCCATTTCGCGCCACAAACAGGCGCTGCTCGCCGTTCGGCGAAGAGAGCATGGTGATCAGGCGCGGATCGAGACGGAAGAAACCGAACTGGCGGTTATTATCCATGTTCTCGATGGTATCCAGATGATCGCCATCGAAGGTCAGACGCGCGCGCACCTGCCCCTCTTTGCTGTCCGGGAAATCGAACGGACGGCGGATCATCTCAATGCTCTTCGCCTGCACGGTAAATTCGCCAGGACGCGTCATTTTCGTCACCTGACGATACTGCGTCGCCTCCAGCAGTTTGACCATCTCGTTCTTGCTGATGGACATGTCCGGCTCAAGGTTCACCATCCGCCCGTAAACGGCCGCAGGCAGTTGCCATACTTTACCGTCGATACGGCTACGGATTTTTTGATCCAGATAGACGCCATAGATCGCCATCAGGGCGATAAACACAATAAAGAGCTTCAGTAACAGCCAGAACCAGCCGCGTTTTCCACGAGGCTTACGCCCTTTGCCTTTTCCTTTGCGCGGCATCGGTTCTTCATCCTCATAATCGTCTTCATAGTCATCGTCGCGCTCTTCATTTCTGAGTCGACGACGGCTTACTTTCTCTTTTGCCGGACGCGTCGGTTTCCCTTTACGTCCAATAGGCTCGCGGTCATTCCCCGCCATGCTTTTTCTCCGCAACTATCAGGCGCAAAGGCCCGATTCTCTGTTCTTAATCCCGTAGGAGAAAGAAGAAATCTCTCAAATATAATGACTACGAATATTTCTTCGTCCGTCGTGTCGGTGCCGCGTTCGCCGGATCGTCCGGCCAGACATGTTTAGGGTAACGCCCCTTCATCTCTTTTTGCACCTCACGGTAGCTTCCTGCCCAGAATGCGCTCAGATCGCGGGTGATCTGCAGCGGACGCTGCGCCGGTGAAAGCAGCTCCAGTACCAGCGGGACACGCCCCTGCGCAATAGCCGGGGTAGTGGCTTCACCGAACATCTCCTGCATCCGCACGGCCAGCACGGGTGGATTATCTTCATGATAACGAATGGCTATCCGGCTTCCGGTTGGCACAGTGTAATGCTCTGGCAGCTCAGTATCCAGCCGTTGACGTAATGACCAGTCGGTCAGATTCTGTAACGCTGCCTTAACATCCAACGCTTTCAGGGCGCGCAAAGAGTGTACGCCACCCATTTGCGGCAGTAACCAGTTTTCGAGGTTGGCCAGCAGCGAGGCATCATCTACGGCAGGCCAGTCATATTCCGGCAACCAGCGAGCCGCACACAGCAGACGAAGACGAAATTGTTCGGCCTGCGGACTCCAGGTCAATACCTCCAGCCCCTTATCGCGGATGCCGTTCAGCATCGCCTGGTGCAACTCCTCTTCAGAAGGTTTAGCCAGCGGCTTCACGCTCAGGGTCAGGCGGCCGATTTGCGCCCGACGCAGCGCTTTTAGCGTGCCCTGTGTCTCGTCCCACTCAATGATATCGGACTGCTCAACCAGCTGCGGGCAGCGGCTGACCAGCGCCTCGATATCTACGGCAACGGCCTGCAGGATGCGGGCGTCTGGCGACTGGCTGCCCTGTAATAAGAGTGGCGCAATGAGCCACTCATGCCGCGTTAACCCGTCATCACGATCCAGCATCGCCCCCATGCCGTTCGCCAGCTGGTAACGGCCTTCCAGCCCGCGACGACGCGCCAGGCGATCCGGAAAGGCCCTGGCCAGCAGCGCCGGGATCCTGGCAGCATCGGGCGATCCGCCGTTACTGTTCAAACGCTTCATCAGCGTTTTAGCGCGCTGCTGCCAGCCTGGCTGATGGCGCGAAAATGCCAGCGCCAGATCGCTATTCCCTCCGCGTGGTGGCTCCTCAAGAATAGCCGCCAGTTTCGCCGCCGTGGCGATTTCATCGTCGCCCTTTGCCCCAGCCAGCATTGCAGCCAGCCGCGGGTCATTGCCCAGCGCCGCCATTTTCTGGCCAAAGGCGGTGAGCCGCTCGCCTGCCAGCGCCCCAAGCAGGGTAAGCAAGCGCCGTGCGGCAAGCAGGTTGACGGCTGGGGGGTGATCCAGCCAGCAGAGCTGGGTCGGATCCTGACACCCCCACTGCAATAGCTCCAGCAGCAGGCCACTCAGATCGCTTTGCAGGATCTCCGGCGTGGCTTGCGCCGCCGCGCGTTCTGCCTGCTCAAATGGGATCAGATGCAGACAGATGCCCGGCTCCAGACGACCGGCGCGGCCTGCGCGCTGGGTCATCGACGCCTGACTGACACGCTGGGTGATAAGCTTCGTTAGCCCGGTGCGCGGATCGAACTGAGCTACGCGCTCCTGGGCGGTGTCGACCACCAGACGGATCCCTTCAATGGTCAGACTGGTTTCGGCAATATTGGTGGCCAGCACCACTTTACGCATCCCCTGCGCAGGCGGCAGGATCGCTTTACGCTGCTCGGCGAGCGTTAAGGCGCCGTAGAGTGGACAAAGCAGCACATCGCTTCCCACCCGGGAGGCGAGATGTTCCTGCACGCGCTGAATCTCTCGGGTGCCGGGCAAAAATAGCAACACGGATCCGCTCTCCTGACGCAGCAGCTCCGCGGTGGCAACGGCGACGGCCTCGTCGAAGCGCAGTTGCGCGGAAAGCGCCTGATAGCGGCGTTCCACCGGAAAGGTGCGTCCTTCAGAAGTGATAACTGGCGCATCCGGTAATAGCCGTTGCAGACGATCGTTATCCAGCGTCGCCGACATGATCAACAATTTCAGATCGTCGCGCAGCCCCTGCTGCACATCAAGCAGCAGTGCCAGCGCCAGATCGGCCTGCAGGCTGCGTTCGTGATACTCGTCAAGGATCACCAGACCGATGCCCGTCAGCTCAGGATCCTGCTGCAGCATCCGGGTGAGGATCCCTTCGGTCACCACCTCCAGCCGGGTGGCGTCACTGACGCAACTTTCGGCGCGCATTCGATAACCTACCGTCTCGCCCGGCTTCTCGCCCAAAAGTTCGGCCAGACGTTGCGCCACGTTTCGGGCAGCGAGCCGTCTTGGCTCCAGCAGTATGATTTTGCCCGGAATGAGGCCCTGGTTGAGGATTTGCAGCGGTAGCCACGTCGACTTACCTGCGCCAGTAGGGGCATTGAGCAATATCTGCGGCGCGTGTTGTAAGGCGGTGAGAAGTTCAGGAAGGACTGCGGCGACCGGCAACGAGGACACGTTTGGCTCCAGAGGGTTAACATTAGCGGGCGTACATTGTAGCATCGCCTCAAACCATAACCGAGCACCCCGAATGTCTGAGACGAAAAGGCTTTTTTTCGCCATTGAACTGCCCGCCCCGCTGCAGCGTAAGATTGTGCGCTGGCGCGCCGAGAACTTCGTACCTGAGGCAGGACGTCCGGTGCAGGCAGCGAATCTGCACTTGACGCTGGCTTTCCTCGGCGAGGTGAGCGATGAAAAGCGGCAGGCGCTGGCAGCCATGGCGGGTCGTATTCGCCAGCCGGGGTTTACCCTGCAGCTTGACGATGCCGGACAGTGGCTGCGTTCCCGCGTCGTCTGGCTGGGCACTCGCCAGCCGCCGCGCGGTTTATTGCAACTCGCCAGTATGCTGCGGGCGCAGGCTGCACGCAGCGGCTGTTATCAAAGCCCCCAGCCATTTCATCCGCATATCACTCTGCTGCGCGATGCCAGCCACGCGGTAGCCATTCCGCCTCCGGGGTTTTCCTGGCACTTTCCGGTCACAGATTTCGTACTTTATGAGAGCGTGTTCGCCCGCGGGCGCACCCGCTATACGCCGCTTCAGCGCTGGACGCTGAACGAGTAATAAGGAATTTACATGCAGTTTATCCCGGCCTTACAACCCGCTACCCTGGTTCAGCGCTACAAACGCTTTCTTGCCGATGTGGTCACGCCTGAGGGGGAGACCCTCACCCTGCACTGCCCGAATACCGGCGCGATGACCGGTTGCGCCACGCCGGGCGATACCGTCTGGTACTCCACCTCGCTTAATGCCAAACGCAAATATCCGCATACCTGGGAAATTACCCAAACCACGCAGGGGGCGTTTATATGCGTCAATACGCTACGGGCAAACCAGCTGGTAAAAGAGGCGATCGCCCTTGATATGGTTGCCGAACTGCGTGGCTACAGCAGTATCAAAAGTGAAGTGAAGTATGGCGCAGAGGGCAGCAGAATTGACTTTATGTTACAGGCAGAGGATCGCCCCGAGTGCTATATTGAAGTGAAATCAGTGACGTTAGCTGACCAAGATAACGGCTATTTTCCGGACGCGGTGACCCTGCGCGGTCAAAAGCATCTCCGGGAGTTGATAAGTGTAGCGGCGGCGGGCAAACGCGCCGTGTTGCTGTTTGCGGTTTTACACTCAGCAATTGAACGATTTTCACCTGCCCGCCATATTGACCCCAAATACGCGCAACTGTTGAATGAGGCACAAAAGCAGGGGGTGGAGGTTTTCGCTTATAAAGCGGAACTTTCTGCCGATAATATGACTCTGAGATCGGCTCTTCCCGTTACGTTTTAAGGGGCTAGTCGATTGACTATTAAGTATTCTGGTCGTGTGCGCAAATACGCTTTTCCTCACAGGCTTGTCAAGTGTTACGTTTAGATAATTGCCATCCGGAAAAGCATCTGCTATTTATAGCGGCCTGATTTTTCCCCCAACCGGGGATCGATAGTGCGTGTTAAGGAGAAGCAACATGCAAGAAGGGCAAAACCGTAAAACATCGTCCCTGAGTATTCTCGCCATCGCTGGGGTGGAGCCGTATCAAGAGAAGCCGGGCGAAGAGTATATGAACGAAGCCCAGCTGTCGCACTTCAAGCGAATCCTTGAAGCATGGCGTAATCAACTTAGGGATGAAGTGGATCGCACCGTTACACATATGCAGGACGAAGCTGCAAACTTCCCGGATCCGGTAGACCGTGCCGCTCAGGAAGAAGAGTTCAGCCTCGAACTGCGTAACCGTGACCGCGAACGCAAACTGATTAAAAAGATCGAGAAAACGCTGAAAAAAGTCGAAGACGAAGATTTCGGCTTTTGCGAATCCTGTGGTGTCGAAATCGGCATTCGTCGTCTGGAAGCGCGTCCTACAGCCGACCTGTGCATCGACTGCAAAACACTGGCAGAGATCCGCGAAAAACAGATGGCGGGTTAATCCCCGCTCTGTCAGCACGTTCACACAGGCGGGAGTCTCTCCCGCCTTGTTACTTTTAGTCTCCCGGTACCATGCCTGAATCTGACGATATTGGCCGCTTTGCCCCCTCGCCTTCGGGTGAGCTGCATTTCGGTTCCCTTATTGCTGCCCTCGGCAGCTATCTGCAAGCGCGAGCCCGCCGCGGTATCTGGCGTGTGCGGATTGAAGATATCGACCCCCCGCGTGAAGTTCCCGGTGCGGCAGAGACCATTCTGCGTCAGCTGGAACATTACGGCCTGCACTGGGATGGCGACATCCTTTGGCAATCTCAGCGCCATGAAGCCTACCGTGAACGCCTGGCCTGGCTACGCGAGCAAGGTTTTTCATACTATTGCACCTGCACCCGCGCCCGTATTCAGAGCGTGGGCGGCGTGTATGATGGCCATTGTCGTACCCTGAATAATGGCCCCGAAAACGCTGCCGTTCGATTAATGCAGCACCACCCTGTGACCCAGTTTCATGATGGTCTGCTTGGCGAAATCCACGCAGACGCGCGGTTGGCGTGCGAAGATTTTATCGTCCATCGTCGTGACGGGTTGTTTGCTTATAACCTGGCGGTGGTGGTCGATGATCATTTCCAGGGCGTGACGGAAATTGTGCGCGGTGCCGATCTGATTGAACCCACCGTGCGCCAGATTTCGCTCTATCAGCAGTTCGGCTGGGCGATCCCTGATTATGTCCATCTGCCGTTAGCATTGAATCGCGAAGGGTTAAAGTTATCAAAGCAGAACCATGCCCCGGCATTGCCGAAAGGCGATCCTCGCCCTGTGCTTATCAATGCTTTACAATTTCTAAACCAGGATGTAACACATGAGTGGCAGGATTTGCGAACCGAAGAATTGCTGCAAAAAGCCATTGAAGGCTGGACGCTAAATAGCGTGCCGAAAATCCAGCATTCTCAAACGCGTCTCGCTGAGCTATGATTAGCCGCTATTTTTTTGTCCTGAAGCCTGACACACACACTACCGAGGTGCACTATTTTTACCCGAGTCGCTAATTTTTGCCGTAAGGTGCTAAGCCGCGATGAGAGCATGGCGGACGACGTCATTGCTCAACACTCTATGTCGGTTATTCCGCGCGAGCAGCATGCTATTTCCCGCAAAGATATCAGTGAAAATGCCCTCAAGGTACTTTATCGCCTGAATAAAGCGGGTTACGAAGCTTATCTCGTAGGGGGTGGCGTGCGCGATCTGCTGCTTGGCAAAAAACCAAAAGATTTCGACGTGACCACCAGTGCCACGCCGGAGCAGGTGCGTAAATTATTCCGCAACTGCCGGCTGGTTGGTCGTCGCTTCCGTCTCGCCCACGTCATGTTTGGGCCTGAAATCATTGAAGTCGCCACTTTCCGTGGGCACCACGAAGGCACGCCAACTGACCGCACAACCTCCCAGCGCGGCCAGAACGGTATGCTGCTGCGTGACAATATCTTCGGCAATATCGAAGAAGATGCCCAGCGCCGCGACTTTACCATCAACAGCCTTTACTACAGCGTGGCGGACTTTACCGTTCGCGATTACGTCGGCGGTATGCAGGATCTGAAAGAGGGAATGATTCGCCTGATCGGCAATCCTGAAACCCGCTATCGAGAAGATCCGGTGCGCATGCTGCGCGCGGTACGTTTCGCCGCTAAGCTCGGAATGCGTATCAGCCCGGAAACTGCCGAGCCGATCCCACGTCTGGCAACGCTTATCAACGATGTGCCGCCGGCACGTCTGTTTGAAGAGGCATTGAAACTGCTGCAGGCAGGCTACGGCTTCGAAACCTATAAGCTTCTGCGTGAATACAGCCTGTTCCAGCCGCTGTTCCCAATCATTACCCGCAACTTCACCGAGCAGGGTGATAGCGCCATGGAGCGCATCATCAATCAGGTGCTGAAGAATACCGACACCCGCATTCACAGCGATATGCGCGTTAACCCGGCCTTCCTCTTTGCGGCGATGTTCTGGTATCCGCTGCTGGAAACGGCGCAGAAAATTGCGCAGGAGAGCGGTCTCGCCTATTACGACGCCTTTGCGCTGGCAACGAACGACGTGCTGGACGAAGCCTGCCGTTCGCTGGCCATTCCAAAACGCATTACCACCCTTATCCGTGATATCTGGCAGCTCCAGCTGCGTATGTCACGCCGTCAGGGTAAACGCGCCTGGAAGCTGATGGAACATCCAAAATTCCGCGCGGCTTACGATCTGCTGGCCCTGCGTGCCGAGGCTGAGAATAACCACGAGCTGCAGCGTCTGGCGCAGTGGTGGGGTGAGTTCCAGGTCTCTGCGCCGCCGGAGCAGAAAGATATGTTGACCGACCTGGGTGACGATCCGGAACCCCGCCGCCGTCATCGCCGTCCGCGTAAGCGTGCTCCGCGTCGCGAAGGGGCAGCATGACCCTCGCGTATATCGCCATCGGCAGCAATCTGGCCTCTCCGCTGGAGCAGGTTAATGCTGCCGTTCAGGCGCTGGGCGACATCCCGCAAAGTCGTATTGTCGCCCTTTCCGCTTTCTACCGTACACCTCCGCTTGGCCCGCAGGATCAGCCCGATTACCTCAATGCCGCTGTTGCGCTGGAGACCGCGCTCAGCCCCGACGCGTTGCTCGACCACACCCAGCGCATTGAGTTACAGCAAGGCCGCGTGCGTAAAGCCGAGCGCTGGGGACCCCGCACCCTGGATCTTGATATCATGCTGTTTGGGGATGCGGTGATCGCCACCGAACGTCTGACCGTGCCGCATTACGATATGAAAAATCGCGGGTTTATGCTCTGGCCGCTGGCTGAAATCGCCCCGCAGTTAACCTTTCCGGACGGTGAGTCCCTTACCGCCCTGCTGCAACGGCTGAACGCCGAAAAACCCGCACGCTGGTAGCCGTCTTTCTTTGTCGATTAACCATGAATAATTTATGGTTAATCGCTTAGCTAAAATCATTGTTCCCCCGAATCTTACTGTTAGAATGCGCAAAGATTTGCTTTGGGCTATCAGGAAACAGTATGAAACCAACCACCATCTCCGCATTGCAGAAATGCAAACAGGAAAAGCAGCGCTTCGCGACCATCACCGCCTATGACTACAGCTTCGCCAAACTCTTCGCCGAAGAGGGCATCAACGTCATGCTGGTGGGCGATTCGTTAGGGATGACGGTCCAGGGACATGACTCAACTCTGCCGGTAACGGTTGAAGATATTGCTTATCACACTCGCGCCGTGCGCCGTGGTGCTCCGGCTTGCTTGCTGCTCTCTGACCTGCCGTTTATGGCTTATGCGACGCCGGAGCAGGCCTTTGAAAACGCAGCAACCGTGATGCGTGCCGGGGCGAATATGGTCAAAATTGAAGGTGGTGCCTGGCTTATCGATACCATCAAAATGCTCACCGACCGTGCCGTACCCGTCTGTGGTCATCTGGGGCTTACGCCGCAGTCGGTCAATATCTTTGGCGGCTATAAAGTGCAGGGGCGCGGCGACGCAGCCCAGACGTTGTTCGACGACGCGAAAGCCATCGAAGCCGCGGGCGCACAGCTGCTGGTACTTGAATGCGTGCCGGTTGAACTGGCGAAACGTATTACCGATGCGCTCTCTATCCCCGTTATCGGGATTGGCGCGGGCAATGTGACCGACGGCCAGATCCTGGTGATGCACGACGCCTTCGGTATTACCGGCGGCCACATTCCAAAATTTGCAAAGAATTTCCTCAGTGAAGCGGGCGACATGCGCGCCGCAGTCAGGCAGTATATTACCGAGGTTGAATCCGGTGTTTACCCGGCTGAAGAACACAGTTTCCATTAAGGAGTCTCGTTGTGCTAATCATTGAAACCCTGCCGCTGCTCCGTCAGCACATCCGTCGTCTGCGTCAGGAAGGTAAACGTATCGCGCTGGTGCCTACAATGGGCAACCTGCACGACGGGCATATGAAGCTGGTAGACGAAGCTAAAGCCCGCGCCGATGTGGTGGTGGTGAGTATCTTCGTGAACCCGATGCAGTTCGACCGCGTCGACGACCTGGCGCGGTATCCGCGTACGTTGCAGGAGGATTGCGAGAAGCTGAATAAGCGTCACGTTGATTTGGTCTTCGCCCCGGCACCGAACGAAGTCTGGCCGAAAGGGACCGAGGAGACCACCTACGTCGACGTCCCTGGCATCTCCACAATGCTCGAAGGTGCCAGCCGCCCTGGCCACTTCCGCGGGGTCTCTACCGTCGTCAGTAAGCTTTTTAATCTGGTGCAGCCGGATATCGCCTGCTTTGGTGAGAAAGATTTCCAGCAGTTGGCACTGATTCGCAAGATGGTTGACGATCTGGGTTACGACATCGAGATTGTCGGCGTGCCAATTGTGCGCGCGAAAGATGGCCTGGCCCTGAGTTCACGCAATGGTTACCTCACCGCAGACC
The DNA here is from genome assembly GCF_002430365.1 of Leclercia sp. UBA5958. Lineage (NCBI taxonomy): Bacteria > Pseudomonadati > Pseudomonadota > Gammaproteobacteria > Enterobacterales > Enterobacteriaceae > Leclercia > Leclercia sp. UBA5958. Next base: position 555,360 of record NZ_DJCE01000012.1, on the reverse strand, counting down.
AGCGTAAACTGGCACCGGGTCTGTATAAAGTTATGAGCGACATGGTCGAGCAGCTGCAGCAAAAAGCATTGAGCAGCGAAGAGATTATTGCCATCGCTGAGCAGGCATTGAATGACAAGGGCTTTCGCGCGGATGATATCCAGATTCGGGACGCCGATACGCTGTTGGCGCTTTCGACAACCAGCAAACGCGCAGTCATTCTGGTTGCCGCCTGGCTGGGTCAGGCGCGGCTGATTGATAACACAGTAGTTGAACTGGCTCAGTAATGGCTGAGCCGATAGAGAGCTAACGGATTAGTTACCCCTCCCGCTTATTGATCGGCGGGTTACGACAGAGAGTAAAGGTAAACGTAATGATTCGCAAAATGCTGCAAGGTAAGCTGCACCGTGTCAAAGTCACCCAGGCCGACCTGCACTATGAAGGCTCCTGCGCGATCGATCAGGATTTTCTCGATGCGGCGGGTATTCTTGAAAACGAAGCCATTGATATCTGGAACGTGAGCAACGGCAACCGTTTCTCCACCTATGCCATTGCGGCTGAACGGGGTTCTAAAATCATCTCCGTTAACGGTGCCGCTGCGCACTGCGCTAACGTCGGTGATATTGTCATTATCGCCAGCTTTGTCATGATGTCCGATGAAGAAGCGCGCCGCTGGCAGCCAAAAGTCGCCTATTTCGAAGGCGACAACGAAATGAAACGTACCGCAAAAGCTATTCCGGTCCAGGTTGCCTGAGTATTACCCCTGCGGCTGATTACTGATCAGCCGCGACATCGTCTCCAGGGAGTCCGTCCTGAGAATATATAACCGTTTGAGTAAAAACGGATTATCCCCCGGCTTCACCTTTCCTTTCACCGTTGTCACTGCCAGATGAAAACCGGCGTCGTTCGCTGCTTTCACCGCTTTATCGTTATAACCACCAAACGGATACGAGAGGTACAACACGTGCGGGTTGAACTGCGCCAACGCCCGCCGTGAGTGTTTAAAGTCCATCACAATATTATGGTAACTGCGGCTCAGCAGAATCGGATGATGATAGCTATCTACCCGATGCAGAAAATGGGTATGTGACTGGAAATCAAACACCGACTGAATTTCACGTAGCTCGGAGAGGCTCATAAACTGCAGCGCTTTGGGATCCCACTTCTGCGGATGGCGTTTAATACGCGACGAGATAATAAACGCGGTGGCGTTGAACCCGTACGCTTTCAGAATGGGGTAAGCATAGCGACTCACCGATTTTAAACCGTCGTCAAACGTAATCACTACCGCCTTCGCGGGCAGGTTAATCTTGTTACGGACATACCCTTCCAGCTGATAGAGGTTCAGCGTGGTGTAGCCCTGATCGCGCAGCCACGCCATCTGGTTATTAAACGCACGTACGCTGGTCGTGGTGGAGGTATGGCGAAAACGGGTGTTCTCTTCATCACGCAAAATGTGGTGATAAGTGAGTACCGGCAGGCCGTTATCTTCCTGCGCATCCAGGCTACTGACCCACGCGAGGCGATTACCGATACGAATCTGGAACCAGGTCTGGTTTAAACGATCTTTCAGCTTGCTCTGAATGGGATAACGCAGGTTATTTGCCAGAGTGCCAAAGGGGGCGCTGCCGGCATTTGGCGCGTTATAAACCGGGGTGTCTTTCCAGGTGATCAGATTCTGATTACTGAGGGGTTTATTCAGATCGCCGAGGCTGTCTTCTACGCGCTGCTTCCCCTGCACCTCTTCCAGATGGCCTTTATCAATAAAACCGGTGCCGAAGCCAAAGCTGAATTCAAAGTAATCGGCCGCGGTAGGCACGACGGCCAGAATCTGTCCGGCGCGAATATTGCCGACGTTAATCACCCCGTTGCCGACCTGCGCCCAAATCGCCGCATCTTCGGTGGTTTGCATATAGCGGGTGGGAAGCCCTTGCTGGCTTAACAGGCTGGCGGTCGCGCCACCTGAGAGCAGCAGCAATAACAGAAGAACAATTCGCGAGAACATAAGAGCTTAATCGGGAGCTAAAAACTGGCGTCATTGTAACAAAAGCGACGCTGATACCAATGATTAATGTTTGTACGGGTCGTTTAGCAGGACAAAGGGGGGATTTTTTTGCTGCTGATGCCAGAGGCTGCTAACAAGCGGCGCACCCTGGGCCACGATGCGATCGCGAAAGGTCGCACTGTCCAGGGATTCACGCAGTGGATACATCGCCTCCAGAAGCGGATAGCTGATCCCGGTGATCACTTCACAGTTGCGGTGTTTATGGCTGAGCAGTGCCGCTGCGCGATACGGCGCGGCGCCGGTGATATCGGTCAGGAAGATGACACCCTCTCCGCTGTCGGTATGGTGTAGCGCATCGCACATCATGCGGCTCAGCATGTTAGTGCTCAGACCACGCCAGAAGTTGACCACCTGGCACTGTACCAGCGGTCCAAAGCTGGCCGTCAGCTGATCCAATAGCGCCTGCCCTTGTTCATCATGGCATGTGATTACCCAACCCAGCATACAATTCTCCTTTTGCAGAGGCGTAGTGTAGCGGCAGCCGGGATTTGCGGGGGTGATGACCGTCAAAAAACCGTATCTCATGACCCGGCGGCGGGCGCCGCCGGGCAGGAAGGTTAGGTACGCAGGCCGCGTCCCCGTTGAATCAGGGTGTAGCAGAGAAGATAAAACGCCACGATAAAGATCGCCAGCACGCCCACTGTCGTCACCAACGGCACATCAGAGATGCCAAGGAAACCGAAACGGAAACCGCTAATCATGTAGACGATGGGGTTCAGGTGTGACAGCGCCTGCCAGAACGGCGGCAGCAGCGTCAGCGAGTAGAACACCCCGCCGAGGTAGGTCAGCGGCGTCAGCACGAACGTGGGGATCAGGCTGATATCATCAAAGGTTTTCGCAAAGACAGCATTGAGCAGGCCTGCCAGCGAGAAGAGTACTGCCGTTAACAGCAGCGTCAGCCCGACAAACAGCCAGGAGTGTACCTGGAACGGCACAAAGAACAGTGAAATTGCCGTTACCAGTACCCCTACGCATAAGCCACGCGCTACCCCGCCTCCTACGTAACCGGCGATGATCACATGCGTCGGTACCGGTGCCACCAGCAACTCTTCAATGTTGCGCTGGAACTTGGCGCTGAAGAACGACGATGCCACGTTGGCGTAGGCGTTGGTGATCACCGCCATCATAATCAGACCAGGCACGATGAACTGCATGTAAGTAAAGCCGTGCATCTCACCAATTCGCGACCCAATCAGATTGCCGAAGATGATGAAATAGAGGGTCATGGTGATCACCGGCGGCACCAGCGTCTGGATCCAGATACGCATAAAGCGATTGATCTCTTTGGCCCAGATACTCTTCAGCGCCACCCAGTAAAGCTGCATCATGCGCTTTCTCCTTGTTTCTGATGGACCAGCGAGACGAACAGCTCTTCCAGTCGGTTGGCTTTGTTACGCATACTCAACACCTGAATTCCCTGGGCACTCAGCTGACTAAATACGCTATTAATTCCCTGCTCACGCAGAACTTCCACTTCAAGCGTGGACGTATCCACCAGCCGGTATTGATAGCCTTCCAGCTTCGGCAGCGCGCTTTTCGCCGCCAGATCGAGAATAAAGGTCTCTGACTTCAGCTTTGAGAGCAGATTTTTCATGGAGGTGTTTTCCACCAGCTCGCCATGCTGAATGATGCCGATATTACGGCACAGCATCTCCGCCTCTTCGAGGTAGTGAGTTGTCAGAATAATGGTGGTGCCTTTGTCGTTCAGATCTTTCAGGAACCCCCACATGGAACGACGCAGCTCGATATCGACACCCGCGGTCGGTTCATCAAGTATCAGCAGCTTTGGCTCGTGCATCAGCGCACGGGCAATCATCAGACGGCGCTTCATACCGCCGGAGAGCATCCGTGCACGCTCATTGCGCTTTTCCCACAGGTCGAGCTGTTTCAGGTATTTTTCGCTACGCTCAACGGCATCTTTGCGCTCAACCCCGTAATAGCCCGCCTGGTTTACGACGATCTGCTGTACGGTCTCGAACGGGTTGAAGTTGAACTCCTGCGGCACCAACCCCAGTTGACGCTTGGCATTGACGACATCTTTTTCCAGGTCGTAGCCGAAGACGCTGACCCGGCCAGAGGTTTTATTAACCAGTGAGCTGATAATGCCGATAGTGGTGGATTTTCCTGCCCCGTTAGGCCCCAGAAGCGCGTAAAAATCACCGGCCTCCACCTTCAGATCTATACCACGGAGCGCCTGAACGCCGCCGGGATAGGTTTTCTTAAGCTGTTCAAGCTCCAGTGCAATCGTCATGGATTAGACTTACCTTAAGTTCTTTCACATCGAGTGTGGTTTTAAAAAAAATCACGTTGCCCTATATTAGCGCAACGCACTCACTTGGTTACAGGCCGTTAACCGCCATGAAAGACATAGATACACTCATCAGCAATAATGCACTATGGTCAAAAATGCTGGTGGAAGAGGATCCCGGCTTTTTCGAAACGCTGGCGCAGGCGCAGAAACCGCGCTTTTTATGGATAGGGTGTTCTGACAGCCGCGTTCCTGCTGAGCGGCTCACCGGCCTTGAACCCGGCGAACTTTTTGTCCACCGTAACGTCGCCAACCTGGTCATCCATACCGACCTTAACTGTCTCTCTGTCGTGCAATATGCCGTCGATGTTCTGGAAGTCGAACATATCATTATCTGTGGCCACTACGGCTGCGGCGGCGTTCAGGCGGCGGTTGAAAACACGGAACTGGGGCTGATTGACAACTGGCTGCTGCACATCCGCGATATCTGGTTCAAACATAGCTCACTGCTGGGAGAAATGCCGCAGGAGCGCCGCCTCGATACCCTGTGTGAACTCAACGTCATGGAGCAGGTGTACAACCTGGGCCACTCAACAATCATGCAGTCAGCGTGGAAGCGCGGGCAAAAGGTGACCATTCACGGCCTGGCGTACGGAATTCATGATGGCTTGCTGCGCAATCTGGAAGTGACCGCCACCAACCGCGAGACGCTGGAGCAACGCTATCGTTCCGGGATTGCCAACCTGAGACAGAAGCACGTTAATCACAAGTAAGCGCCCGAAAAACAAAACGGCAACCTCAGTGTTGCCGTTTGTCTCTTACGGATCTCATCCAGCCGATCACTCGTCCAGCAGCACCACTTTGCCGATGTAAGGCAGATGGCGATAACGCTGAGCGTAGTCGATACCGTAGCCCACAACGAACTCATCCGGGATAGAGAAACCGATATACTCTACCGGCACGTCTACTTCACGACGGGTCGGTTTATCCAGCAGGGTACAGATGGCGAGGGATTTCGGCCCACGCAGGCTCAGGATTTCGCGCACTTTGGAGAGCGTGTTGCCAGAGTCGATGATGTCCTCAACGATCAGTACATCTTTACCGCGAATATCCTCATCCAGATCTTTGAGGATTTTCACATCGCGGGTTGTCGACATGCCGCTGCCATAGCTGGAGGCGGTCATAAAATCGACTTCATGGGATACCTGGACTTCACGGCACAGGTCGGCCATAAACATGAAGGAACCGCGTAACAGTCCCACCAGCACCATATCAGAACCGCTGTCTTTATAATGCGCGGTAATTTCACGGCCCAGCTCGGCGATACGCGCTTTGATCTCCGCTTCCGGGATCATCACTTCAACAGTATGTTTCATATTACTAACCGTTTGATTGTAAAACACATCTCTCAATGCGGATGAACCTGCGTCCGTCATCGATTCACAAGCGGGCCATTATAACAGCAAATGGATAGCCCTGGCGCATGAGATATAAAAAGCAAAATTTGTGATTCCGATCACACTTGTTAATACCTATAATTAATTGCTAGCAAATAATTAACAAAACTGACGAGTACATCTTCTATGGCTGAAACAAAATCTCAACAGCCCCGTCTACTGGTGACATTAACGGCGGTGTTCGCAGCTTTCTGCGCGCTGTATCTGTTAATCGGTGGCGTCTGGCTGGTCGCAATTGGCGGCTCCTGGTACTACCCGATCGCGGGTCTGGTGATGGTTGGCGTCACCGTCCTGCTGTGGCGTAGAAAGCAATCAGCACTGTGGCTGTATGCCGCCCTGCTCCTTGCAACAATGATTTGGGGCGTCTGGGAAGTCGGTTTCGATTTCTGGGCACTGACGCCGCGCAGTGACATCCTGGTCTTCTTTGGCATCTGGCTGATCCTGCCATTCGTATGGCGTCGTCTTTGGGTGCCGTCCAGCGGTGCCGTTGCGGCGCTGGTCGTGGCGCTGTTAATCAGCGGTGGCATTCTGACATGGGCGGGTTTTAACGATCCGCAGGAAGTCAAAGGCACCCTGAGCAACGAATCGACGCCTGCCGCAGCGATTTCGCAGGTGGCTGATGGCGACTGGCCGGCTTACGGGCGTAACCAGGAAGGTCAGCGTTACTCTCCGCTAAAACAGATCAACGCCGATAACGTTAAAGATCTGAAAGAAGCCTGGGTCTTCCGTACTGGCGACCTGAAAATGCCTAACGATCCGGGCGAGCTGACCAACGAAGTGACGCCAATCAAAGTGGGCAACATGCTTTACCTGTGTACGGCGCACCAGCGTCTGTTCGCGCTCGACGCGGCCACCGGTAAAGAGAAATGGCACTTCGATCCGCAGCTGAACTCCAACCCGTCGTTCCAGCACGTTACCTGCCGCGGTGTCTCTTACCACGAAGCGCGTGCCGATAATGCCAGCCCGGAAGTCATTGCCGACTGTCCGCGCCGTATTATGCTGCCGGTCAACGATGGTCGTCTGTTTGCCATCAACGCCGAAACGGGCAAGCTGTGTGAAACCTTCGCTAACAAGGGTATCCTGAATCTACAGACCAACATGCCGGACACCACGCCGGGTCTGTATGAACCGACCTCTCCGCCAATCATCACCGATAAAACCATCGTGATTGCCGGTTCGGTAACGGATAACTTCTCTACCCGCGAAACCTCGGGCGTTATCCGTGGTTTTGACGTGAATACTGGTAAACTGCTGTGGGCCTTCGACCCGGGCGCGAAAGATCCAAACGCGATCCCGTCAGACGAACACACCTTTACCTTTAACTCGCCAAACTCCTGGGCCCCTGCCGCGTATGACGCGAAGCTGGACCTGGTCTACCTGCCGATGGGCGTGTCCACGCCGGATATCTGGGGCGGTAACCGTACGCCGGAGCAGGAGCGCTACGCGAGCGCCATCGTGGCGCTGAACGCGACCACCGGTAAGCTGGCATGGAGCTATCAGACCGTTCACCACGATTTGTGGGATATGGATATGCCGTCCCAGCCGACGCTGGCGGACATTACCGTTAACGGTAAAACCGTTCCGGTGATCTATGCTCCGGCGAAAACCGGCAACATCTTCGTGCTGGATCGCAGCAACGGTAAGCTGGTCGTCCCTGCTCCGGAAAAACCGGTTCCACAGGGCGCAGCCAAAGGCGACTACGTCAGCAAAACGCAGCCGTTCTCTAACCTGAGCTTCCGTCCGAAGAAAGACCTCAGCGGTGCAGACATGTGGGGTGCCACCATGTTTGACCAGCTGGTGTGCCGCGTGATGTTCCATCAGCTGCGCTATGAAGGTATCTTCACACCACCGTCTGAACAGGGCACGCTGGTCTTCCCGGGTAACCTGGGGATGTTCGAATGGGGCGGGATCTCCGTTGACCCTAACCGTCAGGTGGCAATTGCTAACCCGATGGCCCTGCCGTTTGTCTCGAAACTGATTCCGCGCGGCCCGGGCAACCCAATGGAGCAGCCGAAAGATGCGAAAGGCAGCGGTACCGAAGCCGGTATTCAGCCGCAGTATGGCGTGCCGTATGGCGTGACGCTGAACCCGTTCCTCTCTCCGTTTGGCCTGCCGTGTAAACAGCCTGCCTGGGGTTACATCTCTGCGCTGGATCTGAAAACCAATCAGGTTGTCTGGAAAAAACGTATTGGTACGCCGCAGGACAGCATGCCGTTCCCGATGCCGGTTCCTGTGCCGTTCAATATGGGTATGCCAATGCTGGGTGGCCCAATCTCTACCGCCGGTAACGTGCTGTTCATTGCCGCAACCGCAGATAACTACCTGCGTGCGTACAACATGACCAACGGTGAGAAGCTGTGGCAAGGCCGTCTGCCAGCGGGTGGACAAGCCACGCCGATGACCTATGAAGTGAATGGCAAGCAGTATGTTGTCATCTCTGCAGGTGGTCACGGTTCGTTTGGTACGAAGATGGGCGACTACATTGTTGCTTATGCCCTGCCGGACGACACAAAGTAAAAGCAAAACGGCAACTTCGGTTGCCGTTTTTAGTGTTTGTCCCCTCTCCCCGTGGGAGAGGGTCAGGGTGAGGGCATCAGGCCGCACCGAATAAAAGCAAAACGGCAACCTCGGTTGCCGTTTTTAGTGTTTGTCCCCTCTCCCCGTGGGAGAGGGCCAGGGTGAGGGCATCAGGCCGCACCGGGTCAAAGCAAAACGGCAACCTCGGTTGCCGTTTTTAGTGTTTGTCCCCTCTCCCCATGGGAGAGGGCCAGGGTGAGGGCTTTAGTCAGCTCAGAGCTAAACCGTGAACCCCAGCATCATTCCCGTATCTTCATGTTCCAGCAGATGACAGTGCGCCATATAAGCAAACGCCTTCGGTGCATCGTGATCAAACTTCACCAGCACCTCGCTCACGCCCCCTTCTACCTTCACGGTATCTTTCCAGCCTGAACGATGCGCGGCAGGCGCGTTGCCGTTTTCCGAGAGAATGCGGAACTGGGTACCGTGGATGTGGAACGGGTGCAGCATCATGTCCCCCTCGCCGGAGATGAACCAGCGTTCATACTGCCCTTTGGTCGCCGCGAACATCGGGGTGTTCATAACGAAAGCTTTGCCGTTGATCATATTGGCATTGTGCAAATCGAATCCATGCCCGCCGTGGTTCATGCCGCCCATCTTGCCGTGATCCATATTCATATGGCCTTCCATCTGCCCGTGCTGCATACCGGACATTGCCTGATGGCCATAGCGCTTCATCAGGGCCTGCATGCCCATCATATCGAGCATCGGGTCCATCGAAAGCTGCAGCTTACGCTCTGCAAGCCCCTCCAGCGCGGGTAACGCCGGCAGGCTGGCCAGTTTATCGGGTAGCGTGCCGGAGGCCGCCACCAGGAGCGGCTGGACGCGCAATACCGGATGCGGCTTATCAAATGGCGCAACGGCCATCCCCATCTGGCTGACCGGCAGGGTCACCAGGTCAAATGCCTTACCGTCGCTGATATCCACCAACACCTCAAAGCGTTCGCCCATCAGCATCGGCAGCTCGCTTACCTTAACCGGCTCCGGCAGCAGACCGCCGTCGCTCGCCACCACATACAGCGGGCGCTTGTCGCTGGTAGCAAAGTTGAGGGAGCGGGCGTTACACCCGTTGAGCAGGCGCAGACGCAGCCAGCCTTTGGGTGCGCTGTGCTGAGGATAAATCGCACCGTTGGTTAACAGCGTGTCGCCAAACCAGCCTACGGCTGCGCTCATCACGTCGAGCTGATAATCGATCTGCCCGTCGGCGGTAAACTTCTTGTCCTGCACAATCACTGGCACATCATCGATGCCCCACTGCTTCGGCAGACGCAGCAATCGGCTTTCATCGTCTTCAATCAGCACCAGGCCGGCTAATCCCATCGCCACCTGATGGCCGGTTTTGCCGTGCTGATGGGGGTGAAACCAGCAGGTTGCCGCACGCTGTTGCGGCGTAAAAGAGACCGTGCGCTGACCGCCTGGTTTGATAACCCCCTGCGGCCCACCATCCACCTCGCCGGGCACTTCCAGCCCGTGCCAGTGAAGCGTGGTCTCCTGAGCGAGGGTATTGTGAATATTAACGGTAACAGCTTTACCCTGGCGCAGCTGGAGAGCCGGGCCGAGCAGATTACCGTTATAGCCCCATGTGGTGGCCTGATGTGGGCCAAAGGTGGTTTTCCCCTGCTGGACGACCAGACGGATTTGATTTCGTGCATCGGGAGCGATTAAGTCAGGGATAGGCAAAGCGGGCCTGTCGGCGGCAAATACCGCACGACTCCAGAGCGGAAGCGCGCTGGCGACACCCAGCGCAGCAGAATATTTTAAAAAATCACGGCGTTGCATGTTCATTTCCTTAATTCCAGCAGACGGGTATCAGAGCATAAACCCTCCCCTTAGCGGAAGGTCAATAAGTGCAGACAGAATAAAGATCGTCGCACCGGCGGGAAGTGTGCTAACGTTGAATTTCCGTGACGTATTGGTAGAAGCAATGAAGACGTTTTTCCGCACAATTCTGTTCAGCAGCCTTATGATTAGTTGCGCAAATAGCTATGCGCTGAGTGAAAATGAAGCCGAAGATATGGCGGATCTGACGGCAGTGTTTGTGTTTCTGAAAAACGATTGCGGCTACCAGAATTTACCCAACGGACAGATTCGTCGTGCTTTAGTCTTTTTTGCCCAGCAAAACCAGTGGGATCTCAGCAACTACGATAGCTTTGACATGAAGGCGCTCGGTGAAGATAGCTACCGCGATCTTAGCGGCATCGGCATTCCTACCGCAAAAAAATGCAAAGCGCTGGCCCGCGACTCGTTGAGTCTTCTTGCCTACGTAAAGTAACCTTTCTGACGCCTCCTTGTTGAAATTATGGCCGTGCAACCCCCGGGGTTGTTAGCTATGATGTTGCGCCTGGTTTTCTCGGGTGTTAACAAAGGAGGTATCACCAATGACCAAAAATGCGCTGTGGCATGAAACGCTGCACGATCACTTTGGGCAGTACTTTGCCGTTGATAACGTGCTGTATCATGAAAAGACCGATCATCAGGATCTGATTATCTTCGAGAACACGGCTTTTGGCCGCGTGATGGCGCTGGATGGCGTTGTACAAACCACCGAACGTGATGAATTCATCTATCACGAAATGATGACCCACGTCCCGCTGTTGGCTCACGGCCACGCCAAACATGTTCTGATCATCGGCGGCGGCGATGGCGCGATGCTGCGCGAAGTCTCGCGTCATAAGTCGATTGAAAGCATCACCATGGTGGAAATTGATGCCGGCGTGGTCTCCTTCTGTCGCCAGTATTTACCCAACCACAACGCGGGCAGCTACGACGATCCGCGCTTTAGCCTGGTCATCGATGATGGGATTAACTTTGTTAATCAGACCACGCAGACCTTTGACGTAATCATCTCCGACTGTACCGACCCTATCGGCCCCGGTGAGAGCCTGTTTACCTCAGCATTTTATGAGGGCTGCAAGCGCTGCCTGAAACCTGGCGGCATCTTTGTTGCCCAGAATGGCGTCTGCTTCCTGCAGCAGGACGAAGCCCTCGATAGCCACCGCAAATTGAGCAATTACTTTGCCGATGTGAGCTTCTACCAGGCGGCGATTCCGACCTACTACGGCGGCGTGATGACGTTTGCCTGGGCCACGGATAACGAAGCCCTGCGCCACCTCTCCACTGAAATTATCCAGGCGCGCTTCCATCAGGCTAATCTGACCTGCCGCTACTATAATCCCGCGGTTCATACCGCAGCATTCGCACTACCACAATATCTGAAAGACGCACTGACATCTAAGGGGGTGAGCTAAATTGAAAAAGCTTAAACTGCATGGCTTTAACAACCTGACCAAAAGCCTGAGTTTTTGTATCTACGATATCTGCTATGCAAAGACAGCGGAAGAGCGCGATGGTTATATCGCCTATATCGATGAACTCTACAACGCCAACCGCCTGACTGAAATCTTGTCAGAAACCTGCTCAATTATCGGCGCCAATATCCTGAACGTTGCACGCCAGGATTATGAACCGCAAGGCGCCAGCGTGACCATTCTGGTCAGTGAAGAGCCGATCGATCCCAAGCTTATTGACCAGACTGAACACCCAGGTCCGCTACCTGAAACGGTGGTGGCTCACCTCGATAAAAGCCATATCTGCGTACATACCTATCCGGAAAGCCACCCTGAAGGCGGCCTTTGCACGTTCCGCGCCGATATTGAAGTCTCGACCTGCGGGGTGATTTCACCATTAAAAGCGCTGAATTACCTGATTCATCAACTTGAATCCGATATTGTGACCGTCGACTATCGCGTACGTGGTTTTACACGTGATATCAACGGGATGAAGCACTTTATCGATCATGAAATAAACTCGATTCAGAACTTCATGTCCGAAGATATGAAAGCGCTGTACGACATGGTGGACGTGAATGTTTACCAGGAAAATATCTTCCATACCAAAATGTTGCTAAAGGATTTCGACCTTAAGCACTACATGTTCCATACCAAACCGGAAGATTTAAGCGAAGAAGAGCGTAAGGTCATTACCGACCTGCTCTGGAAAGAGATGCGCGAGATTTATTACGGCCGCAATATTCCGGCCGTATAAAAGGTACCGGGAGCAGGGATGCTCCGGTCCATTATTTCTGTTTCATAAAGTCGCGGTAAGCGGCCACCACCTGCAGGAAATCCTCTACGCCGCACAGCGACAGGCTCTCTTCGTCGTAGTAGTTCATCCCCTCTTCCATTTCGTCGCCGGAAAACTCCAGTTGATTAGCGCGAACCATCACCTCTTCGCCGTCCATCCACAGAGTGTATTCATGCCCGGCGCGTTGCCATGAGCGCTCACTGCCTTTCACGGTGCGTGCCGCCTGTTCCACTTCATCCAGCAGGGCAAGGTTCTCTTTCACTTCTTCATTGAACCAGTGCCCGACCACTTCGTGGCCCATCGACATGCGCACTTTCACCACACCGGTGATATCGCGCAGAAATTCGTAATCCATGGTGTTTTCCTCTGCAAAGCCATTAGGGTAATTATCGCAGCAGAGAGGAAGAAAAAAAGCGTGGAGGGGGGAAGGAATGAAAATAAAAAGGTGAGAGCAAAACCCTGCGGCCTGATGCCCTCACCCCGTCCCTCTCCCACGGGAGAGGGTGCAAACACTAAAAACCGTCTCGTGGAGACGGTTTTGCTGTTTATACTGCCGTCTGGAAGATAACCCCGTCCGCTTTCTCGGTGTACTGAGAGAGCTGATCGAAGTTCAGATAGCGATAGGTATCAACAGCCGTCTTATCAACCTGAGCCACAAAGGTCTGGTACTCTTCCGGCGTTGGCAGCTTGCCAATCAGCGCCGCAACCGCCGCCAGCTCCGCAGAGGCCAGGAAGACGTTTGCACCGGTACCTAAACGGTTCGGGAAGTTACGGGTAGAGGTGGAGACCACCGTCGCACCGTCCGCCACGCGCGCCTGGTTACCCATGCACAGGGAGCAGCCAGGGATTTCGATACGCGCACCGCTCTTACCAAACACGCTGTAGTAGCCCTCTTCGGTCAGCTGAGCCGCGTCCATACGGGTTGGCGGTGCCACCCATAGGCGGGTTGGCAGCTGGCCTTTATGGGTATCCAGCAGCTTACCGGCAGCACGGAAGTGGCCGATGTTGGTCATACAGGAACCGATGAACACTTCGTCGATCTTCTCGCCCTGCACTGCAGAGAGTGGACGCGCATCGTCCGGATCGTTCGGTGCACAGAGGATCGGCTCTTTGATATCAGCCAGATCGATGTCGATCACGGCCGCGTATTCTGCATCAGCATCAGCTTCCAGCAGCTGCGGATCTGCCAGCCATTTTTCCATGCCCTGAATACGACGCTCAAGGGTACGACGATCGCCATAGCCTTCGGCAATCATCCACTTCAGCAGGACGATGTTGGAGGTCAGATACTCTTCAATCGGCGCCTGGTTCAGCTTGATGGTACAGCCTGCAGCAGAACGCTCAGCGGAGGCATCGGTCAGTTCGAACGCCTGCTCCACTTTCAGATCCGGCAGACCTTCGATCTCCAGGATACGGCCAGAGAAGATGTTTTTCTTGCCCTTCTTCTCAACGGTCAGCAGACCCTGTTTGATAGCGTACAGCGGGATGGCGTGAACCAGGTCTCGCAGCGTGATACCCGGCTGCATTTTGCCTTTGAAGCGCACCAGCACGGACTCCGGCATATCCAGTGGCATAACGCCGGTCGCAGCGGCGAAGGCCACCAGACCGGAGCCCGCCGGGAAGGAGATCCCGATTGGGAAACGGGTGTGGGAGTCACCGCCGGTACCCACGGTATCTGGCAACAGCATGCGGTTCAGCCAGGAGTGGATAACGCCATCGCCCGGACGCAGGGAGACACCGCCACGGTTCATGATGAAGTCTGGCAGCGTGTGGTGCGTGGTCACATCAACCGGCTTCGGATAGGCCGCCGTGTGGCAGAAGGACTGCATCACCAGATCGGAAGAGAAGCCCAGGCACGCCAGGTCTTTCAGTTCGTCACGGGTCATTGGGCCGGTGGTATCCTGAGAACCGACAGAGGTCATCTTCGGTTCGCAGTACGCGCCCGGACGGACGCCCGCGACGCCGCACGCGCGGCCAACCATTTTCTGTGCCAGAGAGAAACCACGGCTGCTTTCAGCCACGTCTTTCGCCTGACGGAACACATCGCTGTGCGGCAGACCGAGCGCTTCACGCGCTTTGGTGGTCAGGCCACGGCCAATGATCAGCGGAATACGGCCACCGGCGCGGACTTCGTCAATCAGCACGTCGGTTTTCAGCGCGAAGCTGGCCAGCAGTTCGTTGGTTTCGTGGTTACGCACTTCGCCTTTGAACGGGTAAACGTCAATCACGTCGCCCATGTTCAGGTTAGAGACATCCACTTCGATCGGCAGCGCGCCCGCATCTTCCATGGTGTTAAAGAAGATAGGTGCAATTTTGCCGCCGAGGCACAGACCGCCGCCGCGTTTGTTCGGCACATGAGGGATATCATCGCCCATGAACCACAGCACGGAGTTGGTTGCAGATTTACGGGAAGAGCCGGTACCCACAACGTCACCAACGTAGGCCAGCGGGAAACCTTTCTGCTGCAGGGCTTCGATCTGCTTGATCGGGCCCACGCTGCCAGGTTGATCCGGCTCGATACCTTCACGGGCGTTTTTCAGCATCGCCAGGGCGTGCAGAGGGATATCCGGGCGAGACCACGCATCCGGTGCCGGAGAGAGGTCATCGGTGTTGGTTTCACCGGTCACTTTGAAGACGGTAACGGTGATTTTTTCAGCCAGCGCAGGACGGTTCAGGAACCATTCGGCATCGGCCCAGGACTGCATCACCTGCTTCGCGTAGACGTTGCCCGCTTTCGCTTTCTCTTCCACATCGTAGAAGTTATCGAACATCAGCAGCGTTGAAGAGAGCGCTTTCGCGGCAATCGGTGCCAGCTTGTCGTTATCCAGCGCATCAATCAGCGGATGAATGTTATAGCCGCCCTGCATGGTGCCGAGCAGTTCAATCGCTTTTTCAGGAGTAACCAGGGGGGAGGTCGCATCGCCTTTAGCAATGGCGGCAAGGAATCCGGCTTTGACATAGGCAGCTTCATCTACGCCAGGCGGTACACGGTTGATCAACAGATCTAACAGGAATTCTTCTTCGCCCTTAGGCGGATTCTTCAGCAGCTCGACGAGCGCGGCCATTTGGGTTGCATCTAAAGGTTTGGGTACAATTCCCTCGGCGGCACGTTCTGCTACGTGCTTACGGTATTCTTCTAGCACGACGGTTCTCCTCGCTCTCATTGTCATATGCGGCCGGCGTTCTCTTCACGCTCCTGTGAGACAGCAGTTTGTAGGGTAAATGCCCGATACCGCGTCGGGCAGCATAGCAGGATTTCTGCACAGTGTTAATCTGTTTACAAAAAAGCAACATTAAATACTTTGCTGAATCGTTAAGAATGGTATAGCAGGGAAAGAGAGCGTGTTCAGGGCACAAAAAAACCGCCTAAAAGCGGTTAATTTGTTGCCTTAGGGTGGTAGCACACCGGGCTGGCAGATTTGCGGCAAAACCCGAATTGCCGGGCTCTGCATGTCCCGGTGGCTGCTGGCCGCTCGCCAAAGCGGTCATCTGATTTACCCAATGCCTTTTCAGCCATCCGATATAATTGCGTAATAAATACTCACACTCTTTGTCCGGATGTACCGGGCCATTACCAATAAAAGTCAAAAAGTAAAAAGGCGGGTGAATAATACTCGCGCCAACCGTAACGCCGCGCGACACAGCGCTGGTTTCGTTGGAGTCATATTATGAAGATGCCCTTTAAGCCCCCTCTGCTTGTCCTTCTGTGCAGTGCCGGGCTGTTCGCCGCCTCGGGCGTGATGTTCGTCAAAAGCCGCGCAACCGAAACGCCCGCGCCAGTTTCTCAGCAGCAGCCTGCCCCACCGGCCGCGCCGCCTGCACCGGTTATCGCCCCGACCTACACGGCGGCACAGCTGGACCAGTGGACGGCGCCGATTGCGCTCTACCCGGACGCGCTCCTGTCACAGCTCCTGATGGCCTCAACCTATCCGTCAAACGTGATTCAGGCCGCGCAGTGGTCGCAGGACAATCCAAAACTGCAGGGCGATGCGGCGATTCAGGCGGTTTCCAGCCAGCCGTGGGATGCCAGCGTGAAGTCGCTGGTCGCTTTCCCGCAGTTGATGTCGCTGCTGGGCGGTAACCCTGAATGGGTGCAGAACCTCGGCAACGCGTTTCTTGCCCAGCCAAAAGACGTGATGGGCTCCGTGCAGCGGCTGCGCGCGCTGGCGCAGCAGACCGGCGCGCTTAAATCGTCGCCACAGCAGACGGTGAGCGTGGAGAAAAAATCGGCGCCAGTCCAAAGCACAACAGCCGCTGCGATAGCACCTGCCAGCCCGACGATTATAAAAATCGAACCTGCCGATCCTCAGGTTGTTTACGTACCGACCTATAATCCGTCCACTGTCTACGGAGCATGGCCAAACGCCAGCTACCCTCCGGTGTACCTGCCGCCCTCTCCCGGCGAGCAGTTCAGCAATAGCTTTGTGAACGGGCTGGGCTTCAGCCTCGGGGTTGCCACCACGTACGCGCTGTTTAGCAATATCGACTGGGACGACGACGATCATCACCATGATGATGACCACCACCATGACGACTATCACCACGATGGTTACACCCATAACGGCGATAACATCAATATCAATGTGAATAATTTCAATAAGATTACGGGCGAGCACCGCACGGACAACAATATGCTCTGGCAGCACAACCCTGGCTACCGTAACGGCGTACCTTACCCCAACGGTAAGATCGCCAGCCAGTTTCATCCAACGAGCACGCCCACGGGGCTGAGCGTCACGCCGCATCAGGCTGCCAGTCGCGACACCCAGCGGCAGGCGGCGATGGCGCAGGTGCAAAAGTCGACGAGGAAATCGCTTTCACAGCTCCAGGCTACCCGACCTTTGCAGCATCAGCCGTCCAGTCAGCAGCTTAAGCAGATTTCGCAGCGAAATAACTTCCGCGGCTACGACGCTGCGAAACCGCACGCGCTCTCCGGCGAAACGCACGGACAGCATGCCCTTCAGCCCTCCTCGCTGCAGCACCAGACGTTCAGGGCCAATGCCCTCAGCGGGAACGAAAGCCGCGCGGCAAGCTGGCGTGCCCAGCAGCAGCGCGGCCTGCAAAGCCGGCAGCTCGCTACGCATATATCGCAGCATCCGTTACCGGCCGCGCGACCTTTACCTCATGATATTCGCCATCGTTAAGAGAGCTAACATGAAGATGACTTTACTCAGCGGTGTGGCGCTGTTCATGGCATCCACCGTCGCCGTGGCGCAACAGCAGTTCAGCACGCCTGAACAAGCTACCGATGCCTTAACGCAGGCCATCAGCGAGCAGAATGAAGGTGCGATGGGAAATCTGCTTGGTGAAAACTGGCGCAACGTTCTGCCGCCGGAGGGCGTTGACCGCGAAGCCGTCGCTCGCTTCCTGCGCGACTGGAAGGTGAAACACACCACGATTGTTAGCGGCGATACGGCGCACCTGATTGTGGGAGAGAACGCCTGGCTGCTGCCGATCCCCGTCGTGAAAACGTCAAACGGCTGGCAGTTTGATATTCAGCAGGCCGCGGACGAAATTTTGACGCGCGAAATCGGGCGCAACGAGCTTGCCGCCATCGAAGAGCTGCATGCCTACGTGGACGCCCAGCAAAGCTATTTCGCCCTCAACCAGACCTACGCGGCGAAAATCGTCAGCTCTAAGGGGAAAAAAGATGGCCTTTACTGGCCCGTATTGCCCGGCGAAGCGCCCAGCCCGCTGGGGCCTGCGTTTAGCCCGGCAGAACCCGGCGCAGGCTATCACGGTTATCGATTCAAGATCCTGCCCGATAAGCAAGGCTTTGCAATGGTCGCCTGGCCGGTCAGCTACGGACAGACGGGGGTGATGAGCTTTGTGGTTAATCAGAGCGACAGGGTATACGAGACGAATTTGGGCAGCGATACCGCGCTAAAAGCACAGGCATTAACCGCATTCAGCCCTGATAGTGCCTGGCTGCCCGTCGCGCCGTAAAGCATTAACGTGAAGGCCGGATAAGGCTTCCCTCTATCCGGCCATCTTATTACAGAATATTGGCAACCGATTTTGCCAGCTGCGCTTCAAGCACCGGCTTCGCCTCTTCAAACTTCAGGTTCACCTTGTTGGCATTCGACACCACGCGGGTCTGGTACTTCGCGCGATCGCCCTGCTCGCTGCTGGTCTGCAGCTTCACGCCGGACGTCCCCTGACGCAGCGCCGCGATGTTGTCAGTGGTCACTTTCGCCTTGCTGCGCTCGGAGATCTGCAGATCGGTGACCATGGTGTAGTTCACATCTTCTACCATCGCATCCGCCGCCATGCCGATCAGGCCTGCCGCCAGGCCCACGCCCAGCGCGGCACCGGAGGAGTTGCTGTTATACGCAGTGATACCGGCACCCAGCGCGGCACCTACGGCGGCACCTTCATAGCCAGTTTTCAGGAAGCCCTGCGCTTCGCGAAGGTCCATTTTGTCCGCTTTCAGCACGTTCGCCTGCACCCAGTAGTAGGCGCTGTCGGGAGAACTGGTCACCTTATAGCCCTTCGCCGTCAGCTCGTTCGCCAGCTGAGCCTGCAGGTTGCTCATGTCTTTATCAGATGTATTTTTCACCTGAATGTAGACCGTTTTTTCGCTGGAAGGCTCCAGCCAGACGGTTTCGCTCATCTGGGTTTTAACTTCCAGATTACGTTTCTTCACCGCGGTGGTCATTGCCCCGCATCCGGCCAGCGTCATCGTCGCTGCCAGTAAGCCAACTACCGCTACTTTCTTAAAAGACATATGTTTTCCTTTACCTGGTAATAATAATCCGGCGCATCATAACGATGAGCCGATCAACCAACAATGTAAGAAAATGTTATCGGCAGCGGTGAGGGGATTTTTAGGAAAATATCAAGGATATAGCAACCAAATCAGGTAGTTTACACGAAAAAAAACGCCTCCGAAGAGGCGTTTAACATCAGGCTGAAGAAACTTACTTCTTCTTCGCTTTAGCGTTTGGCAGGTCGGTGATGCTACCTTCAAACACTTCTGCCGCCAGGCCCACGGACTCGTGCAGAGTTGGGTGAGCGTGGATGGTCAGCGCGATGTCTTCAGCGTCACAGCCCATTTCGATCGCCAGGCCGATTTCGCCCAGCAGCTCGCCGCCGTTGGTGCCGACAATCGCACCACCGATCACACGGTGAGATTCTTTGTCGAAGATCAGCTTGGTCATACCGTCTGCGCAGTCGGAAGCGATAGCACGGCCAGAAGCAGCCCACGGGAAGGTGGCGGTTTCGTAGCTGATGCCTTTCTCTTTCGCTTCTTTCTCAGTCAGACCAACCCAGGCAACTTCTGGCTCAGTGTAGGCGATAGATGGGATCACTTTTGGATCGAAGTAGTGCTTCATGCCAGCGATAACTTCCGCGGCAACGTGACCTTCGTGAACACCTTTGTGCGCCAGCATTGGCTGACCGACGATGTCGCCGATAGCAAAGATGTGCGGCACGTTGGTACGCAGCTGCTTGTCAACGCGGATGAAGCCACGGTCGTCCACTTCCACGCCAGCTTTGCCCGCGTCGAGGTTTTTACCGTTCGGCACACGGCCGATTGCCACCAGCACGGCGTCGTAACGCTGTGGTTCAGCAGGGGCTTTTTTGCCTTCCATGGAAACGTAAATACCGTCTTCTTTCGCTTCAACGGCAGTCACTTTGGTTTCCAGCATCAGGTTGAACTTCTTGCTGATGCGCTTGGTGAAGACTTTAACGATGTCTTTATCTGCAGCCGGGATAACCTGGTCGAACATTTCAACCACGTCAATCTCTGAACCCAGCGCGTGGTACACAGTACCCATTTCCAGACCGATGATACCGCCACCCATAACCAGCAGGCGCTTAGGCACTTCTTTCAGCTCCAGCGCATCGGTAGAGTCCCACACGCGTGGATCTTCATGTGGAATGAACGGCAGTTCGATTGGACGAGAACCCGCGGCGATGATCGCGTTGTCGAAGTTGATCACGGTTTTACCGTTCTCGCCTTCCACTTCCAGGGTATTCGCGCCGGTGAATTTACCCAGACCGTTTACCACTTTCACTTTACGGCCTTTGGCCATACCCGCCAGACCGCCGGTCAGCTGAGTGATAACTTTCTCTTTCCAGGTACGAATTTTGTCGATGTCAGTTTTCGGCTCACCGAAGACGATACCGTGTTCAGCCAGTGCTTTGGCTTCTTCGATAACTTTCGCTACGTGCAGCAGCGCTTTAGAAGGGATACAGCCGACGTTCAGACAAACACCGCCAAGGGTGTTGTAACGTTCTACGATGACGGTTTCCAGACCTAAATCCGCCGCGCGGAATGCTGCGGAATAACCTGCCGGGCCTGCCCCAAGTACTACGACCTGAGTTTTGATTTCTGTGCTCATCATGACCTCTTAATTTATACCCGTCGTCCACCGGGTCGTTCTATCCGCCCGTATTTTACAAAATTGTTAACAATTTTGAAACAACAAACGGCTCATGAATTCTCGCTTTCGCAGTAACCTTGCTGACGCGCCGAGGTTACCAGAAAAAAGCCGGCCGACTGGCCGGCTTTTCGATTACATCACCAGGCGGCGAATGTCGCTCAGGGTGTTGTTGATGATGGTGATGAAACGCGCACCATCAGCACCGTCGATCACGCGGTGGTCGAAGGAGAGAGAGATTGGCATCATCAGACGCGGCACAAACTCTTTACCATTCCACACCGGCTCCATCGCGGACTTGGACACACCGAGGATCGCCACTTCCGGCGCGTTCACAATCGGCGCGAAGTGGGTAGTACCCAGGCCGCCGATGCTGGAGATAGTGAAGCAGCCGCCCTGCATTTCGCCGGCAGTCAGCTTACCATCACGCGCTTTTTTGGAGATGGTGGTCAGTTCACGGGACAGCTCGGTAATGCTCTTCTTGTTCACGTCTTTGAAGACCGGAACAACCAGACCATTTGGCGTATCAACCGCAACACCGATGTTGATGTATTTCTTCAGCGTCAGCTTCTGGCCATCTTCAGACAGGGAGCTGTTGAAGCGAGGCATCTGTTCCAGCGCCGCAGCAACCGCTTTCATGATGAAGACCACTGGGGTGAATTTCACATCCAGTTTACGCTTCTCAGCTTCGGCGTTCTGCTGTTTACGGAACGCTTCCAGATCGGTGATATCGGTCTTGTCGAAGTGAGTAACGTGCGGGATCATCACCCAGTTACGGCTCAGGTTAGCACCAGAGATTTTCTGGATACGGCCCAGTTCCACTTCTTCGATTTCGCCGAACTTGCTGAAGTCCACTTTTGGCCATGGCAGCATGCCCGGGATACCGCCGCCAGCGGCTGCAGCAGGTGCAGCTTCGGCGCGTTTCACCGCGTCTTTCACGTAGCTCTGAACGTCTTCGCGCAGGATACGACCTTTACGACCGGTCCCTTTCACTTTCGCCAGGTTCACACCGAACTCGCGCGCCAGGCGACGAATCAGCGGTGTTGCGTGGACGTAAGCGTCGTTTTCAGCGAACTCAGATTTGCCTTCCGCTTTTGCAGCAGGGGCCGCAGCAGGTTTAGCAGCCTGAGCCGGTGCAGCAGCCGGAGCTGGAGCAGCAGCGGCAGCCGGAGCGGCCGCAGGTGCAGCGCCTTCTACTTCGAAGACCATAATCAGAGAACCGGTAGAGACTTTGTCGCCGGTGCTGATTTTGATCTCTTTAACGGTACCGGCGAACGGCGCAGGGACTTCCATAGAAGCCTTGTCGCCTTCAACGGTGATCAGTGACTGTTCAGCGGCAACTTTGTCGCCCACTTTTACCATCACTTCGGTCACTTCAACTTCGTCACCGCCGATGTCCGGTACGTTAACATCTTTCGCACCGCCAGCCGCTGCTGGTGCAGCCGCCTGTGCCGGAGCCGCTTCGGCTTTCGCCGGAGCCGCGCCTTCAGCGCCAGCCACTTCAAAGACCATGATCAGGGAGCCGGTAGAGACTTTGTCACCGGTGTTGATCTTGATCTCTTTAACGGTACCCGCGAACGGCGCCGGGACTTCCATAGAGGCTTTGTCGCCTTCTACGGTGATCAGGGACTGTTCAGCTTCAACTTTGTCGCCTACTTTCACCAGGATTTCAGTGACTTCAACTTCGTCACCGCCGATGTCAGGCACATTAACGTCTTTCGCTGCCGCAGCAGCAGGTGCTGCAGCCGGAGCGGCTTCTTTCTTCTCTTCTGCCTTAGCAGGTGCAGCATCAGCTGCACCGTCGGCGGAATCGAAAATCATGATCAGTTTACCGGTCTCGGTTTTATCGCCAACAGAGACTTTGATCTCTTTAACGATGCCAGCCTGAGGAGACGGGACTTCCATAGAGGCTTTGTCACCCTCTACGGTGATCAGCGACTGTTCAGCTTCAACTTTGTCGCCTACTTTGACCAGGATCTCGGTGATTTCAACTTCATCAGCCCCGATGTCCGGTACATTGATTTCGATAGCCATTATTCTTTTACCTCTTACGCCAGACGCGGGTTAACTTTTTCTGCATCGATGTTGAATTTGGTAATTGCATCCGCAACCACTTTCTTATCGATTTCGCCACGTTTAGCCAGTTCGCCCAGGGCTGCTACAACCACGTAAGAAGCATCAACTTCGAAGTGGTGACGCAGGTTTTCGCGGCTGTCAGAACGACCGAAGCCGTCAGTACCCAGAACGCGATAATCATCCGCTGGTACGTAAGTACGAACCTGCTCAGCGAACAGTTTCATATAGTCAGTAGATGCCACCGCTGGTGCATCGTTCATCACCTGAGCGATGTACGGAACGCGCGGAGTTTCCATTGGGTGCAGCATGTTCCAGCGTTCACAATCCTGGCCATCACGCGCCAGTTCAGTGAAGGAGGTCACACTGTAGACATCGGAACCCACACCGTAGTCTTTCGCCAGGATCTGAGCCGCTTCACGAACGTGACGCAGGATAGAACCGGAGCCCAGCAGCTGAACTTTACCTTTGCTACCTTCGAGGGTTTCGAGTTTGTAGATACCTTTACGGATACCTTCCTCGGCACCTTCCGGCATAGCCGGCATGTGGTAGTTTTCGTTCAGCGTGGTGATGTAGTAGTAAATGTTCTCTTGCGCTTCACCGTACATACGGGTCAGACCGTCGTGCATGATGACTGCCACTTCGTACGCGTAAGACGGGTCGTAAGAGATACAGTTAGGGATAGTCAGAGACTGAATGTGGCTGTGACCATCTTCGTGCTGCAGACCTTCACCGTTCAGAGTCGTACGACCGGAAGTACCACCGACCAGGAAGCCGCGAGCCTGTTGGTCGCCAGCCTGCCAGCACAGGTCACCGATACGCTGGAAACCGAACATGGAGTAGTAGATGTAGAACGGAATCATCGGCAGGTTGTTGGTGCTGTAAGAGGTCGCAGCAGCCAGCCAGGACGCGCCTGCACCCAGCTCGTTGATACCTTCCTGCAGGATCTGGCCTTTCTCGTCTTCTTTGTAGTATGCAACCTGCTCACGGTCCTGCGGGGTGTACTGCTGGCCGTTCGGGCTGTAGATACCGATCTGACGGAACAGACCTTCCATACCGAAAGTACGCGCTTCGTCGGCGATGATTGGAACCAGACGATCTTTGATCGACTTGTTCTTCAGCATCACGTTCAGGGCACGCACGAAAGCGATGGTGGTAGAGATCTCTTTGTTCTGCTCTTCCAGCAGCTGAGAGAAGTCTTCCAGCGCAGGCAGTTCGAGTTTCTCGGTGAAGTTAGGCTGACGAGCAGGCAGGTAGCCTTTCAGCGCCTGACGACGTTCGTGCAGGTACTTGTGCTCTTCAGAACCTTCCGGGAAGGTGATGTAAGAGAGGTTTTCAACCTGCTCATCGGTTACTGGAACGTTGAAACGGTCGCGGATATAACGCACGCCGTCCATGTTCATTTTCTTAACCTGGTGAGCGATGTTTTTACCTTCAGCGGTATCACCCATGCCGTAGCCTTTAACGGTGTGGGCCAGGATGACGGTCGCTTTACCTTTGGTTTCCTGCGCTTTTTTCAGTGCAGCGTAGACTTTCTTCGGATCGTGACCACCACGGTTCAGCGCCCAGATCTGCTCATCAGTCCAGTCTGCAACCAGTGCGGCGGTTTCAGGGTATTTGCCGAAGAAGTGCTCACGCACGTAGGCACCGTCTTTGGATTTGAAGGTCTGGTAGTCGCCGTCAACGGTTTCGTTCATCAGCTGGATCAGTTTACCGCTGGTGTCTTTACGCAGCAGCTCATCCCAACGACCGCCCCACATGACTTTAATCACGTTCCAGCCAGCACCTGCGAAGATGCCTTCCAGTTCGTTGATGATCTTGCCGTTGCCGGTTACCGGACCATCCAGACGCTGCAGGTTACAGTTGATGATGAAGCACAGGTTGTCCAGCTTCTCACGGGTTGCGATGGTGATCGCACCTTTAGATTCTGGCTCATCCATCTCGCCGTCGCCCAGGAAGGCGTAAACGGTTTGCTCAGAGGTGTCTTTCAGACCACGGTGTTCCAGATACTTCAGGAATTTAGCCTGATAGATCGCACCGATTGGACCCAGACCCATGGATACGGTCGGGAACTGCCAGAATTCAGGCATCAGTTTAGGGTGCGGGTAAGAAGACAGACCTTTACCGTGAACTTCCTGACGGAAGTTGTTCATCTGCTCTTCAGTCAGACGACCTTCCAGGAAGGCACGTGCATAGATGCCCGGAGAGATGTGGCCCTGGAAGTACACCAGGTCGCCGCCGTCTTTCTCGTTGGCCGCACGGAAGAAGTGGTTAAAGCACACTTCGTAAACGGTGGCAGAAGACTGGAAGGATGCCATGTGGCCACCCAGTTCCAGGTCTTTCTTGGATGCGCGCAGAACGGTCATGATGGCGTTCCAGCGGATTGCAGAACGGATACGACGTTCCAGATCCAGATTGCCCGGGTATTCCGGTTCGTCTTCGACGGCAATCGTGTTTACGTAGTTGTTAGCCCCTGCACCTGCAGCCACTTTCACGCCGCCTTTGCGAGCTTCAGAAAGCAGCTGATCAATCAGATACTGAGCGCGCTCAACACCTTCTTCACGGATGACCGATTCGATCGCCTGTAGCCAGTCGCGAGTTTCGATCGGATCCACGTCATTTTGGAGACGTTCTGACATGGGGGTATTCCTTATCTATCTAATACGTTGATTTGTCTGGAACCTGTCCCATTGTATTTTCGCCAGAAAACACAATAAGACAGGTTCTGCGTTTAGTTGCCGCGCTCTAAAAAACTGGCGCTTAATCCTTTCGTTGCTGTATGCGGCGTAATGAACGTTCGCGACGCGACTGTTCACGGCTGCGGTCCAGCAAGATTTCCTCAATGAAAGCCAGGTGACGGTGCGACGCTTCACGCGCCTGCTCCGGCTCCCCGGCCATTATCGCCTCGAATACTCGGGTGCGATGGTTGCTTACCAGTGGGAGCATTTCCCGACGGGCATACAACAATTCAAAATTCTGACGAACGTTCTGGGCCAGCATCGGCTCCATGCAGCGTAGCAGATGGAGGAGCACAACATTGTGGGCTGCTTCGGTAACAGCGATTTGATACTGGACAACGGCATCGGACTCGGCGTCTAAATCGCCGGACTGCTGTGCCCGTTCAATGGCTTGATGCAGTTCGCGAATACGGTCGCGATCGGCATCATTGCTGCGCAGGGCCGCGTAATAAGCCGCGATGCCTTCAAGCGCGTGACGGGTCTCAAGCAAGTCAAACTGGGATTCTGGGTGGTCAGAGAGAAGTTCTACCAGCGGATCGCTGAAGCTCTGCCACAGGCTGTTTTGCACAAAAGTTCCGCCGCCCTGGCGACGAAGCAGCAGGCCCTTGGCTTCGAGACGTTGGATCGCCTCACGCAGCGAGGGGCGGGAAACGTCGAACTGTTTTGCCAGCTCGCGTTCAGGCGGGAGTTTTTCGCCGGGGCGCAGTGTCCCCTCGAGGATTAAAAACTCCAGCTGCTGCTCTATCACATCAGAAAGTTTAGGTTGGCGAATTTTGCTGTAGGCCATATTCCCTGTCTTACGCCTTTTGCCCGGAGTAAATTGGTCTTACCAATTTCATGTTCGTATCGCTAAAGTAACAAAGTATTCACCTTGTGTCCATATTGGTTTTGATTGAAATCATTAAACCCGGCACATTTTAACAACCTTACAGAAATAACGTTTCAGAAATGTAACTTTGCCCAAATGAAATTATTACCCATAAAGAGGCAGTTTTAACTTTAATGAAACGCAAAATACTCAATCTGAACCGATTCACCTCGCCAAATTATGAAATATGCGCCACTTAGAGAGCATTTTTATTCTATACACAGATAAAAGGGGTTAAACGAGTCGATTAACAACTGGTTTCTTTTTATTCAACTCGTCATCTTCCTTTCATAAAGCAGGTGCATTCGCGGGCGCTTAACACTATTCTGGCGTTAACGGAAGTCATGGCCTGTATTTTAGGCCAATTCCACCGTAAAGAAATAAATACATGAAATGGAATTTCATAATTACACACGCCTGAGCGTGAACATAACAAACACACACGAGGTTTCATGATGGAAGGTCAACAGCACGGCGATCAGCTAAAGCGCGGCCTTAAAAACCGCCATATTCAGCTTATCGCGCTGGGCGGCGCTATTGGCACGGGTCTGTTCCTGGGCAGCGCGTCCGTTATTCAGTCTGCGGGTCCTGGCATTATTCTGGGTTATGCCATTGCCGGCTTTATTGCATTTCTGATTATGCGCCAGCTGGGGGAAATGGTCGTGGAGGAGCCTGTAGCGGGTTCATTCAGCCACTTCGCCTATAAATACTGGGGAAGCTTCGCCGGGTTTGCATCTGGCTGGAACTACTGGGTGCTGTACGTCCTGGTGGCGATGGCTGAGCTGACCGCGGTGGGTAAATACATTCAGTTCTGGTACCCGGAAGTCCCGACCTGGATTTCCGCTGCAGCCTTCTTTGTCATTATTAACGCCATCAACCTGACCAACGTAAAAGTGTTTGGCGAGATGGAGTTCTGGTTTGCCATTATTAAAGTCATTGCCGTCGTCGCCATGATCCTGTTCGGCGGCTGGCTCCTGTTCAGCGGTAACGGTGGTCCGCAGGCCACCGTGCGTAACCTCTGGGAACAGGGCGGGTTCCTGCCGCACGGCATGACCGGTCTGGTGATGATGATGGCGATTATTATGTTCTCCTTCGGCGGCCTGGAACTGGTGGGCATTACCGCCGCCGAAGCCGACAACCCGGAGCAGAGCATCCCGAAAGCGACCAATCAGGTTATCTACCGTATTCTGATCTTCTATGTGGGTTCACTGGCCGTGCTGCTCTCGCTGCTGCCGTGGACGCGCGTTACCGCTGACACCAGCCCGTTCGTACTGATCTTCCACGAGCTGGGTGACACCTTTGTGGCAAACGCGCTGAACGTTGTTGTCTTGACCGCTGCGCTCTCCGTTTACAACAGCTGCGTTTACTGCAACAGCCGTATGCTGTTCGGCCTGGCCCAGCAGGGCAATGCCCCGAAAGCGTTGCTTAACGTCGACAAGCGTGGCGTACCGGTGAACACCATTATTGTTTCAGCCGTGGTCACTGCATTGTGCGTGCTGATCAACTACCTGGCACCGGAATCGGCCTTTGGCCTGCTGATGGCGCTGGTGGTTTCTGCCCTGGTCATCAACTGGGCCATGATCAGCCTGGCACACATCAAGTTCCGCCGTGCCAAGCAGCAGCAGGGCGTCAAAACGCGCTTCCCTGCCCTGCTCTATCCGCTGGGTAACTATGTCTGTCTGCTGTTTATGGCAGCGGTGCTGGTGATTATGCTGATGACGCCGGGTATGGCTATCTCTGTGTATCTCATCCCGGTCTGGATCGTGATCCTCGGCGTGGGCTACCTGTTTAAGCAAAAGAACGCCAAAACGGTAAAAGTACAGTAATCCTGCCTCTCTCTGTGCCCATCTGCGGGCACAGAGCCTGTTACCTTCCTCACACTTTCTTATCCATAGCACATTCTTCCATATCAGCGCCTTTATACTGCAACGCATAAATTGCTTTGGCAGCAAATAATTCTCTCCATATCGTAACGCGGAGAAATGTCGATGGATAACAATAAACTTTCAGTGAAAGAAAAGATCGGCTATGGGATGGGTGACGCGGGATGTAACATCATCTTCGGCGCCATAATGTTGTTTGTTAACTATTTTTATACGGATATTTTCGGGCTGGCGCCTGCGCTGGTCGGTGTATTACTGCTGTCGGTGCGCGTCATCGATGCAATAACCGATCCGATTATGGGGGCTATCGCCGACCGAACCCGCAGCAAATATGGTCGTTTTCGTCCATGGTTGTTGTGGATTGCCTTCCCTTACGCGCTGTTTAGCATTCTGATGTTCACCACCCCGGAGTGGAGCTATAACAGCAAAGTTATCTATGCGTTTGTCACTTATTTCCTGCTGTCACTGACCTATACGGCCATCAATATTCCGTACTGCTCCCTCGGGGGCGTGATCACCAATGATCCTAAAGAGCGCGTGGCCTGCCAGTCTTACCGTTTTGTCATGGTCGGTATTGCCACGCTACTGCTGTCGCTGACATTGCTGCCGATGGCTGACTGGTTCGGCGGAGAAAACAAAGCGAAAGGCTACCAGATGGCAATGACGGTGCTGGCGCTCATTGGTACCTGTATGTTCCTGTTCAGCTTCTCTACCGTGCGCGAACGAGTACGCCCTGCGGTACAGACCAACGATGAACTCAAAAACGACCTTAAAGACGTATGGAAAAACGACCAGTGGGTGCGCATCCTGCTGTTGACTATCTGCAACGTCTGCCCGGGCTTTATCCGCATGGCCGCCACCATGTATTACGTCACCTGGGTTATGGGTGAAAGCACTCATTTCGCCACCCTGTTTATCAGCCTGGGCGTGGTGGGCATGATGATCGGCAGCATGCTGGCGAAAGTGCTGACTGACCGCTGGTGCAAACTGAAAGTCTTCTTCTGGACCAATATCGTGCTGGCGATATTCTCTTGCGCCTTCTACTTCTTTGACCCTAAAGCCACGATGACCATTATCGTGCTCTACTTCCTGCTGAACATCCTGCACCAGATCCCGTCTCCACTGCACTGGTCGCTGATGGCGGATGTGGATGATTACGGCGAGTGGAAAACCGGCAAACGTATTACGGGTATCAGCTTCTCCGGCAACATCTTCTTCCTGAAGCTGGGGCTGGCGATTGCCGGGGCGATGGTCGGTTTCCTGCTCTCCTGGTATGGCTACGATGCGGGTGCCAAAGCGCAAAGCGCAGACGCCATCAACGGGATCGTCCTGCTCTTTACCGTCATTCCGGGCGTAGGGTATCTGATTACCGCAGGTGTGGTTCGTCTGCTGAAAGTCGACCGTGAAACCATGAAGCAGATTCAGGCGGACCTGGAAAAACGCCGTACCAACTATCGAGAGCTGAGCGACTATCAGGATTTGAAAGCCGCAGAGACCAAATAAGGAGCGCGAAATGCGTCACTGGCCAAACCCGTTTATTGAGCAACGTGCCGATCCCTATATTCTCCGGCATGAGGAACAGTATTACTTTATCGCCTCGGTGCCGGAGTACAACCGGCTGGCGATTCGCCGCGCCGATACCCTGGAAGGCCTGCGTGATGCGCAAGAGGTGGTGGTCTGGCATAAACCGGACAGCGGCCCGATGGGTAATCTCATCTGGGCGCCCGAGCTGCATGCGATAGACGGCAAGTGGTATATCTACTTTGCCGCCGCCCATACTCAGGCGCTGGATGAGCTCGGGATGTTCCAGCATCGAATGTACGCGCTGGAGTGTAGCGACAGCGATCCGCTCACCGGTACGTGGGTGGAAAAAGGGCAGATTAAGACGCAGTACGATACGTTTGCCCTGGATGCCACCACCTTTATTCATCAGGGCAAACGCTGGTATTTATGGGCGCAGAAAGCGCCGGATATTGCCGGAAACTCCAATCTTTATCTGTGCGAAATGGAGAATCCCTGGACGCTGAAAGGCGAACCCGTTCTGCTAAGCAAACCGGAATTCGACTGGGAGTGCCGGGGCTTTTTGGTGAACGAAGGGCCGGCTATCTTAAGCCATGGTAATCGTCTGTTTATCAGTTACTCCGCCAGCGCGACCGATGAAAATTACTGTATGGGCCTGCTGTGGATCGAGAAAGATGCCGACCCGCGTAATCCGGCGAACTGGCACAAATCGCCGCAGCCGGTCTTCACCACCAGCTATGAAAACCGTCAGTACGGCCCGGGGCATAATAGCTTCACGCAGACGGCTGATGGGGAAGATGTGCTGGTCTATCATGCGCGCAACTATACCGAGATAGAAGGCGACCCGCTTTACGATCCCAACCGCCATACCCGCCTTAAGTTAGTTCACTGGAACGAAAACGGGATGCCAGATTTCGGCATCCCGCCTGCAGATAGCGAGTAACTGTTACGGCACGCGGATTTAGATCAGCGTGCCGTAAATCGTTAGCAGCGCCACAATCACCACGATAACAAACGAGGTTTTCTTGGCCATCGACACGGCAGCTTTTGGCGTGGCGATTTTGTCGGTATGCGGCTCGCGCGCCAGCGAGAACTGCGCAAGTCGGGTCAGAACCTGATATTGCGAGGTGCGGCGATCCCCGAGCGACGCAAACCAGGCAGGTAACGCTTTTTCACCATGACCAATCAAGGCATAGACTACACCGACCAGGCGCACCGGCAGCCAGTCCAGCACATGCAGAATGGCATCAATGCCTGATTGCAGTCGTTCGTGTGGTGTCAGGTAGCGCGCCAGCCAGCTCTGCCAGGCGCGTAAAAACGCATAGCCCATCAGCAGCACCGGGCCCCACGGGCCGCCAACCACAAACCAGAACAGCGGCGCCAGATAGAAACGGTAGTTAATCCACAGCAAGGCATTTTGCAGCTCGCGCAGAAACTCCCGCTCGTCGCAGTCAGGCGGCACACCGTGAATAAGAGTTAACTCGCTGGCCATGGCACCCCGGGCGTGGCTGTCGTTGCGCGCAGCCGCTTTCAGGTAAGCGTGGTAGTGCAAACGCACTTTCCCGGCACCAATACAGAGCACGCCGAGCAAAATCCAGACCACCAGCAAAGGGACGTTAAAAAAGAGGCCGTGTAAGGCGCGTAACAGCAAGAAGACCACCAACATGACGCCGGCGGTCATTATTAACGTACGCAGTAACGAGAAATGTTTAATCCGACGGAAAAAGATCTCCGACCGGTGATCCAGTTGCCAGTGTTCGCCGAGCTTAAATAAGCGCTCAGCGATCATAACCAGCAGTATGGTGAACAACGTCATGTCATCTCCTTGTCTGACGAAGCGTTAAGCATGGCGTGGAATCGGCTCCAGTCAAAGGCCGGGCCGGGATCGGTTTTTCTTACCGGTGCGATATCACTATGCCCGGTAATGTGGTTAGCCATTTCCGGATAGCACGCGATCAACAGGCGGGTTATCGCAACCAGCGCATGATATTGCGCATCGGTATAGGGCAGCACATCTGTGCCTTCCAGCTCTATTCCGATGGAGAAATCATTACAGCGTTCTCGCCCTTGATAAGTCGATACGCCCGCATGCCAGGCTCGCTTGTCAAAAGGAACATACTGGACGATTTCGCCATCACGGCGAATCAGGCAGTGGGCAGAAACCCGCAAATGCGCGATTTCCGCAAAGAAGGGGTGCGCGTTGGGATCTATCGTTCCGGTAAAGAGCGCGTCAATCCATGGGCCCCCGAACTCCCCCGGTGGCAGACTGATGTTATGCACCACCAACAGCGAGGGGGTGACCTCTTCAGGGCGGCAATCGTGGTGTGGCGAGGGCACACGCCGTGCATCCACCAGCCATCCATGTTCCAACTGCATGCGGGCTCTCCTTATTTATGGTGCTGATACCCGGTTCAGAGTAGCATGTTTCAATCTTATGATTCGTTACCAATTTGGAGTTTTATCATGCCGCCTCGCCGCTACAACCCCGACCAGAGACGTGACGCACTTCTGGAACGTATTAATCTGGATATACCGGCAAGTGTCGCGCACGCCCTGCGCGAAGATCTGGGAGGCGATGTTAACGCCGACAACGACATCACTGCTCTGCTTTTGCCAAAAGAAGCGCACTCTCACGCGGTGGTGATCACCCGTGAAGCGGGGATCTTCTGTGGTAAACGCTGGGTAGAAGAGGTCTTTACCCAGCTGGCGGGAGATGAGGTGCAGGTTACCTGGCATGTTGCGGATGGCGATAGCGTGACCGAAAATCAGCCGCTGTTTGAACTCAATGGCCCTTCCCGCGTATTGCTGACGGGTGAACGCACCGCACTCAATTTTGTGCAAACCCTGTCAGGCGTGGCCAGCGAAGTCCACCGTTACGTGGCCTTACTGGAAGGTACGCATACTCAGCTACTGGACACCCGTAAAACCCTACCAGGCCTGCGCACGGCGCTGAAATACGCCGTCATCTGCGGTGGCGGGGCGAACCATCGCTTAGGGTTATCCGATGCGTTTCTGATTAAAGAAAACCACATTATCGCCTCTGGCTCCGTACGCCAGGCGGTAGAGAAAGCTTTCTGGCTGCATCCGGATGTGCCGGTAGAAGTGGAGGTAGAAAGCCTGGATGAACTGGAAGAGGCGCTGAAAGCCGGGGCCGATATCATCATGCTGGATAACTTCACGACCGATCAGATGCGTGAAGCGGTGAAGCGTACCCAGGGCCAGGCTCGCCTGGAGGTCTCTGGCAACGTCACGCATGAAACAATCCGTGAGTTCGCCCAGACAGGCGTTGACTATATCTCCGTCGGAGCGCTGACCAAGCACGTACGCGCGCTCGACCTGTCGATGCGTTTTAAATAGTTCCCGCTCACCCGGCCGGCGCTCCGGTCGGGCTTTTCTCCGCCCCTTTTTACGATCCTTCTCGCAGCGTTGTATCTCCTCTCTGCAAGCGCGTCATAACCTTCTGAAGCCGCCTCCACGAAACCATTTTTGTCGCTCGCCCTGACGATAACAGGCTGACACAGTGTCGCCAGTCAACCACAGGAGCGACACATGAACAGACAACAAGGATTTACGCTAATTGAACTGATGGTGGTCATAGGGATCATCGCGATACTGAGCGCCATTGGCATACCCGCTTATCAAAACTATCTGCGAAAAGCGGCCCTCACCGACATGCTACAAACCTTTATTCCTTACCGCACCGCAGTCGAACTCTGCGCGCTGGAGCATGGCGGAACGGATAGCTGCGACGCGGGTGCGAATGGTATCCCCTCTCCGGCGACGTCCCGCTACGTCTCTGCGATGTCTGTCGCCAATGGTGCTGTGACCCTGACGGGTCAGGAGAGTCTGAATGGCCTGAGCGTAGCCCTGACCCCGGTCTGGGATAATGGCAACGGCATTACGGGCTGGACTCGCACTTGCACGATCAGCGATGACAGCGCCCTGAAGCAGGCCTGCGAAGATGTGTTCCGCTTTACGGATCCAGCAGGAGAGGCAGATGAATCCTGAGAAACTGATGGCGCTGTGTCAGCGCCATAACGCGCTACTCCTCAACAGCACCGAGGCACGGTTGAGCATTGCCGTGCTGGGCCAGCCGGCGCCAGAGATGCTGGATGCACTGCGCTTCGCAACGCAAAAAAACGTCGATATTGAATGCTGGAGTGCCGAACGCATGGAGAAATACCGACAGGCGGCCTCGCAATCCCATCTTCCCGTCCAGGCCGATACCGGGCGTTCGGCGGTGGAGATCCTCAACCGTACGCTGAGTCACGCCCTTGAACAGCGCGCTTCAGATATTCATATCGAACCTGCAGATGAGAGCTGGCAAATTCGGCTACGCATTGATGGCGTGCTCTATTCCCAGCAGCCCCTCTCCGTGGCGCTGGGTACTAGCCTGACGGCACGACTTAAGGTGCTTGGCAATCTCGATATCGCCGAACGTCGGCTGCCGCAGGATGGGCAATTCACGGTTGAACTCTCGGGCGCACCGGTGTCATTTCGCATCGCCACCCTGCCCTGCCGTCGCGGCGAAAAAATCGTACTCCGCCTGCTTCAACAGGTACAACAAGCCCATCAGCTTGACCAGTTGGGGATGGCCTCTTCTCAGTTGCACTGTTTTCGTGAGGCGTTGATGAAACCACAAGGGCTAATCCTGGTGACCGGCCCCACCGGCAGTGGGAAAACAGTCTCCCTATACAGTGCCCTTCAGGCGCGCAATGCGCCTGAAGTGAACATCTGCAGCGTTGAGGATCCCATCGAAATCCCCCTGGAGGGGCTGAATCAGACGCAAATCAATCCCCGGGCAGGATTGACGTTCCAGAGCGTACTGCGCGCTTTTCTTAGGCAAGACCCGGATATCATTATGGTGGGCGAAATCCGTGACGGTGAAACAGCGGAAATTGCTATGAATGCGGCACAAACCGGACATCTGGTGCTTTCCACCCTGCACACCAACTCAACGGCGGAGACGCTGGTGCGTTTGCAGCAGATGGGGGTGGCGCGCTGGATGATCTCATCGGCGTTATCGCTGGTTATCGCGCAACGCCTGGTACGCCGACTCTGCCCTCATTGCCGCCAACAAACAGAACGCGAGGTGCCGCTGCCCGGCACATTGTGGCCAGGGCCGCTGCCGCACTGGCTGCCCGCTGGCTGTGACCGTTGTTATCATGGTTTTTATGGCCGGGTGGCGATATTTGAAGTGATGGCGATCAGTAGCGATCTTCGCCTGGCCATTGCGCGTGGTGCGCCAGTTGAAGAGATTGAAGCGCATGCACGTCAGGCAGGCATGATGACGCTGTTCGAACATGGCTGTATGGCCGTGGAAGAAGGGAAAACCACGCTGGAGGAGCTGGTGCGCGTGTTAGGAATACCTCATGGCCAGTGAACAGCTGTGGCGATGGCGCGCCCTTAATCAGCAGGGCGTAAGCACAGAGGGGGCCATCCTGGCCCCTGACCGTGAAAGTGCATGGCAAAAGCTGCAAGATAAGGCGCTTTTCCCGCTGTCATTGCGTCGCGGCACGCTGCGTCAGGCGCACTGGCAGCCCCAGCATCGCTATGAGGTCATCCATCAGTTGGCTACGTTGCTACAGGCAGGTTTAACGCTATCGGCCTCTCTGGAGCTACTTGCACAGCAACATCCGGTTAAACACTGGCAGGCGCTATTGCAGAGCGTCGCCGAGGATCTCAGCGCGGGTAACCCCTTTTCCGACACGCTCAAGAAATGGCCTGCCGTGTTCCCGCCGCTCTACATCTCAATGATGAAAACCGGAGAACTGACCGGTAAGCTCGATGAGTGTTGCCGTCAGCTCGCTATTCAGCAAAAAACGCAACAGCAGCTCAGCGCAAAGGTTAAAAAGGCACTCCGCTACCCGATTATCATCCTTTCGCTGGCCATCGCCGTCGTACTGGCGATGGTGACGATGGTCTTACCCGAATTTGCTGCTATCTACAAAACCTTTAATACACCTTTACCCGCACTCACGCAGGGCGTGATGGCCGCAGCCGCGTTTTTACAACGCTGGGGTTGGGTCTTTTTGGTTCTGCTGGTTGCTGCTGGTTTAGGCCTGATGGGCCTGCGTCGCCACCCGCCATGGCAAAGCGTGACGATGCGCCTGCTCCTTAGGTGCCCCCTGATCGGTACGCTTGTGCGGGGTCAAAAGCTTAGCCAAATATTTACCGTGCTGTCACTCACCCAACAGGCAGGCATCACCTTTCTGCAGGGGCTGGAGAGCACCGAAGAGACAATGGAGTGCCCATTCTGGCGCGACAAACTGCAGGCGATTCGCCACCGCGTGATGCAGGGCTCGCCCATCTGGTCAGCATTCAACACTGCCGGCCTGTTCACGCCACTCTGCATTCAACTGGTTCGCACCGGCGAAGTTTCTGGCGCACTGGATACCATGCTCTATAACCTGGCGCAGCATCATAATGCGCAGACCTTTCAACACGCGGATGACCTCGCGTCTCTGCTGGAACCGCTCCTGTTGATTGTGACGGGCGTCATTATTGGCACGTTGGTGGTGGCGATGTACTTGCCTATATTTCATTTGGGGGATGCGATGAGCGGGGGATAACGCTGGCGCGTTGAGGCGCCAGCGAGAAGGATTACAGGCTATTGAAAACGCGGTTTTCCTGTTCCTGAACGCGGATAAAGGTCGTGCGCTTAGTCAGCTCTTTCAGGCGAGATGCACCCACGTAGGTACAAGCTGAACGCAGGCCGCCCAGAATGTCGCGTGCGGTGTGATCCACCGGGCCACGCAGAGGCAGCTTCACGGTTTTTCCTTCAGCGGCGCGGTATTTCGCTACACCCCCGACGTGTCGGGTCATGGCGGATTCGGAACTCATGCCGTAGAAGAGCATGAATTTCTCGCCATTCTCTTCAACGATGTTGCCACCGCTCTCTTCATGCCCTGCCAGCATCCCACCCAGCATCACGAAATCTGCGCCGCCGCCGAACGCTTTAGCCACGTCACCGGGTGTGGTGCAGCCGCCATCGCTGATGATTTGCCCACCCAGGCCATGCGCCGCATCGGCACACTCAATGACTGCAGAGAGTTGGGGATAGCCGACACCGGTTTTGACGCGAGTGGTGCAGACGGAGCCCGGACCGATACCAACTTTTACGATATCAGCGCCAGAAAGAATCAGCTCTTCACACATTTCGCCGGTTACCACGTTGCCCGCGATAATGGTCTTCGTTGGCCAGGCTTCGCGCGCCTTGCTAACGAACTGTACGAAGTGTTCGGAGTAACCGTTAGCCACATCGATACAGACAAAGTTCAGGGCCGGGTTAGCGGTAAGGATCTGTTTGGTTTTCTCGAAATCGGCATCAGAGGTGCCGGTAGAAACCATGACGTGCTTCAGCACGTTCTCGGAAGCGGCGCTGGCGAACGCACTCCACTCTTCCACGCTGTAATGCTTATGCACCGCGGTCAGAATGTCGAAGCTTGCCAGTGCAGTCGCCATTGCAAAAGTACCCACGGTATCCATGTTGGCGGCGATAATTGGCACACCAGACCAGGTCTGACCGGAATGTTTGAAGGTGAATTGACGTTCGAGTTCAACGTCTGAGCGGCTCTTGAGGGTAGAGCGTTTAGGGCGGATAAGAACGTCTTTAAAACCTAACTTCAGATCTTCTTCGATACGCATTAGCGGATTCCTGGGGTCAATGGCGAAAAACGAAACTCACAACTCCAGTGACGCTATCATACGCACTAATACTGGCTGCGCAAGACTGCGAAATTCTCTTTTTTTACGCTACAATCCTATAAATTTACCTGCTCAAAAGTAAGTAAACAGGGCTAAACCTTGATTGCTGAATGATTAAATTTTAAGCAATTGATTTTAATAATGAATAATTCCCAGGATTTTGTTTAATGGGGTACATCGTTGCGTTAACTGGGGGCATTGGCAGTGGCAAAAGCACTGTTGCTGACGCCTTCTCTCATCTGGGTGTCACGATAATTGACGCCGATATTATTGCCCGTCAGGTGGTAGAGCCCAATACACCCGCACTTCAGGCCATTGCCGAACATTTTGGTAGCCAGCTTATTGCGCCGGATGGCACGTTAAATCGTCGCATGCTGCGCGAGCGTATCTTCTCTCATCCCGACGAAAAAGCCTGGCTCAACGCCCTCCTCCACCCCTTAATTCAGCAAGAGACTCAACGGCAGATTGCTGCAGCAACCTCACCTTACGTGATGTGGGTAGTCCCCCTGCTGGTGGAGAATCGTCTGCACGATAAAGCCGATCGGATTCTGGTGGTCGACGTCTCTCAGGAGACCCAAATTCAGCGCACCATGGCACGCGATAATGTTGCGCGCCATCATGCGGAAACTATTCTGGCCGCGCAGGCCACGCGTGAAGCACGCCTTGCCGTCGCGGATGATGTTATTAATAATGACGGCGCACCGGATGCCATTGCATCCGCTGTTGCCCGCCTGCATGCACAATACCTGCAACTTGCAGCGCAGGCCGATTCACAGGAAAAGCCATAATGCACACCCACATTCTGTTTGAGCATCCGCTCAATGAAAAAATGCGTACCTGGTTGCGCATCGAGTTTTTAGTCCAACAGCTGTCAAATTCTCTTCCGGTTAATAACCACACCTCAGCCCTGCACTTCTTTCGCAATGTTGGCGATCTGCTGGATGTGTTAGAGCGCGGTGAAGTCCGTACGGAGCTGTTAAAAGAGCTGGAGCGCCAGCATCGTAAACTGCAGGCATGGGCTGAAGTCCCTGGAGTAGATAACAGTCGTATCGACGCGCTGCGTCAGCAGCTAAAAAACAGCAGCGGAATACTGATGAGTGCGCCGCGTATTGGCCAGTTCTTGCGTGAAGATCGCCTGATTGCGCTGGTACGTCAGCGT
This sequence comes from Leclercia sp. UBA5958, assembly GCF_002430365.1. Lineage (NCBI taxonomy): Bacteria > Pseudomonadati > Pseudomonadota > Gammaproteobacteria > Enterobacterales > Enterobacteriaceae > Leclercia > Leclercia sp. UBA5958. Next base: position 516,618 of record NZ_DJCE01000012.1, on the reverse strand, counting down.
TTGAGCATCCCGGGTGGCTGCTGTAGTTTTGATTTACCCACCCTGCACATTTGGCTGCATATGCCCCAGGCGCAACGTGATGCGCAGGTCCAGAGTTGGCTTCAGAGCCTGGAGCCGCTTATTCAGGCCTTATCCTTAATTCTGGATTTGATTCGCAACTCGGCGCAGTTCCGTAAACAGACCAGTCTGAATGGTTTTTACCAGGATAATGGAGAAGATGCCGACCTGCTGCGTCTGAATCTGGCGCTGGACGAGCAGCTCTACCCGCAGATTTCAGGCCATAAAAGCCGTTTTGCGATCCGTTTTATGCCGTTAGATAGCGAACATGGCGTGGTGCCAGAACGTCTCGATTTCGAGCTGGCGTGTTGTTAAGGAGTAAAGATGTCTGATGTTACGACAGTAAACTGCCCGACCTGCGGTAAAGCCGTGGTCTGGAGCGAGCAAAGTCCGTTTCGCCCATTTTGTTGCAAGCGTTGTCAGCTTATTGATCTGGGTGAATGGGCTGCCGAAGAGAAACGTATTCCCAGCGCGGGCGATCTCTCAGACAGCGATGACTGGAGCGAAGAACAGCGCTAAGACGCAAAGCCTGCCGGCGCATAGACCGGCAGACTCACTGGCCCCGTTTCAGGCGTGAAATCACCGGCTCGTTCGCAGGTGGGAAATTCTCCGCATCCAGCTCACTTTGCGCAACCCAGCTCCCTGGCTGCCCCTCCTTGCCCCACGGCTCACCGTCCCAGCTCTCCACCAGCCAGAACCACAGAGTGATATGGCGATCGGGAAACTGGTACTCCAGTTTTTCATAAAGCGTCGCACCCTGAGGAGTGATGCCAACCTCTTCCTGTAATTCACGCACCAGCGCCTGCTCTGCACTTTCGCCCGCTTCAATTTTACCGCCCGGAAATTCCCACTTGTTGGCCATATGGGCATCGGCGGCACGCTGAGTGATAAAAATTTGCTGTTTCGCGTTACGGATAATACCGGTCGAGATATTCAATACTTTCATCGAATTACACCTATAAAAAAGGCGCAGAACGCTGCGCCTTTTTAGTCAGTTCATCACTTAGCTCAGGCGACCGTGGCACGCCTTATATTTTTTACCCGAACCACATGGGCAAGGATCATTACGACCCACTTTGCGATCCCCACTCTGCGCGGCAATGGCGGCTGCAGCCTCGCTGTCATCCGTCTGGTGGCTCAGCTGCTGCATCTGAGCCAGACGCTCGGCTTCTTCACGACGCTGCTGCTCCATTGCTTCCACCTCTTCCGGCATACGGACCTGAACTTTGCTCAGGGTGCTGATCACTTCATATTTGAGTGACTCCAGCATGGCGGCGAACATCGCAAAGGATTCACGCTTGTACTCCTGCTTAGGATCTTTCTGCGCATAGCCACGCAGGTGGATACCCTGACGCAGATAATCCATCGCAGCCAGGTGCTCTTTCCACAGAGAGTCCAGCGTCTGCAGCATTACGCCTTTTTCGAAGTGGCGCATCATCTCTGCACCCACAACCTCTTCTTTGCGTTTATAGACTTCTACCGCAGAAGCGAAGATGCGTTCACGCAGCGTCTCTTCATGCAGCTCTGGCTCTTTATCCAGCCACTCTTTAATCGGCAGGTCGAGATCGAAGTCGTTTTTCAGGCGCTCCTGCAGCCCTTCCACGTCCCACATCTCTTCCAGGGACTGCGGAGGAATATGTCCGTCGATAGTCGCTTTGAAGACGTCTTCGCGGATGCTGTCGATGGTTTCGCTCACATCAGACACGTCCAGCAGTTCGTTACGCTGGGTGTAGATCGCACGACGCTGGTCGTTCGCTACATCATCGTATTCCAGCAGCTGTTTACGAATGTCGAAGTTGCGGCTTTCTACTTTACGCTGTGCGTTGGCAATCGCTTTGGTCACCCATGGGTGCTCGATGGCTTCGCCCGGCTTCATCCCCAGCTTACGCATCATGCCGGAAACGCGGTCGGAGGCGAAGATACGCATCAGGGCATCTTCCATAGACAGGTAGAAGCGAGAAGAACCGGCATCACCCTGACGACCCGCACGGCCACGCAGCTGGTTATCGATACGACGTGATTCGTGACGTTCCGTGCCGATAATATGCAAGCCGCCTGCGGCCAGCACTGCATCGTGACGCACCTGCCACTCGGCTTTGATCTGAGCAATCTGCTCCGGAGTTGGGTTTTCCAGCTCGGCCACTTCAGCCTGCCAGCTACCACCCAGCATGATATCGGTACCACGGCCTGCCATGTTAGTGGCGATGGTCACGGCAGAGGGATAACCCGCCTGTGCAACGATATCTGCCTCTTTCGCGTGGAATTTGGCGTTCAGTACGTTGTGCTTGATACCCGCTTTCGTCAGTTCATTCGAGACCACTTCCGATTTTTCGATGGAAATCGTACCTACCAGCACCGGTTGACCGGCAGCGGTACGATCGCGAATATCTTCAATGATGGCCTGAATTTTTTCTGCTTCGGTCATATAGACCAGATCCGGCATGTCCTTACGGATCATCGGACGGTTGGTCGGCACCACAACGGTATCCAGCTTATAGATAGAGCTGAATTCGAAGGCTTCAGTATCTGCCGTACCGGTCATGCCTGCCAGCTTCTCGTACAGACGGAAGTAGTTCTGGAAGGTAATAGACGCCAGCGTCTGGTTTTCATTCTGGATGTCGACGCCCTCTTTGGCTTCGACAGCCTGATGCAAACCGTCGGACCAGCGGCGGCCCTGCATGGTACGGCCAGTGTGCTCATCAACGATGATCACTTCGCCGTCTTTCACAATGTAATCAACGTCGCGGGTAAACAGGACGTGTGCACGCAGCGCAGCGGTGACGTGGTGCATGAGCATGATATTGGTCGGGGAGTAGAGTGACTCACCCTCGTCCATAATGCCCTGCGCAACCAGCAGCTCTTCAATTTGCACCAGGCCGCGTTCGGTCAGGTTAACCTGACGCGCTTTTTCATCCACAGAGAAGTGGCCTTCACCCTGGAAGGTATCCGAGTCCTCTTTTTCCTGACGAATCAGATGTGGGATGATTTTGTCGACCTTGCGGTACATTTCAGAGCTATCTTCCGCCGGACCGGAGATGATCAGCGGCGTACGTGCTTCATCGATGAGAATGGAGTCAACTTCATCCACCAGCGCATAGTGCAGTTTACGCTGTACGCGCTCTTCCGGGCTAAACGCCATGTTGTCACGCAGGTAGTCGAAGCCGTATTCGTTGTTGGTCCCGTAAGTGATGTCGGCGTTATACGCTTCACGCTTGGCGGGTGCTGGCAGACCAGACATGTTGATGCCTACGGTCATGCCTAAGAATTCGAACAGGGGACGGTTGTTTTCGGCGTCACGCTGCGCCAGATAGTCGTTGACGGTTACTACGTGAACGCCTTTACCGGAGAGCGCGTTCAGGTACGCCGGCAGCGTTGCGGTCAGGGTTTTACCTTCACCGGTACGCATCTCTGCGATGCAGCGATCGTTCAGGACCATACCACCCAACAGCTGCACGTCGAAGTGACGCATCCCAAATACGCGCTTACTCGCCTCACGTACCACAGCAAATGCTTCAGGAATCAGGCTTTCTACGGTCTCGCCTTTTTCAAGACGCGCGCGGAATTCAGCGGTCTTCGCTTTCAGCTCGTCATCGGACAGTTTTTCCATTTCTGGCTCAAGGCCATTGATGACGGTGACAGCTTTACGCATGCGGCGCAGGGTACGATCGTTACGACTACCAAAAACTTTAGTTAATAATTTGATTAGCATAATAAAATCTCAAACATCCCGGTCAGGATAGATAAATTAAGTGATTAAAAAACGATTAATTTAACTGAGATGTTGAGGCCCGGCGCGGATACCCTGCACCTGGCTTATCCAGGCGGATACAAAGAAGGTCGATTCCGGGGCTAACGAGATAACCGCAGGCTGAGGCAGGGTAGCCAGCGGTTTACTCTGCTGCGTTAGCAGCGTGTTGAGCGTATCAAGCAGCGCAAGATGGTGCGCCTGTACTGGCAGCGACTCTTCGATGGCAGGCAGCGCCTGCGGCGCCATCGCAAATGAGAGATGACGAATGACGGTACGAATCGCATGCTGGTGCCAGTAATCCACCGTGAAATTGGTACGGCGGTTCGCTTCCAGCAGCGCAAGATTGGTGAAATTAACGTGGGTGGTGAAATCATGGGTGGCGGACGTCTTCGCCGGCGTCGATGCCTCAGCGCTGTTGCTGAGCGCAGGCAAACCGAGACTCGCCGCGACCATCCCCAACAGGAGATGCGGCCAGAAGTAACGTCTGCCAAATTGTCGCCAGCGCGTCAGAATTCCGCTCAATTGCCCCACCACAATAAGAGAGCCACAAGGCTCACAATTTGATTTTGTTTATTTTCGCGTCCAGATATTACCACTAAAGGCCATACACAGCAGCAGTAATGAGGCACAGAGAGAGTTAAAAATGGTCATGAAACCAGCAAACGCGCCGTTGACCGCAAAATTCCGGAAAGACAAAAACAAAAAAGACTGGTATCCCTGGCCGGAGAGAGTGCCAGGTTAACCAGTCTATTTTAGTTAACGGGTGTAACCGTTAGGCCAGAACAGTGCTTGGTGCTTTGAACGCCAGCGGCAGTTCTGCTTCGTCCTGGAAGGTCACATATTCCCATGCTTCCTGTTTCGCCAGTACAGCCTGCAACAGTTTATTGTTCAGCGCATGACCGGATTTATACGCGGTAAATGCACCAATAATGTTGTGACCACACATAAACAGGTCGCCAATCGCATCCAGCATTTTGTGACGAACAAATTCATCTTCAAAACGCAGGCCGTCTTCATTCAGTACGCGATAATCGTCAACAACGATGGCACAATCGAAGCTGCCGCCCAGGCACAGGCCACGGGACTGCAGATATTCGATATCACGCATGAACCCGAAAGTACGGGCGCGACTGATTTGACGCATAAACGCATCAGCAGAGAAGTTCATCGCATAGCGTTGGGTGCTGGAATCAATCGCCGGATGGTTAAAGTCGATGGTAAAGTCCAACGAAAAACCATTAAACGGTCTGAATTCAGCCCATTTGTCGCCATCTTCAACGCGAACGGTCTCTTTGATACGAACAAATTTCTTCGCACTGTTCAGCTCTTCGATGCCGGCATCCAGCAACAGATAGACAAACGGTGCAGCACTGCCGTCCATAATCGGGATTTCTGGCGCATCGACTTCAACAATAATGTTGTCGATACCCAGACCCGCCAGCGCGGCGTTAAGGTGCTCTACGGTAGAAATCCGCACGTCATGCTCGTTCACCAGGCAAGTACAGAGCATAGTATCACGCACAGATTTGGCATCGGCCGGGAAATCTACCGGTGGATTCAAGTCGGTGCGACGATAGATGACCCCGGTGTTTGCCGGCGCAGGGCGCAGCGTCAGCGTGACTTTCTTGCCGGTATGTAAACCGACACCCGTCGCCTGAACGATACGTTTTAATGTCCTTTGTTTGATCATCGTATAATCTCGCCAAATTACTTATCCAACCGAGAGTGTATATCACTATCGGCAGGGCAGTTTAGCACAAAGAGCGCAAATCCCCAAATTCCAGCCTAATCCTAGTCAGCTTGCTTACGCAGGAACGCTGGGATGTCCAGATAATCCGGTTCTTTCTGGGTTTGCGGTGTATTGTCATTAACCACTTTCGCGGCCGGTTTCTGCTCCTGCGTCAGCGGGGTCATACCGTGCTGCGGGTAGCGATCCATAACTGGCTGCTGAGTCTGTTTGTTAGTGACAAGCGTGATCTCAGGGCGCTTGTCCATGCCGATGCCAGTTGCAACAACGGTAACGCGCAGTTCGTCGTTCATCTCTGGATCCAGAGAGGTACCGATAACCACGGTCGCGTTGTCAGAAGCGAACGCACGAATGGTGTTACCCACCGTTTCGAACTCATCCAGACGCAGGTCGAAGCCGGCGGTGATGTTAACCAGCACGCCGCGCGCGCCAGAGAGGTCGATATCTTCCAGCAGCGGAGAAGAGATCGCCATTTCAGCGGCTTCTTCAGCACGGTCTTCACCGCTTGCCACGCCGGAGCCCATCATCGCGTAGCCCATTTCGGACATCACGGTGCGAACGTCTGCAAAGTCGACGTTCATCAGACCCGGACGGGTAATCAGCTCAGCGATACCCTGAACGGCGCCTTTCAGCACGTCGTTCGCAGCACCGAAGGCATCCAGCAGGGAGATACCGCGACCCAGCACTTTCAGCAGCTTGTCGTTCGGGATAGTAATCAGCGAGTCCACATGTTTGGACAGCTCAGTAATACCCTGCTCCGCAAACGCCATACGTTTTTTGCCTTCAAAGTTGAAAGGCTTAGTGACGACAGCAACGGTCAGAATACCTAAATCTTTTGCAACTTCAGCCACCACTGGCGCAGCACCCGTGCCGGTACCACCACCCATGCCAGCTGCGATGAACACCATGTCTGCACCATCCAGCGCAGCACGCAGTGCTTCACGGTCTTCTTCTGCTGCGTTACGGCCGACTTCCGGGTTAGCCCCAGCGCCCAGACCTTTCGTGATGCCGCCACCGATCTGAATCGTCTGGCCGACAGCCGTCTTTCGCAGGGCCTGAGCGTCGGTGTTAACTGCAAAGAATTCCACGCCTTCGATGCGTTCACGCACCATGTGCTCTACGGCGTTACCGCCGCCGCCACCGACGCCGATGACTTTAATCACCGCGTCGTTGGTTAATTCCATAGGTTCAAACATAGTTTCTCTCTCCGTTGTGCCTGTCGCCCGAAACCGTTAATTCTCTCCGGTCTCTTAAAAAAATTAAAACTCTTTTCGTAGCCAGGTGTTGATTCGTTTGATCCACGACCCCACCGACGCACGTTTTTCCACTTCTGCTTCACCGCTGAGATGGGTTTCTTTCCCGTAGTGAAGCAGGCCCACGGCCGTAGAGTAATAGGGCTCCTGGGCATAATCTGTCAGACCGGTGATATTCAGCGGGGCCCCGATACGCACCTGCGTATGGAACACGCGCTGTGCGCAGGCCGCAAGACCTTCAATTTGCGCCGCACCGCCGGTTAATACAATCCCCGCCGCAAGATGATGTTTCACTCCCTGCTGGCGAAGCTGTTCCTGTAATTGCAAAATCTCTTCGTTAACAAGGTTCAGCAGCTCGGTGTAACGCGGCTCAATAACCTCTGCCAGAGTCTGACGCTGCAGACTGCGAGGAGGACGTCCCCCTACGCTTGGCACTTCAACGCTCTCGTCTTTACCGACGATAGAGCCGAGCGCACAGCCATGGCGCACTTTAATCGCCTCTGCATCGCTCGGTGGCGTGCCGAAGGCGTAAGCGATATCGCTGGTTACCACGTTACCCGCATACGGGATCACTTTGGTATGACGCAACGCACCACCGGTATACACCGCCATGTCCATTGTACCACCGCCAATATCCACGACACAGACGCCCAGTTCACGTTCGTCTTCAGTCAACACCGAATAACTGGCTGCCAGACCGGCGAAAATAAGTTGGTCAACTTTGAGGCCACAACGTTCAACGGCTTTGACGATGTTCTTCGCCATATCGTTGTGACATGTGATCAAGTGCACTTTTGCCTGCATACGTACGCCTGAAAGCCCGACCGGATTTTTAATGCCTTCCTGATAGTCGATGGCATATTCCTGCGGGATCACATGCAGGACGCGATGCTCATCACGCACGCGCACGGATTTCGCCGTATGGACCACGTTCTCAACGTCTTCCTGTGTCACTTCTTCTTCTGAAATCGGCACCATACCGATTTCATTCTGGCAGCTGATATGCTTGCCAGAGAGCGCCAGATACACAGAGGAAATCTGGCAGTCTGCCATTAATTCTGCCTGATCGATGGCGCGCTGTACGCACTTCACCACCGACTCGAGGTCGTTTACCCCACCTTTATCCATACCACGAGACGGGCAACTGCCTACGCCAATGATATTGACCATACCGTCGGGCAGAACTTCCCCTACTAAAGCGGCTACCTTCGCGGTGCCTATCTCCAGTCCAACTACCAGTTTTCTGTCCGTCGCCTTGATCATTGTTGTTCTGCCTGTACCTGTGCCTGATTTTGTTGCTGCCTGGTTTCCTCATCCGGCGCCGGGATCCACCCCACCGACGCGCCTGAGTCATAGCGCAAATCAACGTAGCTTATCCGTTTGCCATCGGCCTGCGCCTGTTGTTGCAGAACCGGATAGAGTTCTACAAATCGCGCCAGACGCTTCATGGTGTCGCCGCGGCCAAGGTTAAGCTTGATGTCATTCGTCAGCGTTAACTGCCATGAACGTCGCGCTGTCATCGCCGCATTCTTTAACGTAAACCGATCCTTAGCCAACACCTGCCCCATGTTACGAAAACCTTCCAGCACCTCATTTTCGCTGCCTTCCGGCCCATATAACATGGGTAAATTTTGCTTGCTGACGCGATCGGCAGGGACGCTGAAGGAATTTCCGTCTGCGTCAACCATATGCTGATCATTCCACCGCGCAATGGGCACAAATTCAACCAGATGAATCTTCAATTCATCGGGCCACTGCTTGCGTACGCTTGCCTGTTTTATCCACGGCAGACGTTCAATCTGGCTCTGGATGATGTTGACGTCCTGAGTCATAAAGGTTCCCGGCGATCCCAACGCCAGGATTGACTGGCGTATATCATCGTTACGGGTGTAATGACGATCGCCGGTCACCACCAGTTTCGACAGGGGTAACCGCTGCGCATCTTCCATCCAGCCCAGCACCATCCAGCCGCTGACAAACACGGTACATAGCACGGCAAGCAGGAAGATAATCCCTGCAAGACGCGTTCCATTATTGCGACGAGACGAATACTCTTCCTCTTCGTCACGATTTCGCGTGTTCAGCGCAGCCTGAGACATATCAGCGCGCCTGATCCAGAATACGTACAACAAGCTGGGAGAAACTCATGCCCGCCTGACGCGCCGCCATGGGCACCAGGCTGTGGCTGGTCATTCCTGGAGAGGTGTTCGCCTCCAGCAGGTAAAACTGCCCATCACTATCCTGCATCACATCAATACGCCCCCAACCGCAACAACCTAAAACAGTCCACGCTTTAAGGACCAGAGACTGTAATTGCGCCTCATCCTTCTCTTCCAGACCTGCTGGGCAGAAATATTGCGTCTCATCAGAGAGATACTTCGCCTCATAATCATAGAAGGTTCCGGCTGGTTGGATACGAATCGACGGTAAAATTTCTTCACCAAGCATGGCGACGGTAAATTCCGGCCCGCTGAGCCATTTTTCAATCAGAACTTCTTCATCATGTTGAAATGCCAGCGCTAATGCCGAAGATATATCGCCTGCATTGTCCACTTTAGACATGCCAACGCTGGAGCCTTCGCGGCTGGGCTTAACAATAACCGGCAAACCCAGCGCGGCAATTCGCGAAATAACGCTGTCTGGCAGGCCTAATTCAAATTCGCGGCGCGTAACAGCAACCCATGGCGCGACCGGTAAGCCCGCACCCTGCCACAACAATTTGCTGCGCAACTTATCCATAGAAATGGCCGACGCCATGACGCCACTGCCGGTATAGGGCAAGCCAATCAAATCCAGTAACCCCTGCAGGGTGCCATCTTCACCGCCACGACCGTGGAGGGCGATGAAAACCTTATCAAATCCCATCTCTTTCAGGCGCGTGACATCCGTCTCCTTTGGATCGACCGGGTGCGCATCAATGCCACCTTCGCGAAGACCCGCCAGTACTGCTGCGCCAGAGTTCAGAGAAACGTCGCGTTCAGCGGAAGTCCCGCCAAGCAGGACGGCGATCTTATCAGCCATGGCGTTCTTCCTCCGAATTTTGCGGCTTCAGTTTGATTTCAGCTAAGTTACGGGCGATCTTGCCGATATTTCCCGCACCCTGAACCAGAATCAAATCATTACCGGTCAGCATGGGGGCGAGCATCGCCGCTACCTGTGCGTGGTCGGGGACCAGAATCGGGTCAATCTTACCGCGCCCACGAATGGTACGACACAGCGAACGGCTGTCCGCGCCCGGAATTGCCGCTTCACCCGCAGAGTAAACATCCAGCATCAGCAGGGCATCCACCTGTGACAGGACGTTAGCGAAGTCATCATAGAGATCGCGGGTACGGGTATAGCGATGAGGCTGGAATACCATCACCAGATTTTTATCTGGCCAGCCGGCACGCGCCGCCTTAATGGTGGCATCCACTTCCGTAGGGTGATGACCATAGTCATCTACCAGCATAGCGGTACCGGTTTTGCCGTTAACCTCTGCCAGCGGGAACTCCCCAAGGAAATCAAAACGACGGCCAGTGCCCTGGAAGCTCTCCAGCGCGCGCAAAATTGCCTCGTCTTCAATGCCCTCTTCCGTTGCTACGGCAACCGCCGCCGCGGCGTTTAGCGCGTTGTGGCGACCCGGCGCGTTCAGCGTGACCTGCACCAGCTCTTTATCCTGGCGGGCCAGTGTAAAGTGCCCCTGAGCACCAATCTGCTGATAGTTCTCAACGCGCACATCGGCATCTTCACTGAAGCCGTAAGTAGTTATCTGACGCCCCACTCGCGGCAGCAGCTCGCGGATGACCGGATCGTCCACGCACATTACTGCACGTCCATAAAACGGCAGATTGTGCAAAAAGTTGATGAATGTTTGCTTTAAATTTTCGAAATCGCCCTGGTAAGTATCCATGTGGTCGGCTTCGATGTTGGTAACAATCGCCACCATCGGTTGCAAATGCAGGAATGAGGCATCACTTTCATCCGCTTCAGCAATCAGGTAACGGCTGTGACCCAGGCGTGCATGCACGCCTGCCGCTTTCACCAGCCCGCCGTTCACGAACGTTGGATCGAGTCCCGCTTCGGCATAAATACTGGAGACCATCGCCGTCGTCGTGGTCTTACCGTGAGTTCCGGCAACAGCGATGCCGTGACGGAAACGCATCAACTCAGCCAGCATTTCGGCGCGGCGGATTACCGGGATACGCGCTTCGTGCGCAGCCACAATCTCCGGGTTATCGGCAGAAATCGCGCTGGATACCACCACCACGCTCGCGTCACTGACATTTTCCGGGCGATGGTTGAAATAGATTGTTGCGCCAAGCGACGCCAACTGTTGCGTAACAGGGTTCGGCGCCAGATCAGAACCGCTGATCTGGTAACCTTCATTCGCCAGCACTTCGGCAATACCGCCCATACCGGCGCCGCCGATGCCAACGAAGTGAATGTGCCGGACGCGACGCATCTCGGGCACGATTGAACGCAGTTTCGCCAGTTGTTGTGTATTCATTCTCTAAACGCCATCGACTACTTAAAATTCGTGCAGCGCAACACGCGCTGCGAGGGTTAAGCCTGGGCTGCCAGGCTCACTTCTTTTGCTACCCGCTCGGTGGCATCCGGGATCGCGGCCGCGCGTGCGTGCTGCGCCATCTCCAGTAATGTCTCCCGGTTCCAGCCCGCCAGGGTGGTGGCGACCGCATCTGCGGTAAACTGCGGCTGTTCAAAGATTTTTGCGGCGCCCGCTTTTTCAAGTGGCAACGCATTCCAGTACTGCTGACGGTCTTTATGCTGGAACGGCACAAACAGCGCCGGCAAACCGGCGGCAGCGATTTCGCTTACCGTCAATGCACCAGAGCGGCAAACTACCACATCGGCCCAGGCGTAAGCGGCGGCCATGTCGTCGATAAATTCGGTGACCTTATGCTGCGACTGACCGGCCTCTGCATAAGCTTGCTCAACGGTCTGCTGAGCGCCTTTACCGCTTTGATGCCAAATTGTCACAGCCTCACCCAGCTTCGCGGCCACCTGCGGCATCGTCTGGTTCAACACGCGCGCGCCCTGCGAGCCTCCGACGACCAGCACACGCACCGGCCCTTCACGCCCGGTGAGTCGCGCCTGGGGTAGCGGCAGCGCCAGCACATCAACGCGCACCGGGTTACCCACGACATCGGCTTTCGGAAACGCCCCCGGGAAAGCCTGCATCACTTTGCTGGCAATTTTCGCCAGCCATTTATTAGTGAGGCCCGCGATACCGTTCTGCTCATGCAGCACAACGGGGATACCCAACGACCATGCCGCCAGGCCACCCGGGCCAGAGACATAACCGCCCATGCCCAGCACCACGTCCGGCTTAAAGCGTTTCATGATGGCGCGCGCCTGACGCCAGGCATTGAAAATGCGTACCGGTGCGAGCAGCAGAGCTTTCAGTCCCTTGCCGCGAAGACCGGAAATACGAATAAAGTCGATCTCGATACCGTGTTTCGGCACCAGATCGGCTTCCATGCGGTCTGCGGTTCCTAGCCAGCGTACTTGCCAGCCCTGATCCATCAAATGGTGCGCAACCGCCAGCCCCGGAAAAACATGTCCGCCGGTACCGCCTGCCATCACCATTAACCGCTTCGGTTGATTCATCGTGAACCTCGTGTAAACGCCTGGGCATTCTCCAGACGCGTTTCATAATCTATACGTAGCAAAAACATAATGGCGGTCGACATAATCAACAGACTCGAGCCACCATAACTGATCAACGGCAACGTCAGCCCCTTTGTGGGCAGCATGCCGGCCGCCGCGCCGACGTTCACCAGAGCCTGGAAACTGAACCAGATCCCGATCGAGCACGCCAGAAAGCCAGAGAAGCGATGGTCAATCACCAGCGCTTTTCGGCCAATCGACATGGCGCGGAAAGCGACGAAGAATACCATTAAAAGTGCTAATACCACACCGATATAACCCAGTTCTTCCCCAATGATGGAGAAGATGAAGTCGGTATGTGCCTCCGGTAAATACTCAAGTTTTTGGACGGAATTCCCCAGCCCCTGCCCCCAGAATTCACCTCGTCCAAACGCCATCAATGACTGGGTGAGCTGATAACCGCTGCCGAAGGGATCTTCCCACGGATTCCAGAACGAGGTGACGCGGCGGATACGGTAGGGTTCAGCCAGAATCAACAGCACGACGGCAGAGATGCCCATCCCGATAATGGCGATGAACTGCCACAATTTGGCGCCAGCGAGAAACAGCATGGCCAGCGTGGTGACAAACAGCACGACCACGGTACCCAGGTCAGGCTGCGCAAGCAGTAATACCGCCAGCACCAGAATCACGCCCATCGGTTTTAAAAAGCCGCGCAGGTTGTTACGCACCTCATCGACTTTACGCACCAGGTAGTTGGCCAGATAGCAGAAGAGCGACAGTTTGGTAAACTCCGCAGGCTGAATACGCAGCGGGCCAAAGGCAATCCAGCGCGATGCCCCGTTAACAGAACTGCCCACCACCAGTACAATCAGCAGCATGACGATAGAGGCGATAAGCATTGCGGTGCTGTGCCGCTGCCAGAACTCCATCGGCAGACGCAGTGTCACCATCGCCAGACAGAATGCGAGAATAATGTACAAACCATCACGCTTGGCAAACAGGAAAGGATCGTTCGCCAGACGCTGCCCCACGGGCATCGAGGCGGAGGTCACCATAATAAAGCCAATAGCGGCCAGCCCCAGCGTAAGCCAGAGCAGCACACGGTCATACATGATAAGGCTATCGGAATCTTTATCCCGTGAGCCCATGACCCAGCCTTTCAGCGCCGCGAAGATCCACGCCAGGATACCGAATCCCGGCAGGCGCGGCAGGCGAAGGTGAGGGAAAGATAAACGCATCAGCCTAACTCCTGCGCCAGGCGGGTGAAGAGATCGCCACGCTGTTCAAAGTTTTTAAACTGATCAAGGCTGGCGCAGGCAGGAGAGAGCAACACCATATCGCCCGGCTTCAGTGTGGGGGCGAGCAGGCGCATCGCCTGTTCCATGGTTTCTGTCTGCTGTGCGACCTCCGGACGTAATGCCGCCAGCTCTGCGCCATCCCGGCCGAAGCAGTAAAGGCGCACGTTGTCGCCTTTCAGATACGGTTTCAGAGAAGAGAAGTCAGCCGATTTGCCATCACCGCCAAGCAACAGATGCAGCGTACCCTCTACGTGCAGGCCATTCAGCGCCGCCTCGGTGCTACCCACGTTGGTGGCTTTCGAGTCGTTGATCCAGCGCACGCCGTTGTGTTCCAGCGCCAGCTGGAATCGGTGAGCAAGACCGGTAAAGGTGGTGAGGGCTTTCAGACTGGACGCACGCGGTAACCCGGCGGCATCCGCCAGTGCCAGTGCGGCCAGCGCATTGGTGTAGTTATGCTGTCCGGAAAGCTTCATCTCTTTCACGTTCAGCACTTTTTCACCCTGCACGCGCAGCCAGGTTTCTCCCTGCTGACGATTCAGATGATAGTCACCCATGTTGATGCCAAAGCTGATGCAGCGCTCATCGGCGCCGCGAACCGGCATGGTCAGCGCATCATCGGCGTTAACCACACAAACTTCTGCATTCTCGTAAACCCGCAGTTTGGCTGCACGGTATTGCTGCAGACCAAACGGGTAACGGTCCATATGATCTTCGGTTACGTTGAGGATCGTGGCGGCCACGGCCTTCAGGCTGGAGGTGGTTTCCAGCTGGAAGCTGGAAAGCTCCAGTACATACAACTCGCGTCCCTGATCGAGCAGCATTAAGGCGGGCAATCCAATGTTTCCGCCGACACCGACGCTCACGCCTGCCGCTTTTGCCATCTCACCCACAAGGGTCGTGACGGTGCTTTTACCGTTAGAGCCGGTAATGGCGACGATTGGCGCCTGTGCTTCACGGCAGAACAGTTCAATATCACCCACAATTTCAACGCCCGCATCGGCTGCGGCGCTTAACGAAGGGTGCGCCAGCGCCATACCGGGGCTGGCAACGATCAGATCGGCTGCCAGCAGCCAGTCATCATTAAGACCACCAAGGTGGCGTTCAACCTGTTCCGGCAGTTTGTCCAGCCCAGGCGGAGAGATACGCGTATCCATTACGCGCGGCGTGACGCCGCGCGCAAGGAAAAAGTCCACGCAGGAGAGCCCGGTAAGGCCCAGCCCGATGATAACGACTTTTTTACCCTGGTAATCTGCCATGATTAACGTACCTTCAGCGTTGCCAGGCCAATCAGCACCAGCATCAGCGAAATAATCCAGAAGCGCACAATCACGCGCGGCTCCGGCCAGCCTTTCAATTCATAGTGATGGTGAATCGGCGCCATACGGAAGATGCGCTGACCGCGCAGCTTGAAGGAGCCCACCTGCAAAATCACTGACAGGGTTTCAACCACGAACACCCCTCCCATGATCACCAGCAAGAACTCCTGACGCAGCAGCACGGCGATAATGCCCAGTGCACCACCCAGCGCCAGCGAACCGACGTCACCCATAAAGACCTGCGCCGGATAGGTGTTGAACCACAAGAATCCGAGCCCCGCGCCCACAATCGCCGTACAGACAATCACCAGCTCGCCGGCATGACGCAGATAAGGAATGTGCAGGTAGTTCGCGAAGTTCATATTCCCGGTTGCCCAGGCCACCAGCGCAAACCCGCCAGCCACGAAGACAGTCGGCATAATAGCCAGGCCGTCCAGACCATCGGTCAGGTTCACCGCATTACCGGTACCCACAATGACGAAGTAAGCCAGCAGGATGTAGAAGATCCCCAGCTGTGGCATCACATCCTTGAAGAACGGCACCACCAACTCGGTGGCCGGGGTATCTTTGCCGGCCAGGTAGAGCGCGAATGCCACGCCCAGCGCAATCACCGACATCCAGAAGTATTTCCAGCGGGCTATCAGCCCTTTGGTATCTTTGCGTACCACTTTGCGGTAATCATCGACAAAACCAATAATCCCGTAGCCCACCAGCACAACCAGCACACACCAGACATAGGGGTTAGACGGGTAGGCCCACAACAGCACGGAAACGACGATCGCCGTCAGAATCATGATGCCGCCCATGGTTGGCGTACCACGTTTGCTGAAGTGTGATTCCGGACCATCGTTACGGACAACCTGGCCGAAAGAGAGCTTTTGCAGATGGGCAATCATGCGCGGGCCCATCCATAAAGAGATGAACAACGCAGTCAGCAGGCTGACAATGGCGCGAAACGTCAGATAGGAAAAGACGTTAAAGCCTGAATAATATTTGACCAAATGTTCGGCCAGCCAAACTAACATGTCCCATTCTCCTGTAATACGCGCACAACGTCTTCCATGGCTGCGCTACGTGAACCCTTCACCAAAACGGTGATGATTTGTTTTTCCTGAATCAACGCCTTCAGGCGGGTGATCAGGGCGGCTTTGTCAGCAAAGTGCTCACCTGCGCC
Organism: Leclercia sp. UBA5958; assembly: GCF_002430365.1. Lineage (NCBI taxonomy): Bacteria > Pseudomonadati > Pseudomonadota > Gammaproteobacteria > Enterobacterales > Enterobacteriaceae > Leclercia > Leclercia sp. UBA5958. The sequence continues at coordinate 500,412 of NZ_DJCE01000012.1, read as the reverse complement.
GCTTGCCTCACTAAGTGTCTGGCTTAATGCTCCGGTGCTTAACACGCGATCAATACCTGAAGCTTTCGCTGCTTCCCCCACCTGGCGGTGACACGCTACGCTTTCATCACCCAGCTCTGCCATATCACCGACCACTAGCACGCGGTAGCCCGGCATTTCGGACAGCACCTGAACCGCAGCGGTCATCGACCCGACATTGGCGTTATAGGAGTCGTCCAGCAGCAGTTTGTTTTCACCCAGTGGGACCGGGAACAGACGACCTGGTACCGCGGTCAAATTTGCCAGTCCGGTTTTGATAGCGCTCAGGGGAGCACCGACCGCCATGGCCAGCGCCGTCGCGGCCAGCGCGTTGGCGATGTTATGGCGCCCCGGCAACGGCAGCAGAACGTCCGTGCTGCCGGTTGGCGTTTGTAAGGTGAACTCTGTACCGTGCGAGGTCACATGGATATTGGTTGCCGTAAAGTCGCTGTTGGCGGCATTCGGTGAAAATCGCCAGGTTTTGCGATCGCCAATCACGCTCTTCCAGTTCAACTGGTCGTTATTATCGGCGTTCATGATGGCGATACCGTTCTGCGGCAGACCGGTATAGATTTCGCCCTTCGCTTTCGCCACGCCTTCGAGCGAGCCAAACCCTTCGAGGTGAGCGGCCGCCAGATTATTGACTAACGCCGCTTCTGGTTTAGTCAGGCTGACGGTCCAGGCGATTTCTCCCTGGTGGTTAGCGCCAAGCTCAATCACGGCATACTCATGCTCTGGCGTCAGACGCAGCAGAGTCATCGGCACACCGATGTCATTATTCAGGTTCCCGGCCGTGTAGAGGGTATTACCGCATTGGCTCAAAATGGCCGCGGTCATCTCTTTAACCGAAGTTTTACCGGATGAACCGGTCAGCGCCACGATCCGCGTAGGGACCTGTTGGCGCACCCATGCAGCCAGTTCACCAAACGCCTGGCGGATATCTTTCACCACCACCTGGGGCAAATCGACATTCAGCTTACGACTCACTAACAGTGCGCCAGCGCCGGCCTCTTTGGCTTGATCGGCAAAATCATGAGCGTCAAAACGCTCGCCCTTCAGTGCCACAAACAGGCACCCTGGGGTGATTTTACGGGTGTCCGTTGTTACCGCATCACAGGTCAGATCCTGTCCCTGCAATTCACCGTGCAAAATGCCGGCGAGTTGGCTTAGCGATACGCTAATCATGCTACGACCCCCAGCAGACGCGCTGCGGTCACACGATCGGAGTAGTCCAGACGGTTGGTCCCCACGATCTGATAATCTTCGTGCCCTTTACCCGCCAACAAGACCACATCGTTTTCACCGGCCTGCATAATGGCGTTAGTGACCGCTTCGGCGCGCCCTTCAACAACGCGAGCACGTCCGGCGTCCAGCATCCCGGCCAGGATATCGTTAATGATGGCGCGCGGCTCTTCGGTACGTGGGTTGTCATCCGTCACGACCGGAATGTCTGCAAACTCTTCCGCGATGGCGCCCATCAACGGACGTTTGCCTTTATCACGATCGCCGCCACAGCCAAACACGCACCAGAGTTTGCCGGCACAGTGCAGACGAGCTGCCTGCAGCGCCTTCTCCAGTGCGTCCGGAGTGTGGGCATAATCAACCACTACGGTCGGTTTACCCGGTGCGCTGAAGACTTCCATGCGGCCACATACCGGCTGCAGGCGAGCAGAGGTTTTAAGCAGTTCTGCGAGTGGATAACCCAGTGCCAGCAGCGTTGCCAGCGCCAGTAGCAGATTGCTAACGTTAAACGCGCCCATCAGACGGCTTTCAATTTCGCCTTCGCCCCAGGAGGAGGCGAAACGGATGGTTGCACCGCTGTCGTGGTAGTTCACTTCCGTGGCTTTTAGCCAGCGGCCATGACAGTTCGGGTTGATATGGTCTTCCATCGACACGGCAACGGCGTCCGGCAGCTTAGCCAGCCAGCGGCGGCCGACTTCATCGTCGGCATTAATGATCGCCTGACCGCAGTGGTGAGTGGAATAGAGCAGCCATTTCGCGGCCTCGTAATTTTCCATATCACCGTGATAATCGAGGTGATCGCGGCTCAGGTTGGTGAACACCGAGGCGGCAAACTTCAGCGCCGCCACACGATGTTGAACCAGCCCGTGAGAAGAGACTTCCATCGCAGCGAAGGTTGCCCCCTGCCCTGCCAGACCCGCCAGCACGTGCTGGACGTCAACCGCAGAGCCGGTGGTGTTTTCTGTTGGGATCACTTTGCCCAGCAAACCATTGCCAACGGTGCCCATCACCGCACCGGTTTCGCCCAGCAGCTGCGCCCACTGCGCCATAAGCTGCGTGGTGGTGGTTTTGCCGTTCGTACCGGTTACGCCAATTAGACGCAGTTGTTCAGACGGTTCATGATAAAAACGCCCTGCCAGTGCAGAGAGACGCTCATTCAGCTGGCTGAGAAAGATTACCGGCACGCCGTGCATTTCACGGATTTCACCGTCGGTCGCCTCATCTTTTGCCTCAGCAATAATGGCAGCTACACCTTGCGCAATCGCCTGCGGGATATACCGACGCCCGTCCGCCTGATGACCGACCACCGCTACAAAGAGATCGCCCGATGCAGCCACACGGCTGTCGAGTACCATCTCCCGCAGTGCTCGCTCCGGTGCGTTTGGCACCCATGGAGCAAGAAGGTCGCGCAAATTACGATCTGCCACCTGTTCCCTCACCTTGATTAATTACAAATTCACTTTTCTCGCCCGTTGCCAGCGCATCCGGTTCGATGTTCATGGTACGTAAAACGCCGCCCATGATGGCACCAAACACCGGCGCGGAAACGGCGCCACCGTAGTATTTACCCGCCTGTGGATCGTTAATTACTACCACCAGCGCAAAACGCGGATTGCTTGCAGGCGCTACGCCTGCGGTATAGGCAATGTATTTATTAATGTAGCGACCATCCGGCCCTACTTTTTTCGCTGTACCGGTCTTAATCGCGATACGATAGCCTTTAATTGCGGCTTTGACCCCGCCGCCGCCTGGCAGCGCCACGCTCTCCATCATATGCACAACCGTACGTACGATAGACTCCGGGAAGACACGCTCGCCGGGGACCGGGGGATCAACTTTGGTAATCGACAGCGGACGATAGATGCCATAGCTGCCAATCGTTGCGTAGACTCGCGCTAACTGTAACGGGGTTACCATTAGCCCGTAGCCGAAAGAGAAGGTGGCCCTCTCTATGTCAGACCACCGTTGTTTTTGAGGATATAAGCCACTGCGTTCTCCGACCAACCCCAAATTGGTCGCCTTTCCTAGCCCAAAACGTGAGTAAGTTTCTACTAACGCTGAGGACGGCATCGCTAACGCCAGCTTAGAAACACCGACGTTACTCGACTTCTGCAGAACCCCGGTCAGGGTCAATTCGCTGTAGCGCGCCACGTCTTTGATTTCGTGGCCGTTAATTCGATAAGGAACGGTGTTCAGCACCGTGTTTTCATTGACGATACCGCGTTGCAGGGCGGTCATGACGACCATAGGCTTCACGGTTGAACCCGGTTCAAACACGTCGGTAATGGACCGGTTACGCATGGCGTCTTTGGCGGTACCGGCGAAATTGTTCGGGTTATAGGAAGGACTGCTGGCCATCGCCAGCACTTCGCCGGTGCTGACGTCGACCAGCACAGCGCTACCTGATTCAGCTTTGTTGAAAGCGACGGCGTTATTCAGCTCACGGTAAACCAGCGCCTGCAGACGCTCATCGATGCTAAGGGCGAGGTTGTGTGCCGCCTGGCTATCGGTAGAGGAGATATCTTCAATGACGCGGCCATAGCGGTCTTTACGCACGATACGCTCGCCAGGCTGGCCGGTGAGCCATTTATCGAAACTCTTCTCGACGCCTTCAATACCCTGGCTATCCACGTTGGTAAAGCCAATGAGGTGAGCGGTAACTTCCCCTGACGGATAGTAACGGCGTGACTCTTCACGCAGATGGATCCCCGGCAGTTTCAGCTTTTTAATGTAATCAGCCATATCAGGATTGACCTGGCGCGCCAGATAGATGAATCGCCCTTTCGGGTTGGCATTCACCCGCGCGGCGAGCTGATCCAGCGGCATTTTGAGCGCGTCAGAGAGTGCTTTCCAGCGGTTATCCAGGGAGATCCCGCCTGCGTCATGCAGCTCCTTCGGATCGGCCCAGATCGCTTTTACCGGCACGCTGACGGCCAGCGGACGACCAGAACGATCGGTGATCAACCCTCGTGATGTCGAGACCTCTTGTACGCGAAGGGAGCGCATGTCCCCCTGACGTACCAGCATGTCCGGTGCGATGATCTGTAGCCACGCCACTCGTCCCAGCAGAAAGCCCAGCGCCAGTAAGATACAGCCGCATAACAACGCAAAACGCCAGCTGATAAAGCTGGCCTGTTCTTCCTGACGTTTTGGTTTTAGCGCTTTTGCCGCTGCTCTCATGCGTCGCGTTTTCCCTTATTTTTGTACTACGATATTTTCCTGAGAAGGATCAACATGCTGCATCTGCAGCTTTTCCGTTGCGATCCGTTCAACCCGGCTATGATCGCCGAGCGCATTTTCTTCAAGAATCAAATTTCGCCACTCAATGTCCAGCGCATCACGTTCCAGTACCAGCTGTTCACGTTGCGCCGTTAACAAACGGGTGTGGTGTGCGGTGGTGACCACCGTTACGGCCGTTACGATAATGCAGATGAACAGGCAGAGTGGCAGTTTCCCAAATCGCAAAAGATCGTCACCGATCACGCCAGGCAAGGCATGGCGCTCGTTGCTTCCTAACGATCCCGTCACTTTGCTGAGGGTCTCTGTCACTCTGCTGATCATGCGTTCGTCCTTTCTGCAATGCGCAGTACTGAACTACGGGCACGTGGATTTTCAGCCACTTCTTCTTCGCCCGGCATTAACTTGCCTAGTGCACGCAACTGACGGCCGCCCAGTTTCCTGAGTTGCTCTTCAGTCATCGGTAACCCTGCCGGAACCTGCGGACCGCGGCTCTGTTCGCGCATAAAACGCTTCACAATGCGGTCTTCCAGCGAATGGAAACTGATGATTGAGAGCCGCCCTCCCGGGGCCAGCACGCCGAGCGAGCTTTTTAGCGCCTGCTCTATCTCTTCCAGTTCACTGTTTACCCAGATGCGCACCGCCTGGAATGTACGGGTCGCGGGGTGTTTGTATTTATCCTTCACCGGCATCGCCGCTGCGATAACTTCCGCCAGCTCTTTGGTACGGGTCATCGGCTCAATACGGTTACGCTCAACGATGGCGCGGGCAATGCGCTTACCAAAACGTTCTTCACCAAAGGTTTTGATCACCCAGGCGATATCCGCCTCTTCGGCCGTCAGCAACCATTCGGCGGCAGACTGTCCGCGCGTAGGATCCATACGCATGTCCAGCGGGCCATCGCGCATAAAGGAGAAGCCGCGCTCCGCGTCATCAAGCTGTGGTGAAGAGACGCCAAGATCGAGAAGAATACCGTCGATCTTACCGGTCAGATCGCGTTCAGCGACATAGTCAGCCAACGCAGAGAAAGGGCCATGTACGATGGAAAAGCGCGGATCATCGATGGTCTTCGCCACGGCAATAGCCTGCGGATCGCGATCGATTGCCAGTAAGCGACCTTCTGCTCCCAGTTGGGAGAGAATCAGACGCGAGTGACCGCCGCGACCAAATGTCCCATCAATATAAATGCCGTCAGGACGAATATTCAGGCCGTTTACGGCCTCGTCCAACAGCACCGTCGTATGTTTATAATTTTCCATCATTTTTATAGAGACAAATCCTGCAATCGATCCGTTAACATCGCGGAATCGGACTGCTCAGCGTCGATATCATCCTTGACCTGTTGATACCAGGTCGTTTCGTCCCACAGTTCAAACTTGTTGAACTGTCCGACCAGCATCACTTCTTTCGTCAGACCAGCATGTTGCCGCAGTACCGGGGCGATCAATAATCGGCCCGCACTGTCCATCTGACATTCACTCGCATGCCCCAACAACAAACGCTGCACGCGGCGTTCCTGTGGATTCATGCTCGACAGTCGAGACAGCTTTTGCTCAATGATTTCCCATTCAGGCAAGGGGTAAAGCAGCAGGCAGGAGTGGTTGATGTCAATGGTGCACACCATTTGACCAGAAGCGCTCTCGTTCAGCTCATCACGATATCGGGTTGGTACCGATAAACGCCCTTTGCTGTCGAGATTGACTAACGTCGCTCCACGGAACATGCCAGCCTCACCCCCTCAATACCACTTTAACCCACAAAATCCCACCCGAAGGAGTTTACGGAGCGAGGGAAAACCTTGTCAAGCCAGGACTTCCGCCATACCAGACTAAATACGCCAAGTTTACGGACGTAACCTGACCCGGCTAATAACTGAACAACCGGCGAGGCAAATTAACGTTATGAATATTTGTAAGAAAAAATCGAATAAACATAGTGGCGTTAAAGATCACTTCTCTCATCGCAAGGAAATATAAAGTGTCAGTTTGCGACGCGGGCAGCATTTTAAGACATATTGCAGGGGGATAACAGCGCCAGTTACACGGCTATGTGTCGCAGCTTGCCGCGGTACTGCGCCGGGGAGGTTCGGATGGGAAAAAATGGCTGATAATTCAGCACCGCGCTTCAGGAATGTTACAAAATAATACAACCTGGTAAACGAATAACATTGAAATAAGCAGGAAACTGACAAATTTAAATGTTCGAGTAATTGAAGAAGGGAGCTGGCCTTTTTTTAAAGAATTATCCTAAAAAAAATATGGCCATTATTTTTAGAGTATTTAAGCAAAATAACAGGGCAGCCCACCTGCCCTGTCAGGCTATTACACGCGGCTGAGTACACCACGGCGATAAAGATTACGCCGAATACGGGTTAATCCCGGTTTAGGTTTGCGCGGCTCATCCAGGCTTGCCAGCACGATTTCCAGTACTCGTTCCGCCACATCACGGTGGCGCTGGGCAACGGCCAGTACCGGGCACTGCAGGAAATCGAGCAGTTCATTATCCCCAAAGGTGGCGATAGCCAGATCCGAGGGTAATTTGCCTTCACGACGCAGCGTCACGTCCATCACCCCCTGCAACAGAGCAAAAGAGGTGGTAAAGAGCGCCTGCGGCATCTCGTGCGTCTCTAGCCACTTCTCAAAAAGCTGCGCAGAGGCTTCACGTTCATAGCTATTGGCATAGAGGAACTCCACTTTGCGCGGATCGTCTTTCCATGCGGTCCGGAAGCCCTGTTCACGCAGGTAGCTGACGGATAGCTCTGGCAACGCACCCAGATAGAGGACTTTTTCCGCCGGGAAGGTACGCAGCTCTGCCGCCAGCATTTCGGCGTCGTCCTGATCCGCTCCCACAACGCTGGTGAAATGTTCGCGATCCAGCGCACGGTCCAGAGCGACAATCGGCAACGGATCGTTAGCCCAACGCTGATAAAAAGGGTGCTCCGGCGGAAGAGAGGTTGAAACAATGATCGCATCAACCTGACGCTGCAGCAGATGATCGATACAGCGCATTTCGTTATCAGGCTGATCTTCCGAGCAGGCGATAAGCAGCTGATAGCCACGCTGGCGCGCCTGACGTTCCAGATAATTTGCAATACGGGTGTAGCTGGTGTTTTCCAGATCCGGAATGACCAGACCTATTGAACGGGTGCGTCCGGCGCGCAAACCCGCCGCTACGGCATTCGGATGGTAGTTATGTTCACGAACCACTGCCATGACTTTCTCAACGGTCTTATCGCTCACACGATACTGCTTCGCTTTACCGTTAATCACATAGCTTGCCGTAGTTCGTGACACGCCGGCGAGCCGGGCGATTTCATCCAGTTTCACAATTGCCCCTCAAAAAAAATAAAAGAGTCCATGACCTCAACAGGGTTATGGCTAAATCTTTTAACATCTAAGCGCAGAAAAGAGTGTGCGGCAACCGCTTTTGTCTGCACAAAGGTGCAGGCCACAAAAAAAAGCCCGGTTATGAAGACCGGGCATGTTCGAGAGAGGCTCGTTGAGACTTAGCGCATCACTTTATCGCCGCGGGATAACCCTACGACGCCAGAGCGAGCCACTTCAACGATTTTTGCCACATCCCTTACCGACGCGAGGAAAGCATCAAGCTTGTCGCTGGTACCCGCAAGCTGCACGGTATAAATAGACGGAGTAACATCAATGATCTGCCCGCGGAAAATCTCCGCGTTACGTTTCACCTCTTCACGCCCGTAACCGGTGGCCTGAACTTTTACCAGCATGATTTCCCGTTCAACATGGGCCCCCTGCCCCAGCTCGCTCACGCGCAGTACATCCACCAGCTTATGCAATTGCTTTTCGATCTGCTCCAGCACTTTGGCATCGCCTACGGTCTGAATGGTCATCCGCGAGAGGGTAGGATCGTCGGTGGGCGCCACGGTAAGGCTTTCAATATTGTAGCCGCGCTGTGCGAAAAGCCCGATGACTCGCGATAAGGCCCCAGACTCGTTTTCCAGTAAGACAGATAATATCCGGCGCATATCAGGTTCTCTCCGTTTTGCTTAACCACATTTCATCCATTCCGCCTCCGCGAATGTGCATCGGATAGACGTGTTCAGTGCCGTCTACGATCACATCGACAAACACCAGGCGATTGTTTTTCACCTGTTCAAGCGCTTGCGCGAGCTTCGCTTCCAGCTCTGCCGGATCGGAAACCCGGATCCCAACGTGGCCATAGGCTTCTGCCAGACGAACGAAATCAGGCAGTGACTTCATATATGAATGAGAGTGGCGGCCCGAGTAGATCATGTCCTGCCACTGCTTCACCATCCCCAGATAGCCATTGTTAAGGTTTAACACCAGCACCGGAAGGTCATATTGCAGCGCCGTGGAGAGCTCCTGAATATTCATCTGGATACTGCCATCACCCGTCACGCAAACGACGGTTTCCGCTGGCAGCGCCATCTTCACACCCAGCGCGGCGGGCAGGCCAAAGCCCATGGTTCCCAGACCGCCAGAGTTAATCCAGCGGCGAGGTTTATCAAACGGATAGTAGAGTGCCGCAAACATCTGGTGCTGACCCACGTCTGAGGTGACATAAGCATCGCCGTTTGTCAGACGCCAGATCGTTTCGATTACCGCCTGCGGTTTGATGTGCTCGCTTTGCGTGTCGTATTTCAGACACTGACGCGTACGCCACTGTTCGATCTGCAGCCACCAGTCACGTATGTCGTCGAGCGGCTGCGTGGTTGTCTCCTGCGGCAGTAGCTCCAGCATCTGCAGCAGCACCTGGCGCGCATCGCCCACAATCGGAACGTCCGCCGCGACGGTTTTAGAGATCGAGGTGGGATCGATATCGATATGCAGTACGGTCGCGTTCGGACAATATTTCGCGAGGTTATTGGTGGTGCGATCATCAAAGCGAACCCCGACGGCGAAAATCACATCGGAGTTGTGCATCGTCATGTTGGCTTCATAGGTGCCGTGCATGCCAAGCATCCCCAACGCCTGACGATGGGTGGCCGGAAATGCCCCTAATCCCATCAGTGAAGAGGCTATCGGCAGGTTGAGCTTTTCAATCAGCTCACGCAACGGCTCTTCACAATGGGCATTAATGGCCCCGCCACCGACATAGACAACCGGTTTTTTCGCCGCCAGCAGCGTTTGCAGGGCGCGCTTAATCTGCCCTTTGTGTCCCTGGGTTGTCGGATTATAAGAGCGCATACTGACCGAATCAGGCCAGACGTACGGCAGCTTATTCGCCGGGTTGAGGATATCTTTTGGCAGATCCACCACGACCGGGCCAGGACGGCCGCTGGCCGCCAGCCAGAATGCCTTTTTCAGCACGCCCGGAATGTCTTCCGTCTGTTTCACCAGGAAGCTGTGCTTGACCACCGGCCGGGAGATCCCAACCATGTCACACTCCTGAAAGGCGTCATAACCTATCAGCGATGTCGCGACCTGACCGGAGAGGATCACCAGCGGGATAGAGTCCATATAGGCGGTAGCAATCCCGGTAATGGCATTGGTTGCCCCAGGGCCAGAAGTGACAAGCACCACGCCCACTTCGCCGGTCGCGCGCGCCAGTCCATCAGCCATATGCACCGCCGCCTGCTCGTGGCGCACCAGCACGTGGTCAATACCGCCAACGGTATGTAGTGCATCGTAAATATCGAGGACTGCGCCCCCAGGATAACCGAACACTTGCTTTACGCCCTGATCGATTAACGACCGGACGACCATTTCGGCGCCAGACAACATCTCCATGCTTTGCCTCCAGGCATCACGTTACAGACGGACAGCAGAGATCATTTCTGCTCCATCTTTATTGACCAGGGTGACCCCAGTCATTTTTATTGTGCAGAGTGACAGTTAACATAACCGCTTGCCCTCAGGCAGGCAATTCGCGCTCCCCCGAAGGGGATAGCCTAAGAAAGTAGAATCAAGGGGTATAAGGTTGAGTTATGGATAAATATACTGCCAGCAGGAAATGCACCGACCAATAATCACATAAACTGGAAGCGTCACAGAAATTCATCCATTTTTGTGACAAAGAAGGCGAGGTAAAAAAATGGCTGACAGTATAAAATTTCATAACGATTAAAAAATGCAGGATAAACAACAAATATGGTGCTTATCCTGTGATGTTTTAGCGATGACAGACATTCACTAATAACTCTTCCATCCACTGATGACCTTTATCGCGCCCCGCCGCTTCATGCCAGGAGAGATAACAGGTCCGCGTATTCAACTGCAGAGGCAACGCCTGAATACGTAAGCTCAGCGGTTCGGCAAATTTCTCAGCCAGCCAGCGCGGAGCGATAGCGACCAGATGTGTTTGCGACACAATATTTAATACACTAACCATTGCCATGCCCTGATAAGCAACGCTGGCTTGTTTATCCGGCGTGTCATACCACGGCTGACTGAAGGAGGCATATCTGTCCAGGGCAACAACGGCGTGCTGCTCATTATAAATATCGCTTTCATGCAGCGTGCCATGCAGACGCGGATGTTTTTTACTGGATACCAGAACCATTTCATCTTTGAATAAAGGCACGCAGGAGAATTCCGGGCGACGAAACTCTTCATAACCAATAACAAACTCCGTCTCCTGATAACGCAGTTGATGTTCCGTGTTTTGATTGAGAGAGGATTTGAAGACAAGTTGAATATTGGGGGCGATCTCACCCACTTTATTATAAATAATCGAGGTTAAATAATTATCCAGCGGGCTGCATACACAGAGATGGAAAATACGCTCGCTAACTAACGGCTCAAAACCGGAACCCGGTAGTTCATTTTGCACCAGTTGCAGCGCTTGTCGCACCGAAGCGAACAGCTGGTACGCGCGGGCGGTGGGCTGAATCCCTCTGCCATACCTTACAAATAATTCATCATTAAACATGACCTTAAGTCTTGCAACCGCATTACTTACTGCCGGTTGCGACATCCCCAGGGCGTGTGCCGCCCGGGTAATATTTTGCTCCTGCATTACCGCATCAAAGACGGTAAGCAGATTAAGATCCACGGTACGCAACTGAGGTTTAGTATTCTCATTCTGCGGTGCTTTTTCACTATTTTCGTCACACATATCCATCTTCACTGTCATGCTAAGCTCCTTTTACTTGTGCGCAATAATAAGCTGACAAAATATGATTTATCACGCATATAAAACAAGCAAAAGAGAAATATATAAATTTCAGAAAACATCAAGCTCTGTCACAAGCGATAAAAAGGAGCTCTATACCTTAAAAAGGGAGTTACCTCGTCAAAACATACTAAATAGTTTAGTAATCCAATGAAATCATAATCCCTATAAATATACAATATGGCATCTAATTAAGGATTATTTAAGCCACTATTAATTGTTAACAACTTTCTAGAGGTAATCATTAACAATGAATTATCAACCTTATCACTTTATTCTTCATCACAAAAAAAGAGCCTAAACAACCTTCTGATTCAAAAGGCAATAAAGAATATTACCGATATGTCGCAAAATCTGTACAAATGCAAACAAACATCTTCTTTTAATTCCAGCGATGAATATGCAAATTAATCGCAGAGCATTTAAATTGTCTTCAACGAAAAAAGCAGCACAATTAGCTCATTTCATCTTTGGCTGTCTGCCCCCTCGTCCGCCCTTTTCACCCTTGCGGGGTTGACATCAATGCGCGTATCCAGTACCACTAAAAGCATATCGCATTTAACCGAGGCTAGATTCATGATCCGCAGCATTCGTTTCACCGGTCTACTACTACTAAACGCATCCATTGTGCGCGGTAGACTGGCGGACGAAATTCAGCGTTGAATCGTCTCTGGTAAACAAAAAACCCGCGCCACTGCGCGGGTTTTTTTATGCTCGTAGCAAGGCGCCCAAATACAGACAAGGACCTAACCCATGAGCCAGCAAGTCATTATTTTCGATACGACCTTACGTGATGGTGAACAGGCATTACAGGCCAGCCTGAGTGTTAAAGAAAAACTGCAGATTGCTCTGGCCCTCGAACGTATGGGCGTAGATGTTATGGAAGTGGGTTTCCCGGTCTCCTCACCGGGTGATTTTGAATCTGTACAGACCATCGCCCGCACGATCAAAAACAGCCGGGTTTGTGGTCTGGCGCGCTGTGTCGAAAAGGATATCGACGTCGCTGCCGAGTCGCTGAAAGTGGCCGAAGCTTTCCGTATCCATACCTTTATCGCCACCTCGCCAATGCACATTGCGACCAAATTGCGTAGTACGCTGGACGAAGTGATTGAGCGCTCCATCTATATGGTAAAACGCGCCCGTAATTACACTGATGACGTGGAATTCTCATGCGAAGACGCGGGCCGCACCCCAATTGCTGACCTGGCGCGCGTCGTCGAAGCCGCCATCAGCGCAGGCGCAACCACCATCAATATCCCGGATACCGTCGGCTATACCATGCCGTTCGAGTTCTCCAATATCATCACCGGGCTGTATGAGCGTGTGCCTAACATCGACAAAGCCATCATCTCTGTGCATACCCACGACGACCTGGGCCTGGCCGTAGGTAACGCCATTGCCGCCGTCCACGCGGGTGCCCGCCAGGTTGAAGGCGCGATGAACGGTATCGGCGAGCGTGCCGGTAACTGTTCACTGGAAGAGGTCATCATGGCCATCAAGGTGCGCAAAGACATCATGAATGTGCACACCCGCATCAATCACAACGAAATCTGGCGTACCAGCCAGACGGTCAGCCAGATCTGCAACATGCCGATCCCGGCGAACAAAGCCATCGTCGGCACCGGCGCCTTTGCCCACTCATCGGGCATTCACCAGGATGGCGTGCTGAAAAATCGCGAAAACTACGAAATCATGACCCCGGAATCCATCGGGCTGAATCAAGTGCAGTTGAACCTGACCTCCCGTTCCGGCCGTGCGGCGGTGAAACACCGTATGGAAGAGATGGGTTACAAAGAGGCCGACTACAACATGGATCAGCTGTATGACGCGTTCCTGAAGCTGGCGGATAAAAAAGGTCAGGTATTCGATTACGATCTGGAAGCTTTGGCGTTTATTAATAAGCAGCAAGAGGAACCAGAGCACTTCCGTCTGGATTACTTCAGCGTGCAGTCGGGCTCCAGCGATATTGCCACCGCCTCCGTCAAACTGGCCTGTGGTGAAGAAGTGAAAGCCGAAGCGGCTAACGGAAACGGCCCGGTCGATGCGATCTATCAGGCCATCAACCGCATCACCGACTATGACATTGAGCTGGTGAAATACGGTTTAAGCGCCAAAGGTCACGGCAAAGATGCGCTGGGTCAGGTAGACATCGTGGTCAACTACAACGGCCGTCGCTTCCACGGCGTAGGTCTGGCGACCGATATCGTCGAATCCTCCGCGAAGGCGATGGTGCATGTCCTGAACAACATCTGGCGCGCCGCTGAGGTCGAGAAAGAGTTACAACGCAAAGCTCAGAATAAAGAGAACAATAAGGAAACCGTGTAATGTCGAAGAATTACCATATTGCTGTGTTACCGGGTGATGGAATTGGCCCCGAAGTTATGGCACAGGCGCTGAAAGTACTGGAAGCGATTCGCACCCGTTTTGCGATGAAAATTACCACCAGCCACTATGATGTGGGCGGTATCGCCATTGATAATCACGGTACGCCGTTGCCACAGGCCACGGTCACCGGCTGTGAAAACGCCGATGCCGTTCTGTTCGGCTCCGTGGGCGGCCCAAAATGGGAGCATCTCCCTCCTGCCGGGCAGCCTGAGCGTGGTGCTCTGCTGCCGCTGCGTAAGCATTTCAAATTATTCAGTAACCTGCGTCCGGCCAAACTCTATCAGGGCCTGGAAGAGTTCTGCCCACTGCGCGCCGACATCGCCGCCAACGGTTTCGATATCCTTTGCGTACGTGAATTGACGGGCGGGATCTACTTCGGCCAGCCGAAAGGCCGCGAAGGCAGCGGTCAGCATGAAAAAGCCTTTGATACCGAGGTCTATCATCGCTTTGAGATCGAGCGTATTGCCCGCATCGCCTTTGAATCTGCACGCAAGCGCCGCCACAAAGTGACCTCAATTGATAAAGCTAACGTCCTGCAATCCTCCATTCTGTGGCGTGAAATCGTGAACGAAATCGCTCAGGAATATCCGGACGTTGAGCTGTCACATATGTACATCGACAACGCGACCATGCAGTTGATCAAAGACCCGTCTCAGTTTGACGTACTGCTCTGTTCGAATCTGTTCGGCGATATTTTGTCTGACGAGTGCGCCATGATCACCGGCTCGATGGGTATGCTGCCCTCTGCCAGCCTGAACGAAGAAGGTTTTGGCCTGTATGAGCCTGCTGGTGGCTCGGCGCCGGATATCGCGGGTAAAAACATCGCTAACCCTATTGCGCAGATCCTCTCCCTGGCGCTGCTGTTACGCTACAGCCTGGATGCTAACGATGCGGCAACCGCCATTGAAAATGCCATTAACCGCGCCTTAGAAGAGGGGGTGCGGACAGGCGATTTAGCCCGCGGTAACGCGGCAGTCAGTACCGAAGAAATGGGCGATATCATTGCCCGCTATGTCGCTGAAGGGGTGTAATCATGGCGAAGACGTTGTACGAAAAAATTTATGATGCTCACGTGGTTTACGAAGCGCAGAACGAAACCCCGCTGCTCTATATCGATCGCCATCTGGTACATGAAGTGACCTCACCACAGGCGTTTGACGGTCTGCGTGCTCATCATCGTCCAGTGCGCCAGCCGGGTAAAACCTTCGCGACCATGGATCATAACGTTTCCACCCAGACGAAAGACATCAACGCGTCCGGTGAGATGGCGCGGATTCAGATGCAGGAGCTGATCAAAAACTGCAACGAGTTTGGCGTAGAGCTCTATGACCTGAACCACCCTTACCAGGGTATCGTGCACGTGATGGGCCCTGAACAGGGCATCACCCTGCCGGGGATGACCATTGTCTGCGGCGATTCCCACACCGCCACCCACGGCGCATTTGGCGCGTTAGCATTCGGTATCGGCACCTCTGAGGTCGAACATGTTCTGGCGACCCAGACCCTGAAGCAAGGGCGCGCGAAGACCATGAAGATTGAGGTAAAAGGTCAGGCCGCCCCAGGTATTACCGCAAAAGATATTGTCCTTGCGATCATCGGTAAAACCGGCAGCGCTGGCGGCACCGGTCACGTGGTGGAGTTCTGCGGCGATGCCATCCAGGCGTTGAGCATGGAAGGACGTATGACCCTGTGCAACATGGCTATCGAAATGGGTGCCAAAGCGGGCCTGGTCGCACCGGATCAAACCACCTTTGACTATGTGAAAGGGCGTCTGCATGCGCCAAAAGGCCAGCATTATGACGAGGCGGTTGCCTACTGGAAGACGCTGAAGACTGATGACGGCGCCACCTTCGATACCGTGGTAACTCTGCAGGCCGAAGAGATCGCGCCGCAGGTCACCTGGGGGACTAACCCGGGGCAAGTTATCTCCGTGAACGACGCGGTTCCGGATCCCACCTCCTTTGCCGATCCGGTTGAACGCGCTAGCGCCGAGAAAGCGCTGGCCTATATGGGCTTACAGCCGGGCGTACCCTTAACTGAGGTGACGATCGATAAGGTGTTTATCGGCTCCTGCACCAACTCGCGCATCGAAGATTTACGCGCCGCGGCAGAGATCGCCAAAGGCCGCAAAGTGGCACCGGGCGTTCAGGCGCTGGTCGTCCCTGGCTCTGGCCCGGTGAAAGCGCAGGCGGAGGAAGAGGGTCTGGATAAGATCTTTATCGACGCCGGCTTTGAATGGCGTCTGCCTGGCTGCTCTATGTGTCTGGCCATGAACAACGACCGTCTTAACCCAGGTGAACGCTGCGCCTCTACCAGCAACCGTAATTTCGAAGGCCGTCAGGGTCGCGGTGGACGCACGCACCTGGTCAGCCCGGCCATGGCAGCGGCCGCCGCCGTTACCGGCCATTTCGCCGACATCCGCAACCTGAAATAAGGAAGACAATCATGGCAGAGAAATTTACCCAGCATACGGGCCTGGTTGTCCCTCTGGACGCGGCCAACGTCGACACCGACGCCATCATTCCAAAGCAGTTTTTACAGAAGGTGACCCGCACCGGCTTTGGCGCGCACCTGTTTAACGACTGGCGTTTCCTCGATGACAAAGGCGAAGTACCGAACCCGGAATTTGTGCTGAACTTTCCGGAGTTCAAAGGGGCTTCCATCCTGCTGGCTCGCGAAAACTTTGGCTGCGGCTCCTCGCGTGAGCACGCGCCATGGGCATTGACCGATTACGGTTTCAAAGTGGTTATCGCCCCCAGCTTTGCCGACATCTTTTATGGCAACAGTTTTAACAACCAGCTGTTGCCGGTGACCCTGAGCGATGCGCAGGTAGACGAGATGTTTGCGCTGGTGAAAGCGCAGCCGGGGATCACCTTTGAGGTGGACCTGGAAGCTCAGGTGGTGAAGGCGGGCGAAAAGTCTTACAGCTTTAAGATTGATGATTTCCGCCGCCACTGCATGCTCAATGGCCTGGACAGCATCGGCCTGACGTTACAGCATGAAGAGGCAATCTCCGCCTACGAGAACAAACAGCCTGCGTTTATGGGCTAAAAAACAGGCCCGCGTCTGGCGGGCCTGTTTTCCCTTACCTGTTTTTCCTTCCCTGTATTACCTTTCCCTTTAATAAAATATAAATAAATAATAATTATCAAAATAAAATAATCATTATTTCCGCATATAAATAACGCCATTCCGACCTCATAATAAATAATAAAACCAAATTCAAAGCGCCTTATTTAATGATCAAAATCAACAGGGTCCAATATTAATAACACTTATACTTGGCGGACATGATAATTTGCAAGGAGCACTACCATGAATAAACGTCGTTTTGTCGCCATCGTATTATCGACTCTGCTTTTAGCCGGTTGCGGAATGAGTCCGGCCGTAACAGAGAAAGAGATGAAAGATGCCGCGTCATTTGCCCTGAATGTCGACGCCAGCAAGGTACCCATCTCAAATGTGGACAAAAAAGGGGTTAAAACCAATTTCGTCGCCACCGTCAATAACACGGCCCACCGTTGCTACGTAACCAAAGTCGGCGCGGCAAAATTATATGGCGTGATTCCATTAGGCGCTGAGGATACGGTATCCGATGCGATTTGTGCCGGCACTAATAACGGCACCAGTAATACCACATGTGATGCGCTTTCCAGGAAAGCCGGTCGTTGTTAATAAAAGAGTCAAGGCTAGTGGAGATATTTCCCCCCTCCGCTAGCCTCACACCCTGCATAGGTTTCAACAATAATAACGGCTCGTCGTTTTTTACCGTTAAATACTCTACTTACTCACGGTTCTTCATTATTCCCTTAATAAGAACCGCCATCCTGTTTTTATTCTTTCCCGAACCGCTTAATCACGGTCAGACATCTTTCACCCGGGAGGTGATCGCTAAGGTCACCACCGAGATAGCCGCAATCGTCCAGTAAACCGCTGCATGTCCGTAGCTCTGGGCCAGAGCGCCCTGAATCATCCCCGCCAGAATCACCCCCGTAGAGATGCTGTTTGTGAACAGGGTGGTGGCCGAGCCCGCCCGGCCGGGCATCAAATCCTGGAACCAAAGCATCCCTATCCCGGCAACGATCCCGATAAAAATGGCATTAAACAGCTGGAGCGCCAGCAGCGCCTCACGGCTATGAAACAGAATTAACCCCACGTAAAACATCACCCCCGCCGCCACGGCAAGGGTCATCATTCGGCGTTTACCGAAGCGTTTTACGTAATATCCCGCCAGGATCATGGCCGGGATCTCAAGCCCCGCGGCCGTGCCCATCAAAATACCCGCCAGCTTATCCGGCAACCCCAGATCGCTGCTGATCCACAAAGGCATATCAATGATATACATGGTGTTACAGGTCCACATCAGCGTCGAGGCGATAAACAGCAGGCGGACATTTTTGTTATGCCAGCCGCTCACCTGGGTCACCGGGGTATCCACTGTCTGCTCTACCCGTGCGACAGAGGGCAGCGCAAAGGCGATAAGCCCCAGACTGATGGCGAAGATTGCCGCCGCGATGGAAAACATGGCGGTAAAGCCGTAATTGAGGGCCAGCATAAAGGCCAGCGGCGGGCCGATTACCCACGCCAGCGAGAGCTGAGCACGCATCACCGAGCTGAACATCACCACTTCCCGCGCGGAGTTGTCGGCGTATTCACGGGCCAGGGCAAAGAGCTGTGGCATGGCGGTGTTCGCCAGCGCCGCCAGCAGAACCCCGCAGGTAAGCAAAGTCATGTAATGGCGGTTAAATGCAAACAGCAGTGCGTTAGCAATGGCCATGGCGCAGCAGAAGAGGATCAATTTACGCCGGTCGCCCTGGCTGTCGGAGCGCTTCGCCAGCCACAGGCTGACCAGAATCCCGGCGATGGCATTGACCGTGTAGAACAACCCTACCCAGAAAGGTTGCGCCCCGACTTCACGACTCAGGAACAGGCTTAAGGTCGGAGCCTGCAGCGCGCCGGCAACGCCCATCATAAACGCCACTATCATAAACGCGGCATAGACACCGTTGAGGCGGCGACCCATCGTCATTAACCAGAGCATGACCCTATCCTTAAGCGCAAAAGAAATGAAAAAAGCCAGCAGATAATAACTGCTGGCGTGGTGATTAGCACCAATACTCAGTCACACATGATCGAGGCGAGTCAGCGTTCAGAAGTCGGCGTTGTAACGTCCCACTGCATCAACTCTTCCAGTATTTTGAACCGTTGTGCTTCACACTGGCGGGCCAGCCAGGACACTCCCTTTGTCGCGGCAAAGTACTGTTGGAAAAACTGACGTGCGGTCGACTTCCTCATATTCACCTCCTCGCTTCATCGAAGAGAATTATTGGCTTAATATAGGGATTAATAAATTGCTGATTTTTTGTCAGGAGTTCCTCTTTTATGGCCTCTGGTCGCCTGCAACAACAATTCATCCGCCTGTGGCAATGCTGTGAAGGCCAGACCCAGGACACTACCCTCAGTGAACTCGCCGCGCTGCTTAACTGTTCGCGCCGCCATATGCGTACCCTGCTCAATACGATGCAGCAGCAGGGCTGGCTGAACTGGGAGGCCGAAGCCGGACGCGGTAAACGCTCGCGCCTCACTTTTTTGTATACCGGCCTGGCGCTGCAGCAACAGCGGGCCGAAGACCTGCTGGAGCAGGATCGGATCGATCAACTGGTGCAGTTAGTCGGCGATAAAGCCGCGGTGCGACAGATGCTGGTTTCTCATCTGGGCCGCAGTTTCCGCCAGGGGAAGCATATCCTGCGCGTCCTCTACTATCGGCCAATGAAAAACCTGTTGCCGGGTAGCGCATTACGTCGATCCGAGACCCATATGGCGCGGCAAATCTTCAGCGGGCTAACCCGCATAAATGAGGAAAACGGGGAACTGGAAGCCGATATCGCGCATCACTGGCAGCAGATTGCCCCCCTTCACTGGCGCTTTTTTTTACGGCCCGGCATCCATTTTCATCATGGCCGTGAACTGGAGATGAGCGACGTGATTGCCTCGCTCGAGCGCGCCAGAATGTTGCCGCTCTATTCCCACATCGTTAGCGTTCAGTCTCCTACCGCGTGGACGCTGGATATTCACCTCTCTGAACCAGACCGCTGGCTGCCGTGGCTGCTGGGTTACGTCCCCTCAATGATTCTGCCGCGTGAATGGGAATCGATGCCTAAGTTTGCCAGCCAACCCGTGGGGACAGGCCCCTATGCGGTGGTGCGCAATAACAATAATCAGTTAAAGATTCAGGCCTTTGACGATTACTTTGGCTATCGCGCGCTGATCGATGAAGTAAACGTCTGGGTATTACCCGATATCAGTGAAGAGCTGAGTCCAGGGCTGACGCTTGAGGGGCCGACCGAAGGGGAGAAAGCGGTAGAGAGCCGTCTGGAAGAGGGGTGCTATTACCTGCTCTTCGACGCGCGATCCCGACGCGGTGCCAGCCAGGAGGTCCGTCAGTGGATCAGCCAGATCCTCTCTCCCGCTAAATTGATCTATCAGGCGGAAGCGCAGTACCAGACTTACTGGTTCCCCGCCTGGGGCTTGCTGCCTCGCTGGCACCATGCCCGGCCGGGATGTGGCGAAAAACCTGCAGGTCTTGAGAGCATTACCCTGACCTACTACCGTGAACACGTTGAACACCGGGTCATCGGCAGAATGATGAGCGCTATGCTGGCCGCCGAAGGGGTAAAACTGGAAATAGTGGAAGTGGATTATGACGAGTGGCATCGCGGCGATATCGTCAGCGATATCTGGCTAAATAGCGTGAACTTTACTCTGCCGCTCGATTTCTCGCTCTTCTCACACCTGTATGAGGTCCCGCTGCTGCAAAACTGCATTCCCCGAGACTGGCAGCAAGACGCCGCCGAGTGGCGGGCGGGTGAGATGAACCTCGCGGTGTGGTGCCAGCAACTATTGGCACAGCAAGCGATGGTACCGCTTATTCACCACTGGCTGATGATTCAGGGTCAGCGCAGTATGCGTGGTCTGCGGATGAACACGCTCGGCTGGTTTGACTTTAAATCGGCGTGGTTTGCGCCGCCGGAGCCATAACACTTTCGTAATATTCACCAAATCATTACAATACTGCCGTTCTCAACGGGGTGCTGCGCGAAAGCGTGTGCTGAGAAAATACCCGTCGAACCTGATCCGGATAACGCCGGCGAAGGGATTTGAGGCTGTCACTCAAAATCCTTTGCCACTCAACATTGAGGTGCAAAGTGTTAAAAAAAGCTCTTCCCCTGCTGGCCCTGCTGGCCCTGCCTGCTTTCGCGAAACCCGTGCTGACGGTCTATACCTACGACTCCTTCGCCGCTGACTGGGGCCCTGGCCCGGTGGTCAAAAAAGCCTTTGAAGCCGATTGCAATTGTGAACTGAAGTTCGTGGCGCTGGAGGATGGGGTTTCCCTGCTCAACCGGCTGCGCATGGAAGGTAAAAATAGCAAAGCCGACGTCGTGCTGGGGCTGGATAACAACCTGCTCAATGCGGCCACCCAGACCGAATTGTTTGCCAAAAGTAATGTCCCGAACGATGCAGTAACTGTGCCGGGTGGCTGGAAAAATGACACCTTTGTGCCTTTCGATTATGGTTACTTCGCCTTCGTTTACGACAAAACCAAACTGCAAAACCCACCGAAGAGCCTGAAAGAGCTGGTTGAAAGCGATCAAAAATGGCGCGTGATCTATGAAGATCCCCGCACCAGCACGCCGGGTCTCGGCCTGCTGCTGTGGATGCAGAAAGTCTATGGCGATAAAACCCCGGAAGCCTGGCAAAAACTGGCTGCCAAAACGGTGACCGTCACTAAAGGCTGGAGCGAAGCGTACGGGCTCTTCCTGAAAGGAGAAGGGGACCTGGTGCTGAGCTATACCACCTCCCCGGCCTATCACATCATCGAAGAGAAAAAAGAGAACTATGCTGCCGCTGACTTTGCAGAAGGACACTACCTGCAGGTGGAAGTGGCTGCCCGCACCGCAGCCAGCAAACAGCCAGAACTGGCAGAGCAGTTCCTGAAGTTTATGGTCTCGCCGGCCTTCCAGAAGGCAATCCCGACCGGTAACTGGATGTACCCGGTGACCGATGTTGCGCTGCCTGAGGGCTTTAATAGCCTGGTCAAACCGAAAAATACGCTGGAGTTCACCCCGCAACAGGTTGCGGATAAGCGTGCTGGCTGGGTAAGTGAATGGCAACGCGCCGTCAGCCGTTAATCGCGGGCTGGCTCATACCGGGGCTGACGGCCGCCACGCTGTTGGTGGCTGTCGCTCTGGGCGCCTTTCTGTCGCTGTGGTTCAGTGCGCCCGACGCCGACGTCTCTGCGCTGTGGCACGACAGTTATTTATGGCACGTCGTACGCTTCTCATTCTGGCAGGCCTTTTTGTCAGCCCTGCTCTCCGTCGCGCCCGCCATTTTGCTGGCGCGTGCGCTGTATCGCCGTCGTTTTCCCGGCAGGCAAGCCCTGCTGCGCCTGTGCGCCATGACGCTGATACTGCCCGTGCTGGTCGCCGTGTTTGGCATACTCAGCGTCTATGGCCGTCAGGGCTGGCTGGCCCAAATTTGTGCAGCGATCGGGCTGAACTGGCGCTTCTCTCCCTATGGCCTGCAGGGGATCTTACTGGCCCACGTCTTCTTTAATTTGCCTATGGCCACCCGCCTGCTCTTACAGGCGCTGGAGAACATTCCTGGCGAGCAACGCCAGCTCGCCGCGCAGCTCAATATGCGCGGCTGGTCCTTCTTCCGCTTTGTTGAATGGCCATGGCTACGCCGCCAGATCCTCCCTACTGCCGCGCTAATCTTTATGCTCTGCTTCGCCAGTTTTGCCACTGTGCTCTCACTCGGCGGCGGGCCGCAGGCTACCACCATTGAGCTGGCTATCTACCAGGCCCTGAGCTATGACTATGATCCTGGCCGGGCGGCGCTGCTGGCAATCATTCAGATGGTCTGTTGTCTGGCTCTGGTCTTACTGAGCCAGCGTCTGGGCAAAGCCCTCGCCGTAGGCACAAGTCAGATCAGCGGCTGGCGCGATCCCCAGGACAGCCTGCGTAGCCGTCTGACAGACGCTATGCTGATTACGCTGGCACTGCTGCTGCTGTTGCCGCCGCTACTGGCGGTCGTGGTGGATGGTCTTAACGGGAATCTTTTGAGCGTGCTGCAACAGCCGGTACTCTGGCAGGCGTTAACGACCTCGCTACGCATTGCCGCAGGCGCCGGCCTGCTCTGCGTGATCCTGACCATGATGCTCCTCTGGAGCAGCCGTGAGCTCTATGCCCGGCAGGCCACTGCCGCAGGACAGCTGCTGGATTTGAGCGGCATGCTGATTCTGGCGATGCCCGGCATCGTTCTGGCGACCGGCTTTTTCCTGCTGTTTACCCGCACCGTCGGGCTGCCCGCTTTGGCGGACGGCATTGTCATTTTTACCAATGCGCTGATGGCCATCCCTTATGCCCTTAAGGTTCTGGAAAACCCGATGCGCGACCTCAGCGCCCGCTATACGCTGCTTTGCGGATCATTAGGGATGCAGGGGTGGCAACGGCTAAAGGTGGTGGAACTGCGCGCCCTGAAACGCCCACTGGCGCAGGCGCTGGCCTTTGCCTGCGTACTCTCGATTGGTGATTTTGGGGTGGTGGCGCTGTTTGGCAATGACGATTTCCGCACCCTGCCGTTCTGGCTCTATCAGCAGATTGGCTCCTATCGCAGCCAGGACGGAGCCGTTACGGCGCTTCTGCTCCTGATGCTCTGCTTTGCCTTGTTTACCGTTATTGAAAAACTTCCGGGGCGTGATGCTAAAACTGACTGATGTGACCTGGCTTTACCAGCACCTGCCGATGCGTTTTACTCTTTCTGTGCCGCAGGGAGAGTCGGTTGCCATCCTAGGCCCAAGCGGTGCGGGGAAAAGCACCCTGCTCAATCTGATCGCCGGTTTTCTGCAGCCCGCCAGCGGGACAATCTTGATAGAAAACCGGGATCACACATGGACGCCCCCTTCCCGGCGCCCGGTGTCGATGCTGTTCCAGGAAAACAACCTTTTTACCCACCTGAGCGTTCGGCAGAACATCGGGCTGGGGATGCACCCTGGCCTGAAGCTCAATGGCGATCAACAGCGCAAGCTCGCGGCCATCGCCGGCCAGATGGGCATCAGCGATCTGTTGGACAGGTTGCCAGGAGAGCTCTCCGGGGGCCAGCGCCAGCGTGCCGCGCTGGCGCGCTGCCTGGTGCGAGAACAGCCGATATTACTGCTGGACGAACCCTTTTCCGCCCTCGATCCTGCTCTGCGTCAGGAGATGCTATTGCTGGTCAAAGAGGTCTGCGAGCGTCAGCAGCTCACCATGTTGATGGTGTCGCATAGCGTGGAAGATGCGGCCCGCATCGCCAGACGTTCGGTAGTCGTGGCTGACGGGCGTATCGCCTGGGACGGTGAGACCCGCGTGCTGCTTAGCGGCGACGCCAGCGCCTCGCATCTGCTGGGCATTGCGCGCGGTTAACGGCTCACGACCTTCAACAGAATCTCACCATAGACGGGCATCAGCGGGTGGCGAATAAGCGCCACCAGCGCCACCACCGCCACGCCCAGCAGCAGGGGTGCCAGCCACAGTAATCGCGATCGCGGCAGCCAGGCGCTCAGCTTATCGACGTTAGCCCGGGTGCTGCGCCAAAGACGCCAACAGAGCCAGGCCGCCAGCCAAAGCAGCAATGCCGTTGCCAGCAGTAACCACTTAAAGCCGCCGCTATCCTGACCTGCAGGAATATCGATAGCCGCTCCGGCCAGAATGCCAGGCAAGAAGTAGAATGGCGGCCAGAAGAGGCAGCCAATGATATTTGGCACAATGAATTTTTTGATCGGCAGATCGAGCATGCCAGCCACCATGGGCACCAGCGGACGCGTCGGGCCAACAAAACGTCCCACCAGAATCGTAAACATGCTGTGTTGATGCAGGGCATGCTCGGTTTTATCCAGCAGCGCTTTGTTCTTTTTCATGAAAGACCAGCGATGCAGCGGCTTTTTGAAACGCCAGCCCAGCCAGAACGAGATCCAGTCGCCCAGCAGACAACCGATAATGCCCGCCAGCCAGGCCTGCCAGAAATTAACCTCGCCGCTACCTATCAGAGCGCCAAGACCAGCCATCATCACCGTACCGGGGAGGATCAGCCCGACCAGCGCCAGCGATTCCAGAAAAGCCACCAGCGCAACGGCAATGAGGGAGTAAGTAACGGACTGGGTGATGAAGTGTTCCAGCAATGCCTGCATAACTTTTCCGGTCAGATAACGAAGCAGGGATTCTGCGAAGAGCCGCCTGCTGCGTCAAGACATCAATTGTCTGAATAGTTTACCGGGTGTGAACAGACTTGCGCCATGTCGTTTATCTTTTTTTACGCTTTATTCACAACCTGCCCGGAATTCGCTGGGGCTGGCGCCGGTGCATTTCTTAAAGACGCGAGAAAAATAGAGCTGATCCTCAAACCCGACATTGCGCCCGACGCTGGCGATCGGCATGCGGGTGGTGCTGAGCAGCAGCTTGGCCTGGCTGATACGCTGATCTTCGCGCCAGCTCAACACGCTCACCCCCAACTGCTGGCGGAACAGATGCGAGAGGCGTGACGGCGACAGGCAGACATGCTGGGCTACGCTGGCAATATCAAACTGGCTGTCCGCCAGATGATCGCTAATGTACTGGCAGGCATCGCGCACCCGGTGATCCAGCGGCGGGTTAAGGGATTCATTGATGGCTTCCATACGTCTGAGCAGCAGTTGCTCCAGCAGGTTAATTGCCAGCAGCTCGGCATAACGCCCTCCCGCCTGCCCTGCCTCGATGATCTGCGCAAACAGTTCACGAAACAGCGGTTGATGCACCTCGTCCGGGCGATAGAAACCGGTGTGGGCAAACATGGATGGCCAGCTCAGCCACTCTTGCCAGTAAGCGCGCGGACGGAAGTAGACCCACTGGTGATACCACTCGCTGGCATCCGGATGACGACCATAGTGGTGAACCTCCCCGGGAGGAAAGAGGAGGATGTCGCCCGGACGGCAGACAAAGGTCTGATCCTGATTTTTAATCACGCCTTCGCCACGCACCGTCAGGTTCAGGATATAGCCCTTCATACCCAGCGGGCGATCGATATAAAAATCGAGATATCCCTCTGCCTCAATAGGGGTCAGCCCCGCCACCAAATGCGCGTTGAACGAATAGCCTGGCAGTAAGGGATCGTTTTGCGTTTCAGCCATAAATTCAATACTCCTGGCAGAGGGTAAGGAAACCAATTGTCCATATCTACAGAGCCGACCTGAAAAAAGGCGTCTGAAAGCCGTGAACGGGATGACTTCTCGTTAAGGTACGGCGCTTTAGCGTACTGCGTCACATTTTCGCCGTATCAGAGGCCGATAATCAGTAACAAAAGTGTCTATAACTACGGCAGAAATGTCCACATTGAATATTTGCACAGCGTCACACTTTCCACAGGCATAGCAAAATTATCCATAAGATTAGCGAATCCTGCCTGACGATTTTTCCCCCCACTCTCTAATGTTCTTCCATACCTGTATTTTGATGGAGCAGCACCATGGCAATTGCAATTGGCCTCGATTTTGGCAGTGACTCGGTACGCGCCCTGGCAGTGGAGTGCACAACCGGTCAGGAGATAGCGACAAGCGTGGAGTGGTATCCGCGCTGGCAAGAGGGGCGTTATTGCGATGCGCCGAACAACCAGTTTCGTCATCACCCCCGTGACTACATCGAGTCGATGGAAGCGGCGATCAAAACCGTACTCGCCGGGCTGAGTGCGGACCAGCGTAGCCAGATTGTGGGCATTGGCGTGGACAGCACCGGCTCGACCCCCGCCCCCATTGATGCCGACGGCCACGTTCTGGCGCTGCGCCCTGAATTTGCCGATAACCCGAATGCTATGTTCGTGCTCTGGAAAGACCATACCGCAGTTGAAGAAGCCGAGGCCATCACCCGTTTGTGCCATCAGCCGGGTAAGAGCGATTACTCACGTTATATCGGCGGTATTTATTCCAGCGAGTGGTTCTGGGCCAAAATCCTGCACGTGACCCGCCAGGATCCCCGCGTTGCCCAGACAGCAGTGTCGTGGATCGAGTTATGCGACTGGGTTCCGGCCCTGCTGTCTGGCACCACCCGCCCGCAGGATATTCGCCGCGGCCGCTGTAGCGCCGGGCACAAATCCTTGTGGCACGAAAGCTGGGGCGGTCTGCCACCCGCGACCTTCTTTGACGAGCTCGATCCCATCATCAATCAGCATCTCGACTACCCGCTGTTTACCGATACCTGGACCGCAGACGTGCCAGTAGGCAACCTCTGCGCCGAGTGGGCTGAACGTCTTGGTCTGCCAGAAACCGTAGCGATCGCCGGCGGCGCGTTTGACTGCCATATGGGTGCCGTGGGCGCAGGTGCGCAGCCAAACACCCTGGTGAAAGTCATCGGCACTTCGACCTGCGACATCCTGACCGCCGATAAAGCCAGCGTCGGCGAGCGTGCGGTAAAAGGTATTTGCGGCCAGGTTGATGGCAGCGTCGTCCCCGATTTTATCGGCCTGGAAGCAGGTCAGTCGGCGTTTGGCGATATCTATGCCTGGTTTGGCCGCGTGCTGGGCTGGCCGCTGGATCAACTGGCAGCGACCCATCCGGAACTGAAAACGCAGATTGCCGAGAGTAAAAAACAGCTGCTGGTGCAGCTCACCGATGCCTGGGCGAAAAATCCCTCCCTGGAGCATCTGCCGGTGGTGCTCGACTGGTTTAACGGCCGCCGTACCCCCTTCGCTAACCAGCGCCTGAAAGGGGTGATTACCGATCTTAACCTGGCGACAGATGCGCCGGCGCTGTTTGGCGGTCTGATTGCCGCTACCGCCTTTGGCGCACGCGCCATTATGGAGTGTTTCACGGAGCAAGGAATTGCCGTCAACAACGTGATGGCGCTGGGCGGTATTGCCCGTAAGAATCCGGTGATCATGCAGGCCTGCTGCGACGTGCTGAATCGCCCGCTGCAGATTGTCGCCTCCGATCAGTGCTGCGCGCTCGGTGCCGCCATCTTTGCCGCCGTGGCCGCTGGGGTCCATGCCGATATTCCTGCTGCGCAGCAGCATATGGCCAGCGCCGTGGAAAACACCCTTCAGCCGCGTACCGCCCAGGCGCAACGCTTTGAACAACTTTATCAGCGCTACCAGCAGTGGGCGAAAAGCGCTGAGCTTCACTATCTCCCTGTCGCCGCACCGGCAAAAAACAGCCCGGAATCCACGGCAACCCTGACACATTAAGGACACGATAATGACGATTTTTAATAATTATGAAGTGTGGTTTGTGATTGGTAGCCAACACCTCTACGGGCCGGAAGCCCTGCGCCAGGTGACGCAACACGCTGAACATGTGGTCAATGCCCTGAATGCCGAGGCCAAACTGCCGTGCAAACTGGTGTTGAAACCGCTGGGCACCTCCCCGGACGAGATCACCCATATCTGCCGCGACGCAAACTACGACGATAAATGCGCAGGCATGGTGGTGTGGCTGCACACCTTCTCCCCGGCAAAAATGTGGATCAACGGCCTGTCCATTCTCAATAAGCCGCTGCTTCAGTTCCATACCCAGTTCAACGCGGCCCTGCCGTGGGACAGCATCGACATGGACTTTATGAACCTGAACCAGACCGCTCACGGCGGCCGCGAGTTCGGCTTCATTGGCGCGCGTATGCGTCAGCAGCATGCCGTGGTCACGGGCCACTGGCAGGATGCTCAGGCACACAAACGCATTGGCGCCTGGATGCGTCAGGCGGTCTCTAAACAAGATACCCGTCAGCTGAAAGTAGTGCGCTTCGGCGACAACATGCGCGAAGTGGCCGTTACCGACGGCGACAAAGTGGCTGCGCAGATTAAATTTGGTTTCTCCGTGAACACCTGGGCCGTGGGCGACCTGGTACAGGTGGTGAATGAAGTTGCCGACGGCGACGTTAGCGCGCTGGTGGACGAGTATGAGAGCAGCTACCGCCTGACGGCCGCCGCGCAGATTAACGGCGACAAACGTCAGAACGTGCTGGATGCCGCGCGAATCGAACTGGGGATGAAACGCTTCCTTGAACAAGGCGGCTTCCATGCCTTTACCACCACCTTCGAAGATCTTCACGGCCTGAAACAGTTACCAGGCCTGGCGGTTCAACGTCTGATGCAGCAGGGTTACGGCTTTGCGGGCGAAGGCGACTGGAAAACTGCCGCTCTGCTTCGCATCATGAAAGTGATGTCAACCGGTCTGCAGGGCGGCACCTCCTTTATGGAGGATTACACCTACCACTTCGAAAACGGCAACGATCTGGTGCTGGGCTCACACATGCTGGAAGTATGCCCAACCATCGCCGTGGAAGAGAAACCGACCCTCGACGTGCAGTATCTGGGCATTGGCGGTAAAGCAGATCCGGCACGCCTGATCTTCAATACCCGTACCGGCCCGGCCATCAACGCCAGCCTGATCGACCTGGGCGATCGTTTCCGTCTGCTGGTGAACTGCGTGGATGCGGTCGAAACCCCACACGCCCTGCCGAAGCTGCCGGTAGCCAACGCCCTGTGGAAAGCACAGCCAGACCTGGCGACCGCCTCCGAAGCCTGGATCGTGGCGGGCGGTGCCCACCATACCGTCTTTAGCCATGCGCTGGATCTGAGCGACATGCGTCAGTTCGCTGAACTGCACGACATTGAAATTGCCGTCATTGATAACGACACCCGCCTGCCAGCCTTTAAAGACGCGCTGCGCTGGAACGAAGTCTACTACGGCTCAAAACGTTAACAGGGGAACCTTTGGCCTGCCGCAGGGCGGGCCTCTTTTTCCTGGAGGAATGCATGTTAGAAGATCTGAAACGTCAGGTGCTGGAAGCGAATCTGGCGCTGCCGAAGCACAACCTCGTTACCCTCACATGGGGTAACGTCAGCGCTGTAGACCGTGAGCAAGGTGTCTTTATCATCAAACCCTCAGGGGTGGATTACAGCGTCATGACCGCTGAAGACATGGTGGTGGTCAGCATTGCCACCGGCGAAGTGGTGGAAGGAACCAAAAAGCCCTCTTCCGATACGCCAACCCACCGCCTGCTTTATCAATCATTCCCGTCGATTGGCGGCATTGTGCACACCCACTCACGTCATGCCACCATCTGGGCTCAGGCTGGTCAGTCTATTCCCGCCACCGGAACCACCCATGCGGACTACTTTTACGGCACCATCCCCTGCACCCGTCTGATGACCGATGCCGAAATTAACGGCGAATACGAATGGGAAACAGGTAACGTCATTGTCGAAACCTTCGAGAAACAGGGGATCGACGCGGCGCAGATGCCGGGGGTGTTGGTTCACTCCCACGGCCCGTTTGCCTGGGGTAAAAACGCCGAGGATGCGGTTCATAACGCCATCGTGCTGGAAGAGGTGGCTTATATGGGCATCTTCTGCCGCCAGCTGGCGCCGCAATTACCCGATATGCAGCAAACATTGCTGGATAAGCACTACCTGCGTAAGCACGGCGCAAAAGCCTATTACGGGCAGTGAGCACCGCCTCTCCCCTGTCGGGGGGAGGGGTAAGCCAGGGCCTTCCGGCCGAACACACCTGTATAAAACCCCAGCAAAAGCCCTTCAACCAGGCTATAATCACGCCTGGTTTTGTTTGATGGGATAATGGCGTGACGCAGGCGCGAGAAGGCTTTTTACTGACCCGACACTGGCGAGACACGCCGCAAGGTACCGAGGTGGCGTTCTGGCTGGCTACGGACGAGGGTCCGCTGCATGTTACGCTGCCGCCGCAGGAATCGGTGGCCTTTATTCCCGAACCTCATGTTGAAAAGACCCGAACGTTGCTGCGCGACGAAAACGGCTGGCGCCTTACGCCGCTTGCATTAAAAGATTTCCAGCGCCGCACGGTGTATGGCCTTTACTGTCGCGGTCACCGCCAGCTTATGCGCTTTGAGAAAGTGCTGCGCGAGGCGGGCGTTACCCTCTATGAGGCCGATATCCGTCCGCCTGAGCGTTTTTTAATGGAGCGCTTTATCACCGCCCCCGTCTGGGTCGATGGCACCCCACAGGGCAACCGGCTGGTTAATGCCCGTCTTAAACCAAACCCCCACTATCGCCCGTCACTAAAATGGGCCTCGCTGGATATCGAAACCACCCGTCACGGTGAGCTCTACTGCATTGGCATTGAGGGTTGTGGCCAGCGGGTTGTCTATATGCTGGGGCCGCCGAATGGTGAGGCTTCTGGCCTCGATTTCCAGCTGGAATATGTTTCAAGCCGCCCCCAGCTTCTCGAGAAACTCAACGCCTGGTTTGCGCAGCACGATCCCGATGTGCTCATCGGCTGGAATGTGGTGCAGTTCGATCTGCGCGTTTTGCAAAAGCATGCGGAACGCTATCGTATCCCCCTGCTTCTGGGGCGCGACAACAGCGAGCTGGAGTGGCGCGAGCACGGCTTCAAGAATGGGGTCTTCTTTGCGCAGGCCAATGGACGCCTGATTATCGACGGCATCGAAGCGCTGAAATCCGCCTTCTGGAATTTCTCGTCATTTTCCCTCGAATCGGTGGCCCAGGAGCTGCTCGGCGAAGGAAAAGCGATCGATAACCCCTGGGACAGGATGGACGAAATTGACCGCCGTTTCGCCGAAAACAAACCGGCGCTCGCTACCTATAACCTGAAAGATTGCGAGCTGGTGACCCAGATTTTCCATAAAACAGAGATCATGCCCTTTTTGCTGGAGCGCGCCACGGTCAACGGCCTGGCGGTGGATCGTCACGGAGGCTCGGTAGCGGCCTTTAGCCATCTCTATTTTCCTCGCATGCACCGGGCAGGCTATGTGGCCCCGAATCTCGGCGATGTGCCGCCGCAGGCAAGCCCTGGAGGCTACGTGATGGACTCCAGGCCAGGGCTGTATGACTCGGTGCTGGTGCTGGATTACAAAAGCCTTTATCCCTCTATCATCCGCACCTTTTTAATTGATCCTGTGGGTCTGGTAGAGGGGATGGCGCAGCCAGATGACACCCACAGCACTGAAGGCTTTCTCGGTGCCCATTTTTCTCGTCAGAAACACTGCCTGCCCGAGATCGTCAGCCAGATCTGGCATGGCCGCGACGAAGC
Organism: Leclercia sp. UBA5958; assembly: GCF_002430365.1. Lineage (NCBI taxonomy): Bacteria > Pseudomonadati > Pseudomonadota > Gammaproteobacteria > Enterobacterales > Enterobacteriaceae > Leclercia > Leclercia sp. UBA5958. The sequence goes on along the minus strand of NZ_DJCE01000012.1, from coordinate 468,341 downwards.
AAAGCGTCACGGCAATTCGCCTCTCTCTCAGGCACTGAAGATCATCATGAACGCCTTCTATGGCGTGCTCGGCACCAGCGCCTGCCGCTTTTTCGATCCCAGACTGGCCTCGTCGATCACCATGCGTGGACATGAGATCATGCGCCAGACGAAGGCGTTAATCGAATCCCAGGGCTATGAGGTGATTTACGGCGATACGGACTCGACCTTTGTCTGGCTAAAAGGCCAGCAGAGCGAAGACCAGGCCATGGCCATTGGCAAACGGCTGGTCGCCTACGTCAATGACTGGTGGCAAAACCATTTGCAAAAAGAGCGGTTAACCAGCGCGCTGGAGCTGGAGTATGAAACCCATTTCTGCCGTTTCTTAATGCCCACTATTCGGGGTACCGATCAGGGCAGCAAAAAGCGCTACGCCGGGCTGATTCAGCAGGGCGATGACCAGCGCATGGTGTTTAAAGGGCTGGAGACGGTGCGTACCGACTGGACGCCGCTGGCCCAGCGTTTCCAGCAAGAGCTGTACCTGAAAATTTTCCGCAATGAGCCCTACCAGGACTATGTCCGGGAGACCATTGCCAGCCTGATGGCGGGCGAACTGGATACACAGCTGGTCTACCGTAAGCGGCTGCGTCGGCCGCTGGCGGAATACCAGCGCAATGTGCCGCCGCACGTGCGTGCTGCAAGGCTTGCCGATGAAGAGAATGTCCGTCTGGGGCGTGCGCAGCAGTATCAGAACCGCGGCACAATCAAATACGTCTGGACCACCAGCGGGCCTGAGCCGGTGGACTATCAGCGCTCGCCGCTTGACTATGATCACTACCTCACAAAACAACTTCAGCCCGTGGCGGACGGAATTTTACCCTTCCTGGACGACGATTTTGCTACACTGATGACTGGGCAGATGGGGCTATTTTGACAGGTGACGAAATCGCTGCCATCCAGTACCATAGCGCCCTTTCCATTCCCGGACCCATATTTTAATGACTGTCGATCTTCGACGGTGGTTGAACTATTGCCTGCAATTTAAAGAGTAGAGCCGAACATATATGCCTTTTACACTTGGTCAACGCTGGATCAGCGATACAGAAAGCGAACTTGGATTAGGAACGGTTGTGGCGCTGGATGCGCGAATGGTGACTCTCCTCTTCCCCGCTACCGGTGAAAACCGTCTGTACGCTCGCAATGACTCCCCTGTTACCCGCGTCATGTTCAACCCGGGCGACACCGTGACCAGCCATGAAGGCTGGCAGCTGAAGATTGAAGACGTAAAAGAAGAGAATGGACTGCTTGCCTATATTGGCACGCGCCTCGACACGGACGAGAGCGATGTGATGCTGCGCGAGGTGCTGCTTGATAGCAAACTGGTCTTCAGCAAACCTCAGGATCGTCTGTTCGCCGGTCAGATTGACCGTATGGACCGTTTCGCCCTGCGTTACCGCGCGCGTAAATTCCAGAGCGAACAGTACCGCATGCCCTGGAGCGGCCTGCGTGGCCAGCGCACCAGCCTGATTCCGCATCAGCTCAACATTGCCCATGACGTAGGCCGTCGCCACGCACCGCGCGTACTGCTGGCAGATGAGGTTGGCCTGGGTAAAACCATCGAAGCGGGCATGATCCTGCATCAACAGCTGCTCTCCGGCGCCGCCGAGCGCGTGCTGATTATCGTCCCGGAAACCCTGCAACACCAGTGGTTGGTGGAGATGCTGCGTCGCTTCAATCTGCGTTTTGCGCTGTTTGACGACGAGCGTTACGCCGAAGCCCAGCACGATGCAGATAACCCCTTCGAAACCGAACAGCTGGTGATCTGCTCGCTGGACTTCGTCCGCCGGAGCAAACAGCGCCTCGAACACCTCTGCGACGCGGAATGGGATCTGATGGTGGTGGATGAAGCGCACCATCTGGTCTGGAGCGTCGATGCGCCAAGCCGCGAATATATGGCTATCGAACAGCTGGCCGAGCGCGTGCCGGGCGTATTGCTGCTGACCGCTACGCCAGAACAGCTGGGGCTGGAAAGCCACTTTGCCCGCCTGCGCCTGCTCGATCCGAGCCGTTTCCACGATTTCGAGCAGTTCGTCGAAGAGCAAAAAAATTATCGTCCGGTTGCCGATGCGGTAGCGCTACTGCTGGCAGGCAAACATCTTTCTAATGATGAGCTTAATACTCTGAGCGATCTGATTGGCGAGCAGGATATCGAGCCGCTGCTGCAGACGGCCAACAGCGGGCATGACGGTGCAGAAGCTGCCCGCCAGGAGCTGGTCTCTATGCTAATGGACCGCCACGGCACCAGCCGCGTACTGTTCCGTAATACTCGCCATGGTGTGAAAGGCTTCCCGAAACGCGAGCTGCACACCATCAAGCTGCCGCTGCCGACCCAGTATCAGACGGCCATTAAGGTCTCCGGCATTATGGGCGCGCGTAAAAGCGCTGAAGATCGCGCCCGTGACATGCTCTATCCCGAGCAGATCTATCAGGAATTCGAAGGGGATACCGGTACCTGGTGGAACTTCGACCCGCGCGTTGAGTGGCTGATGGGCTACCTGACCGCGCATCGCTCCCAGAAGGTGCTGGTGATTTGCGCCAAAGCCGCCACTGCGCTGCAGCTGGAGCAGGTGCTGCGCGAGCGCGAAGGTATCCGCGCCGCCGTGTTCCACGAAGGGATGTCCATTATCGAGCGCGACCGCGCTGCCGCCTGGTTTGGCGAAGAGGATAGCGGCGCTCAGGTACTGCTCTGTTCCGAAATCGGTTCTGAAGGGCGTAACTTCCAGTTCGCCAGCAACCTGGTGATGTTTGACCTGCCGTTTAACCCGGACCTGCTGGAGCAGCGTATTGGCCGTCTGGACCGTATTGGGCAGGCGCACGATATTCAGATCCATGTGCCTTACCTGGAAAAAACGGCTCAGAGCGTGCTGGTGCGCTGGTTCCACGAGGGTCTGGACGCGTTTGAACATACCTGCCCGACCGGTCGCACTATTTACGATCAGGTGCATGGCGATCTGATTGGTTACCTGGCCGCGCCGGAAGAGACCGAAGGCTTTGACGAGCTGATTAAATCTTGCCGTGAAAAACATGATGCGCTTAAAGCGCAGCTGGAACAGGGCCGCGATCGCCTGCTGGAGATCCACTCCAATGGCGGCGAAAAAGCACAGCGCCTGGCCGAAAGCATTGAAGAGCAGGATGACGATACCAGTCTGATCAGCTTCTCTATGAATCTGTTCGATATCGTGGGCATTAACCAGGACGATCGTGGCGAAAACCTGATTGTGCTGACGCCTTCCGATCATATGCTGGTGCCGGATTTCCCGGGCCTGCCGGAAGACGGGTGCACCATCACCTTTGAACGTGATGTGGCCCTCTCACGCGAGGATGCGCAGTTTATCACCTGGGAACATCCGCTGATCCGCAACGGTCTGGATCTCATTCTCTCCGGCGATACCGGCAGCAGTACCATCTCGCTGCTGAAAAACAAGGCCCTGCCGGTGGGTACCCTGCTGGTAGAACTTATCTACGTGGTTGAGGCCCAGGCGCCAAAACAGCTGCAGCTTAACCGCTTCCTGCCCGCGACGCCGGTACGCCTGCTGCTGGATAAAAACGGCACCAATCTTGCCGCGCAGGTCGAGTTCGAAAGCTTTAACCGTCAGCTCAGCGCGGTAAACCGCCATACCGGCAGCAAACTGGTGAATGCGGTACAACAGGACGTTCATGCCATCCTGCAACTGGGTGAAACGCAGATTGAGAAAGCGGCTCAGGCATTGATTGACGCGGCGCGCAGCGAAGCGGATGAAAAACTCTCTGCCGAGCTCTCTCGCCTCGAAGCCTTGCGTGCAGTGAACCCGAACATCCGTGATGATGAGCTGGCAGCGATTGAGAGCAACCGTCAGCAGGTGCTGGAAAGCTTGCAGCAGGCTGGCTGGCGTCTGGATGCGCTGCGCCTTATCGTCGTGACGCATCAGTAATCGGAGCGCAGCATGCAAATGGAGCCCTACAATCCGCCGCAGGATCCCTGGCTGGTTATCCTGTATCAGGATGAACATATCATGGTGGTCAACAAGCCGAGCGGTCTGTTATCCGTACCGGGCCGTCTGGATGAACACAAAGACAGCGTGATGACGCGCATTCAGCGCGATTATCCGCTGGCAGAGTCGGTTCATCGTCTGGATATGGCCACCAGCGGCGTGATTGTGGTGGCGCTGACCAAAGCGGCGGAGCGGGAGCTTAAACGCCAGTTCCGCGAGCGTGAGCCCAAAAAAGAATATGTTGCCCGCGTCTGGGGGCACCCGGAAAAAGCCGAAGGTCTGGTGGATCTGCCCCTGATTTGCGACTGGCCTAACCGTCCGAAGCAGATGGTCTGCTATGAGACAGGCAAACCGGCGCAGACTGAGTATGAAGTGCTGGAGTACGCGCCGGATAATACGGCACGGGTCCTGCTAAAACCGATTACCGGCCGCTCACACCAGCTGCGCGTGCATATGCTGGCATTGGGGCATCCGATTCTTGGGGATCGCTTCTATGCGCCACCGGAGGCGCGCGCGCTGGCGCCTCGCCTGCAGCTGCATGCCCGGATGCTGACCATCACCCATCCCGCTTTCGGGAATGCGATGACCTTTAAAGCCCCGGTCGACTTCTAAAATAACGCCCGGCTATACCGGGCGTATCTTATTTAAAGCCTTTCTGCTCTTTTATGAGCTCATACGCTTTCTGAATCTCCTGCGCTTTCTGCTTCGCCATCTCCATCATTTCTGGCGGTAACCCCTTCGCCACCAGCTTATCCGGATGATGTTCGCTCATCAGTCGACGATAGGCGCGCTTAATGGTTGGGCCATCGTCCGTTGGCTTCACGCCCAGCACGTTACAGGCATCTTCCAGCGTCGGGCCACGTTGCGCCTGCTGCCAGCCGCCGCCAGAAGATTGCTGCTGTTGGTAACCGCCACCGAACTGCGCTCCGCCCTGCATCATGCGCAGGAACTGGTCAAACTGCATTCGTGAGATACCGAGCTCTTCCGCAATGACATACAGCACGTCGCGTTCGTTCGGATGAAGCGAACCATCGGCAAAGGCTGCCTGAATCTGGATCTCAAGGAACATACGAATCAAATCAAAACGACCGAAACAGACGCTACGGAACTGACGCATCTTTTCGCGCAGGGGATAGTTATCCGCCTTACCTACGCGAAATGCATGTTGCGCCGCCGCACGCGAATCCCCGTGCAGGTTCATTCGGTCCATAAACTGGCTGGCGACGTGAATGTCCGCCTCCGTCACGCGCCCTTTTGATTTAGTCAGATGCCCCATCACTTCGAAGGTCGTCGCAAAAAAGAGAGCCTGACGCTGTTGCTGATTGGCGAACCAGGCCATCTTACGACTGCGAGCTTTATCAAACATATGGCCGATAATCAGCCCCAGAATGATGCCCCAGAAGCCTGCGCCCATCATTAATGCGAACGCCACGCCGATAATTTTTCCCCAATACTGCATATACTCCCCAAATGGTGATGGATCTGATCCTGTGCAATGCCCTCATTCCTGTGGTCTCGCCACGGTCAATTGAAGGACATCGCCTATAATTTGCATTATCATACTCGTCATTCAATAGCGAGCCTATCACCACGGCTCGCAAACGGGCAGGATTAACGCTGGCACTGCGATGATGAGTAAGATAGTCTCTGACCGTTTGCCAGCGTATAGCCACTGATGACGGAACAACAAATAAAACGTATGAAAAAACGTATCCCCACCCTTCTGGCCACAATGATTGGTACTGCCCTCTATACTCAACAGGGACTGGCAGCCGATCTCGCCTCGCAATGTATGCTGGGTGTTCCCAGCTATAATCGCCCGTTGGTTCAGGGTGATACGAACGACTTACCGGTCACCATCACTGCGGATAACGCAAAAGGTAATTACCCTGACAATGCCGTTTTCCACGGCAATGTCGATATTGCACAGGGTAATAGCCGTCTGCAGGCCGATGAGGTTCAGCTTCATCAAAAGCAGCCTGACGGTGCCGCCGAACCGGTGCGAACTGTTGATGCGCTGGGTAATGTGCACTATGACGATAATCAGGTCATTCTGAAAGGTCCGAAAGGTTGGGCAAATCTTAATACCAAAGATACCAACGTCTGGGAAGGCGATTACCAGATGGTGGGTCGTCAGGGTCGCGGTAACGCCGATCTGATGAAACAGCGCGGTGAAAACCGCTATACCATTCTGGAAAACGGCACCTTCACCTCCTGTCTGCCCGGCTCTAATACCTGGAGCGTCGTGGGAAGCGAAGTGATCCATGACCGCGAAGAGCAAGTTGCAGAGATCTGGAACGCCCGCTTTAAGCTCGGCCCGGTGCCGATCTTCTACAGCCCTTACCTGCAGCTGCCGGTTGGCGATAAGCGCCGTTCAGGTTTCCTGATCCCGAATGCGAAATACAGCACCAGTAACTACTTCGAGTTTTACCTGCCGTACTACTGGAACATCGCGCCGAACATGGATGCCACGATTACGCCGCACTATATCCATAAGCGCGGCAATATCATGTGGGAGAATGAGTTCCGCTATCTGTCGCAGGCGGGCGCGGGTGTCATGGAGCTGGATTATCTGCCTTCAGATAAAGTCTATGAAGATGAGCATCCTACCGAAGGCGATCGCCATCGCTGGTTGTACTACTGGCAACACTCCGGGGTAATGGATCAGGTGTGGCGTTTTAACGTCAACTACACCAAGGTCAGCGACTCGAACTACTTTAACGATTTCGATTCCAAATACGGTTCCAGTACCGATGGCTACGCGACGCAGATTTTCAGCGCCGGCTATGCGGTACAAAACTTCAACGCGACGGTCTCTACCAAGCAGTTCCAGGTCTTCAGCAACCAGACCCGCAGCACCTATGCTGCCGAGCCACAGCTTGATGTTAACTGGTATCAAAATGATGTCGGTCCGTTCGATACCCGCGTTTATGCGCAGGCGGTGCACTTCGTTAACACCAATGACGATATGCCAGAATCCACGCGTGTGCACATTGAACCGACTATCAACCTGCCGTGGTCGAATAACTGGGCGAGCCTGGATACCGAAGCCAAGCTGATGGCAACCCACTATCAGCAGGAGAACCTGGACTGGTATAACAATCGTTATGGCACCGATCTGAAAGATTCTGTTAACCGTACCCTTCCGCAATTTAAGATGGACGGTAAGCTGATTCTTGAACGCGACATGAACCTGGCGAACGGCTACACCCAGACGCTTGAGCCGCGTATGCAGTATCTTTACGTCCCCTATCGCGATCAGAGCAACATCCAGAACTACGACTCGTCCTTCCTGCAGTCTGACTACAGCGGCCTGTTCCGTGACCGTACCTACGGCGGTCTGGACCGCATTGCTTCTGCTAACCAGCTGACGACCGGGGTAACAACCCGCATCTTTGATGATGCTCAGGTTGAACGTTTTAACGTTTCTGTTGGTCAAATCTACTATTTCACCGAGTCACGTACCGGTGATGACGATATCAACTGGGAAGAAGACAACAAAACGGGCTCCCTGGTCTGGGCCGGAGATACTTACTGGCGCATGACCGATCGTTGGGGCCTGCGCGGCGGCGTACAGTACGATACCCGTCTGAACAACGTCTCCACCGGCAGCGGCTCCATCGAGTATCGTCGTGATGAAGACCGTCTGGTGCAGTTGAGCTACCGTTATGCCAGCCCGGAATATATCCAGGCGACATTGCCGAACTTCGCCACGGCGCAGCAGTACAAAGAGGGCATTTCGCAGGTGGGTGGCACAGCAAGCTGGCCGATCGCCGATCGCTGGTCCGTCGTGGGTGCGTACTACTTTGACACCAACACCAGCAAGCCGGCCGATCAGATGGTGGGGCTGCAGTATAACTCCTGCTGCTACGCTATCACTGTCGGCTACGAACGTAAGCTGAACGGCTGGGATAGCACTCGCCAGCAGAGCGAATACGATAAAGTTATCGGCTTTAACATCGAACTGCGTGGCCTGAGTTCGAATTACGGCCTGGGTACTCAGCAGATGCTGCGTTCTAACATTCTGCCGTACCAAAATTCTCTGTGATGTACTTGAATGACAACGTAATCCGCATTTGCGGTTAATTGAAATGGAAAAAGTATGAAGAACTGGAAAACGCTGCTGCTCGGTATCGCCATGGTTGCGAATACCAGCTTCGCGGCCCCACAGGTTGTCGATAAAGTCGCAGCCGTTGTGAACAACGGTGTAGTACTTGAGAGCGACGTTGATGGTTTAATGCAGTCTGTGAAGCTCAACGCGGGTCAGGCAGGTCAGCAACTTCCGGATGATGCCACGCTGCGTCATCAGATCCTTGAACGCCTGATCATGGATCAGATCGTTCTGCAGATGGGTCAAAAAATGGGTGTGAAGATCTCTGACGAACAGCTCGATCAGGCGATCGCGAACATCGCTAAACAGAACAACATGTCTGCAGATCAGATGCGCAGCCGTCTGGCCTATGACGGTATTAGCTACTCAACCTATCGTAATCAGATTCGCAAAGAGATGCTGATTTCTGAGGTGCGTAACAACGAAGTCCGTCGTCGTGTCACCATCCTGCCTCAGGAAGTGGATCAGTTGGCGAAACAGGTGGGTAACCAGAACGATGCCAGTACAGAGCTGAACCTGAGCCACATTTTGATCCCACTGCCGGAAAATCCTTCCTCCGATCAGGTTGCTGATGCGGAAAACCAGGCGCGTTCCATCGTCGATCAGGCGAAAAACGGCGGTGATTTTGGCAAACTGGCAATCACTTACTCTGCCGACCAGCAGGCGCTGAAAGGCGGCCAGATGGGTTGGGGCCGTATCCAGGAGCTGCCGTCTATCTTCGCTCAGGCTTTGAGCACCGCGAAGAAAGGTGACGTCATTGGTCCGATCCGCTCGGGCGTTGGCTTCCACATCCTGAAAGTGAACGACCTGCGCGGCCAGAGCCAGAGCATCTCTGTCACGGAAGTGCATGCCCGTCATATCTTGCTGAAGCCATCACCGATCATGAACGACGATCAGGCACGCGTGAAGCTGGAGCAGATTGCGGCAGATATTCGTAGCGGAAAAACCTCTTTCGCCAATGCGGCAAAAGAGTTCTCTCAGGATCCAGGCTCTGCTAACCAGGGCGGCGATCTGGGCTGGGCGGCAGCCGATATCTACGATCCGGCCTTCCGTGATGCGCTGATGAAGCTGAACAAGGGCCAGATGAGCGCGCCGGTTCACTCCACCTTTGGCTGGCACCTGATCGAACTGATGGATACCCGCAGCGTAGATAAGACCGATGCGGCGCAGAAAGATCGCGCGTATCGCATGCTGTTCAATCGTAAATTCTCGGAAGAAGCGGCGACCTGGATGCAGGAGCAACGCGCCAGCGCTTACGTGAAAGTATTGAGCAACTAATGAAACACCACCGTGTTGTCATCACTCCCGGCGAGCCCGCCGGGATTGGTCCGGACCTCGTTGTCCAGCTCGCGCAACGCAGTTGGCCGGTAGAGCTGGTCATCTGTGCTGACGCCACACTGTTACAAGACCGGGCGGCACAGCTCGGTCTGCCTTTATCTCTCCTCCCCTATGATGCCGCCCTGCAGCCGGTTCCACAGCAAGCGGGGACCTTAACCCTGCTCAATGTCCCGCTGCGGACACCCGTGATTCCCGGTCAGCTCAGCACCGAAAATGGTCACTACGTGGTAGAGACCCTGGCGCGTGCCTGCGATGGCTGTCTGAACGGCGAATTTGCGGCGCTGATTACCGGTCCGGTGCACAAGGGGGTGATCAACGACGCAGGTATTGCCTTTACAGGGCATACCGAATTCTTTGAAGAGCGCTCGCATAGCCCGAAAGTGGTGATGATGTTGGCCACTGAAGAGATGCGCGTGGCGCTAGTCACCACCCACCTGCCCATTAAGGCGATTCCTGATGCCATTACCCCGGCACTTTTGCGGGAAATTATCGGGATTCTGCATCACGATTTGCAGACTAAATTCGGTATTGAGCAACCGCACGTACTGGTCTGCGGCCTGAATCCCCATGCCGGGGAAGGCGGGCACATGGGTACAGAAGAGATCGACACCATTATCCCGGTCCTCAACGAGATGCGTGCGAAAGGGATGAATCTCAGCGGGCCACTGCCTGCCGATACCCTTTTCCAGCCCAAATATCTTGAGAATGCCGATGCCGTGCTGGCGATGTACCACGATCAGGGCCTTCCCGTGCTAAAATACCAGGGATTTGGCCGCGGCGTGAACATCACCCTCGGTTTACCCTTTATTCGAACGTCCGTTGACCACGGTACTGCACTTGATTTAGCAGGCCTGGGCCAGGCAGATGTCGGCAGTTTTATTACGGCGCTTAATCTCGCCATCAAAATGATTGTTAATACTCAATGAATAATCGCGTCCATCAGGGCCACTTAGCCCGTAAACGTTTCGGGCAAAACTTCCTCAACGATCAGTTTGTGATCGAAAGTATTGTTTCGGCTATCAATCCACAGAAAGGCCAGGCGATGGTCGAGATCGGCCCAGGTCTTGCTGCGTTGACTGAACCGGTCGGTGAGCGTCTCGACGCGCTGACGGTTATCGAGCTGGACCGCGATCTGGCGGCGCGCCTGCAAACACACCCCTTCCTCGGGCCGAAGCTGACTATCTATCAGCAGGATGCGATGACCATGAACTTTGGCGAATTGTCAGAGAAAATGGGCCAGCCGCTGCGCGTGTTTGGTAACCTGCCGTACAACATCTCGACGCCGCTGATGTTCCACCTGTTTAGCTATACTGATGCCATCGCCGACATGCACTTTATGTTGCAGAAAGAGGTGGTGAATCGACTGGTTGCAGGGCCGAACAGTAAAGCGTATGGTCGACTGAGTGTAATGGCGCAATATTATTGCAACGTCATCCCGGTACTTGAAGTGCCGCCGACGGCCTTTACGCCACCGCCAAAGGTGGACTCTGCGGTGGTGCGTCTGGTTCCTCATACCAAGATGCCTTATCCAGTAAAAGATCTGCGCGTACTGAGCCGCATTACGACGGAAGCCTTTAATCAGCGCCGGAAAACGATCCGCAACAGCCTGAGTAACTCGTTTACCGTTGAGGTGTTATCTGAGCTGGGCATCGATCCGGCAATGCGTGCGGAAAATATTTCTGTCGAGCAGTACTGCAAGCTGGCTAATTACATCAGCGAAAATACGCCGCCGAAGGAGAGCTAAGCCATGATTGATTCGCCCCGCGTATGTGTTCAGGTGCAAAGTCTCTATATCGAATCGCAATCCACGCCGGATGAAGAGCGTTATGTCTTTGCCTATACCGTCACCATCCGTAACCTGGGGCGAACGCCTGTGCAACTGCTTGGGCGCTACTGGCTGATCACCAATGGCAACGGCCGTGAAATCGAGGTCCAGGGGGAAGGCGTCGTTGGTGAACAACCGCATATCGCCCCTGGCGAAGAGTATCAATACACCAGCGGTGCGGTCATCGAAACGCCGCTGGGCACCATGCAGGGCCATTACGAAATGGTCGATGCCGACGGCAATACCTTCCGTATTGCCATTCCTGTTTTCCGTCTGGCTGTCCCAACACTCATTCACTAAAACATGTCTACATACCTTATTGGCGACGTTCACGGTTGCTACGATGAACTGATCGCGTTGTTAAAGCAGGTGGAGTTTACACCGGGCAAAGACACGCTGTGGCTGACGGGCGATCTGGTCGCGCGCGGCCCAGGCTCGCTGGAAGTGTTACGCTACGTTAAATCACTCGGCGATAGCGTTCGCGTCGTGCTGGGCAACCACGATCTCCATCTGCTGGCGGTCTATGCCGGCATCAGCCGTAACAAGCCAAAAGATCGTATCACTCCGCTGCTGGATGCGCCGGATGCCGATGAACTCATCAACTGGTTACGCCGTCAGCCGCTGCTGCAAATCGATGAAGAGAAGAAGCTGGTGATGGCCCACGCGGGGATTACGCCGCAGTGGGATCTGCAAACCGCTAAAGAGTGCGCGCGTGATGTAGAAGCGGTGCTGACCAGCGACTCTTACCCCTTCTTCCTCGATGCCATGTACGGCGACATGCCGAATAACTGGAGCCTTGAGCTGAGCGGTCTGGCACGCCTGCGGTTTATCTCCAACGCCTTTACCCGCATGCGTTACTGCTTCCCGAACGGTCAGCTGGATATGTACTGCAAGGATGTTCCCGAAAGTGCGCCTGCGCCGCTCAAACCCTGGTTTGCTATCCCCGGGCCGGTGACGGAAAGCTATAGCGTGGCCTTTGGTCACTGGGCATCACTGGAGGGGAAAGGCACGCCAGAGGGCATTTATGCTCTGGATACCGGCTGTTGCTGGGGAGGTGACCTCACCTGCTTGCGCTGGGAAGATAAAGCCTGGTTTATTCAACCATCGAATCGTCAGCCGGATTTAGGCGACGACGAGGCGGTAGCCTCTTAAGAAAAGTACGCACCTCTCGTCAAAAAGAGGTGCGTAACGCAGTTAGCGACGCTCAAGGATCTCAAAGCAGTAGCTGTGCGAGTTTTGTGCGTCCGCATCGTGAAACTCACTGAAGACCGACTCCCATTCATCCGGATCGTAATCCGGGAAATGGGTATCGCCTTCCACTTCCGCATCGATATGGGTCAGGTAGAGTTTCTGGGCTTTTGGCAGGAACTGCTCGTAAACACGGCCGCCGCCAATCACCATAATTTCTTCCGCGTCGCCACAGGCGGCGATAGCTTCATCGACAGATTTAACCCACTCAACGCGATCATCGGTGCCTGGCTGGCTACTGATGACAATGTTCTTACGGCCAGGTAAAGGGCGACCAATTGACTCCCAGGTCAGGCGGCCCATCACTACTGGCTTGTTCAGCGTCGTACGTTTAAACCATGCGAGATCGGCAGGCAGGTTCCATGGCATGGCGTTTTCCATACCGATAACGCGATCTACCGCCAGCGCTGCAATCAGACTGATCATTGAAAAATTTCCCGGATATAAAAATTGCCGCCACTATACGTAAAGCTTAATCTTTCGTCGACGGGCGGCAGAGTAAAGAAGCGGAAATATTTAAATATTGCTGTCGAGGCCTCTTCAGGTCATAGGTTTACTCTCTGGCTCATCCGCAGGGTTGCCCGTATGCTTACCCTCTTCGGTCCCTTGCCATCCATGACGCTGAATCAGTGAGAGATGATTACGATCTTCGCTGATGATTTCGGTCAGCATCGCGCTGGTACGTTTGACGACCGCGGCACGCGACGACGCGTCACTTTCGGTCATTGCGGCCATCTCTTCCACCATCTCAATGTTAAAGCGGCGGAACAGATCGGCACGCTCCCGCGCCTCGTAGGCACCCAGCCCCAGCTTTTCCAGCGCCAGACGCCCTGATTTCAGCGCCCCTTCGAAGGTTTCACGCTCGGGAGCTTCAACACCGGCCTGCCGTAGCTGGATGTAATGATCCACATCGCGCGCACGAGAGATGATCTTCAGGTGTGGGAAATGTTCCTGCGCCAGCTTCGCCAGCTGCAGGCTGGTTTCAGGATCGTCGATGGCGTTGATCAGCACCTCAGCCTTACTGGCACCCGCCGACTCCAGCAGATCGACCCGGGTGGCATCGCCATAGAACACCTTCATATCAAATTTACGCAGCGTTTCGATATGGTCCGGATCGTGATCAAGTATGACCATCTTTACGCCGCTCGACAGCAGTAAGCGGCCAGTAATCTGACCAAAGCGGCCAAACCCGGCGATAATCACGCGAGGTTGTTCTTCATCAATCTCATCAGCCTCACGCTCGTGGCCGCTGCCCGCATTTTCCAGGCGAGTTAAGAGCACCAGCAAGAGTGGCGTAACCGCCATCGAGAGCGCCACCGCCAGGGTTAAGGCTTTTGCCCATTCAGGATCCAGTACGTTCGCCATCTGCGCCGCGCCAAAAACCACGAAGGCAAATTCACTCCCCTGCCCCAGCAATACGGCAAACCAGCGACGCTGTTGATTAGGCACGTTCAGCGGACGGGCAATCAGCCATAACACCGCCATCTTGATGACCAGGAAACCGACCAGTAGCACCAGGATCCGCAGCGGATGCGTCACCAGCGTACCAAAGTCGACCGACATCCCAACGCCAATAAAGAACAGCCCAAGCAACAAGCCTTTAAATGGCTCAATATCGCTTTCCAGCGCATGACGATATTCCGAGCTGGCCAGCAGTACTCCGGCCAGGAATGCCCCCATCGCCATCGATAATCCGGCCTCTTCCAGCAGCAAACCGAAGCCAAAGACCAGGAACAATGCCACGGCGCTGAAGACTTCACGCAGGCCAGAGCGCGCGACAAAGCGCAGCAACGGCCGGGTAACATAGCGTCCCAGCAGGATCACCAGCGCCAGCGCGCCCGCGACTTTCAGTGCCGAGAGCGCAAACGCCCCCAGCGTTGTCGAGGCACCAGAGGCTGCCAGGAGGGGGATCATTGCAACCAAAGGAATGGCGGCAATATCCTGGAACAGCAGCACCGAGAACGTGCTGCGCCCCATTTGCGAAACAGTCAGATTACGTTCGTTCATCGCCTGCATAGCAATGGCGGTAGAGGAGAGCGCCAGCGTCATGCCGATCAACTCTGCCACTTTCCACTCCATACCCAGCAGCATACAGAACCCACCCAGCAGCAGGCCGCAGGCAATCATCTGTAGCGCCCCGCCGCCAAATACCGATGCCCGTAGCGTCCATAAACGACGCGGATCCAGCTCCAGACCGATAACAAACAGCATCAGCACCACGCCGATTTCCGCAAAATGCAGGATCGACTCGGCATCTGTTACTAAGCGCAATCCCCAGGGGCCAATGACACAGCCAGCGATGAGATAACCGAGAACCGATCCCAGCCCCAGCCGTACAGCAACCGGCACGATCAGTGCCGCCGCGCCTAAATAGATCAGCGCCTGAATCAGCGTATGGCTATCCATGGTGCTTCTCCTGCCAGTCGAGTAAACGTTGTTTATAGTGACGCGCCTGCGCTTGCAGCGTTTCATCGTCGCAAACGAAGGTGCAGTGCATCGCGAAAGGCGGGAGCCAATGTAATCCACAATAGAGCGCGGTCGCCTGAAGTGGCTGCGCCAGCACATCAAAGCCCGGGAAATCGCCGATATCGAAGTGGCTCTCCCCCCCGCCGGTGGTCACCGCCCAGAGCAGACTTTTGCCCTGCAGCGCTTGACCGTTGTGACCATACGCCCAGCCGTGCGAGAAGACTTTATCGATCCAGAGTTTTAACAGAGGTGGCGTGCTGTACCACTGCATAGGATGTTGCCAGACGATGAGATCGGCACGAGACAGCGCTTCCTGTTCGGCGGCGATATCGATATTGAAATCGGGATAGAGTTGATAGAGCGAGCGTACTTCTACGCCGTCGAGATTCCTTACCTGCTCCAGCATCCGCTTATTCGCATGCGAGTGCTGCGGATAAGGGTGAGCATAAATAATTAAGATCATGTATTAGCCTGCTGATTTACTGCTCTCTTTTAAGGAAAGAGTGTAGTCAGTAATCTAACAGGCTAATAGTGAATAATATTGACGAGCTAAATGGGTAAATCTGAACTAGTTATCCAGTTCGCCCATTGATTTTACCTGATCGCGGTTAATCTGCTCTGTCTGCCCGGTTTCAGCATTTTTGTAAGAAACCAGACCCGTATCATCATCCACCTGCGGTTTGCCGTCGGTGACAATAGTTTTACCGTCAGTCGTTTTTACTGACTGGTTAGAAGAGCAGCCGGCAACGGTAAACAGAGCAGCGGCAGCAAAAATGGAGGTCATCAGCAGTTTGTTGTTCATTGTATTCTCCCTGGGTCAGTCAAGACGTGTCGTTTAGCGTAATACTATAGTGGAATATTCCGCCTGCAGGGGTAAATACAGAACACTCTTAGCTTTTTACCGGCAGACCCTCTTTATAGATCACCGTCTTCACCACTTTGCCGTTGGCATCGTAGGTCTTCGCCTCTCCGTTAGCCTCACTCTCTTTAAAGGTGATGGTCGAATGCAGTTTGCCGTCCTGGGTGTAGCCCTGAGAAACCCCGTTGGCTTTGCAATTGACCAGCGGCGTATGGCTTCTTAACACGCCATTGGGATAGTAGACATCGATGTACTCATCAAAGCAGCGGTTTTTGACCACGGTTTCAAACTTTTTGCTGCCATTGTCGTACTTCTCCACCAGCTTGCCTTCCGGCACGTTGTCCGCCACCTTCACCTCAGGTGTCGTGAGCTTTTTCTGTCCCTCCAGATCCTCTTTCAACCCTTTAGCATAGTCGGGTGTCATACCCATGCTATCGATGGTATTGGTAACAGAGGAGGCGAAATCCGCGCATCCAGAGAGCAACGCCACCAGCGAGATCAGCGCAATTGTACGATTCACAAGAAACTCCTTTTAAGATGAGTGCGCTAACCATGCGGCCACTATTCTGTAAGCGCAACCGCCAATATTGGTCGTAAAGGCAATAAAAAACCCGCCGAAGCGGGTTTTAAGAGCATTCTGATGCTTACTTCGCGATTTGCGCGTGCATTTCCTGCACTGAAATCACCTTCTCTGTAGCGTCTGCATTCAGCGCCATCGCGGTGGCGAAACCGCCATTGAGCGTGGTGTCATAATGCACTTTATACTGCAGCGCACTGCGGCGAATCAGCTTGGAGTCTTCAATCGCCTGACGGCCCGCAGTGGTGTTGATGATGTAGGTATATTCGCCATTCTTGATACGGTCCTGAATGTGCGGACGACCTTCATGCACCTTGTTCACCAGACGTGGGTTGATGCCCGCTTCACCCAGTACAATCGCCGTACCGTGAGTTGCATCCAGCTCGAAGCCGTACTTCAGCAGCTTAGCGGCCAGGTCGACCACACGCTCTTTGTCGCCTTCGCGTACGGAGAGCAACGCACGACCCTGTTTCTTCATGGTGGAGTTGCTGCCCAGCTGTGCTTTGGCGAACGCTTCCGCGAAGGTGCGGCCCACGCCCATCACTTCCCCGGTAGAGCGCATTTCAGGCCCTAACAGCGGGTCAACGCCCGGGAATTTATTGAACGGCAGCACCACTTCTTTCACCGAGTAGTACGGCGGGATGATCTCTTTGGTCACGCCCTGCTGCGCCAGCGTCTGACCGGCCATCACGCGCGCCGCTACTTTCGCCAGCGGTACACCGGTGGCTTTAGAGACGAACGGTACTGTACGTGCCGCACGCGGGTTCACCTCAATCAGGTAAACTTCGTTGTCTTTCACCGCGAACTGGACGTTCATCAGGCCGCGAACCTGCAGCTCAAAGGCCAGCTTCTGCACCTGCTGACGCATCACGTCCTGAATTTCCTGGCTCAGGGTGTAGGCTGGCAGAGAACAGGCGGAGTCACCGGAGTGCACGCCCGCCTGCTCGATGTGCTCCATGATGCCGCCAATCAGCACCATTTCGCCATCGCAGATAGCATCCACATCGACCTCTACCGCGTCATCCAGGAAGCGGTCGAGCAGAACCGGCGCATCGTTAGAGACGCTCACCGCCGTCTGGAAGTAACGGCGCAAGTCGGCTTCGTCGTAGACGATCTCCATCGCGCGGCCGCCCAGTACGTAGGATGGACGCACCACCAGTGGGTAACCAATCTCTTTCGCCTTCTCCACCGCCATTTCAATCGCGGTCACGGTGGCGTTCGCCGGCTGCTTCAACTTCAGACGGTCAACCGCCTGCTGGAAACGCTCGCGGTCTTCGGCGCGGTCAATCGCATCCGGGCTGGTGCCGATAACCGGTACGCCTGCTGCTTCCAGCGCGCGCGCCAGCTTCAGCGGGGTCTGGCCGCCGTACTGCACGATGACGCCCTTCGGCTTCTCGATGCGCACGATTTCCAGCACGTCTTCCAGGGTAACCGGCTCGAAGTAGAGGCGGTCAGAGGTGTCGTAGTCGGTCGAGACAGTTTCCGGGTTACAGTTGACCATGATGGTCTCGTAACCGTCTTCGCGCAGAGCCAGCGAGGCGTGGACGCAGCAGTAGTCAAACTCAATGCCCTGGCCGATACGGTTAGGACCGCCGCCCAGTACCATGATTTTGTCGCGGTCGACAGACGGATTCGCTTCGCACTCATCTTCATAGGTGGAGTACATGTAGGCGGTGTCGGTGGAGAATTCCGCCGCGCAGGTATCCACGCGCTTGTAGACCGGGTGCAGGTCATACTGGTCGCGCAGCTTGCGGATTTCCGCTTCGCGCACGCCAGCCAGCTTAGCCAGACGCGCATCGGCGAAGCCTTTACGCTTCAGGACGCGCAGGAAGTCGGCGTCCAGGCCGTTAATGCCCAGCTCTGCCACTTTCTCTTCCAGACGCACCAGCTCTTCAATCTGCACCAGGAACCAGCGGTCAATGTTGGTCAGGTTGAACACGCCGTCAACGGAGAGGCCAGCACGGAAGGCATCGGCGATGTACCAGATACGCTCAGCGCCCGCGTCTTTCAGCTCGCGGCGAATTTTGGTCAGCGCTTCCGGATCATCCAGGCTCACTTTCGGGTCAAAGCCGGTGGCGCCCACTTCGAGGCCACGCAGCGCTTTCTGCAGGGATTCCTGCTGGGTGCGGCCAATCGCCATCACTTCACCGACAGATTTCATCTGGGTAGTCAGACGGTCGTTCGCGCCGGCAAATTTCTCGAAGTTGAAGCGTGGGATTTTGGTCACAACGTAGTCGATAGAGGGTTCGAAAGACGCTGGCGTGCGGCCGCCGGTGATGTCATTCATCAGCTCGTCGAGGGTGTAACCTACCGCCAGTTTCGCCGCCACTTTCGCAATCGGGAAGCCGGTGGCCTTAGAGGCCAGCGCAGAGGAACGGGAAACACGCGGGTTCATTTCAATAACAATCAGACGACCGTTTTTCGGGTTGACCGAGAACTGGACGTTAGAGCCGCCGGTTTCTACGCCAATCTCACGCAGTACCGCCATCGAGGCGTTACGCATGATTTGGTACTCTTTGTCGGTCAGGGTCTGGGCCGGGGCCACGGTGATGGAGTCACCGGTGTGGATGCCCATCGCATCGAAGTTTTCGATAGAGCAGACGATGATGCAGTTGTCGTTTTTATCACGCACCACCTCCATCTCGTACTCTTTCCAGCCAATCAACGATTCGTCAATCAGCAGTTCGTTGGTTGGAGAGAGATCCAGGCCACGCGCACAAATCTCTTCAAACTCTTCCCGGTTGTAAGCGATACCGCCGCCAGTGCCGCCCATGGTAAAGGAAGGACGGATAATGCACGGATAACCCACATCAGCCGCGACGGCCAGCGCCTCTTCCATATTGTGCGCAATACCGGAACGCGCAGTATCGAGGCCGATTTTCTTCATGGCAACGTCGAAGCGACGGCGATCTTCCGCTTTATCAATCGCATCGGCGGTGGCGCCAATCATGGTTACGCCGAACTCTTCCAGTACGCCCTGACGCTCCAGCTCCAGCGCACAGTTCAGCGCGGTCTGGCCGCCCATGGTTGGCAGAACCGCGTCCGGGCGCTCTTTCTCAATAATTTTGCGTACGACTTCCCAGTGAATCGGCTCGATGTAAGTCGCATCGGCCATTTCCGGGTCGGTCATGATGGTGGCCGGGTTGGAGTTCACCAGGATAACGCGGTAACCCTCTTCACGCAGGGCTTTACACGCCTGCGCACCGGAGTAGTCGAATTCACAGGCCTGACCGATAACAATCGGGCCAGCGCCAAGGATCAGGATGCTTTTTATGTCTGTACGTTTTGGCATGGTCTTCTCGGCTCCTGATTATTTAGCGGTCTTACGGTATTGCTCGATGAGTTCGATAAAGTGATCGAACAGCGGTGCGGCATCGTGCGGGCCAGGGCTGGCTTCCGGATGTCCCTGGAAGCTGAACGCGGGCTTATCGGTGCGATGAATACCCTGCAAGGTGCCATCGAACAGCGATTTGTGCGTCACACGCAGGTTCGCAGGCATAGAAGCTTCATCGACGGCAAAGCCGTGGTTCTGAGCGGTAATCATCACCGTGTTGTTGTCGATATCTTTTACCGGGTGGTTACCACCGTGGTGCCCGAACTTCATCTTCACGGTTTTGGCACCGCTCGCCAGCGCCAGGAGCTGATGGCCCAGGCAGATGCCGAAGACCGGGATATCGGTTTCGAGGAAAGCTTTGATCGCGTCGATAGCGTAATCGCACGGCGCCGGGTCACCGGGACCGTTTGAGAGGAAGATGCCGTCCGGGTTCATTTTCAAGACTTCATCAGCCGGGGTTTTCGCCGGAACAACCGTCAGGCGACAGCCGCGATCCACCAGCATGCGCAGGATATTGCGCTTGGCGCCGTAATCGTAGGCCACCACGTGGAAAGGCAGTTCACTCTCTTTTTTGGCTTCTGGCAGGTCGCCAGCCAGCGTCCAGCTACCCTGCGTCCAGCTATAAGCTTCTGCGGTAGTCACTTCTTTCGCCAGGTCCATGCCGTTGAGGCCGGGGAAGGCTTTTGCTTTTTCCAGCGCCAGCGCCGCATCGAGGTTGTCCCCTGCGATAATGCAGCCGTTCTGTGCGCCTTTTTCGCGCAGAATCCGGGTCAGCTTACGGGTATCGATATCGGCGATTGCCACAATGTTATGGCGCTTCAGGTATGAAGAGAGGTCTTCAGTGTTGCGGTAGTTGCTGGCAATCAGCGGCAGGTCACGAATGACGAGGCCTTGTGCATGTACCTGGGAAGATTCTTCATCGGCGGCATTGGTGCCGACATTGCCGATATGGGGATAAGTAAGGGTGACGATTTGGCGGGAATAGGAAGGATCAGTGAGGATTTCTTGATAACCGGTCATTGAAGTATTGAAAACGACTTCCCCAACCGCCGAACCTGTTGCCCCTATGGCCCGACCGATAAACTGGGTTCCGTCTTCCAGAACCAATAGCGCTGACTTAATCAAAACACCCTCCAGAGAATATTCACTCACTTTATCTGCATATTAATTCACAACCATGTTGCGGATCAATGCAAATTTGTTGCCTGTGGATTTTCGGCAAACGGCGGCATTCTGGAGATTTCGGGGGGGAAAGTCAACTTAAAACGCGTATTTTATTTGTTGTTTTGCGTCACTGGTGGCGAAGAGAGGTTTTAAGCGCTGAAAAGATCAAATAAATCACACAGGAAATCGCTTGCGGAGCGGTTTAACCAACAATTTTCAATGAGGAGGGTCTAAAAATGGACCAGATGGTCAAATTTTACAAAAACGCAACGATAAATACGCAGATAATTATTAATAATAACAGCCTCAAATAAATAACTGGGCATAACACCTAAAATAAAGGGGCAATAAAATATTGCCCCGTGCAATCAAGTGCTTATGACTGCCATAACCACATCACGAAGGGTAATAATCATCATAAATTGTTGAGATCGAGTACATCTCTCATATCAAAAAGACCTTTTTCCTTATCTTTTAACCACAAACCCGAACGAATCGCCCCGTTGGCGAATGTCATACGACTCGAAGCCTTATGGGTAATCTCTACGCGCTCGCCGATATCGGCAAACATAGCAGTATGCTCGCCTACAATGTCGCCTGCGCGAACGGTAGCAAAACCGATAGTACCTGGCACACGCTCGCCAGTATGTCCTTCACGAGAGTACACCGCGCAGGACTTCAGATCTTTATCCATGGCCTGAGCAATGGCTTCGCCCATTGCCAGCGCTGTCCCGGATGGGGCATCCACTTTGTAACGGTGATGCGCTTCGATAATTTCGATATCGGTGTAATCACCCATGACTTTTGCCGCCTTCTCCAGCAGCTTGAGCATCACATTGACGCCGACGCTGAAGTTGGCCGCAAAAACGATAGCGATCTCTCCAGACGCGTCCTGAATGGCCTGCTTACCCGCGTCATCAAACCCGGTAGTCCCAATGACCATTCCCTTGCCGTGCTGACGGCAAAACGCCAGGTGATGCAGTGTGCCCTCCGGACGAGTGAAGTCGATGAAGACATCGAAATCCTCTTTTACCGCCTCAAGGCTGCTCTGAACGGTGACGCCAGTTTTCGCGGTTCCTGCCAGTTCACCGGCATCAGCCCCCAGCAGAGAAGAGCCTTCGCGCTCCAGTGCGGCACCCAGCGCAACGCCATCCATCTGGAGCGTAGCCTGAATCAACTGACGGCCCATACGGCCGCCTGCGCCCGCGATTGCGACACGGACCTGTGCATCATGCATAGTTATTCTCTTACGTTAAAATGATGTAAATCGT
This sequence comes from Leclercia sp. UBA5958, assembly GCF_002430365.1. Classification (NCBI taxonomy): domain Bacteria; kingdom Pseudomonadati; phylum Pseudomonadota; class Gammaproteobacteria; order Enterobacterales; family Enterobacteriaceae; genus Leclercia; species Leclercia sp. UBA5958. The sequence continues at coordinate 446,138 of NZ_DJCE01000012.1, read as the reverse complement.
TTTCAGATTAACCAGCCTCCGCCGAAGCCGCCATCTGAAAACGTCGATAATTAGAATTTAATGATAAACAGCAGGAACTATCAGTAAAAGACATGATTTACCGCACTGGGCGGTAAAACAAAAAAGCCAGCAATGAATTGCTGGCTTTGGAAGGATTACTCCACTTCTCGTGCGTCGATTCGCAGCTCTTTGGGGACTTCGAAGACAATGTTCTCTTCGCGCCCTTCCAGCGGTACCGCCTCGCCGCCGCCCAGTACCTGCAGACGGGAAATGACGTTCTGCACCAGGATATCCGGCGCGGAAGCTCCGGCCGTTACGCCAACGCAGGCTGCGTTTTTCACCCACGCTTCCTGAATATCCGTAGCGTCGTCGATCAGAAACGCCGCTTTCCCCATACGCTGGGCCAGCTCGGCCAGGCGATTGGAGTTTGAGGAGTTTTTCGATCCGACCACCAGCACCACATCCGCCTGTTCAGCCAGCGCACGCACGGCTTCCTGACGATTGGTGGTGGCGTAGCAGATGTCGTCTTTACGCGGCCCGACGATTTTCGGGAAGCGCTGACGCAATGCGTCGATTACATCAGAGGTGTCATCAACGGAGAGCGTGGTCTGGGTCATAAACGACAGCTTCGCTTCGTTTTTCACGTTCAGCGTTATTACATCTTCCGGCGACTCAACCAGATACATCCCCCCTTCCGGGTTACTGTACTGGCCCATCGTGCCTTCGACTTCCGGGTGGCCTGCGTGACCAATCAGAATAGATTCTTCACCACGACGGCTGGCACGCGCGACTTCCATATGTACTTTTGTCACCAGCGGACAGGTGGCATCAAACACAGTCAGATCGCGGCTTTTCGCCTCGTTACGTACCGCCTGGGAGACGCCGTGGGCGGAGAATATGAGGATCGCCCCGTCCGGCACTTCACTGAGCTGTTCAATGAAAATGGCGCCGCGCTCGCGCAGGCTGTCGACCACGTAGCGGTTATGCACCACTTCATGACGCACGTAAATAGGGGCGCCGTAAATTTCCAGCGCATTTTCAACAATGCTGATAGCGCGGTCTACACCGGCGCAGAAACCGCGCGGGTTAGCCAACAGGATCTGCATTTCAGGCCTCCAGTGCCGGATCGATCTCCAGCACTTCGATATCAAAATGGACCGTACGCCCGGCAAGGGGATGGTTGAAATCGACGGTAATAGAGTCACCGTTAATTTCGCGGATCACGCCAGGCATTTCGCTGCCATCCATTGCGGTAAAGAGCATAATTGCCCCAATCTCAGGTTCACCCGCATCCATAAATTCACGGCGCGAGAAATACTGGATCAGGTCCGGGGTCGGCACGCCAAATGCCGCGTCCGGCTCCAGAGAAAAGGCTTTTGTCTCACCCTCTTTCAACCCCAGAAGCTGCTGCTCCAGGCCTTCAGAAAGCGAGGTATCACCAAGACGAAACAGCGCAGGCTTACCATTATTGCGGGTAGACTCAGCCGTGGAACCGTCATCAAGTTTCAGGGTGAAGTGAACGAGGATCGCGCTGTTGCTCTGTACGGATTTAGACATGCAAGTTGCTCGCTGGTTTTGCCCGGTGACGCTACACCACCGGGCGAGTATGTTACGCCTGCTCTTTTGCGGCCGGTTTCGGCAAAAAGCCTTCCAGCACGATTAACACCGCGCCTACGCAAATTGCGCTATCGGCCAGGTTAAAGGTGGCGAAGTGCCAGTTGCCGACATAGAAGTCGATCATATCGACCACAAAGCCGTGCCACAGACGGTCAAACAGGTTGCCCAGCGCGCCGCCAATGATCAGCGCGTAAGCGATATTGTTAAGCTTCTGCGTCGCCTTAGCGCGGTACATCAGCACTGCCAGCACCACACAGATACCGAAAGCGATACCCGCAAAGAACCAGCGCTGCCAGCCGCCGCTGTCGGCGAGGAAGCTAAAAGCCGCACCGTAGTTGCGCGCATAATGCAGATTAAGAGACGGGAACAGCGGGACCGTATCCCCCAGAGCGAAATTCTGGAGGATCAGGAACTTGCTACCCAAATCGATAATCAGCACGACCACGACCAGCCACAGCCAACGCAGTCCCGTTGAACTCAGAGATTTACTCATCAGGCAAACTTACGTTTTTCGCCATCACCGGCGACGTTGCTGACACAGCGTCCGCAGATATCTGCGTGTTCCGCCACCTGGCCAACATCGGTGGTGTAGTGCCAGCAGCGCGGGCACTTCTCACCGTCGGCTTTGCTCAGCGCGACTTTCAGTCCTTTGAGCAGTTCACTCTGCTGAGCATCAGCAGAAGCGTCAGCATAATCCGCAACTTTCGCACCGGAGGTCAACAGGACAAATCGCAATTCATCGCCCAGCGCCGTCAGTTTTGCCGCCAGCTCAGGTTCCGCGTACAGGGTGACTGCCGCTTCCAGTGAACCGCCAACTTTCTTGTCAGCACGCGCCTGCTCAATCACCTTGTTCACTTCGCCACGCACTTTCAGCAGCGCGTCCCAGTAAGTATGGTTCATCGCTTCAGTGCTGGAGAGATCAAACAGACCTTCATACCACTCACCGGTGAAGACATACTTCTCGCGATCGCCCGGCAGGTAGCCCCAGATTTCATCTGCGGTGAAGGACATGATCGGTGCCATCCAGCGTACCAGCGCTTCTGCAATGTGGTAGAGCGCGGTCTGGCAGCTACGACGCGCCACGCTGTCCGCTTTCGCGGTGTACTGACGGTCTTTGATGATGTCGAGGTAGAACGAGCCCATTTCGATGGAGCAGAAGCGCATCAGGCGCTGCACCACTTCGTGGAAGTCGTAAGACTCGTAAGCTTTTACGATGTCTTCCTGCGCCGCTTTGGCACAGCCTACCGCCCAACGGTCCAGCACAACCATCTCTTCCGGTTTCACCATGTCTTTTGCCGGATCAAACCCGTTAAGGTTCGCCAGCAGGAAGCGCGCGGTGTTACGGATACGACGATAGCTGTCGGCGGCACGTTTCAGGATTTCATCAGAAACGGCCATTTCGCCGGTGTAGTCGGTAGAGGCAACCCACAGACGCAGAATGTCCGCGCCCAGTTTGTTCATCACGTCCTGCGGAGAGACGGTGTTGCCGATAGATTTGGACATCTTACGGCCCTGACCATCGACGGTGAAACCGTGGGTCAGTACCTGACGGTATGGCGCTTTACCTTTCATGGCGGTGGAGATCATCAGCGATGACATGAACCAGCCGCGGTGTTGGTCAGACCCTTCCAGATACATATCGGCGGCGTGACCGGCAAACTCAGGGCGCACATCCACGACGGAAGAGTGGGTAGAACCGGAGTCAAACCACACGTCCAGAGTGTCTGGCACTTTCTCGTAGTTGTCTGCGTCCGCGCCCAGGATGTCGCGGGCGTCGAGATCCCACCACGCCTGAATGCCGTCAACTTCGACGCGCTTCGCCACTTCTTCCATCAGCTCCAGCGAGTTCGGATGCAGCTCTTGCGTCTCTTTATGGACGAACAGAGACATCGGCACGCCCCAGGTACGCTGACGGGAGATACACCAGTCAGGACGGTTAGCCACCATAGATTCGATACGCGCCTGGCCCCAGTCCGGGATCCACTGCACGCCTTTGATCTCTTTCAGCGACTGCGCGCGCAGACCTTTCTGATCCATGCTGATGAACCACTGCGGGGTCGCACGGAAAATGATCGGTGATTTGTGACGCCAGCAGCACGGATAGCTGTGCTGCATTTTCTCAACGTGCAGCAGCGCGCCGCTGTCGCGCAGCATGTTGACGATAATGTCATTCGCTTTAAAGACGTTGATACCGTCCAGCGCCGGGTAAGTGCCTGGCAGGTAAGAGCCGTCCGGACCCACTGGGTTCGCGATTTCCAGACCGTATTTCAGGCTGATGTTGTAGTCGTCAGGACCGTGGCCACCGGCGGTGTGAACCGCACCGGTACCCGCGTCCAGCGTCACGTGGTCACCCAGGATGGCCGGAACGTCGAAGTCCAGGAACGGGTGTTTAAAGCGCATCAGCTCCAGGGCGTCACCTTTGACGGTGCCCAGAATGCTGTAGTCGGTGATGTTCGCGCGTTTCAGTACGCTCTCGACCAGATCTTTCGCCAGGATAACCGCGCGGCCTTCAATCTGCACCAGCGCGTATTCAAACTCGCTGGAGAGGGAGATTGCACGGTTGGCTGGCAGGGTCCACGGGGTGGTGGTCCAGATCACCAGAGAGATCGGGCCATTTACGCCAGGCAGACCGAATTTACCTTTGATGGCATCCTGATCGACCGCTTCGAAAGCAACGTCGATAGATGGCGAGGTTTTGTCGTAATACTCAACTTCCGCTTCTGCCAGCGCAGAACGGCAGTCCACGCACCAGTGCACCGGCTTCGCGCCTTTATGCAGGTGGCCGTTACCGATGATTTTGCCCAGCGCACGGATGATGTTGGCTTCGGTTTTGAAATCCATGGTCAGGTACGGGTGCGACCAGTCGCCCAGCACGCCCAGACGGATAAAGTCTTTACGCTGACCATCAACCTGCTGTGCTGCGTATTCGCGGCATTTTGCACGGAACTCGGCCGCGGTGAACTTCTCACCCGGTTTGCCGTATTCCTGCTCTACTTTCAGCTCGATTGGCAGACCATGGCAGTCCCAGCCCGGAACATAAGGCGAGTCATATCCCGCAAGTCCTTTGGACTTCACGATAATGTCTTTCAGAATCTTGTTTACAGAGTGACCAATATGAATGCTGCCATTCGCATATGGAGGGCCATCATGCAGAATGAAGGTTTTTTTGCCTTTCTTGGCTGCACGGATGATGCCGTACAGGTCATCATCGGTCCAACGCGCCAGCATTCCCGGTTCGCGCTTGGCGAGATCGCCGCGCATTGGGAACCCTGTTTCCGGCAAATTCAGGGTTGATTTATAGTCACTCATCAGATTCTCGGTTCCGTATTTATCACTCAGGCGTTACGCCGGGTTTGAAAGCCCAAAAAATTCCCGGGCCGTTAACTCATCTCTCGCGATTTGCGCTTTCAACTCATCAAGCGAAGCAAATCGCTGCTCATTGCGTATTTTTTTACGCAGGATTACATCTATATGGCGACCGTAGAGGTCCATTACAACGTCCAGCAGATGCACTTCCAGTTGCTGACGTACGCCAGCAACTGTCGGACGGGTGCCAATATTGGCCACGCCCGGCAAGGGCTTATCGCCCAGTCCTGTCACTTCTACCGCATAGACCCCTTTTACCGGGGAGACCTGACGACGCAGCGGTAAGTTCGCCGTCGGAAAACCAATGGTGCGGCCCAGCTCATCACCATGCACGACGCGTCCCGAAATAGTAAACGGACGCCCTAGCAGGTTCTCTGCCGCGTCGAGTTTATCTTCCGCCAGCGCTTGCCGCACAGCCGTGCTGCTGACGCGCACTCCGCCTTCACAGAAAGTTTGCGTGCTGGTCACGTCAAAGCCGTACTCGAGGCCAGCCTTCTGTAATAGCAAGAAATCCCCCTGACGACCAGCGCCAAAGCGGAAATCATCACCCACGGCGAGAAACTGTACGCCAAGTCGCTTCACCAACAGGTCGCCAACAAAATTTTGCGCCGTCAGTGCGGCAAAACGTCTGTCAAAACGCACGCACAGCACGTAGTCGACGCCGCATTGCGCCAGATAGCGCAATTTCTCGCGCAGGCGAGTCAGACGCGCAGGGGCTTTTTCGCTGGCAAACAGCTCCAGCGGTTGTGGTTCAAATATCATGACCACTACCGGCAGGCCACGCGCCCGCCCCTCTTCGCGTAATCCTTGCAACAGCGCCTGATGCCCACGATGCACGCCGTCGAAATTACCAATAGTCAGCACACACCCGTGCGGGGCCTGACTGAGATTATGTATGCCGCGTATCAGCTTCATGACTGGCTCAAAACAGTGAAAATCGCCCGAGTATACCTTGTACAGCGATTAAGGTTAACCGGCGATTGTCGCCGTAAAAGAGAAAGCCGTAATGATTTCATCACGCTTGCCTTTCAAAGCGAAAAAATCTGCCTGCGTTAGACGTTTTTTGTGCCGAAAAGCTGTATTCAGCCCTCACAAGCTGGTAGAATCCTGCGCCATCACTACGTAACGAGCGTTGTCACACTAACGGCGCTTATTTGCACAAATCCATTGACAAAAGAAGGCTAAGAGGTCATATTCCTCGGCCTTTGAATTGTCCACATAGATCATATTTGGGAGTTGGACCTTGGCTAATATCAAATCAGCTAAGAAACGTGCCGTTCAGTCTGAAAAGGCTCGTAAGCACAATGCAAGCCGTCGCTCTATGATGCGTACTTTCATCAAGAAAGTATACGCAGCTATCGAAGCAGGCGACAAAGCTGCTGCACTGAAAGCATTTAACGAAATGCAACCAATCGTGGATCGTCAGGCTGCTAAAGGTCTGATCCACAAAAACAAAGCAGCGCGTCATAAAGCAAACCTGACCGCGCAGATCAACAAACTGGCTTAATCGCCGCTTGTTGTTGCTTGTTTTAAAAGAACCCGCTTAACGCGGGTTTTTTTATGCCCTTAGCGCACAGGTGGCGTAAACAGCGACGCGTAGTTCTGATTACAGATGCGCTGCACCGCCGGGTGCTGGATCATCCGTTCAGCAAAAATGGCGTGATACTCTTCCATCACATTATCCACTCTGCCAATTTCGGTCACTCTGTCGTCGGTATAGAGATCGTGCGCATAAAGCGTCGGTGCCACGAAGATAGCGTTGTGCGCCTCGCCGAAGGCTTTCATTAGTGCGGCATCATCAAACTCACCCAGAATCTCAACGTTAAGCCCCTGTGAGGTAAACCAGTTCAGCAGCTTGCGTCCTAACATAGAACGGCGGCCTGGCACCAGCAGGCGACGCTCTTCAAGACAGGCGGGGAAGGGTTTTTCCGGCGGAGGGTTGATGCACCAGAAACTGACACCGCATTCGCCGATTTTTACCGAGAACAGCCCCTCCTGCTGCGTGGAATCAATGGGGCAGTCGGAGATAATAATATCCAGCTTATGCTGGCTCAGTTGCTCCAGCAGCATCTCGTGTGTCGATTCAAAACAGCGCAAGTGAATTTGCTCGTCTGCCACCACCGCCGCATCGAGCACGCCGCTCACCAACCGTTTTGAGAGCGCATCCGCCACCCCCACATCGAAGAGCAAATTCGACTCTTTGCGGTAGTTAACGATATCCAGCATCTCCTGGCTCAGGGTGAACATTTTATCGGCGTAGCGGAACACCAGCTCGCCCAGTTCGCTTGGTTCAATGCCCCGCCCTTTACGCTTAAAGAGTTTGCCCTGCAGGCGTTCTTCAAGCGCTTTGATCTGCCCGGTAATCGTCTGGGGCGTGAGATAGAGCGCCTCAGCAGCCCCTACCACCGAGCCCTCTTTATAGACGTGCCAGAAGTAGTACAGATGGTTGTAATTAATATGAGACATGCGTGCTTCTCTCCCTGCTAATTTTGACGGGAGGGCACCCTTGCCCTCCCCCGATTCTCTTTAGGCCGGATGCTGCTGCTCCGGTAGTTTCATCTTCAGTAAGGTGTAGCCCACAAACGCGGCCAACAACGAGCCTGTTAAAATGCCCAGCTTAGCCCAGACGATAAGCTCCGGGGCATGCGAGCCAAACGCCAGCGTCGAAATGAAAATCGACATTGTAAAACCGATACCACATAGCACGCCGACCGCCATAATTTGTCGACCGGTGGTGCCGTGCGGCAGCGATGCCAGCTTCAGTTTCAGCGCCAGCCAGCAGAACAGGCTAATCCCCAGCGGCTTACCAATAAACAGCCCGGCGATAATCCCCAGCGGCAACATGGAGGTCAGGCCCGCCAGCGTTACACCGTCCAGCGATACCCCCGCGTTCGCAAAAGCAAACAGCGGCAGGATCAAAAAGGCGACCCACGGGTGTAAAACATGCTCGAGCTGTTTCGCCGGAGATTTACCCTCCTGCTGCTTCAGGGGGACGAAGAAACCGACGATGACCCCGGCCAGGGTCGCATGGACCCCCGATTTCAGTACCGCCGTCCATAAGACCATGCCCACCAGCACATAGATGCCCACCCGGCGCACGTTACAGATATTCAAAAGTGCCAGTACCGCAATCGCGGCCGCCGCGACGCCCAGAGAGAGCATCGACAGATCGCTGGTGTAGAACAGTGCGATGATTATAATCGCGCCCAGATCATCGATGATCGCCAGCGCCATCAGGAAGATTTTAAGCGCCATGGGCACGCGATTGCCGAGCAGTGCCAGCACCCCAAGGGCAAACGCAATATCGGTCGCAGCCGGTATCGCCCAGCCGTGACGCGCAACAGGATCCTGGTAGTTAAACGCCAGGTAAATCAGCGCTGGCACCACCATACCGCCAAGGGCGGCAATCACCGGAAAGGCTGCACGCTGCCGGCTGGCCAACGATCCCAGTACCAGTTCGCGCTTCACCTCCAGGCCCACCAGCAGGAAGAATACCGCCATCAACGCGTCGTTAATCCACAGCAGCATGTTTTTATTGATCTCCAGAACCCCGACTTTTAACTCGACGGGGGTTTCCAGAAAAGCGTGATACATGCTCTGAGTGACATTCAGGTTCGCCAGCATCATTGCCAGCGCCGCGGCAATAATCAGAATGATGCCGCTGGACGCTTCGCTATTAAAGAAACGCTGTAATAATTTCATTTAAGTTCTCTCTTACCACAATACCTCGATAAAACCATAATACCAAGCCACACATATCGGTAAAAACAGATATATATTGCCAATACATTCAGTTTTACCGAGCAATCCCTGCAAAAACAAAAAGCCCGGAATCGCTTCCGGGCTTTCAGAGACAGGCTTCTGCTAAGTGATTAGCGAGTCAGGTCATCAAAGAATTTTTTGACGCCATCGAAGAAGCTTTTAGAACGCGGGCTATTCTTTTCACCCGTCGGACCGCCGAAGCTCTCCTGCAACTCTTTCAGCAGCTGTTTCTGTTTATCGTTCAGGCCGACCGGGGTCTCTACCACCACGCGGCACAGCAGGTCACCCTGCGCACCACCGCGGACAGATTTCACGCCTTTACCGCGCATACGGAACAGCTTGCCGGTCTGAGTTTCACCTGGCACTTTCAGGTTCACGCGCCCATCCAGCGTCGGCACTTCGATTTCACCACCCAGCGCAGCCATGGCGAAGTTGATCGGCACTTCGCAGTAAAGGTTATTGCCCTCACGCTCAAAGATAGCGTGCTGCTTCACCTGAACCTGAACGTACAGATCGCCTGCCGGTGCACCGTGCTCGCCCGCTTCGCCTTCGCCAGCCAGACGGATACGATCGCCCGTATCCACACCTGCCGGGATTTTAACCGACAGCGTTTTGGTTTTCTCGACGCGACCGTGGCCATGACACTTGTTGCAAGGGTCTTTAATCAGCGTACCGCGACCATGACAGTGTGGACACGCCTGCTGTACCGCGAAGAAGCCCTGACGCATCTGTACCTGGCCGGAACCGTGACAGGTCGGACAGGTTTGCGGCTGCGTACCCGCTTTGGCACCGCTACCGTGGCAGATGTCGCACTCTTCCAGAGTCGGAATGCGGATCTCTTTAGTCACACCGCGAACGGCTTCCTCAAGAGACAGCTCCATGTTGTAGCGCAGATCGGCGCCACGCGCCGCGCGCTGACGACCACGGCCGCCGCCAAAGATATCGCCAAATACGTCGCCAAAGATATCGCTGAAGTCCGCACCGCCGCCGCCGAAGCCACCGCCGTATCCGCCCCCACCGCCTTGTTCAAACGCGGCATGGCCATACTGATCGTAGGCAGCACGTTTTTGGGCGTCGGTCAGGATCTCATACGCTTCTTTAATCTCTTTAAATTTCGCTTCGGCCTCTTTATCACCCTGGTTACGGTCCGGGTGAAACTTCATGGCCAGGCGCTTGTAGGCCTTTTTGATTTCACGCTCTTCCGCACTTTTCGGAACGCCTAAAATCTCGTAATAGTCTTGCTTTGCCATTGTTTTTTTTAAGCCCCTTAACATGCAAGCACGGGCGGAGAGGAAACCTCTTCGCCCGTGCCGGTTAATTACCCTGCATCAGGGCGATTATTTTTTGTCTTTAACTTCTTCGAACTCAGCATCGACAACGTCGTCGTCTTTTGCGTTGTTCTGGGAAGCGTCAGCACCCGCGCCAGCCTGCTGCTGAGCGTGTTGCTGCTGAGCGATTTCCATCAGTTTCTGGGAAACCTGCGCCAGCTCCTGCATCTTCGCTTCGATATCTGCTTTATCTTCGCCTTTCAGAGACGTTTGCAGTGCAGTCAGCGCCGCTTCGATTGCAGTTTTGTCGTCAGCTGGCAGCTGTTCGCCTGCTTCTTCAACCTGCTTACGGGTGCTGTGCAGCAGATGGTCGCCCTGGTTACGGGTCTGTACCAGCTCTTCAAACTTACGGTCGGATTCGGCGTTTGCTTCCGCTTCCTGAACCATTTTCTGGATCTCTTCTTCATTCAGACCGGAAGAGGCCTTGATGGTGATCTTCTGCTCTTTACCGCTGTTTTTGTCTTTCGCGGAAACGTGCAGGATACCATCAGCATCGATATCGAAGGTCACTTCGATCTGCGGCATGCCGCGCGGTGCCGGGTTGATACCATCGAGGTTAAATTGACCCAGAGATTTGTTATCGCCGGCACGTTTACGCTCACCCTGCAGCACATGGATGGTTACCGCAGACTGGTTGTCTTCAGCGGTAGAGAACACCTGGCTGTGCTTGGTCGGGATGGTAGTGTTTTTGTTGATCAGCGCAGTCATCACGCCGCCCATGGTTTCGATACCCAGAGAGAGCGGGGTAACGTCCAGCAGCAGTACGTCTTTCACTTCACCAGTCAATACACCACCCTGAACGGCAGCACCGATAGCAACGGCTTCGTCCGGGTTAACGTCTTTACGCGGCTCTTTACCAAAGAATTCAGCGACTTTCTTCTGAACCATTGGCATACGAGTCTGACCACCGACCAGGATAACGTCCTGGATGTCAGACACGGACAGGCCAGCGTCCTGCAGTGCAACTTTCAGCGGCTCGATAGAACGGTTAACCAGATCTTCTACCAGGCTTTCCAGTTTCGCACGGGTCACTTTGATGTTCATGTGTTTAGGACCGGTCGCGTCTGCAGTGATGTACGGCAGGTTCACGTCGGTCTGCTGAGCGGAAGAAAGTTCAATCTTCGCTTTCTCAGCGGCTTCTTTCAGGCGCTGCATCGCCAGCGGATCGTTACGCAGGTCGATGCCCTGATCTTTCTTGAATTCGTCAACGAGGTAGTTGATCAGACGGGTATCGAAGTCTTCACCACCCAGGTGGGTATCACCGTTGGTTGCCAGAACTTCGAAGGTTTTTTCGCCATCAACTTCGTCGATTTCGATAACAGAGATATCGAAGGTACCACCACCCAGGTCGTAAACCGCGATAGTACGGTTGCCAACTTCTTTATCCAGACCGTAAGCCAGTGCAGCCGCGGTTGGTTCGTTGATGATACGCTTAACTTCCAGACCTGCGATACGGCCAGCATCTTTGGTTGCCTGACGCTGAGCATCGTTGAAGTATGCAGGAACGGTAATAACTGCTTCAGTTACCGGTTCGCCCAGGTAATCTTCCGCCGTTTTCTTCATTTTCTTCAGCACTTCTGCAGAGATCTGCGGTGGTGCGGTTTTGGTGCCTTTCACATCAAGCCATGCGTCGCCGTTATCGGCAGCAATGATTTTGTACGGCATGATAGAAACGTCACGCTGCACTTCTTCGTCCTGGAAGCGGCGGCCAATCAGGCGTTTGATCGCAAACAGGGTGTTTTGCGGGTTTGTCACTGCCTGACGTTTAGCCGGCTGACCAACCAGAGTTTCACCATCCTGGGTATAAGCAATGATAGAAGGCGTGGTGCGATCGCCCTCGGCGTTCTCCAGCACACGTGCAGTAGTGCCGTCCATAATCGCTACACAAGAGTTGGTAGTACCCAGGTCGATACCAATAATTTTACCCATCTAAACGTCTCCACTAAAAATTCGATCAACATGTGGTTGTGTACCTGTAATAAGGGCAGAAGGTGCTTTTTCAACTGCCCAGATCTGTTTTTTTTCAGGTCCACTCACTGCGGTTGACTACAAGATGGGGTCGCCACGGCATCCATCAAGGGGGAAGGATAAAAAATATTTTAATTTCACCCTGATCAGATCATAGACGGCATCGATAGCGCCCATTATGATGCCGCGCCCCGTCAGGGAGAATTGACGCGGGATTCACCATTTCACCATATTAATGATGATTTTTTTGAGGACTTATGGGCAACACTAAGTTGGCTAATCCGGCTCCGCTGGGCCTGATGGGTTTTGGCATGACCACCATCCTGCTGAACCTGCATAACATCGGGCTCTTCCCGATGGATGGCATTATCCTGGCGATGGGCATTTTTTACGGCGGTATCGCGCAAATCTTCGCGGGCCTGCTGGAATATAAGAAAGGCAATACCTTCGGTTTAACGGCATTTACCTCCTACGGTTCGTTCTGGCTGACGCTGGTCGCAATTCTGCTGATGCCTAAAATGGGTCTGACAGAAGCGGCGAACGGCCACTTCCTGGGTGTCTACCTGGGCCTGTGGGGCGTCTTCACCCTGTTCATGTTCTTCGGTACGCTGACCGGCAACCGCGCGTTGCAGTTTGTGTTCCTGAGCCTGACCGTCCTGTTTGCCCTGCTGGCAATCGGCCATCTCGTGGATAACGAAGGCATCGTTCATTTCGCGGGCTGGATTGGCCTGGTTTGCGGCGCAAGCGCTATCTACCTGGCAATGGGTGAAGTGCTGAATGAGCAGTTTGGTCGTACCGTGCTGCCTATTGGTGAAAAACACTAATCCGCTCCTTAACGTGCCTGCCCTCGCAGGCACGTCTCCTCTCCCGCTTACTTTTCCAGCAAAACCCAAACAATTAATCAATGAAAGAGCAATAACTCCATCATTGAATTGATAAGCATTATCACTTTGCATACCCTCCCCCGGTATCTCCCGGATAATGGATATCAGGCAGCACGACCAACAGGAAGGTGGGAGACAGACGATTTTGTTGTGTTGCTTAAGGTTATCCAATGAATTCCAGCCTTGCCGCCGCCGTAAAGCCTGACGAAACGACCGTTGCCGCCCACTATCGCCGGGTGGTACTACGCCGCTACGCACTCGCGGGCGTGCTTCTGCTATTTATACTCTGCTCGCTGCTGCTTGATTTCACCCTTGGCCCTTCGGGCATGTCGGTATCAACGCTCTGGCATACGCTATTCCATGCCGAGGCCGCCGATGCAGGTACGCGCGTTATCGTCTGGGATATCCGTCTTCCTTTCGCCCTGATGGCGATCGTCGTCGGGATGGCGCTGGGACTGGCGGGCGCAGAGATGCAAACCATCCTGAATAACCCCCTTGCCAGCCCCTTTACGCTGGGCGTTTCGTCGGCCGCCTCGTTTGGCGCCGCGCTGGCAATCGTGCTTGGTCTTGGCATCCCCGGCGTACCGGATCAATGGTTTATCTCAGTCAACGCCTTCGTCTTTGCCCTGATGGCCTGTTTTATTCTCGATGGTATTAGCCGTTGGACGCGCGTGGCGACCTCCGGGGTGGTGCTCTTCGGCATCGCCCTCGTCTTTACCTTCAATGCGCTGATCTCAATTTTGCAATTTGTTGCCAGCGAAGACACGTTACAAGGGCTGGTTTTCTGGACCATGGGCAGCCTCGCCCGCGCTTCATGGGATAAGCTCGGCATCCTGACACTGGTCCTGCTTGTCGTCGCGCCGATGTCATTGAAAAACGCCTGGAAGCTCACCGCCCTGCGCCTTGGTGAAGATCGCGCCGTGAGCTTTGGCATTAACGTTCGTCAGCTACGCCTGACAACCTTGCTGCGCATCAGCATCATTTCAGCGTTGACCGTGGCCTTCGTCGGCCCGGTAGGCTTTATCGGCCTGGTGGCCCCTCATATTTCACGCATGATGTTTGGCGAGGATCACCGTTTCTATCTGCCGGGCAGCATGTTTATTGGTGCGCTGGTGTTGTCGCTGGCGTCGGTGATGTCTAAAAATATCGTCCCTGGCGTCATCATTCCTGTGGGCATTGTCACCTCGCTGGTCGGCGTACCCTTCTTCCTGAGCATTATCATTCGCCACCGGGGTACGCTGTGATGGACGGCCTGCTGATTCGCGATCTTCATACGGGCTACCGTAAAAAGAACATTATCGAGGGGCTCACTACCCCACTTCTGCCGCGTGGCAAAATCACTGCCCTGCTGGGGCCCAATGGCTCAGGCAAATCCACGCTGTTGCGCGCACTGGCCGATCTTAATCCGGCCGAAGGCAGCATTGAACTCAACGGCGAAAACCTGATGCACTTGTCGGGCGCTGAGCGCGCGCAAAAAGTCGTTTATCTGCCCCAGTCGCTGCCTGCAGGAGTGCATTTGCACGCGCTGGAGTCGGTGATGGTGGCGCGCCGCGCCAGCGGATATCAGCAGCAGGGTAATGCCGAGCAAGAGGCCTTTGCGATCCTCGACAAGCTGGGGGTTGCTCACCTGGCCATGAGCTTCCTCGACCAACTCTCCGGCGGACAGAAACAGCTGATTGGTCTGGCGCAGTCGCTTATCCGCCAGCCCGATCTGCTGCTGCTGGATGAACCCTTAAGCGCTCTCGATCTCAATTATCAGTTCCACGTCATGGATATCGTCGCACGGGAAACGCGCCTGCGAAATATCGTCACCCTGGTGGTTATCCATGACATCAACATCGCGCTGCGCCACGCCGAGTACGCCACGATGTTAAAAAACGGCGCGCTCATAGCCAGCGGCAGGCCCGACGAGGTCGTTACGCCCGCCAATCTGGCGACGGTATATGGCGTAGAAGGCCGGGTGGAATATTGTTCGCAAGGGCTGCCACACGTGGTAGTGGATGGTTTAACGATATAACTAGAATCTGCAGACAGAGGAAATCATGGCAATAAAGAAAGCACTTCTTGGCGTAGCGCTGCTGCTCTCGCCATTACTGGCGCTGGCACAAACCTGGCCCGTTACCGTAAAAGATATTGATAACCGCACGGTGACCATTCCCCAGGAGCCGCAGCGCATCATATTGCAGGATGGTCGGGATATCCTCACCCTGGCAATGCTGGAACCTAAAGACCCCTTCGCCAAAGTTGTGGCCTGGAACAATCTGCCTAAAAAACAGGACACCGAAACCTGGAACGTTTTGAAGCGCAAATGGCCGGAGGCTGAGCGCATCCTCGACATGAAATTCTCCGACCAGGGCAATGTGGATCTGGAAACTGTCATATCGCGTAAGCCGGATCTGATGATTGCTCAACTGCGGGCTAAACCCGCTCTGACCCAGAGCGGAGTCTTAACACAGCTTGAGGCCCTGCATGTGCCCGTGGTGTTTGTGGATTACGAGTTACATCCCGTTGAAAACACTCGACCCAGCATTTCTCTGTTAGGCAAGGTGCTGGGCCAGCCCGAACGGGCGCAGGCTTATGTCGACTTCTATCAACAGCGCCTGGACCAGATCCATCAACGCCTGGCCAAAGCCGGGAAAAAACCGCTGGTATTTATTGAGCCCATAGCTGGTGTTGCGGGGCTCGACAACGGCTGCTGCTTTACCCATGCGCGAAACGGCTGGGGCGGCCTGGTAGAGGCTGCGGGTGGGGAAAATATCGGTTCTGCCCTGCTGCCGGGCGCGACGGGGACAGTCTCGGTAGAAAAGATCATTTCAATGAACCCTGACTATTACCTGATGACCGGCTCCAAACGCCCGGGCAAAGGCACCGCCATCATTCCGTTTGGCTACAACGTACAGGCGAATGCGGTGCAATCGTCCTTCACGGCGTTACTGGCGCGACAGGGGGTTAGCAGTATCCCGGCGGTAGAGAAAGGCCATACCGGGGCGCTGTATCATCATTTCTACAACAACCCCTACAACATCATTGCCATCGAAGCGTTGAGTAAAATTTTCTACCCAACGCTGTTTGCCGACGTGGATCCGCTGGCGGATTATCATCTGCTTATCACGCGCTTCACTCAGATTCCGGATGACAACATTATTTTGAGCTATACCCCTCATTAACCGGCGCAGGCGCCATCAACTGATGGCGCTCACCGCGTAACCAGAGACCAATTCCCAATCCCATCAATGAGAGCGCCAGCACGTACCAGGCGGGTGCCATCGGCGATACCCCCATTAGCAGCGTAACGGCGATGGGGGTTAAGCCACCGAAGATGGCGTACGAGACGTTATAAGAGAATGAGATGCCGGTGAAACGTACCTCTGGCGGGAAGGCGCGAACCATCACGTAGGGCACAGCCCCCACGACACCCACGCAAAGCCCCACCGTGCCATACAACAGGAACAGCTGTTCAGGATGAGCTCCCGCCAGATGATAGAAAGTCCAACTGGAGCCGGCCAGCAAAAGGCTTCCGATAATAAAGGTCACGCTGGAGCCAAAACGATCCACCACCAGGCCGGCAATCAGGCAACCAAAGCAGAGCATAATCGTGGCGATGCTGTTGGCCTGCAGGGTTACCGCCGGCGCGAAGCCATACTGTTTTTGCAGCCAGAGGGGCGACATCAGGATCACGACCACGATACCGGCGGAGAGCAGCCAGGTCAGCAGCATGGAGACCACGACGGCTCGCTTATGACGTACCACTACCGCCTTCACCGGCAACTCTTGCGCCAGCGCTTTACGCTGCTGCATCTCCAGGAAGATGGGGGTTTCTTGCAGCCAGCGGCGAAGATACATCGCCACCAGGCCAAATGCGCCGCCCAGCAGGAACGGGATACGCCAACCCCAGTCATGCACAGCCTGTTGCGTCATGCTGGTATTGATAAGGGTAGCGACCACTGAGCCGAGCAGGATCCCTATGGTTAACCCGGCGGTTAAGGTTCCGCAGGCGATACCAATGCGGCGTGCCGGAACATGTTCCGCCACAAACACCCAGGCGCCGGGGACTTCGCCACCGATGGCCGCACCCTGCAGCAGGCGCATCAGCAGCAGCAACAGCGGAGCAACGATACCCATTGAGGCATAGGTTGGCAGCAGACCGATCGCCAGCGTCGGTACTGCCATCAACAGAATACTGAGCGTAAACATCTTCTTACGCCCCACCAGATCGCCAAAATGCGCCATAATAATGCCGCCCAACGGACGCGCCAGATAGCCTGCAGCAAAAATGCCGAAGGTCTGAACCTGACGCAGCCATTCCGGGATATCAGCCGGGAAGAAGAGCTCTCCTACCACGGCCGCAAAAAAGACGAAGATAATGAAGTCGTAAAACTCCAGCGCGCCACCTAAAGCAGCGAGCGTAAGCGTTTTATAATCCTGACGATTCAGAGGCCGGGTGTAATGTGACATAGCGAACCTGTTTATCTGTGTTGTTGATTTATTTTTACAGCGATCGTAAAGTAAAAATTACTATACCGAAAAACCAACCGCACGCTATCAGCGCTGCAGCTTATGTCACAAAAGCACTAATTTCAGGAGATTGTTTCGCGTCGCGCGCTTTTAGGACGAAAAGCTGCTATCACCTGCGGATCGGTTTCGACGTAAGGACCGTCCAGCAGCTGTATACAATACGGTACACTTGCAAAAATACCGGCGACGACCACTTTTCCATCTTCCTCTTTTACCCCTTCCAGCGTCTCTTTAATCGACTTTGGCTGGCCTGGAAGGTTAAGGATCAGTGCTTGCTTACGAATCACTCCAACCTGTCGAGAGAGAATAGCCGTCGGCACAAAGTGCAGGCTAATTTGTCTCATCTGCTCGCCGAAGCCCGGCATTTCGCGATCGGCGATGGCGAGGGTGGCATCCGGTGTCACGTCGCGCCGTGCAGGGCCGGTGCCGCCGGTGGTTAATACCAGGTGGCAGCTCATCTCATCCACCAGCTCGCACAGTGTCTGTTCGATGATGGCCTGTTCGTCGGGGATCAGCCGGGTCTCTATTTCAAATGGGGTTGTCAGTGCGCTGCCCAGCCACGCTTCTAGCGCAGGCAGGCCTTTATCCTGATAAACACCGCTGGAGGCGCGGTCAGAAATCGAGACTAAGCCGATGCGTAAGGTATTCATATTCATTCCATTCAAACAATACTAATTGAAGTGAATGATACACGCAGAGGAGGAATTCAGACAGGAGACAAAAGAAGACGCGTGACCGGGAGCCCGGTCACGCAGAGTGATTACAGCAGATCGCCGATCATTTTTTCCAGTTTTTCCTGGTCGATAGCAAACTTACGGATACCATCCGCCAGCTTGTCTACAGCCATTGGATCCTGGTTGTGCTGCCACAGGAACTCAGACTCGGTAATGCGCTCTGGACGCGCTTTCACTTCGCCGGTGTAAGAGAGTTTACGCTCAATGGCACCTTCGCTCTCTGCCAGCTCTTTCAGCAGCGCAGGGGCGATGGTCAGGCGGTCACAGCCAGCCAGTTCGATAATCTCACCAACGTTACGGAAGCTTGCGCCCATAACGACGGTCTCGTAACCGTGCTGTTTGTAGTATTCGTAGATCTCAGAAACAGAAACCACGCCCGGATCTTCAGCAGCGGCATACTCTTTCTTGTCGGTGTTGGCTTTGTACCAGTCCAGAATACGGCCCACGAACGGAGAGATCAGGTACACGCCCGCTTCCGCACATGCACGCGCCTGCGCGAAGGAGAACAGCAGAGTCAGGTTACAGTTGATACCGTCTTTTTCCAGCTGCTCGGCAGCACGGATACCCTGCCAGGTAGAAGCCAGTTTGATCAGGATACGGTCATTGCTGATACCCGCATCGTTGTACAGTTTGATTAGACGTTTTGCTTTGGTAATTGACGCTTCGGTGTCGTAGGACAGGCGGGCATCAACTTCAGTAGAGATACGACCTGGAACCAGTTTCAGGATTTCCAGACCGATGTTAACAGCCAGTTTATCAGTGGCATCCACAACCTGCTGCGCACGGTCGTTGCTCTGTGCTTTCGCCCAGGTTACAGCGTCGTCGATCAGCTTGCGGTATTCAGGGATCTGGGCGGCGTTAAGGATCAGAGAAGGGTTGGTGGTGGCATCCTGCGGCTGATACAACTTCATTGCCGCGATATCTCCGGTGTCAGCTACGACAGTGGTGAACTGACGAAGGGAGGTCAATTTATCCGTCATGATAGTGTTTCTCTTTACTTGCCCTGGATAATTCACGTAACCGGCAGGATGCCAGAAACGGAAAAATGACAGGTTTACTTGTTAGGGGGATGTAACCGGTCTGCCCTGATGATAACACGACGGAATGACAGCGCAACCGCAGACAATGCGCTTACGGAGAGTATGATAAACTCAAGAGATTATCTGCTCGCCAATGGCCTGGTTGTTCAATCAGTCATAGCCCTTATCTATGCACTTCGGCATCAACAAGAGGGACGTTAATGCCTGATTTCTTATCCTTTATTAATGAAATTCTCTGGGGTTCGGTGATGATCTACCTGCTTTCTGCGGCAGGTATCTGGTTCACCTTTCGATGCGGTTTTATTCAATTTCGCGCCTTTCGCTACCTCGGAAAAAGTCTGAAAAACAGCCTTTCCCCGCAGCCGGGGGGATTAACCTCATTTCAGGCGCTCTGTACGAGCCTGGCGGCGCGCGTCGGCAGCGGTAATCTTACCGGCGTGGCGCTGGCCATCAGCATCGGTGGCCCTGGCGCCGTTTTCTGGATGTGGGTCACCGCGCTCTTCGGGATGGCCACCGCCTTTGCCGAATGCTCGCTGGCTCAGTTGTATAAAGAGCCGGACAAGCAGGGACAGTTTCGCGGCGGCCCGGCCTGGTATATGGCACGCGGCCTGGGCATGCGCTGGATGGGCGTGCTGTTCTCCATCTTGCTTCTCATCGCCTATGGGCTAATTTTTAACACCGTTCAAGCTAACTCGGTCTCTCACGCCCTGCGTTTTGCCTTTGATTGCCCGGAAATTCTCACCGGCAGCGTGATGGCAATGGCGACGTTGCTGGTGATTGTCACCGGTATTAAAGGGGTTGGCCGCATCATGCAGTGGATGGTGCCGGTCATGGCGCTGCTGTGGGTGGCGGCCAGCCTGGTGGTGAGCGCGCTCAATATTGCGCAACTACCCGATATCTTCACGCTTATCATGAACAGCGCCTTCGGCTGGCGCGAAGCGGGCGCCGGAGTAATGGGCTATACCCTGAGCCAGGCGCTGGCTGCGGGTTTCCAGCGCGGCATGTTTTCAAACGAGGCCGGGATGGGATCTACCCCCAATGCCGCTGCGGCTGCCGCCTCCTGGCCACCGCATCCGGCTGCGCAAGGGATCGTGCAGATGATTGGCGTTGTTGTGGATACCCTGGTTATCTGTACCGCCAGCGCAATGATTGTGTTGTTGGCCGGGCCTGTTGATGATGAGCAGAACGTGGCTGGCATCCAGTTGGTACAGCAGGCGCTCATGAACCTCGCCGGCGGCTGGGGCGCCGGTTTCGTGGCGCTGATTGTCATCCTCTTCGCCTTTAGCTCCATCGTGGTGAATTATATCTATGCGGAGAATAACTTAATCTTTCTCCACCCCACGGCCGGCAAATCGCGCTGGCTGCTGCGCGGCAGTGTAGTCGCCATGGTGGTGATGGGATCGTTACTGAGCCTGCCGCTGGTCTGGCAGCTGGCTGACGTGATCATGGCGCTGATGGCGATTACCAACCTGACCGCTATCCTCCTGCTCTCGCCGGTGGTGCTGCTCATCGCCCGGGATTATCTGCGCCAGCGGAAGCTTGGCATCCAGCCCGTCTTTGATGCAGCCCGCTACCCGGACATCGAGGCGCAAATCGCCCCCGGTGCCTGGGATGATTTGCCGCGTCAATAACAGCTATTGATCAACCGTAACGGTTTATTTGATAAAATCGCACCAAATTTCCCGCAAGGACTGGATATGCTGATTCTGATTTCACCTGCCAAAACGCTCGATTACCAGAGCCCGCTTGCCACCGAGCGCTATACCCAGCCTGAGCTGTTGGATTACTCACAACAACTGATTCGCGAAGCGCGCAAACTCAGTGCCCCGCAAATCGCGAAGCTGATGAGTATCAGCGATAAACTGGCGGATTTAAATGCTACCCGCTTCCACGACTGGCATCCCGATTTCACACCGGCTAACGCCCGCCAGGCGATTCTCGCCTTTAAAGGTGACGTTTACACCGGTCTGCAGGCGGAAACATTTAGCGAAGCTGACTTCGATTTTGCACAGAAGCACCTGCGCATGCTCTCGGGTCTGTATGGCGTGCTGCGCCCGTTGGATCTGATGCAGCCCTACCGTCTGGAGATGGGTATTCGTCTGGAGAATGCGAAAGGCAAAGATCTTTACCATTTCTGGGGCGAGACCATTACCCAGACGCTGAATGACGCGCTTAAAGAGCAAGGCGATAACGTCGTCATTAACCTGGCCTCTGACGAATACTATAAATCTGTGAAGCCAAAACTACTGAATGCCGGGATCATCAAACCGGTCTTCCTTGATGAGAAGAACGGCAAGTTTAAAGTTATTAGCTTCTACGCCAAAAAAGCCCGTGGGCTGATGACCCGTTACATCATTGAAAATCGCCTGACACAACCGGAACAGCTGACCGCGTTTAATAGCGAAGGGTACTTCTTCGATGAAGAGGCTTCAGAAAACGGTGAGTTAGTCTTTAAGCGTCACGAACAGTAATAACAAACCCCGCCATCAGGCGGGGTTCTTGTTAGTGGTGCTTCCAGCCCGGTCCCGGACGGCGATCGTCCCGGTGGTCATGGTGGTCATGGTGGTCATGGCGGTCACGATGCGCGTCATGGGCGCGCCAGCGGTTATCACGCCATTCGTAATGTGACTTCCACCAGCTATGGTCGCGCCAGTGGCCGCCATCCCAGTAATGTCCGTGATTATCCCGATCGCCAATCTGCAGTTTTACCGCAGGTAACAGCGTGATTTCCGATGCCTGTACCGCCATGGGAGCGACCAGCATCAGTGAAAGCGCGATGAGAGCAGGTTTCAGTGTAGACATGGGTGACTCCTTATTCAGCTTGCCCAGCGTGGGCCGATGTAAGGAGATTACGCGAGGAGTTAAGAGGACGTTATTCTCTGCAATCCTATTCTGTAAGTTACCGCATTTATTGGGAATTTCTGCTTTTTTACTGCTATTTTTCTCCATAATTTCTTCACAAAAAAGCCCGAAAAGGCGATCTCGCCTTTCCGGGCCTGTGTCACTGCTAAGGGCTTTTACGCGCGCGTCATCATCAACTTACGCAGCTCGGCAAAGTCTGCCGGCAGCGTATGGGAGAGCAGCGGTAAATCGGCACGATCCGCCAGCTCTTTTGGCAACGGCAGCGATTCACCCAGAATTTCATCCACGCTCTCCTTAAACTTCGCCGGATGCGCCGTGCCAAGGAACAGACCATATTCACCCGGGTTCAGTTGATCGCGCAGGGCGCGATACGCCACCGCCGCGTGCGGCTCGGAGGTGTATCCCAGTTGCTTCAGTTCGCGCATGGTCTCTTTAGTGGTTTCATCGGTGACAGAGGCGTAGCCCAGGTCGCCCAGACGCCAGATCTTGCGACGGAACAGCTCTTCCACGCGTGGCCAGTTGTTAGGCTGGGAAACGTCCATCGCATTCGAGAGCGTCGCCTGCGTCGCGTTTGGCGTCCATTTGCCCTCTTTCAGGAAGCGCGGCACCGTATCGTTCGCGTTGGTGGCGGCGATAAAGCGCTTCACCGGCAGCCCGAGCGATTTTGCCAGCAGGCCTGCCGTCAGGTCGCCGAAGTTACCGCTCGGAACAGAGACCACCAGCTGATTACGCGCTTCCTGCGGCAGCTGCGCCACGGCTTCGAAGTAGTAACAGATCTGCGCCAGCAGACGGCTGATGTTGATGGAGTTTGCCGAGTTCAGGCCCAGCGCCGTTTTCAGCTCTTCGTCATCGAAGGCCTGTTTTACCAGCGCCTGGCAGGCATCGAAATCCCCGTCGATAGCGACGGTTTCAATATTGCCGCCGAGGGTGCAGAACAGTTTTTCCTGCAGTGGGCTGATTTTGCCCTGCGGATAGAGAATGACTACGCGGACGTTTTTCAGACCATAAAACGCATGCGCCACGGCCGCACCGGTATCACCGGAGGTCGCGGTCAGAATGGTTACCGGCTTGTCGCCGCTGATGTGCGTCAGCATCTGGGCCATAAAACGGCCGCCGAAATCTTTGAATGCCAGGGTCGGGCCGTGGAACAGCTCCAGGCACCCTACGTCCGGCTCCACCTGGCTCACCGGCGCCGGGAAGGCAAACGCCGCGCGAACGCGCTCTTCCAGCAGCTCCTGCGGAATTTCGTCGCCAATAAACGCGGAGAGAATTTTGGTGCTGCGGCTGACAAAATCCATCTCCAGCATCGCATCAATATCGGTCAGGCTAAATTCAGGCAGCTCGTGCGGAAAGAAGAGCCCCTGGTTTTTACCCAGCCCCTGAGTCACCGCCTGCGCGAAGCTGACCTGCTCATTGTGATCTTTAAGATTGTAGAGTTTCATCGATTATCCCAGTACTCGTGCGCCCGCCGTGTCCAGACGGCAAATATGAACAAAGCCTTCCTGATTTTGCAGGTAATTTTTACCCAGCCACTCCGCGACGCGCTGCGCGGTATCCGGCTTATCGCACAGTGCGAACAGCGTCGGACCGGAGCCGGAAATACCGCAGGCGACCGCGCCGATCTCCAGGGCGGCGCTACGCGCCTCGTTAAACCCTGGCAGCAGCCTGGTGCGGTACGGCTCGGCTATTACGTCTTTCATCAATTTCGCCGCCAGTTGAGGCTGACGGGTATAACAGGCATGAATGAAGCCTGCCAGGTGACGACCATGCGCGATACAGTCCTGGCGACGATACTGCGCCGGCAGAATGGCACGCGCTTCGGCGGTCGAAACTTTAATGCCCGGATAGGCCAGCACCCATAGCCACTCATCAAAGCCGGGGACCTGCTGACTGATGATGCCATTCTCTTCAATCATCAATTGCATGCCGCCCAGGAAGCAAGGGGCCACATTGTCGTAATGAATGCTGCCAGAGATGCGTCCTTCCAGCTCGCCCATCAGCGCCAGCAGACGGGTATTGTTCAGCGGTTTGCCGCAGTGTTCGTTCATCGCGACCAGGGCCGCAACGACGGAGCAGGCGCTGGAGCCCAGGCCTGAGCCAATCGGCATCCCCTTTTCAAGGGTCATGGCCACCGGAACGGTTTTCCCTATCTCCTGACAAAAACGTTCCCAGCACTGGTAAACAATGTTTTCACGCGGTTCCGTTGGCAGCTTGCTGGCGAAACGCCCTACATTTTGCAGGCTAAACGTCTGAGCCGCTTCGACAGTGACGATATCGCCCAACAGAGAGCCCTCGGTTGGCGTAACAGCCGCCCCCAGAACATCAAACCCGACGCTCATATTGGCGCTGGAAGCCGGGGCATAAACTTTAACCATCTTAAACTCCTAACTTCCATGACAGGGTACGCAACAGATCGGCAAATACCCCCGCCGCTGTCACATCATTTCCTGCACCATAACCGCGAAGCACTAACGGCAATGGCTGATAATAGTGACTGTAAAATGCCAGCGCATTCTCGCCGTTTTTAACTTTGAACAGCGGATCGTTACCGTCCACTTCTGCAATCTTCACGCGACAAACGCCGTCCTCTTCGATATTGCCAACATAGCGCAATACGCAACCTTCATCACGGGCTTTCGCTACGCGAGCAGCAAAGAGGTCGTCCAGCTGCGACAACCGGCTCATAAAGTCAGCCACGTCGCCCTTGTCATCGAAGGATGCGGGTAGCACAGGTTCGATCACTATGTCGCTCAACTCCAGTTCGCGCCCGGTTTCACGGGCGAGGATCAGCAGCTTACGCGCCACATCCATACCAGAAAGATCATCACGCGGATCCGGCTCGGTGTAGCCCATCTCACGGGCTAATCGGGTGGCTTCAGAGAGGCTCATGCCCTCGTCGAGTTTACCGAAAATGAACGAGAGCGAGCCTGAGAGGATCCCGGAGAAACGTTGCAGTTCATCGCCGGCATTCAGCAAGTTTTGCAGGTTTTCGATAACCGGCAGCCCTGCCCCGACGTTGGTATCGTAAAGGAATTTGCGTCGCGATTTTGCCGCTGCGTGGCGCAGTTGATGGTAATAGGCCATCGACGAAGTGTTGGCTTTTTTGTTCGGGGTGACCACGTGGAAGCCTTCCCGCAGGAAGTCGGCGTACTGATCGGCAACAACCTGGTTCGACGTACAGTCGACAATGACCGGGTTGAGCAGATGGTACTCTTTCACCAGGCGGATCAGGCGCCCAAGGTTAAAGGGCTCTTTGGCTTCGGCCAGTTCAGCCTGCCAGTTTTCCAGATTCAGGCCATGCACGTTGGTCAGCAGCGCTTTTGAGTTCGCCACGCCACAGATGCGCAGATCGATATGTTTGTTCTTCAGCCACGTCTGCTGGCGCTTGACCTGCTCCAACAGCGCGCTGCCAACGCCGCCTACGCCGATAAGGAACACTTCGATCACCTGATCGGTGTTGAACAGCATCTGGTGGGTAACGCGCACACCGGTCGTCGCATCGTCATTATCCACCACCACGGAGATTGAACGCTCAGAAGAGCCCTGCGCAATGGCCACGATGTTGATATTGGCGCGAGCCAGTGCGGCAAAGAACTTCGCGGAGATGCCGCGCAGGGTGCGCATGCCATCCCCTACAACCGAGATAACGGCCAGACGCTCCTGAATGGAGAGCGGCTCAAGCAACTCCTCTTTCAGCTCCAGATAGAACTCCTCTTCCAGCGCCCGGCGTGCACGCAGACAGTCGCTCTGAGGGACGCAAAAACTGATGCTGTACTCAGAAGAGGATTGGGTGATCAGTACCACCGAGATGCCATTGCGCGACATGGCGGCAAACACGCGGGCCGCCATACCGACCATGCCTTTCATTCCGGGACCAGAGACGCTGAACATCGCCATGTTGTTCAGGTTAGAAATGCCTTTCACCGGCAGGCCATCTGCATCGCTGCTGGCCCCGATCAGCGTGCCAGGTGCCTGCGGATTACCCGTATTTTTAATCAGGCAGGGGATCTGGAATTGGGCAATCGGAGAGATGGTACGCGGGTGGAGCACTTTGGCGCCGAAGTAGGAGAGCTCCATCGCCTCCTGGTAAGACATCGACTTCAGCAGGCGCGCATCCGGCACCTGGCGCGGATCGCAAGTATAGACCCCATCGACGTCAGTCCAGATCTCACAACAGTCGGCGCGCAGGCAAGCGGCCAGTACCGCGGCAGAGTAGTCAGAGCCATTCCGCCCCAGCACGACGAGCTCGCCTTTTTCATTTCCGGCGGTGAAGCCCGCCATCAGGATCATGTGGTCGGCAGGAATTTTCCCTGCAGCGATACGACGGGTCGATTCGGCAATATCAACGGTAGATTCGAGGTAGTGACCTACGGCGAGAAGCTTTTCCACCGGATCGATCACGGTGACGTTATGGCCACGCGCTTCCAGTACGCCTGCCATGATAGCGATAGAGAGTTTTTCACCACGGCAGATGAGCGCCGCATTGATGCTGTCCGGGCATTGCCCTAACAGGCTGATACCATGCAGTACGTGTTTGATCTGCGCGAACTCTTGCTCAACAAACGCTTTCAGTTGCGCGAGGGGAAAACCGGGCTGGGCATCGGCCAGGCCCTGCAACAGCTCGGCGAAAATGCGTTCGGCGTCGCTGATATTCACCAGCGCGTCCTGGCCACCGATGGTTTTTTCAATCATCGCCACCAGATGGTTAGTAATTTTGGCCGGGGCAGAGAGCACCGTTGCTACCTGCCCCTGCCTGGCATTGCTTTCCAGGATGTCGGCAACCCGCAGAAAACGTTCTGCATTTGCCACTGATGTACCGCCGAACTTCAACACTCGCATGGTATTACCTCATGATCTTTGGCCGAAAAAAAAGCCCGCACTGTTCAGGTGCGGGCTTTTTTCTGTTTTTCCTGTACGCGTCAGCCCGCATCGTTACCTGTGGTAATGATGGTGGTTGTAGTAATGGTGGTGATGCTGATGCGTTTCATGGATGTTGTGTACTCTGTAATTATTATCTGTCTGTGCTGTATCCCTATATTGGTTAAAGTATCCGGGCGGCTAAGTCAACGAATTTCTATTTTAAGCCCCTGACAGGGAGCTTTTACGTCTCGCTGCTGAGGGGTTTATTTCATTCCGGATCGGACCGAAATAGCTCCCCAAACCCGGAGCTTTATCCATAACAAAAAGTGATAACAGAATTTTACTCTGCCAGTTTTTTTTCAATATCGTGCAGCAATCGGTGCAACATTGCCGTGTCTCGTTGCTCAAGTAAGCCAATGCGCTGGGCTATCCAGTCAGCCATTTTTTGATCATCTGCCACATTCAGCGTCGATAAAAGACGTTCTACCCTGGCACGCAATGCCTGAAGCTGATTTTCATCTGCCTGGTCGACAGGCGCTGCGGGAATTTGCAT
Organism: Leclercia sp. UBA5958; assembly: GCF_002430365.1. Taxonomy (NCBI): domain Bacteria; kingdom Pseudomonadati; phylum Pseudomonadota; class Gammaproteobacteria; order Enterobacterales; family Enterobacteriaceae; genus Leclercia; species Leclercia sp. UBA5958. The sequence continues at coordinate 418,649 of NZ_DJCE01000012.1, read as the reverse complement.
TAGGGAAGCTAATTGATAACAGTAAACCATCACCGCCTGACCCAAATTGAGTGAAGGATAATCGGCCACCATAGGCACCCCTGTCAGCACATCGGCGAGCGCCAGTTCTTCATTAGTGAGACCCGAATCCTCCCTTCCAAAGACCAGCGCCGCCCGATTTATCCATTGGCTTTTTTCCTGCATCAGCGGCACCAGTTCGGCGGGCGTCGCATAGTAATGGAATTTTGAACGACTGCGTGCGGTGGTCGCGACGGTAAAGGAAACATCGTGCAGCGCGGCTTCAAGCGTTTCGTAAGTAGTTATATTATCGAGTATTTCCCCCGAACCATGGGCAACGCGACGGGCACCCTCTGCCAGGTGCGCTTCGCTGGCTACGATGCGCAGATCGGTAAACCCCATGGTCTTCATAGCGCGTGCGGCAGCGCCGATATTTTCCGCTCTTGCCGGGGCTACCAGCACGATAGACAAATGCATTAATGCTCTCTTTTTAGGCAGTTAGCGCGTAAAATTGTGATGTCCATCAACATATTACGCAGCACGAATTTACAAAATTGCAACACGAATCACCGAAATAGCGTTTCATAACAAATTAAAATCGCTAAACTATTTATGAACGAAACTTCAGCGATAATGTTAAAAAAAGCTGGTTATCCTCATGTTTATTAATGATAATATCATTACAAGATGTTGCAGGACATTGGATTCGCCTCGTTTATCAATCAATCAGCGCAACTAGTTGGTTTATTGAAAATTTGTGACAAAGGCTAGCAATCCGCTACGAGGATTTCATCAAACTGTTAACGTGCTACAATTGAACTTGATATATGTCAACGAAGCGTAGTTTTATTGGGTGTCCGGTGTCACTTAGCCTGTTATGTTGCTGTTAAAATGGTTAGGATGACAGCCGTTTTTGACACTGTCGGGTCCAGAGGGAAAGCACCCACGACCAAGCTAATGATGTTGTTGACGTTGATGGAAAGTGCATCAAGAACGCAATTACGTACTTTAGTCACGTTACGCCGGTCATGTTAATTTGCGACATGTATCAGGCAGGTCAGGGACTTTTGTACTTCCTGTTTCGATTTAGTTGGCAATTTAGGTAGCAAACATGCAGACCCCGCACATTCTTATCGTTGAAGACGAGTTGGTAACACGCAACACGTTAAAGAGCATTTTCGAAGCAGAAGGCTACGATGTCTTTGAAGCGACCGATGGCGCAGAGATGCATCAGATCCTTTCTGAAAATGATATCAACCTGGTTATTATGGACATCAATCTGCCCGGGAAAAACGGCCTTCTGCTGGCGCGCGAATTGCGTGAGCAGGCGAACGTGGCGCTGATGTTCCTGACAGGCCGCGACAATGAAGTGGATAAAATCCTCGGCCTGGAGATCGGTGCGGATGACTACATCACCAAACCTTTCAACCCTCGCGAGCTGACCATTCGTGCGCGCAACCTGCTGTCCCGTACCATGAACCTGGGCACAATCAGCGAAGAGCGCCGCAGCGTAGACAGCTACAAGTTCAACGGTTGGGAATTAGATATCAATAGCCGCTCCCTGGTTAGCCCGAATGGCGATCAGTATAAACTGCCACGCAGTGAGTTCCGCGCTATGCTGCACTTCTGCGAAAATCCGGGCAAAATTCAGTCTCGTGCAGAACTGCTGAAGAAAATGACCGGCCGTGAGCTGAAGCCGCACGACCGTACCGTCGATGTCACTATTCGTCGCATTCGTAAACATTTCGAATCCACGCCGGATACCCCGGAAATCATCGCCACTATCCACGGTGAAGGTTACCGTTTCTGCGGTGATTTGCAGGAATAATCCAGCAAAAGACGTAAAAACGGCGCATCTCGCGCCGTTTTTTTTATTTCCATAGCCGCATTGAATCCTCATCTGGCTCACGCGGTTTTACGGTTGAAAACGCATACCAGTCCAGATGACGCGTCAGGTACATCACTGCAAACAGCGCCAGCACCAGTACGCCTGAACCCAGTAGCAGCGCGCTATCTTCAGAACGCAGCAGGAACCACATCACCGTATCCAGCATCAATAACGCGATGACGAAAACGACGCCGCGCTTCCAGCTTTTGAGCACCGCCTGTAAGTAAATGCCGTTCATCATTGCTCCCAGCAGGCTGGCAATGACCCATGCCGGCGTGAATCCTACATGCTCTGAGCAGGCCAGCAAAACCAGGTAAAAGAGCACTAGCGACAGGCCAACCAGCAGATACTGCATCGGATGCAGACGCAGCCTGGTCAGGGTTTCGTAGACGAAAAAGGCCATAAACGTCAGGGTAATAAGCAAAATCGCATATTTGATGGCACGGTCCGTCAGCTGATATTGATCCGCCGGCGTCGCCACCGTGACGCTAAACGCAGGGACGTTGTGCCATTCGGGGAGGGCTTTCTCGCTGAACAGGCTTTCAAGGTTATTCGCAAACCAGCTACTTTCCCAGTGTGCCTGGAACCCTGAGGCAGTGATGTCACGCTTTACGGGCAGATAGTCACCCATAAAGCCGGGATGCGGCCAGTTACTCGTCAGGTTAAGCTGGCTATTGCGCCCTACGGGCACCATCGAGAAGCTTCCTGTACCGTTCAGACTGAGTGACATCTCCAGGGCGATCGTTTTCTCTTCCAGAATTTTACCGCTCAAGGGAATATGAATGCCCGGCAGCTGCCCGGCCACACCCGAGCCGGGTTCAACGGTAAGCGTTTCGCCGTTGACGGGCGATACTTTCACCGCGCTAATACCTCGGGCATCCCCTACGCCGACCACAATAAACGGCTGCCCCAATGTCAGCGTTTCGCCTGTCAGTTGCGCCAGTTTTTCGGTGTTATACCGCGCCTGAAGCTTAAGATCGGTATGCCAAATCTGACCGTCATAAATGCCGATACTCCGGGACTCAACCTGTTGATTTCCGTCAACCACCAGGGATTCCGGCAGCAAAAAATGGAGGAAGCTGCGCTTATGCTCAACTTTTTTATCCTCCTCGAATTTGTAAAAGACCTCAGTAACCGGTATAGCGATCAACGGGCCGACCAGCTGCTGTGAACCACTGGTACTCTGGCGCAGCGCACTCTCCACCTCCTCGCGATAGCTGGCGCGCTCATCGGTCAGGTTACTGACCATCAGCAAGGGAACGAGCAGCAGCATAATGCAGCCGATAAGGGTAGTAACTTTCCAGAACAGGGGGGATTTTTTCATGACCTTCTCCTTTGTGATGGAGAAAGCGTACGGCAGCTCTGTGCGGGTAATTTGAAGTTATGTGAAGGGACGGTGAAGTTCCAGTACGGCCTCTACCCCACCCTCTTTGCGGTTGTGAAGATGGATCTCTCCCTGATGAAGGCGCGCCACTTCCTGCACAAAGGCCAGCCCCAGCCCACTGCTCTTAAGGCCGTTTTCCCGCGGTAAGGAGTAAAAGCGCTCGAATACGCGCTGCAGGGCGTAGTCAGGGATCCCACTGCCGCTGTCCGTCACGCACAGCATAACCCGCTGATGCGCTTCGCGGGCCGTAAGCGCAAGGGTTCCTTCTGGCGGCGAGAAATCCATCGCGTTATCCAGCAAATTCCCCAGCGCCTGCTCCAGCAACTCCTCATCACCCTGAACCATCAGCGATGATGTCGGGCAGATGACGTTAAGCTTTTTCGCCTGAATCTGTGCAGCACGGGCATCAAGGAGGCGGCGGAACAGTGCATCCACCGAAACAGCCGTAGCGCTGATTTCGATACGGTTTTCCAGCCGCGCCTGCGCCAGCAGCTTTTCGACCAGCGTCTGCATCCGCGCATTTTGCACCAGGATGTTATCCGTAAAGCGCGCAATGACATCCGGCGGGGGCAATTCCCGTAAGATTTCTGCCGCGCCGCGAATGGCGGCTAGGGGGCTCTTCAGCTCATGGGTCAGGGCGTGAACATACTGCTCTATGTAATTTTTACCTTCCAGACGCATACGCATATTCTCCAGCGCCTGCGCCAGTTTGCGAAGCTCGCTACTTCCGGGATCGGGCAGCGGTAGCGGGTTGTCGCCGCTGACGGAATCGGCATAGCGTGACAGCGCGCTTATCGAACGGTTAATCCACCAGGCCACCGCCAGGCCAATCATCAGGGCAATACCCAGCAAAGCGCCACCGGCCCACAGAATACGGCGCTCACTGCGCTTGATCACCGGTGCCATCGCGCTATTGGGTTTGCCAACGCTCAGTACGCCAATAATTTTGCCGTTCTCCGTTACCGGAGCGGCCACATACATTACTGTGCTTTCGGGATCTGCGGGATTGCTCTGCGTGCTCCGGGCGCCGTATTCACCGCGAAGCGTCAGCCAGACATCATTCCAACGCGAATAATCCTGCCCCACGGCTTTGCCAGCGGAGTCAAATACCACTCGCCCCTGGGCATCGGTCATGTAGACGTGATACTCGTTACGGACTTTATGAATCCCGCCAATATCGGCGCGAAACGGGCGCGCAGCGAGCCGGGAAAATGCCTGGGCCAGCTTGCCGTTTAGCGGGTCGCCCGACAGCAGGTCGTCGCGCCCGACTTCGGCCAGTAACGTGGCGGTGTCGATGAGCGTCCCTTCGGTGGCTCGGCGCACCCCGGGTTTGACCTCTTGTACGAAGATGGAGAGCACAAACCAGGCGGCGATCGCCACAATCAAAAAATAACCCAGTAACAGCCGCATTCCGATGCGCATTAATTCAGACCCAGACTGTAGCCGAGCCCACGATGGGTGCAAATGGGTGACAAATCGCCATTGATAGCCCGCAGCTTGGCGCGCAAGGTTTTGATGTGAGTATCTACGGTGCGGTCAAAACTGTCGCCCTCATCTCCCCAGACCATGTCCATCAGCTGCTGCCGTGAGTAGACGCGTCCTGGGGAACGCAGCAGCGTCTTCAAGAGTAAAAATTCATAGCGGGTCAGCTGCAGCGGTTTGCCGCACCAGCTGATGTGCGCCGCGGGCTCATTAAGCGCAAACTGTCCGATGTGTACGATCTCTGCAGGTGTGGAGGATTTCTGCAAGCGCCGCAGAATAGTCCGCACACGGGCGCACACTTCACGTGGTGAGAAAGGCTTCGCCACGTAGTCATCGGCCCCCATCTCCAGACCCAGCAGCTTATCCACCTCATCACTACGGGCAGTGAGAAATAACACCGGCAGCAGAGGATGCTGCGCCAGCAGCTGGCGGCACAGCTCAAAACCGCTGATATCAGGCAAACCAACGTCAAGGATTGCCAGCGCCGGAAGTTGATGCCGGGCTTCCTCCAGCGCAGGCAGACCCCTGGCAAACGCTTTGACCCTAAACCCCTCCTGCGAAAGCATGTAAATGAGGGTGTCGGCAATGCTGGCTTCATCCTCAACCAGCCATATCAACGGTTGCTGCATGCTGCGTCCTTATATTAATGCCACGGCATAATTGGCACCGCGCTGAGCGCGTTTTTCGGCGATCCTTCTACCACTTTATCGGAGTAGGCCAGGTAGGCCAGGGTGTTGCGCTTTGCATCGTAAAAACGCACGACCTGCAGTTTTTTGAAGACCAATGATGTGCGTTTCTGGAAGACCACATCCCCTTCTGTCTTACCCTTTTTGATCTTATCGCTGAGCTCAATAGGGCCCACCTGCTGGCAAGAAATAGCCGCATCGGAGGTATCTTCAGCCAGCCCCAGGCCGCCCTTGATGCCGCCCGTCTTTGCCCGACTGATGTAGCAAGTCACATTCTTCACATCAGGATCGTCGAAAGCTTCAACCACGATTTTGTGGTCAGGGCCAAAGACTTTAAAAACGGTGTCAACGGAACCAATTTGCTCGGCCAGCGCGGAATGAGCGCCAGCAAAAAGGAGCGTGAAAGCGATCAAACTCTTGTATTTCATATTGTTACCATATCAGAAAATTGCGTTGCGTAATTATTCAACACGTGAGCAGAAAAAGGTAGCAAGATCACAGGATTAGAAAATAGTTCTCATATCCACTGGTCAAAACGCATCAATGCGCAAAAAAAACACCGAATGCTTAAACATCAAAAAATGCTATTATCCGCTAACCTGTTAGCAGGGCTCTTGCTGTTTTAAGGATGAGGATAGTATATGGATCAGTCTGGAATTATTCGCGATCTGCTTACCTGGCTGGAAGGCCACCTGGACCAACCTTTGTCACTTGATAATGTGGCGGCAAAAGCGGGTTATTCCAAGTGGCATTTACAACGGATGTTCAAAGATGTCACCGGCCACGCTATCGGTGCCTATATCCGCGCTCGTCGGCTCTCTAAATCAGCCGTCGCGCTTCGCCTTACCGCGCGTCCGATTCTGGACATCGCGCTGCAATACCGTTTCGACTCGCAGCAAACCTTTACCCGAGCCTTTAAAAAGCAGTTCTCGCTCACGCCGGCGCTCTATCGCCGCTCGCCGGACTGGAACTCCTTTGGTATGCGACCGCCGCTGCGCATGGGTGAATTCACTATGCCTAAGCATGAATTCATTACCTTGCCTGAAACGCACCTTATCGGCACGACGCAGAGCTACTCCTGCTCACTGGAGCAGATTTCAGAGTTTCGTCATCAGATGCGCGTACAGTTCTGGCGTGACTTCCTGAGCCATGCCCCGGCCATCCCGCCGCTGCTGTATGGCCTGAACGAAACGCGTCCGAGCCAGGAAAAAGATGACGAACAAGAGGTGTTCTACACTACCGCGCTGACGCCAGAGATGGCCAACGGCCATGTCCATGATGCCAAACCGGTGGTAGTGGAAGGCGGTGAGTATGTGATGTTCACCTATGAAGGGCTGGGAACCGGGGTGCAGGATTTCATTCTGACGGTTTACGGCACCTGCATGCCTATGCTCAATCTGAACCGCCGTAAAGGGCAGGACATTGAGCGTTACTACCCGGCCACCGATGTGAAGCCGGACGAACGCCCAATCGACCTGCGCTGCGAATACCTGATTCCGATTCGTCGTTAACGCTGCAGTTCGTCCAGTGCAGGGGCATCCAGATGCGAAATGTCCCCTGCCATCTCCACCACCCATCCCGACGCCAGCCACGGGCTTTCCTGATAGTCGATACGGGAAAGCGAGCAGTTGCGCAGACGCAGGCGGCGCTCAGCGTAAGCCGGCAGTCCTAGAATAGTACTCACCAGGCAGCCCAGCGCCATACCATGGCTTACCAGCAAAGGACGACTCCCCTCCGGCAGCTTCAGGCACTCTGCCAGCGCCGCGTGCATACGCTGGCTCAGCTCAAGCATGGACTCACCTTCAGGAATACGTCCATCTTCCGTACCGTTAACCAGCGTTCGACGCCAGCTCTCCTCTTCGTCTGTCAGGGAGTCGACGTGACGCTGCTCCAGCACACCCATGTCCAGTTCGCGCAGGCGAGAGTCCAGGGTGATCTCGCATCCGCAGGCATCTGCGATAATGCGCGCCGTTTGTTGAGTGCGGCCCAGGTCGCTGGCAATGACGTGGGTGATCCCCAACGTTCTTGCACGCTCCGCTACTTGCCACGCTTGTTCCACCCCTTTGGAGGTGAGAGGACTGTCTGACTGGCCTTGAATACGTCGCTCGGCGTTCCACTGCGTTTCACCGTGGCGAACAAGGTAAACCTGTAACATGTTATTTTCCGTTATACTGCGATCAGTTTTTTTTGAATCGAGTTCAATTATGCACCATGTTGTCTCTGCTACCACTAATCCTGCCAAAATTCAGGCAATTCTAAAGGCTTTTGAAGAGATCTACGGCGAAAGATCGTGCCACATTGACGCCGTCAGCGTCGAGAGCGGCGTCCCGGAACAGCCTTTCGGCAGTGAAGAAACACGGGCTGGCGCACGTAATCGCATTGCCAATGCCAAAGCCGCGGTACCGGATGCCGATTTTTGGGTCGCCATTGAAGCCGGTATCGACGAAGGGGCGACATTCAGTTGGGTGGTGATCGAAAGCCGGGATCAGCGCGGCGAAGCCCGCTCGGCAACCCTGCCGTTACCCGAGAAGATTTTAAGAAAAGTGCAAGAAGGTGAAGCGCTCGGGCCGGTGATGTCGCACTACACCGGCATCGATGAGATTGGTCGTAAAGAGGGGGCGATCGGTGTCTTTACTGCCGGGGCACTCACGCGCGCGAGCGTCTATCACCAGGCGGTGATCCTGGCGTTGAGTCCGTTCCACAACGCTATCTATCGCTGATCGCCCAGTAGAACAGAGTCGAGCCAGTGACGAAGCTCTACGGGAGCCGATTTCAGGCTGTTTGAGCCTCGGGTGATGGTGGCAATACCGGCGCCAAGTTCGCTTTTCAGCTCGCGCTGGCTCATTTCACCGCGCAGAAGCTCTTCGATAATACGCACCCGCGTGCCCAGCGCTTCGCGCTCGTCGGGGGTGAGCATTAACTGCAGCAGCGGTAAGTGCAAGTCTTGCTCATAAGATTGACGAAGCAGCTCCACAAAACGAAGCCACTCCTGGTTGCGTTGTTCGGCCATTGCCGAGGAATACGGGGAATGCTGGGTCATGTTATGCCGCCTGTTGTACTCTTAAACGAGTACAAGCATAACATAACCCACCGCGATCAGTAACGTCGCTGCCACTCACTCTCACTCAACAGAGTATCTTTCTGCCCCATGAAGTGACGATAGTAGGCATCATAAGCCAGCACGTTTTTCACATAGCCGCGGGTTTCAGAGAACGGAATGCTTTCAACGAAGGCGACCGCGTCGATACGCCCTGCGCTGTTATTCAGCCAGGTGCGTACGCGTCCAGGACCGGCATTATAGGCCGCTGAGGCGAAGATACGGTTGTTACCAAACTGCTCATAAACATGCTGCAGATAGCTGGTGCCGATATTGATATTCATCTCCGGCTCCAACAGTTGCGCAGAGCTACTGTAACCCGGGATATTAAACATCTTCACCGTATGCGTCGCCGTGGCGGGCATCACCTGCATCAGGCCACTGGCACCTACCGGCGAACGTACTTTTGGATTCCAGGCGCTCTCCTGGCGGGCGATCGCCATCGCGTAGCTCTGTGGGATCGCTTTGCCAGTGACGTACTGCGCAAAGAGATCGTTATAGGCCAGCGGGAAACGCTCCTCGAGATGATCCCACAGCTTGCCGGCGATCGTGGCCTGCACGCTAAGATCCCACCAGTGATTGTTAAAGGCATAGCGGGCCAGCTGCGCTTTCTCATCCTGGGTACGGCTGGTCACCAGATTGGCCCACTCACTGCGCGCGGTATTATCCAGGTTCCAGTACATTAACTCGCGTACGCGCGCCATCTCTGGCCCCTGCACCAGCGCCGGGTCGATCGTTGTCGGCGCTTTATCGATCTTGTAGGTGTACTCTTCACCAAGACGCTGAGCGGAGATCATCGGATAGAAACCGCGCTGCTGCATCAGGGAATGCAGGATCGTCTTCGCCTCTTCCTCCCGGCCACGCTCCAGCAGCAGATCGGCCTGCCAATAACGCCACTCGTCTTTCTCTTTCGCATCCATTGGCAGACGCGCCAGCCAGGTATTCAGTCCCCGGCGATCGCCACTTCCCAGCGCCATACGGACACGGCGCTCCACCAGCGAGGTAGAGTTCGAACGCATGATGGCATCATCACGCCAGCGTGCCTGTTCATCGGTAACATCATTGCCCATCAAACGCCAGGCGACGATGTCCCGTAGCGCTTGCGTCTGCTCCTCGTTGAGCTGCTGCGCCTCTGCCAGCGACGGGATCATCAGGCGGGCGTTTTCCGCATCCTCCCGCGCCACGCTGGTAAAGGCCACCTCCGCCATCTGACGCGTGAAATCGGTCGCGCCGGTCGTGCGGGCAAAATCCATTACCGTGTCTGGATTGTTCGCTAACTGGATAACCGCAGAGGAGATAGTTTGATACTCCGACGGCATCTGCCCGGCAAGGGTGGTCACCAGACGGGTGTTGCCAGCTTTCATTGCCAGGCGAATGCGTTCGAGCCAGGCCAGCGGATCTTGTTTGCCGGAGGCACGCCAGGCGCCGAAGAGGGAATCACAGGCGTTTGGCTGGCTTTTTCCGGACAGCCACAGCGCTTTCGCCCCCGCCCAGGCCTCGTCCTGCTGACCGGTAACCCATTTGGCGTAGTAGTAGTTGCACTGTGCTTCTGTGGTGCCCGGTTTTTCCGGGCTGAAAGCCAACAATCCGCGCCAGTCTTCCCGGCGCGCCAGTTCATTCACAAAACGTGACTGCAGGGTACGCGCAGGCGGCAACGTTGGGTTGGCCTGGATGAAGTTGGCGACGGCGACGGTCGGCTGGTTCATCAAATCGTCAGTCAGCTGACGATATTCCAGGTAGGGGTACAGCGGATAGTCTTTGAGGCTGGGCATCAGCGCCTGGACGGTATCCATCTGGCGGCTGTCCCAGGCCTGCTTGATCTGCGCATAGCGGTTACGTTGTTCATCCAGTGAATCGGCGCGAGCCACGTGGTTTATCGTCATCACGCATACGCTGGCAGCCAGCAGACGCCAGACCACCTGTTTGGCTTTTTCCACAAGCTCTTCCTCTTGATTCATCATTAAATGCAGCATCTTGCCGCGTAAAAGCGTCACTCACTTATGCTAACCAGGCATCCGGCAGCGCGCCACGTTGCGGACACTTTTTTACCTTTTCTGCGCGTTTTAACACTCCAGGCGTCGGTGGCTGGGATTAGGGCGGGAAAAAGGCTACACTTCGCAGCTATTCTCATCACGATAAAAGAGGCGAAGTCCAACGTGGCTCAATTCGTTTATACCATGCATCGTGTCGGCAAAGTCGTACCGCCGAAACGTCATATTCTCAAAAATATCTCGCTGAGCTTCTTCCCGGGCGCGAAAATCGGGGTTCTGGGTCTCAACGGTGCCGGTAAGTCCACCCTGCTGCGCATCATGGCCGGCATCGATACAGACATCGAAGGCGAAGCCCGTCCGCAGCCTGGCATCAAGATCGGCTACCTGCCGCAGGAGCCGCAGCTAAACCCGGAACACACCGTACGTGAATCCGTGGAAGAGGCGGTTGCCGAAGTGGTTAACGCTCTCAAAGGGCTGGACGAGGTGTACGCAAAATACGCCGAGCCCGATGCGGACTTCGACAAGCTGGCTGCTCAGCAGGGCAAGTACGAAGAGATCATTCAGGCGCACGACGGCCATAACCTGAACGTGCAGCTGGAGCGCGCGGCAGATGCCCTGCGTCTGCCAGACTGGGATGCGAAGGTCGAGAAGCTTTCCGGTGGTGAACGCCGCCGCGTGGCGCTGTGCCGCCTGCTGCTGGAAAAACCAGACATGCTGCTGCTCGACGAACCAACTAACCACCTGGATGCAGAATCCGTGGCCTGGCTGGAACGCTTCCTGCACGACTTCGAAGGTACCGTCGTGGCCATTACCCACGACCGTTACTTCCTCGACAACGTGGCGGGCTGGATCCTGGAGCTGGACCGTGGCGAAGGTATTCCATGGGAAGGTAACTACTCCTCCTGGCTGGAGCAGAAAGACCAGCGTCTGGCGCAGGAAGCCTCTGCTGAAGCGGCGCGTCGCAAGTCTATCGAGAAAGAGCTGGAGTGGGTACGTCAGGGTGCGAAAGGCCGTCAGTCTAAGGGTAAAGCCCGTCTGGCACGCTTCGAAGAGCTGAACAACACCGAATACCAGAAACGTAACGAAACCAACGAACTGTTTATTCCGCCTGGAGCACGTCTGGGGGATAAAGTGGTGGAAGTCAGCAACCTGCGTAAATCCTACGGCGACCGCCTGCTGATTGACGATCTGAGCTTCTCCGTGCCGAAAGGGGCGATCGTCGGCATCATCGGTCCGAACGGCGCGGGTAAATCCACCCTGTTCCGCATGATGTCCGGTCAGGAACAGCCTGACAGCGGCTCTATCACCCTGGGTGAGACCGTGAAGCTGGCCTCCGTTGACCAGTTCCGTGACGCGATGGATAACAGTAAAACCGTGTGGGAAGAGGTCTCCGGCGGTCTGGATATCATGCGTATCGGCAACACCGAGATGCCAAGCCGCGCCTACGTTGGCCGCTTTAACTTCAAAGGCACCGACCAGGGTAAACGCGTGGGCGAGCTCTCCGGTGGTGAGCGTGGTCGTCTGCACCTGGCGAAACTGCTGCAGGTAGGCGGAAACGTGCTGCTGCTCGATGAACCGACCAACGACCTGGATATCGAAACCCTGCGCGCGCTGGAAAACGCCCTGCTGGAGTTCCCGGGCTGCGCGATGGTTATCTCGCACGACCGTTGGTTCCTCGACCGTATCGCGACCCACATTCTGGACTACCAGGACGAGGGTAAAGTGGAATTCTTCGAAGGTAACTTCACCGAATACGAAGAGTACAAGAAACGCACGCTGGGCGCTGATGCGCTGGAGCCAAAGCGTATCAAGTACAAGCGTATCGCGAAATAAAAGCAAAACGGCAACTTCGGTTGCCGTTTTTTATATTTGTTCCGGCTCTCCGTGGGAAGGGCATCAGGCCGTCTTTTCACACTCCCACGTAAAACCGCTTCACCTCATCAAACTGCATTGCAAACTCGATATAACTCATTAGCGCAGGCGAGTTCAGTTTGCGGCTCGGATAGGCCAGCCACAGGTCGTTCCCCTCGACGTTCCACTCCGGCAGCACCTTTACCAGCGCCCCTGTCTCAATCTTATCTTCCAGCAGGAACGCGGGGAGCAGCGTGATCCCGGCCCCGGCGATAGCACACTCCCGGGCGTAGACCAGGTTATCGGTCAGATGGGCATTATCCGGCAGATAGCGGTAATCTTCGCTCTCGCTTTGCAGCAACCACTCTGACCAGGCTTTATGAGTAATACAGCGGTGCTCTACAAGCAGGCTGGGATGGGTGAGCGGAGCCCGACTCGCCAGATAGTCCGGCGAGGCCAGCATGTAACGAGGACAGTGGCCAATCATGCGGCCAATCAGGGAGGAGTCCTGCGGCTTGCCGGTGCGCAACGCGACGTCAAAGCCCGACTCAACCAAATCCACCACGTCATCAGAGATGGACACATCCAGCGAAACGTCCGGATAGCGGCGCTGAAATTCGGCATTCAAATGGGCCAGCAACGTCGCGCCGAGACCCGCCGGGCAGGTGATGCGCAGCCGCCCGCTGGGGTTATCCCGTAGCCGCTGAATGGCATACTCGGCGCGTTCACTGGCGGCAAGCATCTCCCGACAGTGAATCAGGTAATGCTCCCCGGCAAACGTCAGATTGAGTTTGCGGGTCGTTCGGTTGAGCAGGCGGATCCCTACCTGCTGCTCAAGCTGGCTAATGCGCTGACTGACGCTCGACTTCGGCAGACCCGCCTTTAGCGCAGCCGAGGTAAAGCTGCCCAACTCCGCTACCAGCGCAAAGAGCGCCATATCCTGCAGCTGTTTAAACATGATTGTTCACCTTATGCGAACACTTCGTTCTTGATTGTCCATCTTATCACGCAACTGATGGCTTAATAGACTAGCCTCAACACAGCGCATTCCAATGAGGAGATCACCATGTCAGTTAAAGCCATTGCCGTTAACCCAGCGAACCCCGCCGCTTTTATTGAAATCACCCCGCCGATGCCGCAGCCTGGTGAGCACGATCTCCTGGTTGAAGTGAAGGCCGTCTCCATTAACCCGGTCGATACCAAAGTCCATGCCGGGATAGCTAAAAACGGCCTACAGGAACCGCGTATTCTCGGCTGGGATGCCAGCGGCATAGTCAAAGCCGCAGGAAGCGCCGTCACGGGTTTTAAAGAAGGTGATGAGGTCTGGTATGCCGGCGATATTACCCGTCCAGGCAGCAACACTACGCACCAGCTGATTGATGCACGCATTGTTGGCCATAAACCCACCCGCCTCGACTGGGCCGCTGCTGCCGCCCTGCCCCTGACGGCACTCACCGCCTGGGAGGGACTGTTTGAACGACTCAACGTACAGGATGCCGACGCGGATAAAACCCTGCTGATTATCGGTGGCGCGGGCGGGGTCGGCTCGCTGGCGATCCCGTTTGCGAAGCACAACAGCAAGTTGAAGGTGATTGCCACCGCATCGCGTGAGGATTCCGCGCAGTGGTGTCGGGATCGCGGTGCGGATATGGTCGTGAACTACCGCGATCTAAAAGGTGAGCTGGCGAAACAGGGGATTAACTTCGTCGATTACATCTTTATTCTTAATGATACCGATGGCCACTGGGATGCAGTCAGTGAGCTGATTGCGCCGCAGGGGCATATCTGTACCATCGTTGAGAACGCGCATCCGTTGAATCAGGACAAGCTGAAGTCCAAATCCGCCGCCCTGCACTGGGAGTTTATGTATACCCGCAGCATGTACCAGACCGCAGATATGGCACGTCAGGGCGAGATTTTAAACGCAGTGGCGAAGCTGGTGGATGAAGGTGTGGTGGAGAGTTCCCTCAGCGAGACGCTGCATGGTCTGAGCGTAGAGAGCATCACTGAGGCGCACCGTAAAGTGCTGGAAGGGCATATGCGCGGAAAAGTGGTTGTGGCGTATTGAGCGGTCTGCTGCCCTAACCCTCTCCCACGGGGAGAGGGGATTTCACGCTCCCTCTCCCCGTGGGAGGGGCGGGGATGAGGGAAAAGCAATCTACCCCTGCTCCCCCATCATCGCCTTCACCAGCTCTACGCAGCGCAGGAAACGGGTGTCGTAATCCGACGCTTCAACGTGCACAAACTCAACGTTATTCTCGTTAAGCATCTCCACCAGCATGGTCTGGAACTCTTTCCTGTCCACGGAGCTGCCGAGGCTACGCATACCGTCTGCAACCCACGGCGTGTTGTTCTCCAGCAGGATCACCAGGTCGAAGCGATACTCATCAATCAGCGCCTGCACGAACGGGTGCTCGCGCCCTTCGTACTTCTTACAAAACGCCTGAGTAGTAACGAAATCGGTATCGATGAAAGCGACCTTATTGGCATATTTCACCGCGAAATCAATGTACTGGGCATGCCCAAGCGCAATTTTATCGTAATCGGAATACTGCAGCGCCATCTCGTCACCGCCCAGATGTGAGAAGACGTAATCCCGCCCGTACTCCCATGCGCTGGTAGTGTTAAAGATGTTTGCCAGCTTGTTCACCAGCGTCGATTTACCGCTCGACTCACCGCCCAGAATCGCTACGGTACGCACGAAGAACGGCTTAACCTCGGTGGGAATGTACTCCCAGTAGCGGAACGGGTTTTCGCGGATCTGCGCGCCGCTGATGTTCATAAACGTCCGTTTAGGATCGATAAGCACCGTTTCGGTTCCCAGATGCTGCAGATACTGGGATGCGTCAGACTCTTCAGAGGTGTAGATCGAGTTCGGCTGAATCCCCTTCTCTTCCATAAACGCCTGGATGCCATTACTCCAGACGTCCCAGCCGTGGGGATACGGCTCCATCCCCTCTTCGTTGAAAGCGTGGATACGGATATTTTTTTGATACTTAAAGGTTTGCAGCAGCCAGCGCAGACGATCCGACACCGTCGGCTGCTGGGACATCGCACTCGCCTCAAACAGCTCACGGTCGCGTTTATCGTCGTAGCCCATGATGATGTGCAGCTCATCCACCTGGCTACAGGCGCGCTGAATCAGATAGATATGGCCCGTATGCAGGGGGTAAAACTTGCCGAACACCACTCCGATGTTCTTCTGAAGGCGCGGGAATTCGAGCCCCAGAAAACGGTGCAGCGCTTCAAGTTTTTGCGCACTGGGGCTTTTGATTTTGGCGTTAAGCAGTTGGCTTAGGTAGCCTTTGGTCATGCCGCTGGCTTCCGCCACCTGCTGTAACGTACAGCCCTTCTGGCGAATCGCGGTCTTGATATAGTCAAATGACGACATAAATTACGGTGCCTCCTGCAACATCGAATGCATAATTATAAGTCGTCAAAAACGCTTAACGCATCAGAGAGTTTTTTAACCGGGAAGACTTTCATCCCTTCAGGCAATTTTTTCGGTACGTTGGCTGCCGGCACAATGGCCCGACGGAAGCCATGTTTTGCGGCCTCGGAGATACGCTCCTGGCCGCTCGGTACGGGGCGAATCTCCCCGGCCAGCCCCACTTCACCAAAGACCACCAGATCCTGCGGCAGCGGCCTGTCACGCAGGCTCGAGACCATCGCCAGCAACAATGCCAGGTCAGCGCTGGTCTCAGTGACCTTCACGCCGCCCACGACGTTGACAAAGACATCCTGATCCGCCATCTGCAAGCCACCGTGACGGTGCAGCACCGCCAGCAGAATGGCCAGGCGGTTTTGCTCAAGCCCCACCGCCACGCGGCGCGGGTTGCCCATCATGGAGTGATCCACCAGCGCCTGAATCTCTACCAGCAGCGGACGGGTCCCTTCCCAGACCACCATCACCGAACTGCCAGAGGTTACTTCATCGCCGCGGCTTAAGAAGATGGCCGACGGGTTGCTCACTTCACGCAGCCCCTGTTCGGTCATGGCAAAGACCCCCAGCTCATTGACCGCGCCAAAGCGGTTTTTATGGCTGCGCAGAGTACGGAAACGGGAATCGGCGTCGCCATCCAGCAGTACCGAACAGTCGATACAGTGCTCAAGCACTTTTGGGCCGGCCAGCGAGCCATCTTTGGTCACGTGGCCCACCATTACAATGGCCACACCCCGCGTTTTGGCAAAGCGCGTCAGGTAGGCTGCAGTTTCACGCACCTGGGCCACGCTGCCCGGCGAGGACTGGACATCGGCCATGTGCATCACCTGAATGGAGTCGATCACCATCAGCTTAGGCTGCTCTTCATCAGCGATCATGCAGATCTGCTCGATGCTGGTTTCCGACAGCATGTTCAGGTTGCCGGTGGGCAGACCCAGGCGGTGGGCGCGCATTGCCACCTGCTGCAGCGACTCTTCCCCGGTGACGTACAGGGTTTTCATCTGTTCGCTCAGTTTGCACAGCGTCTGTAATAGCAGCGTGGATTTCCCGGCGCCCGGGCTCCCGCCAATCAGAATGGCGCTTCCCGGCACAACGCCGCCGCCCAGCACGCGGTCAAACTCTTTGAAACCGGTAGAGAAACGCGGCAGCGCTTCCAGGCTGATTTCAGACAGCTTCTGGACCTTCGAAACGCCCGCATTACCCGCATAGCCCGTCAGGCGCTCGTTGCGGGCAACGGTTGGCGAAGCGGCCACACGCACTTCGGTGATGGTGTTCCAGGCATGACAGGCGCTGCACTGCCCCTGCCAGCGCGGATAATCCGCACCACATTCATTACAGACAAATGCGCGTTTTGGAGCTTTCGCCACGGTTTACCTCGTTATTTCTGGTTCAGGCTACCGGAGAGGATGCAGAACACCCCCATCAGGTCAGCATGACGGATAGTCACTTCCGTCTTTTCATTAACTTTTGGCTTGGCATGGTATGCCACGCCCAGCCCTGCCGCTTTAATCATTGGCAGATCGTTCGCGCCGTCGCCGATAGCCACGGTTTGCTCGAAGGGTATGGCGTATTTCTCTGCCAGACTCAGCAAGGTGTTCGCTTTGTACTGGGCATCCACGATATCGCCGATCACCTGGCCGGTGAGTTTACCGTCCCGGATCTCCAGTTCGTTCGCCACCACCGCGTCAAGACGCAGTTTATCGCGCAGATAGTCAGCAAAGAAGGTAAAGCCGCCAGACGCGATAGCCACTTTCCAGCCGAGCGTCTCCAGCTTGAGCACTAACTGCGTCAACCCTGGCATCAGCGGCAGCGTTTCACGCACCTGCATCAGGATATTGGCATCGGCATCTTTCAGGGTGGCTACGCGCTGTTTCAGGCTGGCGGTAAAGTCCAGCTCACCGCGCATCGCGCGCTCAGTGACTTCTGCCACCATTTCGCCGGTCCCCGCCAGTTTGGCGATCTCGTCGATACACTCAATCTGGATAGCCGTTGAATCCATATCCATCACCAGCAGGCCCGGCGTTTTCAGATGCGGGATTTTCCCCAGCGGCGCAACGTCCATCCCGGCATCATGTGCCAGGCGCGTGGCGCGCTGCGTTAAGGAGCCCGCCAGACGGATGACCTGATAATCTTCTACGCACCAGGCCGCAACGATAACCATCGCCGCGCCCAGCTTGCGCTGATATTTCGTCAGTTGCTGTTTATCCAGGCCGCGTCCGTACAGCAGCCAGCCGCTACGGCCAGCGTGGTAATCCAGTGGCATTACCTCATCGCCACTGAGAGAGAGCGGCAATCCTGGCCAGAGAGAGACATCATTAGGCAGGTCGCACCAGGTAATGTTTGGCATTAAAGCTCCTGTAAAATCGTTCGCGCCGGGAATCATCCAGGGGGAAAATAACGCATGAGGCTACCTTGTAACCATCACTTCTGGCAACATTAAGCCGAAAATTTTCAGCAGGTGGAATATGGCTCGCGCAAAACTGAAATTCCGGCTTCACCGTGCCGTGATTGTCCTCTCCTGTCTCGCCCTGTTAGTGGCGTTGATGCAGGGAGCGTCGTGGTTCAGCCAGAACCATCAACGACAACGGAATCCCCAGCTTGAAGAGCTGGCCCGCACGCTGGCGCGACAGGTATCGCTGAATGTCGCCCCGATGATGCGTACCGAAACGCCCGATGAAAAACGTATCAGCCAGGTATTGCGGGTGTTAACCGAAGAGAGCCGCATCCTGGATGCCAGCATTTACGACGAATCTGGCGAACTGGTTGCCCGCTCCGGCGAGCACGTCGAGGTGCGTGACCGACTGGCGCTGGATGGCAAAAAAGCGGGCGGATATTTTAACCAGCAGATTGTTGAGCCGATCCAGGGGAAAAACGGTCCGCTGGGTTACCTGCGCCTGACCCTCGATACCCACACGCTGGCAACCGAGGCCAAGCAGGTGGATAACACCACTAACATTCTGCGCCTGATGTTGCTGCTGTCGCTGGCAATCGGCGTGGTGCTGACGCGAACCCTGTTGCAAGGGAAACGTACCCGCTGGCAACAATCGCCCTTCCTGCTGACCGCCAGTAAATCGGTGCCGGAAGAGGAAGAGAGCGAAAAGAAAGAGTAGTGGTACAGTTGACTCCCCTTTCAGAAAAGGAAATCTGCATGTCTACATTACGCCTGCTTATCTCAGATTCATACGATCCCTGGTTTAACCTTGCGGTGGAAGAGTGCATCTTCCGCCAGATGCCCGCCACCCAGCGCGTGCTGTTCCTGTGGCGTAACGCCGATACGGTGGTCATTGGTCGGGCGCAAAACCCCTGGAAGGAGTGCAACACCCGGCGCATGGAAGAGGACAACGTGCGCCTGGCGCGCCGGAGCAGCGGCGGCGGCGCGGTGTTTCACGACCTGGGTAACACCTGCTTTACCTTTATGGCGGGTAAACCGGAGTATGACAAAACGATCTCGACCGCCATCGTGCTCAATGCGCTCAATTCGCTGGGCGTGACAGCAGAAGCCTCGGGTCGTAACGATCTGGTGGTGAAAACCGCGGAGGGCGACCGCAAAGTGTCCGGATCTGCCTACCGGGAGACCAAAGATCGGGGCTTCCACCACGGCACGCTGCTATTGAATGCCGATCTGAGCCGTCTGGCAAATTACCTCAATCCGGACAAGAAAAAGCTACAGGCTAAGGGGATTACCTCGGTGCGTGGCCGCGTGGCGAATCTGGTGGAGCTGCTGCCGGGGATCACTCATCAGCAGATTTGCGACGCCGTGCGCGAGGCGTTTTTCGCCTATTACGGCGAGCGCGTGGAAGCAGAAGTGATCTCACCGGACAAAACGCCGGATCTGCCCAATTTCGCTGAGACTTTTGCCCGCCAGAGCAGCTGGGAGTGGAATTTCGGTCAGGCGCCGGCATTCTCCCATCTGCTGGATGAGCGCTTTACCTGGGGCGGCGTGGAGCTGCATTTCGATGTTGAAAAAGGGCATATTACCCGCACGCAGGTCTTTACCGATAGCCTGAATCCGGCCCCGCTGGAAGCATTGGCGGCGCGTTTACAGGGCTGTCTGTACCGAGCCGATATCCTGCAGCAGGCGTGCGATGCGTTGTTAGGGGATTTCCCGGAGCAAGAGAAAGAGTTGCGGGAGTTATCGACGTGGATTGCGCGGGCAGTACGGTAACGGGCGGTCTGATAACCGCATTCCAGCCCTCTCCCAAAGGGAGAGGGAGGACGAGATGATTAGGCTTTATCGCCCAGCAGAACGGATTCCAGCGCGATTTTAATCATGTCATTAAAGGTGGTCTGACGCTCAGCGGCAGTGGTCTGCTCGTGGGTACGGATGTGGTCAGACACGGTGCAGATGGTCAGCGCTTTGGCACCAAATTCCGCCGCGACGCCGTAGATGCCCGCCGCTTCCATTTCCACGCCCAGAATGCCGTACTTCTCCATCACGTCGAACATTTCACCGTCCGGAGAGTAGAACAGGTCTGCGGAGAAGATGTTGCCCACGCGCGCATCCACGCCCAGGTTTTTCGCCGCGTCTACCGCGTTACGCACCATATCGAAGTCCGCGATGGCGGCAAAGTCGTGATCTTTGAAACGCATACGGTTGACTTTGGAGTCGGTGCAGGCGCCCATACCGATGACGATATCGCGCAGCTTAACGTCCATACGCACGGCGCCGCAGGAGCCCACGCGGATAATCTTCTTCACGCCGAAATCGGTGATCAGCTCTTTGGTGTAGATGGAGCAGGATGGGATACCCATACCGTGACCCATAACAGAGATTTTGCGGCCCTTATAGGTACCGGTGAAGCCGAGCATGCCGCGAACGTTGTTCACTTCACGCACATCTTCCAGGAAAGTTTCAGCAATGTGCTTAGCGCGCAGCGGGTCGCCCGGCATCAATACGACGTCAGCGAAATCACCCATTTCTGCATTAATGTGAGGAGTTGCCATCTTTCAGTTCCTTTTCATTGAGATTTTCCCTCTCCCTGTAGGAGAGGGTTGGGGTGAGGGCATCAGACCGCACCCTTGTTTATTATGTGAGAGGGCCGGGGTGCCGGCATCAGGCCGCACCCCTGTCACATCAGAACATGGCCTTGCCATATTCCATGTCGGACGTACCAAAGTATTTCGCGATGGTCTGGCCAATATCCGCGAAAGTTTCACGGTGTCCCAGAGAGCCTGGTTTCACTTTCGGGCCGTACACCAGCACCGGAATGTGCTCACGGGTGTGGTCGGTACCGGTCCAGGTTGGGTCACAGCCGTGGTCAGCGGTCAGGATCAGAATGTCGTCCTCACCCACCAACTCCATCAGCTCAGGCAGACGACGGTCGAATAACTCCAGCCCACCGGCGTAGCCTGCAACGTCGCGACGGTGGCCCCAGGAGGAGTCAAAGTCTACGAAGTTAGTGAAGACAATGGTTTTATCGCCCGCCTCTTTCATCTCTTTGATGGTGGCATCAAACAGCGCGTCCAGACCGGTGGCTTTCACTTTTTTGGTGATGCCGCAGTTGGCGTAGATATCTGCGATTTTACCCACGGAAACCACCTGGCCGTCTTTCTCGTCGACCAGTTTTTGCAGCACGGTTGGTGCCGGTGGCTCTACGGCCAGATCGTGACGGTTGCCGGTACGCTGGAAGTTACCCGCTTTATCGCCGATAAACGGACGCGCGATGACGCGGCCAATGTTGTAGCCGCCTTCGGTCAGCTCTTCACGGGCGATTTCGCACAGCTCGTAAAGTTTATCCAGGCCAAACGTCTCTTCGTGGCAGGCAATCTGGAACACGGAGTCAGCGGAGGTATAGAAAATCGGCTTACCGGTTTTCATATGCTCTTCGCCAAGCTGGTCCAGAATCACGGTACCGGAGGAGTGGCAGTTACCAAGGTAACCCGGCAGGTTAGCGCGCTTAACCAGTTTATCCAGCAGCTCCTGCGGGAAGCTGTTTTCGTGATCGGAGAAATAGCCCCAGTCGAACAGAACTGGCACACCGGCGATTTCCCAGTGGCCTGACGGGGTATCTTTACCGGAAGAGAGCTCGTGCGCCCAGGCATAGGCGCCCACCACTTCCGCGTTACCGTCCATACCGGCGGCGATTTTGCCCGTCGCGCCTTCGTGGGCCTTCACCAGGCCCAGGCGGGTCAGGTTTGGCAGAGTCAGAGGGCCTTTACGACCGTTGTCCGCTTCGCCTTTTGCGCAGGCTTCAGCGATGTGACCCAGGGTATCGGAACCCACGTCACCAAAACGTTCTGCATCTTCGGTTGCGCCGATGCCGAATGAGTCCAGCACCATAATAAATGCACGTTTCATAATTGTTCTCCGTACGTAGTGCTTCAAAAATGAGTGATCAGATCAGTATACCGCTATTCAGTGACACGGCGATAGACCGTCGGCGTGGTTTCCGGCGCTTTATCGTCAAGGCAAATTGCCGCTTTCACCGCCTTCGCCGCTTCCTGCCAGCTGGCTTCATCTTTCGCGTGGATCACCGCCAGCGGACGTTGCCCGTCAACGCTGTCACCCAGGCGGGCCATGTCGGTGAAACCGACGCTGTAATCAATAGTGTCCGAGGCCTGACGGCGACCGCCACCCATCGAGACGACCGCCATGCCAAGCGCGCGGGTGTCCATCGCTGAGACGAAGCCTTCGGTATCCGCATACACGGCTTTGCTGAGCGTCGCCGTCGGCAGGTATTTGGCATAGTTTTCGACGAAGTCGGTTGGCCCTTTTTGCGCGGCAACCATCCGGCCAAAGATCTCGGCCGCTTTGCCGTTGTCCAGCACCGCCTGCAGCTTCGTCCGCGCCTCTGCATCGTCTTTGGCAAGCTTGCCGGAGATTAACATCTCGACGCACAGCGCCATGGTCACGTCGAGCAGACGTGGGTTACGGTACTCTCCGGTCAGGAACTGCACCGCTTCACGCACTTCGACGGCGTTACCCGCGCTGGAGGCCAGCACCTGGTTCATATCGGTCAGCAGTGCGGTGGTGCGGACGCCCGCGCCGTTGGAGACGCCAACGATCGCTTCGGCAAGCGCTTCAGAGAGCTCATAGGTTGGCATAAAGGCGCCGCTACCCACCTTCACGTCCATCACCAGCGCATCCAGCCCTTCCGCCAGCTTTTTCGCCAGAATAGAGGCGGTAATCAGTGGGATGGAGTCCACGGTGGCGGTAATATCGCGGGTGGCGTAGAAACGCTTGTCCGCTGGCGCAAGCGAACTGGTCTGGCCGATAATCGCCACGCCAACGTCTTTAATAATATCGCGGAAACGATTGTCATCCGGGAAGATATCGAAGCCCGGAATGGCTTCCAGTTTGTCGAGCGTACCGCCGGTATGACCCAGGCCACGCCCGGAGATCATCGGGATGTAACCGCCGCAGGCTGCCACCATCGGGCCCAGCATCAGGGAGGTGACGTCACCGACTCCGCCAGTGGAATGTTTATCGACGATCGGGCCGTTAAGGTTAAGGCTTTTCCAGTCCAGCACCGTTCCTGAATCCCGCATCGCCATGGTCAGCGACACGCGCTCAGGCATAGACATATCGTGGAAGAAGATGGTCATCGCAAGGGCGGCAATCTGCCCTTCAGAGATGGTGTTATCGCGAATGCCGTTGATAAAGAAGCGGATCTCTTCGTCGCTTAAGGCCTGACCATCACGTTTTTTACGAATAATTTCTTGTGCGAGAAACACGGTAACCTCCCGAAAATAGGCCGGGAGCGCAACGCGTCACCCGGCAATTCATACTTAGTAGCTGCTGGCGCTCTTACCGTCGCCATGACCCAGCGCTTTCAGCAGGCTTGCCAGCAGGCTGGATGCGCCGAAACGGTAGTGACGGGAATCCGCCCACTCTGCGCCAAAGAGTTCATCGGCAATGGCGAGGAACTGCTGGGCGTCTTCTGCGGTACGCACGCCGCCAGCCGGTTTGAAGCCGACGGTTTTTTCAACACCCATGTCGCGGATCACTTCCATCATGATGCGCGCGCTTTCCGGGGTTGCGTTCACCGGCACTTTACCGGTAGAGGTTTTGATGAAATCGGCGCCCGCTTTGATCGCGATTTCAGACGCTTTACGAATCAGCGCCTCTTCTTTCAGCTCGCCGGTTTCGATGATCACTTTCAGCAGCACGTTTGCCGCGGCACAGGCCTCTTTACAGGCTTTCACCAGGTCAAAACCGACCTGCTCGTTGCCAGCAATCAGCGCGCGATACGGGAAGACCACATCCACTTCGTCAGCACCGTAGGCAATGGCAGCGCGGGTTTCGGCCAGCGCGATCTCAATGTCGTCGTTCCCGTGCGGGAAGTTGGTAACGGTCGCTATGCGAACTTCCGGCGTGCCCTGCTCTTTCAGCGTTTTACGCGCAATCGGGATAAAACGTGGATAGATACAGACGGCAGCGGTAGTCCCCACCGGGGTCTTGGCCTGATGACACAGGGCGATCACTTTTTCATTAGTGTCGTCGTCATTCAGGGTAGTCAGATCCATCAGTTTCAACGCGCGCAGGCTGCTTGCGGTTAAATCGGTCATATCAGTCTCCAACGGCTTTGCCGTAAAATTTCACCTTGCGGGTCTGTGAATATTCTAACATCCGCCCGCATATACACTTCGACATTCATCACAGTTAATGAAAACTGCATACAAATTTGCATTACTGTAATGAGATCCAGTTCAAACAATCTCACCCTGACGGCTGAGGACGACGTCAGGCAGACGCGTAGTTTTTAAAAACCAGCCGCCACACGCTCTCTCCAGGTGGCTCATGCCAGACAGTCAGATTAAGGATGCAGTTATGCCCCTCATCCTATTCAGTGGCCTGCAATAACGTTGCCAGCTAAGTGTGACAAGCCTTCTATAACGGCCAAAATAGCTGGAACCGGAAGGAGGAAGCTTTGACTATGCCTTCTCGCGGCTCATTGGCTTTTAGCAGCCTCTTCCATCTAACATGCTGGTAAACGACGGCGAACAGAATGTTATAATTATAACACAAAAAACAATCTATCGTCGTCTTAAACCTTGTACCGTTCTGATGCTGTCGAAAGCTTTTATAGGTATGAAGATCGGTAGAGAAAACAGACCTTACATCTGAGAAAAATACGGTAAGAAGCGGACACCCAGCCATTAACGTCCACTTTGACAGAAGATAATTATCGGCAGAACGCCGCGAATGTTTGACGATGGGATGCGGGCAACCATCTTTGTGTAGCCAGCAAACATGACACCCCTGATGTCGAAAAATGGTAAAATAGTCACAAAAACATGCCAGTACCGTCATTTGTTACAACTCGCTGTCGTACGGCTGTTCTTTGCACCCTAAAATCACCGGTGCGCAGTGTTGATCTCTACGCACACGCTGGCTTTATTGATAATAGCGTTCTGGAAAAGGTGAGCGGCCCGACTGGCTATAAAATGAACGTTATGGAACCCGTCTCGCTGAGAGCAAGCGGGTAATATTCGGGACGCGTTGCCATGTAGTCGGGACGTTGAAGTAGTCGATGCCGTGTTACTGGTCGTTCGTGTTCGCAGGTGTAAAGAGACTATTCCCGACGGGCTACACAATTGAAGGGGCTGTTATTTTATCCACAAAGGTGACCGACCCGGCACGTTAAAATAACCTCTTCCGTGACATTACAGAGATAAGAGTGAGACGCTCCTCTTCGTCAGAATTGATTATTTCGATATGGATTCAGAGGCGCCAATCGAATCAATAACCTGCATAACCCTGGCCGGTGGTTGCTGAGCTTTTATTTGATCAGCCATATACCGCATGTAAGGATCCATGTGGCTAAAAATGGCTTTATAGCCCGCGCAAAGATGATTGTGCCAGCGCTCTCCACTCTTATGGATACGGTGTTTTGGGCAGCCGCCATGGCAGGCAAAGCGCCACTCACAACGCATACACTCTGCACTAACCTCTGTTTTTGCCAGACCAAATTTGCGCTGTTGTTTACTGGCGACCATCCTGGCCAGATTATCTCGCCTGACGTTTCCCAGCCGATGTTCAGGATAGACATAGTGGTCGCAGCTGTAGACATCACCGTTTTGCTCTACCACCAGACCGAACCCGCACGATGACTGCATGACACACAACGACGGTTTCTCTCCAAGCCAGGCAGCCAAAGCGCTGTCAAACATCTGAACGTACACCCGACCGACATCCTTTCGCACCCAGCGATCAAACACCCCCTTCATAAATTGTCCGTATTGTTCACCTGAGACCGACCACTCGGTGACAGAACCTTTGAGCGTCTGCGGATACAATAATTCACCGTATTTTTTATCAACAGCGCGTTGTTCTACGGCAGGAATGAATTGAACAAATTCCGCTTTCAACTCCTGAGTCAGGAAATCGTAGATTTCTTGCGGGTGCTCGGCCGTTACATTGTTTACGACTGTGAGTACATTCACCTCAACGCGATACTTTTGTAGCAGCCTCATAGCGCGTAGCACCTTATCAAAGACCGATTGCTGGCTGCGAGTCTTACGATACCGATCGTGTAGCCATGCCGGCCCGTCTATGGAGAGTCCCACCAGGAAGCGATTTCTCGCCAAAAATTCAGCCCATTGCTCGTCAATTAGCACGCCGTTAGTCTGAATACTGTTGGTAATGCGTTTCGTGCCAGCAAACTTTTTTTGCAATTCCAGAGCCTTTTGATAAAAGGCGATACCGGCAAGGGTGGGCTCCCCACCCTGCCAGGTAAACTCTACTTCCGGGGCTGGGTTTGATTCGATGTACTGCCGGACATAAGCCTCCAGAGTGCTATCGTCCATATGACGGGCAGCTTTACGAGGTTTGAGTGTTCCCTCTTCTTTCTCCAGATAAAAACAGTAGTCGCAGGCGATATTGCACTGAAAACTGACTGACTTAGCCATAAGGTGAAAGGGTTTGTTCATATGCACTCCTGAAAATCACGCCGGGAAATTTAGTGACAGAGTTCACTCTTTTGCTGACGTGTTTTGACTTTGTACAAAAAGGATCGAAACATATATTTCTCAAAAACAAATATAACATGAAATATAAACTTCATAACACCAACATCAGGGGTCTTTATGAGCAAACTGTTTGCCGGAGCACAAAATCTGGGTAAATCGTTTATGCTGCCGATTGCTGTCCTGCCCGCGGCAGGCCTGCTTCTGGGGTTCGGCGGCGTTTTCACTAATCCGGTTACCATAGCTACCTATCCCGTACTGAACAGCGAGATTATTCAGGCGATCTTTACGGTCATGAAGCTATGCGGCAGCGTGGTCTTCGATAATCTGTCCCTGCTGTTTGCTGTAGGGATAGCCGTAGGTATGGCCCGAAGTGATAAAGGCACCGCCGGTCTTGCTGCAGTGCTGTGCTTTATCGTGATGAACAAGGCGATCAATGCCTCACTGTTACTGTCAGGCACACTGGCGACAGAGAATCTGGCGGCGGCAGGTCAGGCAAGCGTAATGGGTATCACGACCTTACAGACTGGGGTCATGGGAGGTATCCTGAGTGGGCTCCTGGCGTTCTGGGTGCAGAAACGCTTCGGGAAAACGCAGCTTCCTAATCTGCTGGCCTTCTTTAGCGGTTCACGTTTCGTCCCTATCGTAACCTCTTTCTTCGCCATCTTCCTCGGGGTGGCTCTTTTCTGGATCTGGCCGCATATTCAGATGGGCATTACCCACCTTGGCGGGCTGGTCGAAAAGACTGGCTACGTCGGTACACTCATCTACGGCATGATCCTCAAATGCCTCATTCCGCTTGGTCTGCATCACCTGTTTTATCTGCCTTTCTGGCTAACCAGCGTAGGTGGGGAACAAATGGTCAACGGGCAGATAGTACAAGGCACGCAGAAAATCTTCTTTGCTCAGTTGGCCGATCCCTCTGTCACGCAATATTACATCGGCGTTTCACGCTTCATGGCGGGCCGC
This sequence comes from Leclercia sp. UBA5958, assembly GCF_002430365.1. Lineage (NCBI taxonomy): Bacteria > Pseudomonadati > Pseudomonadota > Gammaproteobacteria > Enterobacterales > Enterobacteriaceae > Leclercia > Leclercia sp. UBA5958. The sequence goes on along the minus strand of NZ_DJCE01000012.1, from coordinate 390,954 downwards.
TTCGCCGACTTTATGTTTGGTTTACCGGGTGCAGCGCTGGCTATTTACCATTCCGCACGTCCAGAGAACAAAAGAAAGGTCGCCAGCCTGATGCTGTCTGCTGCGCTGACTGCCTTTGTCACCGGTATCACCGAGCCACTTGAATTTGCGTTCATGTTCTGTGCGCCACTGCTCTATGGCGTACATATTGTTCTGACCGGCGTGGCATTTATGTTGACGCATATCCTGCAAATTACCGTCGGTCAGACCTTCTCTGGTGGGCTCATTGACTTCCTGTTGTTTGGTGTACTGCAGGGCAATGCAAAGACAAACTGGGTACTGATGCTGCCGCTTGGGCTCGTCATGTTCTGTCTCTACTACTTCAGCTTCCGCGCGTTGATTAAGTGGTTACAGCTCAGAACGCCGGGCCGTGAAGAGGAATCGGAAGAGGAACAACCGGCATCCACGCTTGCCGGTAACGAGAGAGCTGAAGGCATCGTTCAGGCTTTAGGTGGACGTGAAAATATTGTGGATGTGGACTGCTGCGCTACGCGCCTGCGCATCACGGTAAAAGATCCGCAGCGGGTAACAGTAGAAGCCTTCAAACAGTTAGGTAGCCGTGGCGCCTTCGTCCGTGGAGAGGGGGTACAGGTAGTCTACGGCCCGCATGTAACCCTGATTAAGAATGAAGTAGAAGAGTTTATCGGTTCATAAAGAAGAGACGTCTTATGAAAGCTGTAATGTTAATGTTTGATACGTTGACGCGTAACCATCTCGCCCCCTATGGGGGCGATGCCATCACCCCTAACTTTACCCGGCTGGCAAACGAATCTGTACAGTTTGATAATTTCTACGTTGGCAGCATGCCTTGTATGCCTGCCCGGCGTGAACTCCACACTGGCCGTTACAATTTCCTTCATCGCAGCTGGGGTCCTATAGAGCCCTTCGATTTCTCGACGTTTCAGGCTTTGAAGCAGGCCGGTGTCCACACCCATATGGTAACCGACCACAAACATTACTGGCGTGATGGCGGCGCAACCTACCATACGCGTTATTCCACCTTTGAATTTATCCGGGGTCAGGAAGGCGATTGCTGGAAAGGTCAGGTTGAGAAACCGGCGATTAACTGGCAGGGCATGGAGGATGAAGAGACGCTTCGTCGCCGCAGTGGCCGAATGACTCAGGATCTTATCAATCGTGCCGCAATGCCCACGCAGGAAGAGCATTTCACGCATCGCACCATCAGCGCTGGCCTGGAGTTCCTCGATGTGAATCAGCACCAGGATAACTGGTTCCTGCAAATAGAGTGTTTCGATCCCCATGAGCCATTCTTTGTGCCCGAAAAATATCTCGCGCAGTACGGTTGCACGCCGGATGAGTTCGATGGCTGGGTGCCTTACTACTGCGGTTCGCCAGGCGGTAAAGACGACGATAAGGTCCGAAAATTTTACCAGGCGCTCATCACAATGTGTGATGACTACCTCGGGCAGGTGATGGATAAGCTTAAGGCGCTCAATCTCTGGGAAGATACCCTATTTATCGTCTGCACCGATCATGGCTTCCTGCTGGGTGAACACCAGTGGTGGGGCAAAAATATCATGCCGGTTTACAATGAAATCGCCAATACGCCGTTCTTTATACGCCATCCGCGCTGTAAGGCAGAGGGCGTACGCCGTAGCGCGCTGGCGCAAACCGTGGATATCCCGGCTACCCTGCTGGACTACTTTGACGTTACCCGTCCGCCATCTATGACCGGTAAACCTCTTCTTCCTGCCGTACAAGATGATACCCCGATCAGGGATTATGCAATGTTTGGCTATTTCGGTGGGCACATCAACATTACTGATGGCAATTACGTTTACATGCGATGCCCTCGCGAGGCCGGCAAGGAGAACCTGTACGAATATACCCTGATGCCAACGCGTATCGACAGCATGTTTAAAACTAGCGAACTCACTGATATCCGTATCCATCCCGGTTTCGATTTCACCCTGGGGGCTCAGGTCATGCAGATCCCTGCAACCTTTGGCTACCTTAACCCATGGCGTTTTGGAGATAAGTTCTTCGATCTGAAAAACGATCCCCGACAGATGCACTCTCTGCACGATGAGAAACGGACGCTTCAGTTTGCCAGCGCCATTGCTGAAGAGATGCGGCGTCATGACGCACCCTCTGAGCTTTACACGCGTTTTGAGTTAGACCCATTAGTGCCTGAGCGAGAACGCGCCTTTGCCGAGCGCTGGGCAAAGCAGACCTTATGGACTGGCAAAGAGTATCGCTGTGAACATCATGGTGTGGAAGAAGCCTTGCGCTTCATCCTTACTGCGGCAAAGGAACAGGGTCTGGCTGCCGAAGCCATACTCACCCATTTCCCGGCAGGGCATGTGTTGGTTGAACAGGATCTGTTTGCGCTCATAGATGCCTGCTTTACGGGCGATCGTCATAAGGCGCTGGTTTATCAGGCCCGGTTGCTGTTGAGGACGGAATAACCATGAATGTCTGGACGATTGGCAATGACCGCTTTCAGGTCTCAGTCAATGCACTCGGCGGGGAACTTTGCAGCCTGCGTGATAAACAGACAGGGGGGGAATGGCTGTGGCAACCACAAGCTGACGTCTGGAATCATTCCACCACACAGCTTTTTCCTGTTGTAGGAGGACTTGTTCAGGGCGGAATCAGGGTTAACGGGCACTTCCTGGCCTTAGCGCCACACGGTTTTTTACGTCACCAGACATTTTCCTGTCTCAGTAAAGGTAACAACCATGTTCTTCTCGAGGCCATGGCAACGACCGAAACAATGAAACAATGGCCCTGGCGATGGCGTATCAGGTATGAAGTTACTCTTGAAAGGGAGAGGGTTTGCGTATCGCAGCAGGTTTTTAATGATGACGATCGCCCTTTCTGGTACTCCATTGGCTGGCATCCGGGCTTTGCCTTACCGATAGCCAGTCAGCCTGGCTGGCATGTTGAGTTTGCAGATAATCCGGTGCGGGGGCCATTCCTTACCCGGAACAGAACGCTAATCACAGAAGAGCAATTCCAGACCACCGGGACCTTTCCGCTTGAGCCGTCCTCATTTCGCGAAGGGGCCGTTTACTTCGGGAACTGCCAGCAGCGGCAGATTTTTATCCGTAATCCTGAAGGTAACGTGGTGATGTCGCTGGAGACGGGCACACAAGATTGGCTGGCACTGTGGGGAGTTCCCGGTGCCGATTTACTCTGCATTGAACCCCTGGCGGGTACGACCGATTGCCCAGGATTCAAAGGGGATATAACTCACAAGCGTGGGATACGACAGCTTAAGCCGAATGAAAACGAGGCATTCAGAGTGAAGCTACGTTTTGCGGTGGACGCATGAGCGGGGTATTGCCAAAATATCCGCTTATTCATCATGCTTAAGGTCAGGTGTAGCGATGAGCGCTAATCGCGAGAATGTTCGGGTTTATATCAGCAATATCATGTCGGGATTGAGTGAAACTGACCAACATATTGCCCGCTTTATTCTTGAGCAGCCCGCAGCGGTGGCACAGATGCCGGTGCGTAAACTGGCAGAAGCTATCTCAGTCAGCGAAGCCACGATCGTGCGTTTTTGTAAGAAGATCGGTTATACCGGGTTGCTGGAACTGAAATCAGCCCTGAAGCGCGAGTTGCTGGAAGAGACCGACCAGCTTTTGCCCACCTCACCGGATATTTTTCTGGATGACACGCGCAATGACGTAGCGCAGAAGATCTCAATGACAGTGGCAACCACCCTCAATGAGACTATCGGCCTGCTTGATATGAAAGTCGTTAATCCAGTGGTGGAGCGCTTATTGACGGCCAACCGCGTTCTGTTTGTCGGATTTGGCGCTTCAGGGCTTTCAGCCATGGAAGCGAGAGACAAAATGAACCGTCAAGGTATTGATTCTGAAGCCTATACCGATCGCTTCACCATGACGCTAAAGCTTGCCAACCTGAAGCCCAACGATCTGGTCATCGCCTTCTCCCATTCCGGTGAAACGCCGGAAGTGGTCAACGCATTCAGGCTGGCAAAGAAAGCGGGAGCACAGCGTCTGGCAATCACGCATAGCCCCCAGTCACCGCTGACTGAACTTGCAGAAACCTGGCTATTAACCTGCGGCAGTGCAGGCCCCTATCAGGGCGACTCCATTGCTACGCGTATTTCGCAGCTATTCATCATTGAATTCTTATGTACTGAAGTGACACGCCATAACCTACGAGACAGTGCATCAACCGGACTGTCGATAAAAGAATTGCTAATTAAAGAAAGGATTAAACGTGAGTCAACAGGATAACGTCTCGTCCGTACGACCCAGAGGTAAATGGTGGCTGGCGGGTAAAACGCCAGACTACCGCTTCACTCTCGCAAACGAACGAACTTTTCTTGCCTGGATCCGCACGGCACTTGCGCTGATGGCGGGCGCCGTAGGAATTGAACAATTTTCTCCTCAACTCTCATCCGGAGAGTTACGTATAGCTATCTCGACAACGCTTCTGCTAAGTGCGTCCCTGATGGGATTTATGGCATGGCGCCGCTGGCGACGTAATGAGTATGCCATGCGGCTGGCGACAAATTTACCTTATACCCGTGCACTCGTAATCCTTTCTGCTTTGATGGTTGTGCTTTCTGTTTCACTTGGGATCTTGCTCTGGCAGGGAAAACCATGACGACTGGCGATCCCGGCCTTCAGCCGGAAAGGACCGAACTTTCCTGGCGAAGAACAGGCTGGTCGATGATTATTCCTGCGCTGTTGTGTCTGCGGGGTTGGGGAAAATATGGAGAAGTGCTTTATGCAATCGCAGGCACACTCTTGATGGGTGGCTCGGTATCGCTTTTTTGCGGGCTTGGTCGCGGGAAATACGCTTTTATTTCTCTGATCGTGGTGACGGCTGGCACGCTCTTATTATTAGCGGCTGGGCTGAGAGATTGAACGCAATCGCTAACAAAAACATCGTCTTGTAAACCCGCCAGCCCCCTCAGCATCCGCAGGCAGAAGAGGCTCATGAGTATAACGGCAACCACCCTTTCTAGAGCGGCAGATCAAAGAGCGCGCGGGTGTTATCCAGCAGCGCCCCGGCGATCACCTCTGGGGGTTCATTTCGCAGTTCGCAGAGAGTGGCGAAGACCCGGGCCGCCTGCTCGGGGCGATTCGGTTGCCCCTGAAAACCGTTAAGCGGCATGTCAGGCGCATCGGTCTCCAGCAATAGCGCGGAGAGTGGCAGCTGCGCCATCACATCACGCGTTTTACTGGCACGCGGGTAGGTAATGGTGCCGCCGACGCCAATTTTGTAACCCATGTCGATAAACCGCTGCGCCTGCTGCAGGCTGCCAGCAAAGCCGTGCACCACCCCGGTACGCGGAAGATCCTGCCGCTTAAGGTGCATAGCCAGCTTATCGTGAGTACGGCGGGAGTGAAGAATCACCGGTAGCTCATAGCGTTTTGCCAGTTTTAACTGGGCCTCGAGGATCGCTTCCTGGCGCGCAAACTGGGGATCAGCGCGATACAGATCGAGGCCGATCTCGCCGATGGCCACCAGCTTTTCAGGCCTGGCCTGAAGCGCCGCTTCCAGCACCTCCAGATCGCGCTCCTGATGGGTTTCGATCACGATAGGATGCAGGCCGAGGGCAGCATACAGAGCCGGATGCCCGCCTACTAATTGCAATACCTGCTCAAAGCGCGCTGCCTGAATAGCGGGCACGATGATCGCCTCCACGCCCACCTTTGCCGCCCTCTCGATGCTGGCCGTCTCATCGCCAGTAAACGGGGGAAAATCGAAATGGCAATGGGTGTCTACAAAGCGGTAACTCACGCTAAATCCTCGTTATCAAACAGCGTATCGTTCGCCTGGGGAATATCCACCAGCGGCGTGGTAACGGCATCGTTGGCCACGGTTGCAGGCGGTACCACCACCGTAGCCGGGGGGATAAGCCGCGTATGGCGGCGCAGCGGTGGACTTTCCGCCAGCAGCTTGCCGAGGGTGGCCAGAAAATAACGCCCACACTGGCGCCCTGTTTTGTAATCTTCCCGCAGCGCGGGCAGACGACTGCCCAGCGCCATACTGCTTAAAGGCCTGGGCGGATAGATTTCGATGACGCGCACCTTTCCCGGCGGCTTATCGATAAATTGCTGGATCGCGTGATAAGTCGTCTCATGATGATGTACGAGATTCATCAGCGGCTGCAGGCTGCTCTCCCCAAGCCAGCGCTCCATGCGCTTAAACCACTGGGGGGTGTAGTACATCTGGGAGGGAACCGTGCGGATCACCACGATTGTCTGTGCTCCACGCCGGGCCGCCTCCTGCACCGGAATGGCATCGCTAACGCCGCCGTCCAGATAGTTAATGCCATCCAGCGTGGCGCCATTGCGATAGAAACCCGGTATGGCGCTCGAGGCGCGGATAATATCCAGCCAGTTCTCTTTCAGCGGGGAAAAATAGCCCGGCGTATAGTCATCGCTGCGACTTGCGCACATCCAGAAAGACTTACCGGTATCAAACAGCCTCGCGGCGGTGTCCATCGCCAGCGGCATTTGACGAGAGGTAGAGTCCAGTAGCCAGTCGAGATCGATCAGATTTCCTCCCCGCACAAAACGTACCGGGTCAAAAAACTCCCGCGAGGTGGTGTAGCGCATAATGACCTTGCGGGCATAACCGGGCTGATTACAGACATAGGCAGAGAGATTTTGCGCACCCGCAGAGGTGCCGAAATAGAGATCGAAGGGGTTAAATTGCGCGCGCATAAACTCATCCAGCACCCCTGCTGTGAAGATGCCACGCTGCCCCCCGCCTTCGCAGACTAATGCTATCTGCCCCGGGCGAAAGGGTTTTATCGCCAGCGGCGCAATATTGCCGAGCGTAACGGGAATTCGCTGACCCACCTCTGCCTTCCTGTTTTTAATTATTGTGTCAGGACACAGTAACGCAAACGTGGCCTGTTCCTCAAACGGGAAAAGCCAGTCGCAAGGACTGGCTTTTAAGATGCTCCGGTATATCCGTGTTACGGATTAGCTGTTGCTATGGACGGCGTCGTCCGGTGAACAGGCTGACCAGGAACAGAACAATACCGACAACGAAGACAATTTTCGCCGCGCCAGCCGCGGTACCCGCCAGTCCGCCAAAACCAAGAGCGGCGGCAATTAACGCGATAACCAGAAATATAATGCCCCAACGAAACATAAGCCTCTCCTTTACCATAGTTAATGTCGACCGCTAAATCTGAGCGCTCAGATGCTCACGCGATATCTACAGGTGTAATTCTGATCTCGCCTTCTGGCCTCAGCCAGAAGGGCGAATTTAGATTTTTTATTTCGATTTCAGGTCGTTTTTAACGCTTTTCACGCCATCAACCGCTTTCGCGATGCTTTCAGCGCGGTCTACCTGCGCCTGAGAGTCAACCGTACCGGAGAGCTGAACTACGCCATCGGTAGTTTCAACTTTCACTTTACGTGACGGAACGATGTCATCTGCTAACAGTTTAGCTTTGATTTCGCTGGTGGTTGCAGTATCGCCTGCATAGCCTTTAACGCCCTGCTCTTTGCCATCACGGACATGCAGTTTGTCGCTGACTGAGGAGACACCCTCAACCTCTTTCGCCACTTTCACAGCCTGTTCGGCCTGTGCCTGGCTTTCAACGAAGCCACTCAGGGTGACGACAGCTTTTTCCGTTTTCACGGAGATATCGGTGCTCTTGATATTATCGTGATCCACCAATGCCGCTTTAACTTTAGCCGTGATAGCACTGTCATCCATGAAATTACCGACTTTATTCATAGAGCTATCGATTTTTTCACCTGCGCTGCTCGCGCTGTTTTGCGCCTTGTCCGTGGTGGTCTCTTCCGCCAGAGCGGAACCACTTACCAGGGCACTGCCCAACATGACGGCCAGCAGGGTTTTTGAAATCTTCACACTTTTCATATTCATCGATGTACTCCTGTTATCTACTCGTTATTCGAGCGACGAATATCCCTTAGATTCAGTCTTTAATATTGTGAGAGAACACAGGGTGAGGATGAGAGACTTATCAACACGCATTGAACAGAGCTTTCATCCACACCCGGTGTTAAACACTGAGTTAAATATAGATCACAATTTTAACGCCGCTTTCAGAATCGAGGAAAAAATGAACAACCAAAAGCAAATCGCGGTGATTTAAGAACATTCCGCAAGGAGTTAATAAGGCAGGGAATTAAGCAGAGCACGGCGACAGCCGTGCTCTGAGAGGGGATTAGTGCTCGCGGGTTTTGCGGAACTGTACGTCAGGATAACGTTCTTGAGTGAGGTTCAGGTTCACCATAGTTGGCGCGATATAGGTGAGGTTATCACCCCCATCCAGCGCCAGTTGAACTTCGTTTTTGCGCTTGAACTCTTCGAATTTCTTCACATCGGCACATTCCACCCAACGGGCGGTCGCGACGTTGACCGATTCGTAAATCGCTTCCACGTTGTACTCGCTCTTCAGACGGGCAACCACCACGTCGAACTGCAGTACACCCACCGCCCCTACGATCAGATCGTTGTTGGCGATAGGGCGGAATACCTGTACCGCACCCTCTTCGGAGAGCTGGACCAGCCCTTTGAGCAGCTGTTTCTGCTTCAGCGGATCGCGCAGACGAATACGGCGGAACAGTTCCGGGGCGAAGTTCGGAATACCGGTGAACTTCATCATTTCACCCTGGGTGAAGGTATCGCCAATCTGGATAGTACCGTGGTTGTGCAGACCAATGATGTCACCCGGATACGCCTCTTCTACATGCGAACGGTCGCCCGCCATGAAGGTCAGGGCGTCGGAGATCACCACGTCTTTACCGATACGTACCTGGCGCAGTTTCATGCCCTTTTCGTACTTGCCGGACACCACGCGCATAAAGGCGACGCGGTCACGGTGTTTCGGATCCATGTTGGCCTGAATTTTAAATACGAAGCCGGTGAATTTCTCCTCCTGCGCTTCCACTTCACGGGTGTCGGTTTTACGTGGCATCGGCTTCGGCGCCCACTCCACCAGGCCGTCGAGCATATGGTCTACGCCAAAGTTACCCAGCGCGGTACCAAAGAAGACCGGGGTGATATCCCCGCTCAGGAACAGCTCTTTATCGAACTCGTGAGAAGCACCTTTGACCAGCTCCAGCTCATCACGCAGCTGCGCCGCCAGCTCTTCGCCAACCGCCGCGTCCAGATCCGGGTTATCCAGCCCCTTCACGATACGGACTTCCTGGATGGTGTGGCCTTTACCGGTCTGATAGAGGTAGGTTTCGTCTTTATAGAGGTGATACACCCCTTTGAACAGCTTCCCGCAGCCAATCGGCCAGGTGATAGGCGCACAGGCGATCTTCAGCTCGTTCTCCACTTCATCCATCAGCTCCATCGGATCGCGGATGTCACGGTCGAGTTTGTTCATGAAAGTAAGGATCGGCGTATCGCGCAGACGGGTCACTTCCATCAGCTTACGGGTCCTGTCTTCAACACCTTTCGCGGCGTCGATCACCATCAGACAGCAGTCCACCGCCGTCAGAGTACGGTAAGTATCTTCGGAGAAGTCTTCGTGGCCCGGGGTGTCCAGCAGGTTGACCAGGCAGTCGTGATAGGGGAACTGCATCACGGAGGTGGTAATAGAGATACCACGCTGCTTTTCCATCTCCATCCAGTCAGATTTTGCATGCTGGCTAGAGCCGCGACCTTTTACGGTACCGGCGGTCTGGATCGCCTGTCCGAACAGCAGCACCTTTTCGGTGATGGTGGTTTTACCGGCATCCGGGTGAGAAATAATGGCAAAAGTGCGGCGCTTGGCCACCTCCTGCAAATAAGGAGACAACGTCATAATTAATCTTCTAAGTAAGCACGGCGAAGCGCCACGCATGATGAATACGAAAAATTGCGGCTATTTTACCCATCAACGGGGGGGAGGCAATCAGTGTTTACACAGGAGCTGCTCCAGTTCGCTCAACGAGGTAACGGTCCAGGTCGGTTCGATGCCTTCAGGCAGCGCGCGACCGTGCGCATTTAGCCAGCAGGTAGCCAGCCCGGCGTTCATGCCGCCGCGAATATCAGACTCTGCGGTATCGCCCACCATCAGTACGCGGGCGCGATCCGGATTACCGGCAAGCTCCAGCGCATAATCAAAAATACGCGGATCCGGTTTTGGTACGCCGACCTCTTCTGAGATCACCAGCGCATCAAAGTAGTCACGCAGACCCGTGCGTTCGAGGCGGATCTGCTGCAGTGCTGTAAAGCCATTGGTGATAATCCCCAGCTTCGCTTTGCCTTTCAATGAATCCAGCAAAGAGACGGCACCCGGCAGCGGAGCGCAGATTTCAGCCATCGCATTAAGGAAGGCATCATTCAGTACGCCAGGGCTGACGTTCAGGCGGCCGGCCCAGAGGTCAAAACGCTGATGTTGCAGCTGTAACGCAGTGATGGCGCCATTCTGGTAATCGACCCACAAAGGTTTGTTCACCGCCTGGTAATCCTGAAAATCCTCAGCGGTAAAGGTGATGCTGTAATCCAGAAACATCCGCTGTAAGCCGCCAAACGAATCGAAAGTAAACAGCGTTTCGTCGGCATCAAAGAAAATCCAGTCCCAGTTCATTTTACAACCTTTTTAGTTATCCAAGCGGTAGAGCCATGATGATGGCGTCTTCACGTCCTTCTGCAGTGGGGTAATAGTTACGGCGAATCGTCGCCTCGTTGAAGCCTAAGCTTTCATACAGGGCGATGGCGGCGACGTTCGATGCACGTACTTCCAGCCACAGCGTGAATACGTCTCGTGTTTCCAGCTCGCGAATAAGGTGCTCAAGCAGCGCCCTGCCCAGGCCACGGCGCTGGAAAGCAGGATCGACTGCGATGTTAAACAGCGTCGCTTCATCCAGAACAACCTGCGTGATGGCGAAAGCCGCCATAGTGCTATCGACATCCATGCGATAGTTCAGATACCGCTCACCCTGGTTGCTGGCGAAGGTTTTTTCACTCCACGGAAAGGCGTGGGCGCGTTTTTCAATGGCAAACGCCTGCGCTAAATCAGTCGTCGTGAGGGAAGAAATTGTGTTCATGTTCGCAGATTTGTTGCCACAGCGCGCTGAGGGCGGCCGGGTTGGCTTTAAGTTCGTCCAGCGCTGGGGTAGCAAGATTGCTGCCGTTAAGCGCCATCGCTTCCGTCACGCCGAGCTGCCAGCTGTTACAGCGACTCCCTTCTGGCAACATCGCCACGCGCTCCGGGGTGAGCTGTAGCACCTCATCGGGCATCAGCTTCAGGGCGCGAAGGACATCGGTCACGAAAGGCTCGCTCAGCGCGGGCAGGTTATTTGCCACCATCACCAGGCGCACATGCGCAGGGAGGGAGATGGCGATTTCGCCCTGCAATGCCGCCGGGCGGCGCAGCGCCCACTGGGTAATGCCCAGCTGCTGTAATTGCCTGTCTCGTCGGGATGTCATTGCGAAAACTCCTGTCTGTCAGGCGCGCAAATATACCAAACTCGTCGAATCTGCGCCAACAAACAACTATAATCGCCGCCACTGATTATTGAGGAACAACTATGTCTGCATTTACCCCGGCAAGTGAAGTCTTGCTGCGTCACAGTGATGATTTCGAACAAAGCCGTATTCTGTTTGCCGGAGATATGCAGGATGACCTGCCTGCCCGTTTCGATTGTGCCGACAGCCGAGCGCACACTCAGCAGTACCACCACTGGCAGGTTTTAAGCCGTCAGATGGGCGAGCGTGCGCGCTTTAGCCTGGTCGCGGAGCAGAACGATGTGGCTGACTGCGACACCCTGATCTATTACTGGCCAAAGAATAAGCCGGAAGCCCAGTTCCAGTTGATGAACCTGCTCTCACTGCTTCCGGTGGGCTGCGATATCTTCATCGTCGGCGAGAACCGCAGCGGTGTGCGTAGCGCCGAACCGATGCTGGAAGAGTACGTCACGCTGACCAAAGTCGACAGCGCCCGTCGTTGCGGCCTCTATCATGGCCGTCTGGACAAAAAACCGGCGTTCGATGCCGAAAAATATTGGGGGGAATACGCCCTCGATACGCTTACCATCAAAACCCTGCCGGGCGTCTTCAGCCGTGACGATCTGGACGTAGGAAGCAAACTGCTGCTTTCAACCCTGACGCCACATACCAAAGGTAAAGTGCTGGACGTGGGCTGCGGTGCAGGGGTGCTCTCCGCGGTGCTTGCCAGCCATTCGCCGAAGGTGCGCTTAACCCTGTGTGACGTGAGCGCGCCGGCCATTGAAGCCAGCCGTGCGACGCTTGCCGCCAATGGTATTGAAGGTGAAGTGTTCGCCAGCAACGTCTTCTCGGACGTGAACGGTCGTTTCGATATGATCATCTCAAACCCGCCTTTCCACGATGGTATCGAAACCAGTCTTGAAGCGGCCCAGACCCTGATTCGTGAAGCGGTGCGCCATCTGAACAGTGGCGGCGAACTGCGCATCGTCGCGAACGCCTTCCTGCCATATCCAAAAATCCTGGACGAAACCTTTGGCTTCCATGAAGTGTTAGCCCAGACCGGCCGGTTTAAAATTTATCGCGCCATCATGACACGCCAGGCGAAAAAATAACGTCTCCTGCCCGGCGTAAGCCGGGCACCGTTAAAGCCCATTTTTGCACCGTTCACGCTGCCCCTACGCATTTTTCTGTTGACGTCCTTCTTAAAACATCTAGAATGCGCCTCCGTGGTTACGATACTTTTAAAGTATCGATGGTTTGCGAAGGTGGCGGAATTGGTAGACGCGCTAGCTTCAGGTGTTAGTGTCCTTTGGATGTGGGGGTTCGAGTCCCCCCCCTCGCACCATAAATCACGTTGATATTGCTCGCACTGGGCGAAGGTGGCGGAATTGGTAGACGCGCTAGCTTCAGGTGTTAGTGTCCTTAGGATGTGGGGGTTCGAGTCCCCCCCCTCGCACCAACGAGGCGATATCAAAAAAAGTAAGATGACTGTGCGAAGGTGGCGGAATTGGTAGACGCGCTAGCTTCAGGTGTTAGTGTCCTTAGGATGTGGGGGTTCGAGTCCCCCCCCTCGCACCAAATCTTACCTTCTCTCTTGCAGTACCCTTCACTTCAGATTCATCATCAGCACCAACATCCCACTGATTAGCGCAACACACGATGGCAGCAACACAAAGTGCCGTAATGTTTTATGCCAGATCATGACCGATGTCAGCAGTAAACCAGTGACGATAATCCCTTTCCAGATCGCCATAGGCAGATCGACAAAGGCCAGCGTGGCGATAATCATCGCCGGCAGTAATATCCCCCACACACTCCCCAATGCTCTGCTTAACATAGTCTGTCCCGCACACTGATAATGATAACCAATATCATATGGTAATATTTCTCATTTGTCAGCACGGGCGGGAGTAAAATCCCTTGCGATCGGTTTTATCTATAGTTAGGATTGGCAATCATTATCATTTAGATTTTTATCCAATCCGCTTATGGCCATACAGTCCGCACATGCCGTTGAAAATATTCTCTGGCGCGCACCTCTCCCCACCGGGAGGTCGGCGCTTGCGGATGCGTTGCATAACACCATCGCCCAGACGCGTGAACATCTGCTGGAGTTCATTAAACTGGATGAAGCTCCCCCGCACAGCAGTATGACCCTGGCGCAGTGGCGCCGTCCGGTTGAGCTGCAATCGCTGTTGGCCGCCTATTCGGATCACATCTACCGTAATCAACCCAGCCTGACGCGTGAAAACAAGCCGCTCCTCTCTTTGTGGGCGCAGTGGTATGTCGGACTAATGGTGCCGCCGCTGATGTTAGCGCTGCTTGCGCAGGATACGGCGCTGGATGTCTCTCCCGAACATTTCCATGTGGAATTCCATGAAACCGGGCGTGCCGCCTGCTTCTGGATCGACGTCCATGAGGATAAGCAGACGTCCCGGCTTTCAGCTCAGCAGCGAATGGAAGTGTTGATTACGCGGGCGCTGGTTCCGGTCATTGAGGCGCTGGAAAAGACCGGGCAGATAAACGCGAAACTCATCTGGAGCAATACCGGTTACCTGATCAACTGGTATCTGAATGAGATGAAACCGCTGCTAGGGGAAGAGAACGTTGACGCACTGCGTCACGCCTGTTTCATGGACCGCTCGCTTTCTGATGGCAGCGATAACCCCCTTTTCCGCACCGTTGTTCTGCGCGACGGTTTGCTGGTGCGTCGTACATGCTGTCAGCGTAACCGCCTGCCCGATGTGCAGCAGTGCGGCGATTGCACGCTGAAGTAGGTTTTTGCGGGCGGATGCCCTTCCCCACGGCCCCGCAACGAAATCGGTGCTTCGCACTGCGCTCACCTCCCGACCTCCTGCCTGCGGTCGGCTCAACTCGACGTCCCTGTCTCGCTTCGCCTCTGGCCGCCATCCATGGCGTCCAGCCCTTGTCATCCGGTCTCCGGTTCGCCGATTTCAGCGGGGAGCCAACACCCGTGCACCGGTCAGGCCGCAGAGGAACCGGCATAAAGCAGAGATGCCTTAGTGAACGGAACGATTCCACCGTGCTTAACCGATCGGCATTATAACCTCCGTTGCCGGTTTGCTTTTACCTAAGCCACCTGCTGGCTCTCCTCTTCCGCGCGCTGCGCCTCTTCAGCCTCCTGCGCGAGCAGCTGTTTCTCGTACACCTTGAAGAACGGGTAATAAATAATGGCAGAAACCAGCGCCAGCAGTATCACCAGTACGGCGGCCCTGAAATCCCAGCCCAGTGCCCATGCCGCGCCAACCGGAGCCGGGGCCGTCCAGGGGACCACCGATATCACGCGTCCAATCAGATCCAGTTTCATTGCCGCCCATGCCAGTACCGCATTGACCATAGGTGCCAGCAGGAAGGGGATAAAGAAAACGGGGTTCATTACGATAGGGGTGCCAAAAATCACCGGTTCGTTAATGTTGAAGATGCTTGGCACCACACTCAGACGCCCAATAGAGCGTAAATGCGCAGACCGGCTACGTAAGTAGCAGAAGACCAGCCCCATGGTTGCACCCGAGCCGCCAATCACGATAAAGAAGGTCCAGAACGCCTCCATAAAGATGTGCGGCAGCGGTGCGCTCTGTGCCAGCGCCGTCTGGTTCATCCCGAGGTTAGTGAGCCAGAACATCTGCAGCATGCCAGAGACGATGGCAGCCCCATGGATCCCTGCAAACCAGAGCAGGTGCCCAATCAGCACCGCCAGCAGAATGGCTGGCAGCGAATCGGCAGCCGACACCAGCGGTTTGAAGATAGCCATAATGGCCTGCGGGATGAGCATATCGAACTGCGACTGAATAAACAGGCTCAGCGGATAGAGAGTTAACACCACCACCAGGACGGGAATCAGCAGATCGAAGGAGTTTTTGATCATTGGCGGCACCTGGTCAGGCAGGCGAATACCAATGTTGTGCGCTTTCAGGAAACGCATCATCTCCACGCAGTAGATCGCGACAAGGATGGCCGTAAAAATCCCCGTCCCGCCAAGGCTGTCTACCGGCATCGCCCCTTTCGTTTTAGGCGCGGCGATGAGTAAAAACGCCATTAAGGAGAGCATGGCGCACATGAACGGATCAAGCTGATGCGAGTTAACGTAATGCTTGCCCAGGTTGTAGGCAATGGCCGCGCAGATGTAAATGGACATAATGCCCATGGTCATATCAAACGGGGTCAGGATCTGGCCTTCAAACTGTTTTGCCATATCAAGCCAGGCGCGGGCAAAGCCCCAGGTGGTATCTGGCGAGAATGGCGGATAGGCAAACACCAGCAGGAACGAACCCACAATCATAAACGGCATGGCTGAGATAAAGCCGTCGCGGATGGCCATAACGTGGCGTTGGGCAGAGATACGCCCGGCAACAGGACTGACATAATTTTCGACAAAACGGAATATCAGGTTAAACGCAGCATGGTTGGCAGACATAACGGCTCTCCTGTCACAGGTTCGTTTCGGGCGCCTGCGCGCCGCACGGTGTTCCATAAACCACTTTCACCACCTTGCTGGTTCGTCTACCAGCGGTACTGCTCAAACGGATAGGTTTCATAGTCGACTCTTATTATTGGATACAGGGGGAGTTACGTATTCAGTATTAATCTCTGCATACGGCAACTGCAACCGGTTACTGTAACCGGTTTCCGTGAATGTGAAGGCGATCCAGAAATCACTGATACGGGATTTTTGTTACTTAAGGGATATTTACAGAGCATAATTTGATATGAAAGATTACGCAGACTATTTCGCAGGAGAAAACAATGAGTTTGCAGTCTGTAAGGCAATTTTTTGCCGACAATGCTCCGGACATTGAAGTCATCGAGCTCAGCCAGAGTACCGCTACCGTTGCGCTGGCTGCGGCGGCACACAACGTTGCCCCCGGCCAGATCGCCAAAACCCTTTCACTGAAGGTTAAAAACGAGGTGATTTTAGTGGTGGCAAAAGGTGACGCCCGCCTGGATAACAAAAAATTAAAAGAGGCCTTTGGCGCCAAAGCACGCATGCTCAGCAGCGACGAAGTCGTGACCGTAACCGGCCATCCTGTAGGCGGCGTTTGCCCTTTTGGGCTGGAAAATCCGCTGGCAGTCTACTGCGATGTCTCTCTACGGGAGTTTAAAGAGGTGTTACCCGCTGCGGGGGCCATTCACAGTGCCGTTCGCATTTCACCGGAGAGAATGGCCACGCTGACGGATGCAACCTGGGTGGATGTCTGTCAGTAAGCAGGGCGCCAGAGAAACCTCTGGCGTCATGTTCAGGAGTGATAAAGCATAAAGTTTTGTGGATTACGACGATCCGGCATAGGGAAGTGGCTCAGGATGTCGGCAGCATTCAGCAATCCCATGTCGGAGTGAACACCCAACTTAACCATGGCGTTAAACTTATGTGCGCGAATGGTTTTGATATTGCGATCCAGACGCGTGGCAATCTCCGGGATTGAATATCCGCTGGACATAAATTGCAGAATGGCGCGCTCTGTCGGGCTCAGTAAGCGTCCACGATGCAGGTTCCAGTGATTATGAATACTGTCACTGCTCCGCCGCGTTTCGCTTAACAGCGCACCTAACTGCTCCTGTAACGCTTTGACCGATTCCGATTTAATCACAATACCGTGCAAATGCGACGGGGAGAGGTGGTTGATAAGACTGGCCTCTTTGGTATCAGACGCCAGAACAATACGCTGAATATGGCTATGATTGGCGGCCAGCGACTTTAAACATTCCAGACAATAACGGCGCTCATTTCGCGAATCGGAAAGCGAATAGATAAGTGCTGAAAATGGAATAGTCTCAAGTGCTTCATTAAATTGCGCAATATCGCTGAAAATAGAGGGATGATAATTTTTAAGAGTCGGGCTGGAAAACAGATGTTCCAGACCAACGGCACTCATTGTGCACTTTTCGACGATAGCGATAGGTCTCTTAACGGCGCTCTTTTCCATTCGTCCTGTTCTCCATAGGCTGAAAAAAGATTCAGCTCTTTCATTCCCTTGTTACTGTTAATCCACGCGTACATTTCGGCATTACTGCGTAATGACAGTCGCCTCATGGCGCTATTTTTTTGGGCACTGACCGTTTTGTTGCTTTTTTTAAGCAAGGCGGCAATTTGATTTATGCCCCAGCCTTTTCCAAGCAGGCGTAACACCTTGCGTTCAGAGTGAGTCAACATCACCTCATCCCGACTTTCGTCGAGCTCCTCCAGCTCCGGTTTTAGCAGCGTCTGGCTAATGCGTTCTGCACTCTGGCTTCCGCCACGAATGGCGTTAATCACGCCCTCAATGGGCTCGATATCTGAAAGCAATGAACTCTCTGGTCGTAACAGAAGCTCTACCGCACAGGGATAGACCCGGCGTGAAACTAAAAATATCCAGTGAATATCACGGTAATGATTCTGCAAAGAATAATATTCTTCGCAAATTCGACGCGGGTTACGTTGCTCCCCGGAGATATCGGCAATGACAACATTCGCCCGACGTAATTGAAGAAGTGTAAGCTCTTCCTGAGAGCGGCAATAGGAAACTTCATAATCAGGCAAATTACGTGAGATAATACAACCTAAGCCCGTTTGCATTACCGGTAATTTACTGATAATAATTGCGTGCTGACAACTTATTGGCGTCATTTTTGTTTTGAGTCCTTTCCTGACGTTGATCAAACGCCGTTATCTTTATCGCATCCTCGATAAAGTAGTGCATCCTGTTTTTATACACCGCAAAAGTCGCTTACAATATCGCACACCCTGCCGAATTTGATAATGTACTATCACTGATCATTTTAAAAAGGTGAAGTTAGAAATTCTAAATATAACAAAAAGCGGAATGGATAGATTAATCATATAAAAATCCAGAATTAATAACGCCATTAATAACGCGAAAAATAAAATACCGATAGCCGAAAGTTTGATCTGCCTCAGCACCGGCGTTACAGCGATGTGTTGTAAAAGTAACCATTACGGGCTTTCAGGCATCACCATCGTCAGGGTAATCCATGCAGGTAGATCAATCATCGCAGCGCGCAACGACGCGGCTGTGTATTCAGTGCGGTCTGTTTTTATTACAGCACGGTGCGGAAAGCACGCTTGTTGAGGAGTTGTCCACCCGCCTGGGGCTGGCGCTGGGCATGGACAGCGTCGAAAGCGCCATCTCCTCCAATGCCATTGTGCTGACCACCATCAAAGAGGGCCACTGCCTCACCTCTACGCGCAAAAATCACGATCGCGGAATTAACATGCACGTGGTGACCGAGGTACAACATATCGTCATCATGGCCGAGCACAAGCTGCTGGATGGCAAAGATGTTGAAAAGCGCTTTAACCAAATTAAACCGCTCCGCTACCCCCGTTGGCTGGTAGTGCTGATGGTGGGGCTCTCCTGCGCCTGTTTCTGCGTGCTCAATAAAGGCGGCTGGGACGGGGCTGCCATTACCTTTGCCGCCAGCGCGCTGGCGATGTATGTGCGTCAGGTCCTTACCCACCGACAGATTCACCCGCAGATCAACTTCTGCATCACCGCCTTTGTGGCAACAACCGTCTCCGGCCTGCTGCTGCGGCTACCCGGCTTCGCCAGTACGCCCACTATCGCGATGGCCGCCAGCGTGCTTCTGCTGGTGCCGGGCTTTCCGCTGATCAACGCCGTGGCCGACATGTTCAAAGGCCATATCAATACCGGACTTGCCCGTTGGGCTATCGCCAGCTTACTCACGCTTGCCACCTGTATTGGCGTCGTGACGGCCATGACCTTATGGGGGCTTCGCGGATGGGCGTAATCACGTTTTTACTGGCGTTAGTGCAGGACATGCTGCTGGCGGCAATTCCGGCAGTGGGCTTTGCCATGGTCTTTAACGTTCCCCAGCGTGCGCTGGCCTGGTGCGCCTTACTGGGGGCTATCGGGCATGGTTCACGAATGGTGATGATGACAGCCGGACTCAATATTGAATGGGCAACCTTTATCGCCGCGATTCTGGTCGGCAGCATTGGCATCCAGTGGTCGCGCTGGTATCTGGCCCATCCGAAGGTGTTCACCGTCGCCGCGGTTATTCCGATGTTTCCCGGCATTTCGGCCTACACGGCGATGATCTCGGCGGTCAAAATTAGCCATCTCGGTTACAGCGAGCCCCAAATGATTATGCTGCTGACAAACTTCCTGAAGGCCTCCTCGATTGTCGGCGCGCTCTCCATTGGCCTGTCTATCCCCGGTTTGTGGCTATATCGCAAACGTCCTCGGGTATGAAATTTGTGTTCCCGGTCGGCCCCAGAGATAATCGCCTGACCCACCCGGCAATAAAAGGAAGCGATGTGGCATACCCTGACAGCGAAGCTGGCGAAATCACTGACGAATCCAGCCTGAAAGACAAAATTTTCCTCAGCGCCATCGCCCTGTTCGCCGAATACGGCCTGAACGGCGCGCGTATGGAGCAGATTGCCGAGAAGGCAGGTACCACCAAGCGCATGGTGGTTTACCATTTTAAAAATAAAGAGAATCTCTATCTGCTGGTGCTGGAGTATGTCTATACCCAGATCCGCGCCAGTGAAAGACAGTTGAGCCTCGATGGCATGCCTCCCGTCGAAGCGCTGGTGCATCTGGTGGAGACCACCTTCGATTACCACGCCGATCACCCGGACTATATTCGCATCATCTGCATGGAGAATATGCAGCGTGGCCGCTTTATGCAGCAATCCAGCTATTTGCGGCAGGTCAACCGCAGCGCACTGGAGCTGCTGGAGGCCATCCTCACGCGCGGCAAAGCAAAACAGCTGTTTAACCAGAGCGTGGATGCCCGGGATCTGCACCGTTTGATCAGCAGTTTTAGCTTTCATTATGTGGCGAACAGTTACACCTTTACCCTACTCTTTGAAGAGGGGGCAGACGAGCAGGCCCAACGTGAGCACTACCGTAAGATGGCGGTACAGGTCGCCCTGCGTTATACCTGCCCATAAAATCGCTTGCAATTAAATTGCGCACTACCTATATTGAAGACATGAAAACGATACCCACTGATAACACCGCTGCGCTGTTGCTGGATAACCAGCTCTGTTTTGCCCTCTATTCGGCGAACCTTGCGCTGAATAAGCTCTATCGGCAACTACTGGCGCCGCTTAATCTCACCTACCCGCAATATCTGGTGATGCTGGTGTTATGGGAAAAGGATGACATTACCGTGTCGGATATTGGTGAACGTCTCTTTCTGGATTCCGCTACCTTAACGCCGCTGTTAAAGCGTCTTGAGGTTGCGGGCTTAATCGTTCGCCAGCGTTCGCGCCAGGATGAGCGTCAGGTGGCCGTCACCCTTACTGAAGCAGGTACTGCCCTGCAACAGCAGGCGCTGGGTATTCCCAATGCCGTAGGCTGTGCAGCCCAGTGTGATGTCGACACGCTGTCCGTCCTGAAACAGCAGCTGGAACAATTACGTCATCAGCTTCACCGCGCGTGAAGCTATAGTTTATATGTTTGCCACACGTAACTAAATCGCTCGCTATTAAATAGCAAGCAAAACACAAGATAAGGAATCTGCCATGTCTTTAGAAAAAGTTGTCTACACCGCCAAAGCGACCGCTACCGGAGGCCGTGACGGCCGTGCTACCTCTTCCGATGGCGTTCTGGATGTTAAACTGGGCGTACCCAAAGAGATGGGCGGCGCGGGCGGCGAAGCCACCAACCCAGAGCAGCTGTTTGCTGCGGGTTACTCCGCCTGCTTCCTCGGTGCCATGAAGTTTGTTGCGGGTCGTGACAAAATCAGCATGCCGAAAGAGGCCTTTATTGAAGGCGAAGTGGGTATCGGTCCGCTGCCGACCGGTTTCGGGATTGAAGCCAAACTGAACATTCACCTGCCAGGTATGGATCAGGCAGAAGCGAAAAAACTGGTCGATGCGGCCCACATTGTCTGCCCTTACTCCAACGCAACGCGCGGCAACATTGATGTGACTCTCAACATCATCGCGTAATCCGCTGGCTGCCCTTATCCTCTGGATAAGGGCACATTCATCCCCCCTTCTCTCTGTGCTACTATGTGCTGCAATCACGCCCGCAGTAATCCAGTTGAGAAAGTGCTATGTCCTCCAGAATCCTGACAACCCGCGTCACTGGCCTTGATGCCCTCACGCACGATCCTCGTGGCGTGCTGGCCAATGCCGAAGGCGGCGCCATCGCGGTCTTTGTCGATAATGCGCCTGCTTTTTACGCCATTACCCCGGAACGTCTGGCGCAGTTGTTGGAAACCGAAGCGCGGGTTGCCCGCCCGGCCAGCGATGTCACCCTGGATACGCAATTTTTCGAAGAACCTACCAGCGCTCCGGTCGCCGTACCGATGGGCAAATTTGCCATGTATGCCGGCTGGCAGCCGGATCCCGATTTTCAGCGTCAGGCGGCCTTGTGGGGCATTGCCCTCACCCAGCCCGTCACGCCGGAAGAGCTGGCGGCGTTTACAGCTTACTGGCAGGCTGAAGGTAAAGTTTTTCACCATATTCAATGGCAACAAAAACTGGCGCGCAGCGTACAGATCAACCGCGCCAGTAATGGCGGCCAGGCCAGACGCGATATCAATTCATTTTCAGAACCGGATAAACAGATCCCCCACGGATTCCGAGGTGCCAAATGAAAGAGTTCGGCGAACTGATGAAACGCCTGCAGAAGATCATGCCGGCGAACGTAAAACCGGCGTTTACCACCGGCGAAGAGCTTCTGGCGTGGCAAAAAGAGCAAGGTGAGATCCGCGCCGCGGCGCTGGCCCGCGAAAACCGGGCCATGAAAATGCAGCGCACCTTTAACCGCTCCGGCATTCGCCCGCTGCATCAGAACTGCTCGTTTGAAAACTACAAAGTAGAGAGCCAGGGGCAACTGGCGGCGCTGACGCAGGCGCGTCAGTACGTGGAAGAGTTCGACGGGAATATCGCGAGCTTTATCTTTAGCGGCAAACCCGGCACCGGCAAAAATCATCTTGCTGCTGCCATCTGCAACGAGTTGCTGCTGCGCGGAAAGTCGGTGCTGATCATCACCGTAGCCGATATTATGTCGGCAATGAAAGACACCTTCAGCAATCGCGAAACCAGTGAAGAGCAGTTACTCAACGATCTGAGCAACGTCGACCTGCTGGTCATTGATGAAATTGGCGTCCAGACCGAATCCCGTTATGAGAAAGTGATCATCAACCAGATTGTCGATCGCCGCTCCTCCTCCAAGCGCCCCACCGGCATGCTGACCAACCACAACATCGATGAGATGACCCGTCTGCTGGGTGAACGCGTTATGGATCGCATGAAGCTCGGCAACAGCCTGTACGTGATATTTGACTGGGAGAGTTACCGTAGCCGTGTCACCGGGAAGGAGTATTAAGAAATCTACCCGGGAAGTGTCTGGCCGTGGGGTTTATACTGGCCCCACTTCCGCCCCAACTCTTTGAGTAAGTCTTATGAAAACAGCATCTCTTCTCAGCGCCGTATTAAGCGCCACGTTAGTTCTGGGTTCCGCCCACGCCGCATCCTGGCAGGATTCGCTCTCCAGTGCCGCCAGCGAACTTTCCAAAAGCAGCGGTTCAGAAAGCGGCGGCCTCTCAGCCAGTACCCTGACCGGCCTGCTGGGTAACAGTAACCAGAGCCTGAGCGCGGGCACCATGAACAACGCCGCCGGGATCCTGGAGTATTGTGCGAAACAGAAACTGGCGTCGGTCACCGACACGCAGAATATTAAAAATCAGGTTCTGGGTAAGCTGGGTCTGGATACGCAAGAACAAAAAGAAGATACCAATTTTATGGACGGTATTCAGGGTCTACTGAATGCACAGAATGGTCAGCAGCTGAACCTGAACACGCTGGGCGACTCCGCGCTGGGTAAAAAGGTCAAAACCAAAGCCTGCGATTTAGTATTGAAGCAGGGACTTAACTTCCTCTCCTGAACCTCCCCCTTTTTGACGACATCACGCCGCGATTAACAGCTTACGCTCACCTCGCGGCGTGCACGCTTTATTTCCCCTGCCTGACATTGCCTGAGCCCCCGTATCGAGGGATGAGACGCTGCTCAAAGTTTGCAATATCTAAACCAAATCCTAACAACAGCACAATTTGATGACACTAGAATTGCAGCTACATGGCATCGCAATTACATTGTATTACCCAAAAAATAGACAGTTGGTTTGTTAACCCGCGGCTGCAATCGTTGAGGATAAGCTGTTGTCAGAGTTACTTTCTTTTACCCTGTTTCTCGCTTCGGTAATGGTTTATGCCTGGAAAGCGGGTCGCAACACTTGGTGGTTTATTGCCACGCTGCTGGTGCTGGGGCTTTTTGTTGTTTTAAATATTACCCTGTACGCCAGCGATTACTTTACTGGCGATGGCATTAACGATGCCGTTCTTTATACCCTGACCAATAGTCTTACAGGTGCGGGGGTTAGTAAGTACATACTTCCCGGTATAGGGATCGCTACCACGCTAGCGCTGGTGTTTGGTCTGTTGGGCTGGGTGTTGCGCCGTCGTCGCCACCATCCGCACCATCTTGGCTATAGTCTGCTGGCGCTGATACTGGCATTGGGCTCTGTGGATGCCAGCCCGGCATTTAATCAGATTACCGAGCTGGTAAAATCCCAGTCTCGCGACGGTGACCCCGATTTTGCCGCCTGGTACAAAGAGCCCGCAAAAACCATCCCCAACCCCAAACTGAACCTCGTTTATATCTATGGTGAAAGCCTGGAGCGCACCTACTTTGACAACGACGCCTTCCCGAATCTGGCACCGGAGTTAGGGGCGATCAAAAATGAAGGGATTGATTTCAGCCATACTGCTCAGCTGCCGGGTACCGATTACACCATTGCGGGCATGGTGGCCTCCCAGTGCGGTATCCCGCTGTTCGCCCCGTTTGAGGGCAATGCCTCGGCCTCGGTATCGAGTTTCTTCCCGCAAAATATCTGCCTGGGCGACATCCTGAAAAACTCCGGCTATGAGAACTATTTTATGCAGGGCGCCAACCTGCGCTTTGCCGGGAAAGATGTCTTTCTGAAATCTCACGGCTTCGACCATCTCTACGGGGCCGAGGAGTTAAAAACCACCGTCGCCGACCCGAGCTATCGCAACGACTGGGGCTTTTACGATGATACGGTCCTGGACGAGACCTGGAAAAAATTCGAAGCGCTGTCCAGGTCCGGTAAGCGTTTCTCGCTATTCGCCCTGACGGTGGATACCCATCACCCGGATGGCTTTATCTCCCGCACCTGCCAGCGCAAGAGCTATGCCATTGATGGCAAACCGAACCAGTCGTTTAGTGCCGTTGGCTGTAGCCAGGAGCACATTGCAGCGCTGATTGAGAAAATCAAAGCCTCGCCGTACTTTAAAAACACGGTGATTGTGGTCTCTTCCGATCATCTGGCGATGAAAAATACCGCCTGGGACGAGCTGAATAAGCAAGATCGCAGCAATCTGTTCTTCGTGCTGCGCGGCGATAAGCCGCAGCAGGAGACGCTCGCCGTTAAGCGCAACACCATGGATAACGGCGCCACGGTGCTGGATATTCTCGGCGGCGATAACTTCATCGGTCTGGGCCGCAGCAGCCTGTCAGGGCAATCCTTGTCAGAAATTTTCCTCAATATGAAAGAGAAAGTGCTGGCCTGGAAACCGGATGTCATCCGCCTGTGGAACTTCCCGAAAGAGCTAAAAGCGTTCACCGTCGATAGCGATAAAAATATGATGGCCTTCTCCGGCAGCCATTTCCGCCTGCCGCTGCTGCTGCGCGTCTCAGATAAGCGCGTCGAGCCGCTGCCAGAGAGCGAATACTCCGCACCGCTACGCTACCAGCTGGCAGATTTTGCTCCGCGCGATAACTTCGTCTGGGTCGATCGCTGCTACAAGATGGGCCAGCTCTGGTCACAGCCGCTGGCGCTCTCTACCGACTGGTGCGTCTCCCAGGGCCAGTTGGGTGGGGAGCAGAACATTCAGCGTGTGGACAAGCCTCAGTGGCAGGGTAAAACGGCGTTCAAGGATACGGTCATCAGCACCGATCGCTATAACCGCAACGTCGAGATGCTGAAGGTGGCCGATAACGACATTCGCTATAAAGCCGACAGCTTTGTCTTTAACGTCGCCGGTGCGCCAGAAGAGGTGAAGCAGTTCAGCGGCATCTCGCGTCCGGAATCCTGGGGCCGCTGGTCTAATGCCCAACTGGGCGACGAAGTGAAGATTGAATATAACCAGCCCCTGCCGGCGAAGTTTGACCTGGTCATCACCGCCAAGGCCTTTGGCCCCAATGCTAATCGCCCTATCCCGGTGAGGATTGGCCAGAGCGAGCAGACCCTGAAGCTCGGCAACGAGGTGACCACCACTACGCTGCATTTCGACAACCCTTCACGCAGCAGCACCCTGGTCATTGTACCGCCGGATCCGCAGTCCACTAACGAGGGCAATATCCTCGGTCACTCTCCGCGCCAGTTGGGGATTGGGATGGTGGAGATTAAAATCGTCAACGCCGAAGGCTAACCGCAGGAGAGGGCTGCCTCTCCTGCGCGGCAATAAAAAAACAGCGCCCAACACCACCCCGGGCGCTGTATGGCAAGACGTTAAAAGGCAATCACCCCTTTAATCAGCTGACGATTATTGATCACCCCCGGTTCGTAACTCTCTGCCAGCTCGTGAAAAGCGTAGCGGTGCGTCAACATCATGTCTGCGCTCAGCTTGCCCTCCGCCATCAGCCTGCCGACCTTTGCAAAATCCTCTGCGGTGGCATTCCGGCTGCCCATCAGGGTGGTCTCTTTCTTGTGAAATTCGGGATCCGAAAAACAGAGATCGCCCTTAAACAGGCCGACAAAAACAATGCTTCCCCCGTGACGAATCAAGTTCACGCTGTTGTTCATGGCGTGCGGGTTGCCGGTAGCGTCGATCACCGTCTGCGCCAGCGCCCCGTCAAAGTGCGCCCGTATCTGGTCGGTAAAGTCCGCCGCCGCAGGGTCAACCGTCGACAGTCCAAGAGACCCGGCAACATGTTCACGCCTGGAAGCGCTGGTATCCGCAACGACCACCCGGGCGCCATCCGCATGGGCAATCGCCGCCGCCCCCAGCCCAATGGGCCCGGCCCCCACCACCAGCACCGCATCGCCGGGCTGTACGGCCGCACGGCGGACCGCATGGGCGCTGATGGCGAAAGGCTCAATTAACGCCGCCGCTTCGGGGTCGATACCCTCTGCCAGCAGCAAATTAGTAACGGGTACGGCGAGATACTCGCAGAAGCCGCCATCCTGATGCACGCCAATGACCGAAATCGCCTCGCAGCAGTTGGTCCTGCCGCTCAGGCAGGCGGGACAGCGCTGACAAGCCACATAGGGGATCACCGCCACCTGTTGCCCCGGGCGCAGCGTACGAATATTTTCCCCCACGCTAATGACCTCGCCACATATTTCATGGCCTAACACCCGGGGGTAATTAAAAAAGGGTTGATTCCCACCCCAGGCGTGAATATCGGTGCCACAAATCCCGACGGTTTTTATTTTTATTAGCGCTTCGTTTTCGCCCGCTACGGGAATGTCTCGCTGCGCCCAAATAAGTTTTTTTGGTTCCTGACACACCAGCGTATTCATTGTTGCCATTTTTTTGCCTCCCGTTTTTTTGTGGATTCAGATATTGATGAAAATAAGAAATAACGGGCAGGCAAAAAGCTGAAATGTGAAATCACGCGCATAAAGCCGTTTTAAATAGGGTTTTAATGCCTCTCCAATGGCAAAAGGAGCCCGTATGAGCCGCTCACAAAATTTGCGTCATAACGTGATTAACCAGGTCATCGATGATATGTCACGGGGGCACATTCCCTCGCCGCTGCCGTCGCAAAGCGCGCTGGCAGAGATGTATAACATTAGTCGCACCACCGTTCGCCACATCCAGTCTCACCTGTGCACCCGCGGCGTACTGGCCCAGGTGAACCATGACTATGTGATTATCCGTCAGCCTACCAGCGAGGATGGCTTCACCTGCGACGCGGCCCCGCTGGCCGAACAAAACCGATTATTTGAGCAGGCATTTTTTTCAATGATTAACCAGCGCCAGCTGCGCGCAGGTGAATCCTTTTCCGAGCTGCAACTTGCTCGTGCCGCCGGAGTCAGCCCTGTGGTAGTGAGGGAGTACTTACTTAAGTTCAGCCGCTACAACCTGATTGAGAGCGACAAACGCGGCCAGTGGAGTATGAAGCAGTTCGACCAGTCCTATGCCGAGCAGCTCTTTGAACTGCGCGAGATGCTGGAAACCCACGCCCTGCAGCACTTTCTCAACCTGCCAGACAACGACCCGCGCTGGCTACAGGCGAAAACCCTGCTGGAGGAGCACCGCGCCCTGCGTGACAGTATTGGCGACAGTTTTCGCACCTTCTCCCTGCTGGATCGCGACTTTCACTCGCTGCTGCTCAGCGCCGCCAATAACATCTTTTTCAACCAGTCGCTGGAGATCATCTCCGTGATCTTCCATTTCCACTACCAGTGGGATGAAAGCGACCTCAAACAGCGCAATATCATCGCCATTGACGAGCACATGACCATTCTCAGCGCGCTTATCTGCCGCAACGATCTAGATGCCAACCTGGCGTTGCGTAACCACCTCTCAACCGCAAAACAGTCCATGATTCGCTCCCTGCAACAGAGCGCGACGGTCTTTTATTAAGTACCGATTAAAAACGACAAACTATTAAGGGCAGCACGCTTCCGATAAAAGGCCCGCGCGAGAAAAAAAAGGCTGCCTATGCTCACGATAAGTCGACCTGGTGTTATTTCCCGTGAGTGACAGTGAATTTAAATTTACATCACTTGTCGTTATCAATATTCCTCTTATTTATAAAAAAAGAGAAATAATAAAAAATATTTCAGGAGTCAGGTGTGGAAAAAAACAATATTACTCTCGACCCGCAAACCACCTTCGACAAAGAAAAAACGCGGGATATTCCCGTACCGCCGGTGGGTGCCGTAGCGCGTTCTCCGCGTATTAAACGCATTCAGACGACCGCCATGCTGTTATTATTTTTTGCGGCGGTGATTAACTACCTTGACCGCAGTTCGCTGTCGGTGGCAAACCTCACCATTCGCGAAGAGCTGGGGCTAAACGCGACCGAAATCGGCGCCCTGCTCTCCATTTTCTCTCTGGCCTACGGTATCGCACAGTTACCCTGCGGCCCGCTGCTGGACCGCAAGGGCCCACGGCTTATGCTGGGGATAGGGATGTTTTTCTGGTCGCTTTTCCAGGCGCTCTCCGGCATGGTGCAGAACTTTACCCAGTTTGTGCTGGTACGCATCGGGATGGGGATTGGCGAGGCGCCCATGAACCCCTGCGGCGTTAAAGTGATTAACGACTGGTTTAACATCAACGAGCGTGGCCGCCCTATGGGCATCTTCAATGCCGCATCCACTATCGGCGTGGCCATGAGCCCACCTATCCTGGCCGCGATGATGCTGGTCATGGGCTGGCGCGGTATGTTTATCACTATCGGCGTGCTGGGGATTTTCCTCGCCATCGGCTGGTACATGCTCTATCGCAACCGTGAAGAGTTATCGCTGAGCGGCCAGGAAGAGGCTTACCTGAACGCGGGCAGCGTCAACGCCCGCCGCGATCCGCTCACATTCGCTGAGTGGCGTAGCCTGTTCCGCAACCGTACCATGTGGGGGATGATGCTCGGCTTCAGCGGCATCAACTACACCGCCTGGCTCTACCTCGCCTGGCTGCCAGGTTACCTGCAAACGGCTTATAACCTCGATCTGAAAAGCACCGGTCTGATGGCGGCCATTCCGTTTATCTTTGGGGCGGCAGGGATGTTAACTAACGGCTTCGCCACCGACTGGCTGGTCAAGCGGGGAATGGCGCCGGTGCGGAGCCGTAAAATCAGTATTGTTATCGGTATGCTCTGCTCAGCGGCCTTTACTTTCGTGGTACCGCAGGCAACCACGCCGATGAGTGCTGTTTTATTGATTGGGATGGCGCTGTTCTGCATCCACTTTGCGGGTACATCGTGCTGGGGATTGATTCATGTCGCCGTCGCTTCGCGCATGACGGCCTCGGTAGGTAGCATTCAAAACTTTGCCAGCTTTATCTGCGCGTCCTTTGCGCCCATCGTGACCGGATTTATCGTGGATACGACCCACTCCTTCCGCCTGGCGCTTATCATCTGCGGCTGCGTCACCGCACTGGGGGCGCTGGCCTATATCTTCCTGGTTCGCAAACCGATCGACGATCCTCGTCAGGCGTAAGTCTGAAATACGCGCCCCGGAACGGGGCGCGTGATTTATCAGAAGGTTTCCCAGTTGTCGCCAGCATCAGCGGTTGCGGTTTTACGCGCCATCGCCGGGGCCGCAACAGGTTTCAGCGACGCGTTAGCGCGCGCTTTCTGCTGCTCCTGCTGAATGCGGAAGACCGCTACAGCCTGCGTCAGACGGCTCGCCTGCTCTTCCAGCGCGGCGGCGGCGGCGGCGGACTCCTCCACCAGCGAGGCGTTCTGCTGAGTCACGCGATCCATCTCCGCAACGGCCAGACCTACCTGGTCGATACCGCGGCTCTGCTCATCAGAGGCCGAGGCAATTTCGCCCATGATGTCCGTAACGCGGGTTACGGCATTAACGATTTCACCCATGGTTTCACCGGCGCTCTCTACCAGGGTAGAGCCCAGATCCACGCGGCTCACGGAGTCTTCAATCAGACTCTTAATCTCACGCGCGGCCTGCGCACTGCGCTGAGCCAGGTTACGTACTTCGCCAGCAACAACCGCAAAACCACGACCCTGCTCGCCCGCACGCGCCGCTTCAACGGCGGCGTTGAGCGCCAGGATGTTAGTCTGGAAGGCAATGCCGTCGATCACGCTAATGATGTCGGCAATTTTTTGCGAACTGCCGGCAATATCACGCATGGTCTGCACCACGTTATCCACCACTTTGCCGCCTTTCTGCGCGGTTTCAGAGGCGCTCAATGCCAGATGGCTCGCCTGACGGGCGTTCTCGGCGTTCTGCTTCACGGTGGCGGTCAGCTCTTCCATGCTGGCGGCGGTCTCTTCCAGAGAAGCGGCCTGCTGTTCAGTACGGGAAGAGAGATCGTTGTTACCCATGGAGATTTCGCTCGCGCCGCTGTAAATCGCGTTCGCGCCATTACGCACGTCGCCGACGGTACGCACCAGCTCACCCTGCATATGACGCAGCGTTTCAGCCAACTGACCCATCTCGTTAGTCCCTTCCACATCGATGCGCTTCACCAGATCGCCGCTGGCGATATGACGAATGCTGTCGATCAGACGGTTCATCGGAGAGATCAGGGCCTGACGGATACCCAGCCACACGCCAACAATCACCACCAACACCGCAACCAGAATGCTAATCAGCACCCAAATCGCCTGGCTGTAAGAGCTGTTGCTGTCATCCACCGCAGTCTGATACAGCTTGTCGTTCTGCTGCAGGTAGTTAACGTACTCTTTCTCGAAAGCGTCCTGATAACCCTGAGTCGGCTGGTCAAAGAATTCGTTAATTTTACCCGCGCCCAGCAGCTGGATCAGCTCGGCCAGTGCGCCATGATAGATATCGTAGTTACGTTTAATTTCCAGCGCTGCGGCGTCGTTCTGACGCGGGTCGCGCGGCAGAGCTTCGTAGTCAGCCCAGCTTTTTTCCGCCTGCTTCAGGGAAGCCGCAGCAATCTGCATCAGATCGTTAACGGTCGCACCGCTGCCGATATTGTTCTGATCCATCATGTAGCGGATACCCGCACGGTTCAGGGTGTTACGGGTTTGCAGCAACGCGACCCAACTGCCGTTAAGCGTGGATTGTTGCTGACGAATGGTTTGCAGAACGGTGAAGTTTTCTTTGTCATGCTTCAGGGCATTAAAGAAAAGACCACCGGATGTGAGTTGTAAAAGGCCAAAAATAGCTAATACTATCAACAAGCTAGTAACAATCTTAATACGATTTAACATTTTTTCTCTTTCCACCAGACAGATAACAGAATTTTCGGCCTGGTAAGGGAAAACTTTACGAAAATCGTCCTGATCGTTAGCAGAATTTACTCTTCATCCTGCCTGGCGGAGCGCTGCTGACCCAGCGCAATAAACTCCCGCAGTAGTCCGGTCAACTGCTGCATCTTCTCTGCGGTAAATTCCGCCTCGATCTGCTGATACACCTCTTCCACTTCGGCCTGGGCGTGGGCGTACAGCGCCTGCCCCTCTTTGGTAAGCGAAACATAGAGTTTGCGCTGGTCATTTACCGGTTTTAATCGCAACACCAGCCCTACGCTCTCCATCCGGGTGAGGATGCCGGTCAGGCTGGGGCGCAGAATGCAGGTTCGAAAGGCGAGATCGTGGAAATCCATATTCGGGTTTTCAGCCAGCACGCGCACGATGCGCCACTGCTGCTCCGTCAGATTATGGCGTTTGACGATGGGGCGAAACCAGGCCATCGCCGCTTCTCTGGCCTGAAGCAAAGCAATGGTGAGTGAGTCGTGCATAGCACCTCCCTTAAAATCATTAACAAGCTAACAATCGTCTCCGACGGACTCTGACTGTCGCCTTCACGTGAAGAAAAAAGTCTAACAGAAAACAGATAAAATCATTAACTCACTGTATATAAACACAATTATTATAAATATGTAAATTTATTGTTATTGATATCACAAATATTTCACTTCCGTTTGCCAATGTCCGAACGAAAGCCTAAAACCTATTCATTAATATATTAACGAACTCAAAACCGGGCAACAGAGCCTGAGGAGAGAGCAATGAAAGGTACGGTTTTCGCAGTCGCCCTCAACCACCGCAGCCAGCTTGCCGCCTGGCAAGAGGCATTTGGACAGCCCCCCTACAACACACCGCCTAAAACAGCGGTATGGTTTATCAAACCGCACAATACGGTGATTCAGGCCGGTGAGCCGATCCCCCACCCCGCCGGTGAAAAGGTGCTGAGCGGGGCGACGGTTGCGTTGATTGTGGGCAAAACCGCCAGCCGCGTGCGGGTAGACGAGGCGCAGCACTACATTGCCGGTTACGCGCTGGCGAACGACGTGAGCCTGCCGGAAGAGAGCTTTTACCGCCCGGCCATCAAGGCGAAATGCCGCGACGGCTTTTGCCCGCTCGGGGAACTGGCCGCCGTTGATAATATCGATAACCTGAACATCATCACCGAAATCAATGGCCGCGAAGCTGACCACTGGAACACCGGCGATCTCGAGCGCAATGCCGCCGAACTGCTGAGCGCCCTGAGCGAATTCGCCACCCTCCAGCCCGGTGACGCCATTCTGCTGGGTACCCCACACACCCGCGCCGAGATCCGTCCCGGCGATCGCGTGCGCATTCTGGCTGAAGGTTTCCCGCCGCTGGAAAACCCGGTAGTGAATGAGCGCGACGTCGCCATTAAACCGACCACACCCCCGCACGCCACGCTGTTTGCCCTCGGGCTGAATTACGCCGATCACGCCAGCGAACTGGCCTTCACTCCCCCTACCGAGCCGCTGGTGTTTATTAAAGCGCCGAACACCCTTAACGGTGATAACCAGACGTCGGTGCGCCCGAACAACGTCGAGTACATGCACTATGAGGCGGAGCTGGTGGTGGTCATCGGCAAAACCGCGCGTAAGGTCAGTGAGGCCGACGCGATGGACGTTGTTGCGGGCTACACCCTCTGCAACGATTACGCCATCCGCGACTATCTCGAAAACTACTACCGCCCCAACCTGCGGGTGAAAAGCCGCGACGGGCTAACGCCGATCGGCCCGAACATCGTGCCGAAAGCTGCCATTCCCGATCCGCACAACCTCACCCTGCGCACCTTCGTTAACGGCGAACTGCGACAGGAAGGCACGACGGCAGACCTCATCTTCAGTATCCCGTTCCTGATCGCGTATCTGAGTGAATTTATGACCCTGCAGCCGGGCGACATGATCGCCACCGGCACGCCGAAGGGGCTCTCCGACGTGGTCCCGGGCGATGAAGTGGTGGTGGAAGTGGAAGGCGTAGGTCGCCTGGTCAACCGGATTGTCAGCGAGGAGACGACAAAATGAAAAAGATAAACCATTGGATCAACGGCAAAAACGTGGCGGGTAGCGACTACTTCCACACCACCAACCCGGCCTCCGGGGAGGTCTTAGCGGAAGTGGCCTCCGGCGGTGAAGCGGAGATCCATCAGGCGGTCGCCGCCGCGAAAGAAGCCTTCCCGAAATGGGCCAACCTGCCGATGAAAGAGCGCGCGCGCCTGATGCGCCGGCTGGGGGAGCTGATCGACGAGAACGTCCCGGCGATCGCTGCCATGGAGACCGCCGACACCGGCCTGCCGATCCACCAGACCAAAAACGTGCTGATCCCGCGCGCCTCGCACAACTTCGAGTTCTTCGCCGAGGTGTGCCAGCAGATGAACGGCAAAACCTACCCGGTCGACGACACCATGCTCAACTACACCCTGGTGCAGCCGGTGGGCGTTTGCGCGCTGGTCTCACCATGGAACGTGCCCTTTATGACCGCCACCTGGAAGGTCGCGCCGTGCCTGGCGCTGGGTAACACTGCGGTACTGAAGATGTCTGAACTCTCCCCGCTGACCGCCGACCGCTTAGGCGAGCTGGCGCTGGAGGCGGGTATCCCGGCGGGGGTGCTGAACGTGGTGCAGGGCTATGGCGCGACGGCCGGTGATGCGCTGGTGCGCCATCACGACGTGCGTGCCGTCTCGTTCACTGGCGGCACCGCCACCGGGCGCAACATCATGAAAAACGCCGGGCTGAAAAAATACTCAATGGAGCTGGGCGGCAAATCGCCGGTGCTGATTTTTGAGGATGCCGACATCGAACGCGCCCTGGACGCTGCCCTGTTCACCATCTTCTCCATCAACGGCGAGCGCTGCACCGCCGGTTCGCGCATTTTCATTCAGCAGAGCATCTACCCGGAATTTGTTAAACGCTTCGCCGAACGCGCCAGCCGCCTGCGGGTGGGCGACCCGACCGATCCAAACACCCAGGTTGGCGCGCTGATTAGCGCCCAGCACTGGGAAAAAGTCTCCGGCTATATCCGCCTCGGTATTGAGGAAGGGGCGACCCTGCTGGCGGGCGGGCCGGATAAACCCACCGATCTGCCTGCTCACCTGAAAGGCGGCAACTTCCTGCGCCCGACGGTGCTGGCGGATGTCGATAACCGGATGCGGGTGGCCCAGGAGGAGATCTTCGGGCCGGTGGCCTGCCTGCTGCCGTTTAAGGACGAAGCGGAAGGGCTGCGCCTGGCCAACGACGTGGAGTATGGCCTGGCGTCGTATATCTGGACCCAGGACGTCAGCAAAGTGCTGCGCCTGGCACGCAACATCGAAGCGGGCATGGTGTTTGTCAACACCCAGAACGTGCGCGACCTGCGCCAGCCGTTTGGCGGCGTGAAGGCCTCCGGCACCGGGCGCGAGGGCGGCGAGTACAGCTTTGAAGTGTTCGCCGAGATGAAAAACGTCTGCATCTCGATGGGCAACCATCCGATTCCAAAGTGGGGTATCTGATATGGGCACCTTAGCGTTAGCGGCAAAAATCACCCACGTGCCATCGATGTATCTCTCCGAGATACCCGGCAAAAACTTTGGCTGCCGCCAGTCGGCCATCGACGGGCATAAAGAGATCAGCAAGCGCTGCCGCGAACTGGGGGTCGATACCATTATCGTCTTCGACACCCACTGGCTGGTGAACAGCGCCTATCACATTAACTGTGCGGACCATTTTTCCGGCGTCTACACCAGCAACGAGCTGCCGCACTTTATCCGCGACATGACCTACGACTACGACGGCAACCCGGAACTCGGGCAACTGATCGCCGACGAGGCGGTGAAGCTCGGCGTGCGCGCCAAAGCGCACAACATCCCGAGCCTGAAGCTGGAGTACGGCACCCTTGTGCCAATGCGCTACATGAACGCGGATAAGCACTTCAAAGTGGTTTCCATTTCGGCGTTCTGCACCGTTCACGATTTTGCCGACAGCCGCAGGCTCGGCGAGGCCATCGTCAACGCCATCGAAAAATATGACGGCACCGTAGCGGTGCTCGCCAGCGGCTCGCTCTCGCACCGCTTCATCGACGACCAGCGCGCGGAAGAAGGGATGAACAGTTACACCCGCGAGTTTGACCGTCAGATGGACGAGCGCGTGGTCAAGCTGTGGCGCGAGGGCCAGTTCAAAGAGTTTTGCAGCATGCTGCCGGAGTACGCCGACTACTGCTACGGCGAAGGCAACATGCACGATACGGTGATGCTGCTGGGGATGCTCGGCTGGGACAAATACGACGGCAAAGTGGAGTTCCTTACCGAGCTGTTCGCCAGCTCCGGTACCGGTCAGGTTAACGCCGTTTTCCCGCTGCCCGCGTAAGGAGCCATCATGCCGCACTTTATTGCTGAATGTACCGACAACATCCGCGAGCAGGCCGACCTGCCGGGGCTGTTTGCCAGGGTGAACGCGGCGCTGGCCGCCACGGGTATCTTTCCAATCGGCGGTATCCGCAGCCGCGCCCACTGGCTGGATACCTGGCAGATGGCCGACGGGAAACACGATTATGCCTTCGTGCACATGACGCTGAAGATTGGCGCGGGGCGCAGCCTGGAGAGCCGTCAGCAGGTGGGCGAGATGCTGTTTGCGCTGATTAAAGATCATTTCGCCGGGCTGATGGACGCACGCTATCTGGCGCTGTCGTTTGAGATAGAGGAGCTGCATCCGACGCTCAATTACAAGCAAAACAACGTGCACGCGTTGTTTAAGTAGTACCTCTCGATCTGTCCCCTCTCCCTTTGGGAGAGGGTTAGGGTGAGGGAAATCTCTGCGGCCTGATGCCCTCACCCCGGCCCTCTCCCACAGAGAGAGGGAGAAAACAATACAACAGGATATCGCCATGCTCGACAAACATACCCACACCCTGATCGCCCACCGCCTGCATCAGGCGGAACAGTCCCGGGAGCAGATCCGCGCGATCTCGCTGGAGTATCCGGAGATCACCATAGAAGACGCCTACGCTGTTCAGCGCGAATGGGTGAGCCTGAAAATTGCCGAGGGCCGCGTGCTGAAGGGCCATAAGATCGGCCTGACCTCCAAAGCGATGCAGGCCAGTTCGCAGATTAGCGAGCCGGACTATGGCGCGCTGCTGGACGATATGTTCTTCCACGATGGCAGCGACATCCCCGTCGATCGCTTTATCGTCCCGCGCATCGAAGTGGAGCTGGCCTTCGTGCTGGCAAAACCCCTGCGCGGCCCAAACTGCACGATCTTCGACGTCTACAACGCCACGGACTACGTGATCCCCGCCCTGGAACTGATCGACGCCCGCTGTCACAACGTTGATCCTGAAACCCAGCGCCCGCGCAAGGTGTTCGACACCATCTCCGATAACGCCGCCAACGCGGGGGTGATCCTCGGCGGCCGCCCGATTAAGCCCGACGAACTGGATCTGCGCTGGATCTCCGCCCTGCTCTATCGCAACGGCGTCATCGAAGAGACCGGCGTCGCCGCGGGCGTGCTTAACCACCCGGCGAACGGCGTGGCGTGGCTGGCGAACAAGCTCGCGCCGTACGACGTTCAGCTTGAACCCGGCCAGATCATCCTCGGCGGCTCCTTTACCCGCCCGGTTGCCGCCAGCCGGGGCGACACCTTCCACGTGGACTACGGCAACATGGGGTCCATCAGCTGCCGCTTTGTCTAGGAGACGACCATGCAAAACGCATTCAAAACGGCACTGAAAGCCGGAACACCGCAAATCGGTTTGTGGCTGGGACTGACCAGCAGCTACAGCGCGGAACTGCTGGCGGGCGCAGGCTTCGACTGGCTGCTGATCGACGGAGAGCACGCCCCGAACAGCGTGCAGACAGTCTTAACCCAGCTGCAGGCCATCGCCCCCTATGCCAGCCAGCCGGTGGTACGCCCGTCATGGAACGATCCGGTGCAGATCAAACAGCTGCTGGACGTGGGGGCGCAAACGCTGCTGGTGCCGATGGTGCAGAACGCCGACGAAGCACGTCTGGCGGTGAGCGCCACCCGCTATCCACCAGCGGGTATCCGTGGGGTCGGCAGCGCGCTGGCGCGGGCATCACGCTGGAACCGCATCCCGGATTACCTGCAACAGGCCAACGACGCCATGTGCGTACTGGTGCAAATTGAAACTCGCGAGGCGCTGAAAAACCTGCCGCAGATCCTCGACGTGGAAGGCGTCGACGGCGTGTTTATTGGCCCGGCGGATCTCAGTGCCGATATGGGATTTGCCGGTAACCCGCAACATCCCGAGGTGCAGGCCGCCATCGAACGGGCCATCGCGCAAATCCGCGAGGCGGGGAAAGCCCCCGGAATTCTGATGGCGAACGAGACGCTGGCGAAACGCTATCTCGAGCTCGGGGCGCTGTTCGTCGCGGTTGGCGTCGACACTACTCTACTCGCCCGCAGCGCCGAGGCGCTGGCCGCACGCTTTATCGATAAACCGGTTACGTCAGTAAATAACAATAAATCCGTCTACTAAAGGTAAGATCAGGAGCGCAGCATGACGACCTCTACCCTGCAAGATGAAAAAGCCGTTGAACATCGTGCCATTAACAAGCTGTTCCGTCGTTTGATCGTGTTTCTCTTTATTCTGTTTGTCTTTTCGTTCCTTGACCGCATCAACATCGGCTTTGCCGGGCTGACAATGGGCAAGGATCTGGGCCTGACCTCTACCATGTTTGGCCTGGCCGCCACGCTGTTTTACGTCACCTATGTCCTGTGCGGGATCCCGAGCAACATCATGCTGGCGAAGGTAGGTGCGCGCCGCTGGATCGCCAGCATCATGGTGGTGTGGGGTATAGCCTCCACCTGTACGATGTTCGCCACCAGCCCGGAAACCCTCTACGTCCTGCGCATGCTGGTAGGGATTGCCGAAGCCGGCTTCCTGCCGGGGATCCTGGTCTATCTTACCTGGTGGTTCCCGGCATACCATCGCGCCCGCGCCAACGCGCTGTTTATGATCGCCATGCCGGTCACCATGATGCTCGGCTCGATCCTCTCCGGCTATATTCTGGCGATGGACGGCTTGTGGAACCTGAAGGGCTGGCAGTGGCTGTTCCTGCTGGAGGGGCTGCCCTCCGTGGTGCTCGGGGTGGTGACCTGGTTTTATCTTAACGACACGCCGGACCAGGCGAGCTGGCTGGACGAGGACGAAAAGCGGGCGCTGAAAACAATGATCGCCCGCGAACAGGAGATGGCCATTGCGCGCCCCTCCACGCCGCGCTCAACGCTGCGCGAGGTGTTAACCCCGGCGGTGCTGCTCTACACGCTGGCCTACTTCTGTCTGACCAACACCCTGAGCGCCATCAACATCTGGACGCCGCAGATCCTCCAGAGCTTCAACACCGGCAGCAGCAATATCGTGATCGGCCTGCTGGCGGCGATCCCCCAGTTCTGTACCATCCTCGGGATGATCTGGTGGAGCCGCCGCTCCGACAGGCTGAAAGAGCGAAAAAAGCACACCATCCTGCCGTACCTGTTCGCCGCGGCGGGCTGGATGCTGGCCTCCGCAACGGATCACGGCCTGATCCAGCTGCTTGGCATCATTATGGCCTCAACCGGATCCTTTACCGCTATGGCGATCTTCTGGACCACCCCGGATCGGGTCATTAGCCTGCAGTCCCGGGCGGTGGCGCTGGCGGTGATCAACGCCATCGGCAACGTCGGATCGGCCGTCAGTCCGCTGCTGATCGGCATTCTGCGCGACGCGACCGGCAGCTTTAGCTCAGGTTTATGGTTTGTCGCCGGGCTGCTGGTGGTTGGCGCGCTGGTGCTGACCCGTATTCCGATGACGCAGCAGGATCAACAGAGGAACGACCATGTGCCAGAGCCCTATCGCCAACATTGATATCAGCAAAGAGTATGACGAAAGCCTGGGCACCGACGATGTGCACTATCAGTCGTTTTCTCGCATGGCGGCCTTCTTTGGCCGCGACATGCAGGCGCACCGGCACGACCAGTATTTTCAGATGCACTTTCTCGATACCGGACAGATTGAGCTGCAACTTGACGATCACCGCTACTCGGTGCAGGCCCCACTGTTTGTCCTCACGCCGCCGTCGGTGCCGCATGCGTTCATCACCGAATCGGACAGCGACGGCCACGTGCTGACGGTTCGCGAGGATCTGATCTGGCCGCTGCTGGAGGTGCTCTATCCCGGCACCCGGGAGGCGTTCGGCCTGCCGGGGATCTGCCTCTCGCTGGCCGATAAACCGGACGAGCTTTTGGCGCTAAAACACTACTGGCAGCTGATAAAGCGCGAATCCACCGCGCAGCTGCCCGGCCGCGAGCATACGCTGGTACTTTTAGCCCAGGCGGTCTTTACGTTGCTGCTGCGCAACGCGAAGCTCGACGACCATGCTTCAAGCGGCATGCGGGGCGAGCTAAAGCTTTTCCAGCGCTTTACCCAGCTGATTGACGCGCATTACCACCAGCACTGGACGGTGCCGGAATACGCCAGCGAGCTGCATCTCACCGAATCGCGCCTGACGGATATCTGCCGCCGCTTCGCCAACCGCCCGCCAAAACGGCTGATCTTCGACCGTCAGCTGCGCGAGGCCAGACGGCTGCTGCTTTTTTCCGACAGCGCGGTGAACGAGGTGGCCTGGCAGCTCGGCTTTAAAGACCCGGCCTATTTTGCCCGCTTTTTTAACCGGTTAGTGGGGTGTTCGCCGAGCGCGTATCGGGCGCAGAAAGTACCGGTGTCGCCTGTTCCCTCCGGTGGTTCTGGTACGGTACTTAAACCCTATTAATGCGTATTTACCAAGTTCTCACACCCGGCTGCGGTTATCGCCATTACTCAGGCAACTTACGACTCAGCTAAGAGAAAAAGGTCAAAACCTTTCCTTTAATCTGGCTATTTTATACTTTACGAGCACTCTTTAAGAATGGCGAGGTTACAGGACGGGCGGCCTGTTCCCCTCAACCGCCCTCAATAAAATTGGGTTTTTATGCACCCTCAAACCTCATTCCAAATATCTACTCATAATTTGTAATTATATTCTGAAAAAACGAGCATCCATTTTAATTCTAAAAATGTGGGCATATAGTTCATAGGCGACATGACTTTTTTACTTAAAAAACAGGAAAAATAAAGTGAATAAAAAATTAAATGAATCGGGTATTAAAGAGGTCCGTTTATATGCTGTAACCGGTGCTAAAACCAAAAACAATGGCTTTATTATTGGCATATCAAGCCTTACTAGTTACGGCAAAAATATCGTGCTTGAAAACGATATCGTTACTTATCCTGATGGTACTACAGCCTTCGTTATGTCAGACCCTACCACGCGATTGACTACCGAAGTCAACGCAAAAATGCTGTTCGTTGCCGCTAGCGGTACGTTGATAAGCAATGGTGATGTCATCGCTGATGCTGGGCAAACTTCAATGGCCCTGGTCATCTTCGAAAATAATACAGCTATATGCTGCGTTATGGATGAAGGGAAATACGAAGCTGTAAAGGCTGAAGGAATTATTAGATGCGCGGTATGATAGCAAAACACACCATATGGACAGGTGATACCACCAGTCATGGTGGCACACTTCATGATGGTTGCGAGAACGACACCTATAACAATACTCACCGTGCTGTGCTGGTTGGCCATAAATTCTGGTGCCCACAATGTATGTGCTGGTCGAAATTCATTGAAGGTACCCCCCGCTACTCCATTCACGGCAGGGCTCGAGTTCTGGAAGGCTATAGGGCCTCATGTGGTGCTTTCGCCATTCACCGCCTCGACATCCCTGTAACCTGCTACGATCTCCCCTCTAATGAGCATAGAGAGCATTTACTGTCCCAGAATGCAAAAAAAGCTGCCCTGGCAAACCAGCAAATCAATGGCGAATACTCGCATCAATTCTCAATCCTCAATTCAGGACAAGAGCCGCTCAGATATGTCATTTTCAAACAGGATGGAATGCTTGAAATGGGTACGGCCATAAAGAATGATTACAGCGGCCCCGGTATTTATACAAAAGTGACGACTGGAAATAGTGAAAAAATTTTTGTGGCGATGCAAGCACCAAAGCCACTGCTGAAATAAAGGAATGATTTATGGCAATGCACATATCCGGTATTGAGAAGGATCTCTATTTTCTGATGGAGGATGCTAAAACCAGACCGAACGAAATGAACTCTCAAAGCGAGGTTGAATTACAGCCAATTCGTATAAGCGAGATTCCTAAGGTGATGCGAAAAATTGGCTGGAAAAAATCTGCTAAGATGATGGAACGTTGGCTTAATTCTCCAGGCTGGAAATGCCCTGACACCTGGAAGAAGGGAAGCGAATTACCACAGGGACTGTATATCCCCGATCAGCATTGTGACGACACCATCATTACGATGACATGGTTAATGCAGTACCCGTCGGCGGTTAGCTCCATGCGTACGCTGATGGCAAAAGCATGCTCTCCGGCCGCAATGAAAATGACCGCACAGCGATTGAAAGCGCTTGGGTGGAATGGCTCTGATACTTATACCTTTGGTCGACGGAATCTAATAGGCAGGCCATCAATGTCTGCACGAGAACTGGAACAAAAATATCAGAATAACTTTGAAGCTGTAGGCGGAAATTTCGTCACACATATGTTCGATACGCTGGATGACATATATGGCGCTCTCGGTACATATTCATTGAAGATTGCGGTTATCGGTACTGCATTCCAACATACCAATGGTAAGCATTATCTCGAAGCTGAGTGGGGAGGTATTTACGTCAAAGATTTTTATGATTTCAATAATAATGGAGCATGGGATCAGCCGTTAGGATACTGGACAAACGAAGGGATATTACGCCGGGCTGATTCGGCTGTTTCAACAATCGCCGGGCAAAAGATTTACATTAACAAACGGATACGCAAGGTATCAGTTGTCCATAATTCTGACTTCCTTAAATATCGTGAAGCCACTGGAAAAGGGGGCGACTTTGTGGTGTTTTCAGACGTAAATTGGGAAAAGATAAGCGGCACTTACGAAATTCCATGGGAAGCGTAATCACCCAATAATGGGGCCATTGATATCGTTGGCAATGTAAAACAGAAACGTAATACCCACCAGATAAAAGGCGATCAGGCAATAAATGAATCGCCTTTTGTTTGGCACATCCCTCAGAACAGTCCAGCAAAACGTACCGACATAAAAAATTATTGCAACTAAGGTCGCTACGGCTGTCGTGATATAACCCATTCCGCTCATTACTCCCGTGTATGGAAATACCACCAGACGTAAAACTGGCGGCATCAGCAGCCCAAAGGGAACGAATAACATTATCCGACCGGTAGCAAAACGTTTAAATCCGACTAACCTCTGCGCTATCTCGCAGATAATGATTGAGAGCAGGCCACCAACCACCAGCGCAATCATATCTGGCAGTATTATTGTTATACGTTCCATCGTTTTTCTCCTGCCATAATCCATAAAAAATAAGTGGTTAAAGTGCCGCCAGTTTATGCAAAACCCACCATGATCACAAATCTCACATCCACCCGAAAAGTACCCGCCGTTGTCCCAATCGTCCCTTCACGTTCCCTTCCTCTCAAGCTTCAATTAAACAACAAAAACAAAACATAAATTTAACAATCATCTTCCGATACGAGGTCCCTATGAAGCCTGAAGATTTCCGCGCCGATGCCAAACGCCCGCTCACCGGCGAAGAGTATTTAAAAAGCCTGCAGGATGGCCGCGAGATTTATATCTACGGCGAACGCGTTAAAGACGTCACCACCCATCCGGCATTTCGTAACGCGGCGGCGTCCATCGCGCAGATGTACGACGCGCTGCACAAGCCAGAGATGCAGGACACCCTCTGCTGGGGCACCGATACCGGCAGCGGCGGTTACACCCACAAGTTCTTCCGGGTGGCGAAAAGCGCCGATGACCTGCGCCAGCAGCGTGATGCCATCGCCGAGTGGTCCCGCCTGAGCTACGGCTGGATGGGCCGCACGCCTGACTACAAAGCGGCTTTCGGCTGCGCGCTGGGGGCTAACCCGGCGTTCTACGGCCAGTTTGAGCAGAACGCCCGTAACTGGTACACCCGCATTCAGGAGACCGGCCTGTACTTTAACCACGCCATCGTCAACCCGCCGATCGACCGCCACAAACCGGCGGACGAGGTCAAAGATGTCTACATCAAGCTGGAGAAAGAGACCGACGCCGGGATCATCGTCAGCGGCGCGAAAGTGGTGGCAACCAACTCGGCGCTGACCCACTACAACATGATCGGCTTTGGCTCCGCGCAGGTGA
This sequence comes from Leclercia sp. UBA5958, assembly GCF_002430365.1. Taxonomy (NCBI): domain Bacteria; kingdom Pseudomonadati; phylum Pseudomonadota; class Gammaproteobacteria; order Enterobacterales; family Enterobacteriaceae; genus Leclercia; species Leclercia sp. UBA5958. The sequence continues at coordinate 347,359 of NZ_DJCE01000012.1, read as the reverse complement.
TGGGCGAAAACCCGGACTTCGCGCTGATGTTCGTCGCGCCGATGGATGCCGAGGGCGTGAAGCTGATCTCCCGCGCCTCCTACGAGATGGTGGCCGGTGCCACCGGCTCGCCGTATGACTATCCACTCTCCAGCCGCTTCGACGAGAACGATGCGATCCTGGTGATGGATCATGTGCTGATCCCGTGGGAGAACGTGCTGATCTACCGCGATTTCGATCGCTGCCGCCGCTGGACCATGGAGGGAGGATTTGCCCGCATGTACCCGCTGCAGGCCTGCGTACGTCTGGCGGTGAAGCTCGATTTCATCACCGCCCTGCTGAAAAAATCGCTGGAGTGTACCGGTACCCTGGAGTTTCGCGGCGTGCAGGCCGATCTTGGCGAAGTGGTGGCCTGGCGCAACATGTTCTGGGCATTGAGCGACTCCATGTGCTCGGAGGCGACCCCGTGGGTCAACGGTGCGTACCTGCCGGACCACGCGGCGCTCCAGACCTACCGCGTGATGGCCCCAATGGCCTACGCCAAAATCAAAAATATTATTGAGCGCAACGTTACCAGCGGCCTGATCTACCTGCCGTCCAGCGCCCGGGATCTCAACAACCCGCAGATCGACCAGTATCTGGCGAAGTACGTGCGCGGCTCCAACGGTATGGATCATGTCGAGCGTATCAAGATCCTGAAACTGATGTGGGATGCCATCGGCAGCGAGTTCGGTGGCCGCCACGAGCTGTATGAGATCAACTACTCCGGCAGCCAGGATGAGATCCGCCTGCAGTGCCTGCGCCAGGCGCAAAGCTCCGGCAACATGGACAAGATGATGGCGATGGTCGACCGCTGCATGTCCGAGTACGACCAGCACGGCTGGACCGTGCCGCACCTGCACAACAACTCCGATATCAACATGCTGGACAAGCTGCTGAAATAACGTAGCGGGAGGTTTTAATGCAATTAGATGAACAACGCCTGCGTTTTCGCGATGCCATGGCCAGCCTGTCGGCGGCGGTCAACATTGTCACCACTGAGGGTGAGGCGGGACGCTGTGGCATTACCGCGACGGCGGTCTGCTCGGTTACTGATACGCCACCGTCCGTGATGGTGTGCCTCAATGCCAACAGTGCCATGAATCCGGTCTTTCAGGGTAACGGCAAACTGTGCATTAACGTGCTAAACCATGAACAGGAGCTGATGGCCCGCCACTTCGCCGGGATGACTGGCATGGCGATGGAAGAGCGGTTCAGCCTCTCCTGCTGGCAGAAAGGGCTGCTGGGTCAGCCGCTACTAAAAGGGGCGCTGGCAAGCCTTGAAGGCGAAATCAGCCAGGTACAGACCATCGGTACCCATCTGGTCTATCTGGTGGCGATCAAAAATATTGTCCTGGCTGAAGAGGGCCACGGGCTCATCTACTTTAAACGCCGTTTCCACCCGGTCATGATGGCACTGGAAGCCGCGCTTTAACCCTCTCTGCGCTGGCATTCTTTGATGACCAGCGCAAAATTTCCTCTCTTTTCCTCTCCTGCACAAAAAGCATTAATGTTTATCGCAAATCACGCCGTTATATATATCCATAAGAGAAATTTTCATGTCATTGACACGGCTGACATATTTTGTCAGCAGCGTGGGCATAATTCACAGCAATGCTTTAGTTTACGGGAACTTTATTATGACAATTCCGAGCAGGAGTCGATCAGCGGAGAGGCTGGTCGATATTCTGATGGAGCTGCATTTACACGGTGTGGTTAGCCGACATGCCCTGATGCACAAATTTAATATTACTGAGCGGACAGTCTATCGGGACCTCAATGCGCTCTCCCCTATTGTTGAACATACCGGAGGCGGACAATACCGCTTAATCCACGCAGTACAGAACTCAGCCGGACAGGGGTTGCACCATACCATTGCTAACTTCCTGAATGCCGATAGCTTTTTCCCTGACAGAGGCACGGAGTTCTGGCAAAAACTGGAGTCACGCGTCGACGAGAGTTATATTCAAATCCTTAACAATGATGCCGAACATTCGGTCGAAAACGATATCCGTCGATATTTACCGTCGATTGAGAAATCGATTAAAAATCGTAATGTTTGCAAGATCGTTTATAAAGACAAAAATCGTACTGTTCACCCCTATAAACTGATTAACAAAAAGAACATCTGGTATTTGCAGGCGACTGAAAATGGCCGTTTGAAATCGTTTTCTTTAAGCCAGATTAAATGGCTCGATATTCAGAATGCCACTTTTAGCCCTGAAGAACACGCGATAGCGCTGCTGGAAAAGAACCTTAGCCCGTGGGTATCAGAAGATACTTTCGAAGTGAAAATATTTATTAACAATACTATTTCGCACTACTTTCGCCGCCGCAATTTGCTGCCGCAGCAAGAGATTCTGGAAGATCACGCCCAGGGCACCACTATTCGCTGCATGGCGGCACACGAGAATCAGATCCTGCCGCTGATTTTCTACTGGCTGCCCAATATTCAGGTACTGGAGCCCGCGTGGCTTAAGCAAAAGATGGTCAAAACGCTGGAGAGCTATCTGACGCCCGAAACCTGACACGCAGGCCGCGTGATCCTTATCACACTCTCTCCTTCCCGCACGGCGAGCCTCAACCGCTCGCCCTCTTTTTTGACCGTTCATCGCCCCATTTAACCACTCACGCATTTACCGTCCTTTACGCGCGCGGGGATCTGGCACGATCGCCGTAGCATTACTCACTACATCTACAACATACCCTGACCCTTTTTTCAGCTAAAAAACCAGGTCTTATTATGGATACCAAAAAACTACTTAAGCACGTGCCCTGGGCGCTCCTCGGGATCCTCGGCGCTTTCTGTCTGGCAGTGGTTGCACTACGCCGGGGCGAGCACGTTAGCGCCCTGTGGATCGTGGTCGCCTCCGTCTCTGTCTATTTAGTGGCCTACCGCTACTACAGCTTATACATCGCGCAGAAGGTCATGAAGCTCGACCCTACGCGCGCTACCCCGGCGGTCATTAATAATGACGGCCTGAACTACGTGCCAACTAACCGCTACGTGCTGTTTGGCCACCACTTTGCCGCGATCGCCGGCGCGGGTCCGCTGGTCGGCCCGGTACTGGCCGCGCAGATGGGCTACCTGCCGGGTACCCTCTGGCTGCTCGCCGGCGTGGTGCTGGCAGGCGCGGTGCAGGACTTTATGGTGCTGTTTATCTCTTCGCGCCGTAACGGCTCCTCGCTGGGTGAGATGATCAAAGAAGAGATGGGCCGCGTGCCGGGAACTATCGCCCTGTTCGGCTGCTTCCTGATTATGATCATCATCCTCGCGGTGCTGGCCCTGATCGTGGTGAAAGCGCTGGCTGAAAGTCCGTGGGGCGTCTTTACCGTCTGCTCTACCGTACCGATTGCGCTCTTTATGGGCATTTACATGCGCTTCCTGCGCCCTGGCCGCGTAGGCGAGGTGTCGGTGATTGGTATCGTGCTGCTGGTGGCCTCTATCTACTTTGGCGGCATCATCGCCCACGACCCTTACTGGGGCCCGGCACTGACCTTCAAAGACACCACCATTACCTTTGCGCTGATTGGCTATGCGTTCATCTCCGCCCTGCTGCCGGTCTGGCTGATCCTGGCCCCGCGTGACTATCTGGCCACCTTCCTGAAAATCGGCGTTATCGTGGGCCTGGCGATCGGGATTGTGATCATCAACCCTGAGCTGAAAATGCCGGCGGTCACCCAGTACATCGATGGTACCGGTCCGCTGTGGAAGGGGGCGCTATTCCCGTTCCTGTTTATCACCATCGCCTGTGGCGCCGTGTCTGGCTTCCACGCACTCATCGCTTCCGGCACCACGCCGAAGCTGATGGCTAACGAAACTGACGCGCGCTTTATCGGTTATGGCGCGATGCTGATGGAGTCCTTTGTGGCGATCATGGCGCTGGTTGCAGCCTCCATTATCGAACCGGGTCTCTACTTTGCGATGAACACCCCGCCAGCCGGTCTGGGCATCACCATGCCAAACCTGCATGAGATGGGCGGCGAAAATACCGCAATGATCATGGCGCAGCTGAGAGAGGCCAGCGCACATGCGGCGGCAACCGTCAGTTCCTGGGGCTTTGTGATCTCGCCTGAGCAGATCATGCAGACCGCGAAAGACATCGGCGAACCATCGGTACTGAACCGTGCAGGCGGCGCACCGACGCTGGCTGTGGGGATCGCCCACGTGTTCCACAAAGTGCTGCCATGGGCGGACATGGGCTTCTGGTACCACTTCGGTATTCTGTTTGAAGCGCTGTTTATCCTTACCGCGCTGGACGCGGGTACCCGTGCGGGCCGCTTTATGCTGCAGGATTTACTCGGTAACTTCGTGCCGTTCCTGAAGAAAACCGATTCCCTGGTGGCGGGCGTTCTGGGTACCGCGGGCTGCGTCGGTCTGTGGGGTTACCTGCTGTATCAGGGCGTGGTCGATCCGCTGGGCGGCGTGAAGAGCCTGTGGCCGCTGTTCGGTATCTCTAACCAGATGCTGGCAGCCGTGGCGCTGGTGCTTGGCACCGTGGTACTGGTGAAGATGAAACGCACCAAATACATCTGGGTGACGGTAGTACCGGCCTGCTGGCTGCTGCTCTGCACGACCTGGGCGCTGGGCCTGAAGCTCTTCAGCGCCAACCCACAGCTGGAAGGCTTCTTCTTTATGGCTAACCAGTACAAAGAGAAGATTGCCGCTGGCGGCGCGGATCTGACCGCGCAGCAGATTGCCAACATGAACCATATCGTGGTGAACAACTACACCAACGCAGGTCTGAGTATTCTGTTCCTGGTGGTGGTGTATAGCATTATCTTCTACGGCATCAAAACCTGGATGAAAGTGCGTAATACCGACGGTCGTACGGATAAAGAGACCCCATACGTGCCGGTACCGGAAGGCGGCGTGAAGACCTCTTCACACCATTAAACCTTCCCCCTCACCCTAACCCTCTCCCTCAAGGGAGAGGGGACTGCCCGGCGCGCTCTTTTCTCCCTCGCCGGGCTTTTTCTGTCTGGAAGGCATAATGTTTGGTAATTTAGGCGAAGCAAAAAAATACCTCGGTCAGGCGGCGAAAATGCTGATTGGCATTCCGGACTATGACAACTACGTTGAACATATGAAGACCAACCACCCGGATAAGCCGTACATGACCTACACCGAATTCTTCCGCGAGCGACAAGAAGCGCGCTACGGCGGAAGTGGAGAAGGCGGCGTTCGCTGCTGCTAAAGGAGAGACCATGACCCCGATTGCCGTTACCCTGCTCACCGGCTTTCTTGGCGCCGGTAAAACGACCCTGCTGCGCCACATCCTCAACGAACAGCACGGTTTCAAAATCGCCGTCATCGAAAACGAATTTGGTGAAGTGTCCGTTGACGATCAACTGATTGGCGATCGCGCCACCCAGATCAAAACCCTTACCAACGGCTGCATCTGCTGCACCCGCTCTAACGAACTCGAAGACGCCCTGCTGGATCTACTCGATAGCCGCGATCGCGGGGAGATCGACTTCAACCGCCTGGTGATTGAGTGCACCGGCATGGCCGATCCCGGCCCGATTATCCAGACCTTCTTCTCGCATGAGATCCTCTGCCAGCGCTATCTGCTCGACGGGGTGATCGCTCTGGTAGATGCAGTGCATGCCGACGAGCAGATGAACCAGTTCACCATCGCCCAGTCGCAGGTAGGCTACGCGGACCGTATCCTGCTCACCAAAACCGACGTGGCAGGCGACAGCGAGAAACTGCGCGAGCGGTTGACGCGTATTAACTCACGCGCCCCGATTTATACCGTGACGCACGGCGATATTGACCTGGCACAACTGTTCAACACCAACGGCTTTATGCTGGAAGAGAACGTCACCTCGAAGCCGCGCTTCCACTTTATGGGCGACAAGCAAAATGACGTCTCGTCGATTGTGGTGGAGCTGGATTACCCGGTAGATATCAGCGAAGTCTCCCGGGTGATGGAGAACCTGCTGTTGTCGTTCGCAGACAAGCTGCTGCGCTATAAAGGCATGCTATGGATCGACGGGGAGCCGAACCGTCTGCTGTTCCAGGGCGTGCAGCGGCTCTATAGCGCCGACTGGGACAGACCCTGGGGCGAAGAAGTGCCGCACAGCGTGATGGTGTTTATTGGCATTGCGCTGCCGGAAGAGGAGATTCGGTCGGCATTTGCGGGGCTGCGTAAGTAAACACATTAGTGCCCTTCTCCCTTTGCAGAGGGGCACTAGCTTATACATTGAGCGTTCCACCTATCGCGATAGATAATATTGCCTTCCGTATACTTCCAGGTTATCGACTCATAACGTAATTCCAGCGTCTCCAGATGCGTGCTGCTCAGACCATTAGGCGACAGGTACGGCGAAACCGTTATCAGCTTTACGTTATCCAGCGTGATAGTGAAATATTCAGCCTCAATGCCGGACTCCAGAATACGGTACATCCTGAAGATTGCTCTCTTCAACGTGCGCCCCTCACACACCGCGCGATAAAGGATCGGGGTTGTCTGGTCGAACTCTTTGACGACGATAATAGGGCTGTGAACCCGTGTACTGGTGAGCTTGCCCCAGTGGGGATCTACGGGAATGGTTACGCTGTGAGAGAATGACTTTAATTCAATGGAGCCTAAGCGCAGAGGCATTAAACAGCTACCGACAATAGGAGAGCCGTTTTCATCTTCGAGCCATAAGTGTGCGGGGGTAGACATATTATTTCCTTATCAATGTTCCAGGCATATTACCGGATAATATTTATCACCTAATATAGCGGGCAAACATATATGTTATAAACATAGCAAACACGCCTACCAGCCAGAGTGGGCCATTCGGGAAAAAATAAAAAAGGGCTACAGCAAACAAAAGCGTTAGAAGAGCAGGACCCTGAATGGATATTAAGGACTTAAACACACGACAACAAATCCTTTTTAATATATTCATCATGATTATCGAATCATTCTTGTAATCATATCAACAATGTCGTTATTCGCGCTGTGTTGCATTCTAAATACCCCCGCACGTTCAAACAGGGGCTCAATCAAAAAATACATCATCTCAAGTTTGTTGGCGTAAAGCGCGGCGTAATAGTGTGGTTGAATGTAATGAAGTCGCCGGGCGCTATCAGCAGCCTTCTGTACGATTCCATATATTCCCAGGATAGTTATTGCCCCTCCTGCTACTTGTCCTGTGAGAACGTTCATTTCAAGATTCAGGCTCATTCCGAGCGCGACTGACGTTGTGACTGCTAAAGCGAAACCATGTCCGGTAAGAGTACTTGCAGCAATGTGGACATTCGCTTTCATTAACATCTTTTTTATGTGTTCCAACTGCTCCGATGTTTTGTTTTTAAATATTTCCTCGAAATATATTTTGAACATCTCATATATAATATCGACATTTTGCAAAAGTTGCGCGACTCCGTAGGAAAACCGTACATCCTCTGTCCTTTGCCTTTTACACACATCCTGATACTCATCCGTAAAGCATGAGGTGTAATATAATGCCCGCGTTGTACCGGCACCAATTGTTTCGATTTGATTCGTTACCGCCATCTTTACACCTGCAACCGCATGATCAAGTTTCAGTGCGAGAATCTTATTAGACTGCAAATAACTGATGACGTCGTTCCGGTAATACATGGACGCTCCTTGCCAATAATGACATCCTGCAAAAAGTGTATGTACTGCCTGTTTTCGAGTAAATGGATAAGGAGAGTTTCATTTGCGATCGCGATCAGAATTTAAAAAGACAATAAACCGGCTTATACAACCTAAGACTCACAAACGTTTTACACGCATTTTTTGGCCAAATGAAATCTGCGTCCAATATTCGCACTATCTATACGTAGAGATGACAAAATAGTGAGTTGATTTTAACCAAAGAAATGTAAACTTACGTTGTTATATATGACAAATGAAACACTTTATAGAAATTATTAGCGGCTTCATTAATACGTCCCGAATGACTATTACTTCCCTGTTCAGGGTCTGTTTAGAAAAAAATTAAACCTGGACTAAACGCCGAAAGATTAACCATTGACGCCAGAACAAACCAACCTTTTACAAACATGAAAAGGTAAATCCATTAACAAAAACAGCATAAAACCTCGATCCCCATCATATTTGCAGTCATAAACATCGCTTGCTAAGGTGCCCTCAGATTAATTTGATGACGAGGAAAACCACATGAAAAAACTGAATATCTTTATTCTTGCCGCGATGACTGCGGTATCAGGTTCCGCACTGGCGATGGGCGGCAGCATTGAGCAGGGTAAAAACTACACCAACCTCAATCTGGAAATGGGTAAATCCTCGTCCGGCCTCTATGCCGAAAGCAACTGGCTGAAAAACACTGACGACGGCACCCAGACCGGTGGCGTAGGTGCAGGTTATAACCTGGAACTGGGTCCGGTCATGCTGAACGCAGGCGCAAAAGCGATCTACATCGGCCCGAAAAAAGGCGATAACGGCGTTGCGTTCCCGATTGGCGGTGGCGTAAACGTGGCGCTGACTGACAGCATCCACGTTTTCGGTGAAGGGTATGCCGCACCGGAAGGGCTGAACAACAGCGTGAAGAACTACGTTGAAGCCAACGGTGGCGTAAGCTGGACGCCAATCAAACCCGTCACGCTGAAAGTAGGCTATCGCCACGTGAGCGTTGACGGCAAAGATGGCCGCCCTGGCCACACCCTGATCGACGGCGCTTATGTCGGCGGCGGCGTGAGCTTCTAAAGCGCCCTAAAACAAAAAAACCTGCCGGATGGCAGGTTTTTTTGGCTGATGCCTTACCGGCGAATGACCACCAGCTTCTGGTTCACAAACTCTTTGATCCCCAGGTCCGACAGCTCGCGTCCGTAACCGGAACGCTTCACGCCACCAAACGGCAGCTCGGCTGCGGTATCGGTGAGCCAGTTGATCCACACCATCCCGGTTTCGATACGCGAAGCCATCTTTTTAGCGCGCTCGGTGTCTTTGCTAAACACCGCTCCGCCCAGGCCGTAGTGGGAATCGTTGGCGAGGGCAACCGCCTCGTCGTCGTTTTTCACCACGTAAATCTGTGCCACCGGGCCGAAGAACTCTTCGAAGTACGCCGGGTTATCGCGGGTAATATTGGTCAGGATTGTCGGCTCGAAGAAACAGCCCTCGCGCGATACGGGCTTACCGCCCAGATGCAGCGTCGCGCCATTTTTCACCGCCTCGTCCACCTGTTTGGTCAGGGTTTCCAGCGCGTCTTTGGACGACAGCGGCCCCAGAGTGGTGCTCTCGTCCAGCGGGTCGCCAACCTTCAGCTGTTTGAAAGCCTCGGTATATTTTTGCAGGAACTGCTCAGCGATGCCTTCGTGCAGGATAAAGCGTTTAGCGGCGGTACAGACCTGCCCGGCGTTAGCGATACGGGCGTTAACCCCGATTTTCACCGCCTTCTCCACATCCGCATCGTCCAGTACCACGAACACGTCATTACCGCCCAGTTCGAGGGTCGATTTTTTGATGTGCTTCGCCGCCTGAGCGGCCACCACGCTCCCGGCCTTTTCCGAGCCCGTCAGCGCTGCACCCTGCACGCGATCGTCGGCGATGATGTTCGCCACCTGATCTGAAGAGATAAAGAGGTTAGTCCATGCCCCTTCCGGCGCACCGGCTTCGCGCACCAGGTGGGCAAAGGCTTCGGCACAGTGCGGCACGATGCTGGCATGTTTGGCAAGTACCGGGTTACCGGCCGCCAGGTTCGGCGCCAGCACGCGCATCAGCTGGTAGAACGGGAAATTCCACGGCTCCACGGCCATCACCACGCCAATCGGGTGATGCTCAACCCAGGCTTCGCCCATCTCGGAAGGGTATTTCACCGGTGCAAGAAATTGCTTCGCGTTATCAGCGTAGTAGCGGGCAATTTGCGCACAGAGCTTCACCTCGCCGCGACTCTGCTCAATGAGTTTACCCATCTCCGTACTGGCAATCTTCGCCAGCTCTTCGGTTCGCGCATCGATCAGATCCGCCAGTTTATGCAGCACCGGCAGGCGTTTATCGATACTGCCTTTCGCCCACTCGGAGTGATAAAGCGCGTCCGCCGTCTTTAGCGCCGCTTCGATATCGGCATCGGTATGGGAGGGGTATTCCTTGATGAGCTTGTTGGTAGCAGGATTCACTGTTTGATAAGCCATTATTGCCTCCTTTTTTAACGCAGAGGCTTATAAGGGTAGTCAAAATGGCTGGGGTTGAAGGTAAAGTTCGGTATATTCGCAGCACTACATCGAGGTGGCGTGGGTTATTTTGGCCAGCATCGCTTCGCGTAAAACCGGGTTTGATACCCTTTCCCGGGACGTTTTAACCATGCTCTAACCTCCGCATCGATACGCACCGAGGCCTGCGTGATTAACGGCCTCGCAAATCCCAAAGCGTGCTTGCAAAAATATCCGGCTGGCAACGCCAGAGAACAAGGGACAGCAGGACACCTCCCCCCTCCCATGCTATAACACCCCTCTACGCCCCTGCACAGGCACCCTTTATGACTCAGACTCGCCACGTCAATCAGACCTTCCTCCGCCGGCCCGGCGTTGAGCTGCGCAGTACCTGGCAGAGCACCCAGGCCTATAAATGTCACAGCCATGCGCAACTCTCCATTGGCGCCATCCTTGAAGGGCAGACCTGCTGCACGTGCGAGGGTGAAGCGTTGATCCTGCAGCCAGGCGATTTGATTGTCATCCCCGCCCATATGCCGCACAGTTGCAATCCGCTGGCGGGACAGCCTCGCAGCTACCACATGCTCTATCTTGATACCGACATCCAGCCGCGGCAGCAGGTGATCCGCAGCGACGCGCTGTTCAGCCTCTATCTCGAGATCGTCAATACGCTGTCGCCCACGGCCATTACGCGCCTGCTAACAACCCTTGCCACACAGCCCACCGCCTGCGGATCACTGCGCCCTACCAGCCTTGCGTTGCAAGACGCATTGCGCCACAGCCTGCACGCCCCGCCCTCGCTGGACGCCTTCGCCCGGCGCTTTTCGCTACGCAAAGAGACCTTAATCAGAACCTTTAAGCAAGATACCGGACTGACGCCCGGCGCCTTTCTGAACGTTTCACGTATTGAGTTCGCTAAAGCGCGGCTGCGTGCCGGAGATGACATTGCCGACGTCAGCTACCAGAGCGGTTTTGCCGATCAGAGTCATTTCCATAAAACCTTTGTCCGCTATACCGCCGCCACGCCGCGCCAGTACGCGACGGGTCGATCAATATCCGACAATAATTAACTCGCGCCTCACTCCAGGATGACCTTAGTTTTTATTGATGAGGTCATGATGGAACTGCTTAGCACACTTTTTCCCTCCGCGTTTCTCGCCCTGGCGCTGGCCCATTTCGTGGCGCTGTTAAGCCCGGGTCCTGATTTCTTTTTACTGATAGGGTTTGCCGCCCGCCACCGCCTGCGCGGTAGCGCCGGGTTATGCGTAGGCATCGCCGCAGGCAATGGGCTGTACATACTGCTGGTGATTTTGGGATCCCACGCGCTGCGTCAGTTCACGCTGCTCTTTACGCTGATTGAGCTACTGGGAGCGCTTTATCTGCTGTGGCTCGGCTGGCTGCTGGTGCGTAGCCCGGCGAGGCCACTCAGGTTATCCAGCACAGCGCAACGCTACCCCTCCTGGCGCAGGCAGCTCCTGCTGGGGCTGGGGTCGGCGTTGTTAAACCCGAAAAATGCCCTTTTCTATCTGGCACTCATGACCGCCCTGCTGGGGCCAGATGTCACCCTGGTGCAGCAGTCGGTGAGCGGTATCTGGATGGTCATGGTGGTGCTGACGTGGGATCTGACCCTGGTCTCCTGTCTCGCCCTGCCTGCGGTACAAGCGCGTCTGTGCAACAACGTATGGAAAATCGAGCGTACGGCGGGCGCGATACTGCTGCTCTTCGGCGCCGGGATTATCGTCCGATTTTTGCATCTTCTTCCCGCTTCACTCTATCCTTAACCCTATGGAAAAATTAGCTGAACTCAAACGCGCCAAGCTGCTGGCGCTGTCGCTGCTGCTGATCGCCGCCGCGACCTTTATCGCCACCCTCTTTTTGCCGCAAACTTTCTGGGTGCGCGGCGTCAAAGCCATTGCTGAAGCGGCGATGGTGGGGGCGCTGGCAGACTGGTTTGCGGTCGTCGCCCTGTTTCGCCGGGTGCCCATTCCGTTTATTGCCCGCCATACGGCCATTATTCCGCGTAATAAGGACCGGATCGGCGACAATCTCGGGCAGTTCGTGCAGGAGAAGTTTCTTGATACCCAGTCGCTCATCACCCTCATTCGCCGTCACGAACCGGCCCTGTTGATTGGCAACTGGTTCAGCCAGCCGGATAACGCGCAGCGCGTGGGGCTGCATATCATGCAGGTGATGAGCGGTTTCCTGGAACTGACCGATGATGGGCGCATTCAGCGGATGCTCAAACGCGCCGTCCATAAGGCGCTCGATAAGGTCGATTTCAGCGAAACCAGCGCCGCCATGCTGGAGAGCATGACGAAGAATGGCCGCCACCAGGTGCTGCTGGATGCGGTGATTAATCGCCTCATCACCCTTTTACAGCGCGACAGCACCCGGGATTTTATCGCCGCGCAAATTGTCCACTGGCTGAAGACCGAACATCCGCGCAAAGCGATGGTTCTCCCTACCGAGTGGCTGGGAGATCAGAGCGCCGAAGTGGTGTCGAACGCGGTCAATGCCATTCTGGATGACGTGAGCCACGACCGCACCCACCAGATCCGCCAGGCCTTTGACCGGGCGGTGCTGAAGCTGGTTGAAAACCTGAAAAACGACCCGGAAACCGCCGCCAAAGCCGAGAACATCAAAACCTATCTCAAGAACGACGAGGCCTTTAACCGCTACCTGGGTGAGATGTGGGGCGACCTGCGTCAGTGGCTGAAGAGCGACATGCAGAGCGAGGACTCCCGGGTTAAACAGCGCATCGCCAACGCCGGACTGTGGTTTGGTGAGACCCTGGTTGCCGATAGCAACCTGCGCAACTCGCTCAATGAGCATCTGGAACAGGCCGCGCACCGCGTGGCGCCAGAGTTCGCCACCTTCCTTACCCGCCATATCAGCGACACGGTAAAAGGCTGGGATGCCAAAGACATGTCGCACCAGATTGAGTTAAACATCGGCAAAGATCTGCAGTTTATCCGCGTCAACGGCACCCTGGTGGGCGGGACCATTGGTCTTATCCTGTTCCTTCTCTCGCAAATACCGACGTTTATCCATTAAGCGCCCTGAGGATCAGCGCGTGCATACTGCTCACCGCGGCATTGGTGGATCGGTCGCACGTATGCAGCGCCATTCCCAGCTCTCCGGCGTCGGGCAGCAGGCCGCGGTCGGTCTGTAGCGCGTCATATCGTGGCGGGGAAACCGCGAAGTGAGGCGCAAAAAGCCGCCTTTTATCGCCGGCTGGCCTCAGAGCTGAGCCAGCAGATGGGCATTGCAGAAGCCGATGTGATGGTCGTGATACAGTTTACGGCCGCTGAAGACTGGAGCTTCAGCGGCGGCATATTGTATCAACCCTGAATCACATAGCGGGTGGGGGCGAAACAGTTCAGAACCCGGTGCACCAGAAAGACCAGCGTCAGGGTCACCACCAGCGCCACGGTCACCGAGACGATGCGGTAGAGGTCGCTGAAGACCAGATCGCTATCCGGGTGCATGTTCTGACCAAACATAATGCCGATGGTGGTGGTAATGGAGAAACCGACCCCCGCCCCCACCTTCTCCATCACGTGCAGCCGGGCGCCAAACGCCAGCCCGAGGGCAATCAGCGGCATCATCAACAGCATATGGCTGCTGTGATCGTACAGCACCAGCTGCACCACCAGAATGTACAGACACCCCATCACAACGCCGACCACGCGCCAGATGGAGCTCATCACCGCGCCGCGATAGTTCATCGGAAAGAGGATCAAGATACCCGCCATCAGCGCGGAGAGAGAGTCGCTAAGGTCACTGATCTGAAACACCACAAAAATCAGGGTCGCCACGGTGCCGGAAAGCAAAGACTCATGGCGCACTCGAGCGTCGTCTTTCTCGATCAACGGTGGCGGCTTGCGTGGCTCAACGTCCGGCAGCAGGTAGTTCATCAGCGCGCTCAGGCACACCGCCATCACGCTGGCCTCGATGTTGGAAAAGAGCAGCGTATGCCAGTCCGTGGTGGGATAGCTCATAAAGTTGAGCATCACGCTCTGGCACACCACGCCCATTGAGCCAAACAGGAACAGCGGCCCCTTACTCATAAAGCGAAATCGCATCACATACAGCGCAAAGACGACCGCAGTCATGATCAGCGGCCATTGTGATAGATAGCCAATAATCAGTACCATTTCGACGCAGTTTAGCGAGGCGCTGAAGATAAATTGTTTCGCAACGTGGCGATTAAAGACCGGCACCAGCGACAACAACATGATCGGGTAGACCACAAAAAAGACGCCATAGCTGGTGTTGTAAAAGCTCGACACGCTAAGGGCAATCACCCCCGCCAGCACGACGCGTAGCGTCTGGCGAAAATCATTGGCGGTGTAGACGATGTTGCCGTGCGGGGTAAAAACCCGCGCGAGGGTATTAATAGACATAGTGCAGCAAGCTTACCAGGTGAATCTGTACGCCAGAGAAGAAGCGCGCAAACGGCCCTTCGCTGTTATAAAGCTGTACGGTAGCACGCGCGCCGGTGGGCAGATGCTTTGGCAAGGCGTCGTCCAGCGCCACGTGAATACGCATACGTTGCGCGTCGCGTACCCAGCGGTTAGAGGTCTCCGGCGCGGAAAGCTCACCGTTAACTGCCTCCTGCCCCGCCAGAATACCGGCATCGCTGCTGGTTACGTGGGCGCGGAACACCTGCCCCGGAAAGGCATCGAACACCACTGCGGCATCGGTCCCCTGGTGGGTATGACGCAGGCTTTTCTCGCGAAAATCGGCCACGATATCGGTCTGGTTGTTGACCAGCGCCAGCGCCGCCGAGCCGGACGAGGCGTAATACCCCGGACTTAGCTGCAGGTTGCTGACGGTCCCGTCGTTTTCCGCGTAGACCTTCGTCCAGCCAAGGTTAAGCTCGGCCTCTTCCAGTGCGTTACGGTACTTTTGCAGCGTCACGTTGCGGGCCTCATCGCGTTCGCCGCGCTCAATGCGCAGCTGATGGAGGGTGGCTTCAAGATTGGCAACCGACTGCTCGCTGCTCTGCCAGGTGGTGCGCACTTTATCGAGATCCGACTGCGACACATTCTGCATGCTACTCAGCCGCTGATAACGATCGAAGGTCACCTTGTCGTTACGCGCAGTGAGCTGCGCCGTTTTCAGGCTGGCCTGGGCGGCGACAATTTGTGCATCCAGCTGCTGATTAGCAAGGCGGGCCTGCTCCAGCGCAATCTGCGCCGCTTCCACTTTATTGCGGAACGGCGTTGGGTCGAGTTCAAACAGCAGATCGCCTCTCTTCACCTGGCTGTTGTTGTGGACATGCACCGCCGCCACGTAGCCCGGGACGCGGGCAGAGACCGGCGTCACCACGCGCATCACGGTGGAGTCTGGCGTCAGCGGGATCCAGATATCCGCCACGATGAAATAGACAAACATCAGCAGGAAAGAGGCAATACTCACCCTTACCCAGCGGGCAAACTTTTGTTCAGGAGTCATTATTTTTCAGTCTTGTTATCTTCTTCGCGGATTGTCCGCAAATTGCAGGCGATTTGGTTCAGTGTGGCGCTGAAAATGTCGAGATGCTCTGGCGCAATGTTCTGTGACACGCGCGCCTGAAAGGTTTCGATCACCTGGCTGAGCGTGACCAGAACCGCTTTCCCCTCGGGTGTCAGCGTCAGTAGCCGGATGCGCTTGTCATAAGGCGATGTGACGCGCAGCAGATAACCCTGCTTCTCCAGCTGTGTGAGGGTGCGCATGAGCGGCGGCAGTTCAATGCCCTGTACCTCCGCCAGTTCGCTTACCGAGACGTTATCCCCCAGCTGTTTTAGCTGCATCATTACCGTCCAGCTTGACTGGGTTAACCCGGTCTCGAGAATGGCATCGTCAATCACTGCGCGCCATTGACGCACAATCATGGCCATGCGCATGCCCATAGGCCGACGGCAGAACAGATCTTCTTCACTCATGGGGGGAACCTCGCTTCACACCGCGCCACGATAATGGTTATCAGGGTAAGTATCAAGAAACGAGGTTGATAAGCGCAGGAATTGCGAACCGGTGATAGCGATTCAGGGAGTTACGGCGTCATAAGCCGTTGCCGGTGGTGTGCAATCTGTGCCGCAATAAAGTCGTAGGTTTGTGCGGCCTCATCGGGGGAGGCAAAAATGCGCTCAGGTATCACTACGCATTGATTACTTCTCAAATGGATGAAAATAAAGCCCCCTTTTCTATAGCTCTCCTTGATATTTTCCCAGTAGGTTTTGCCGCTCGCCACCCGGGTAATATGTTCGATGAAATAGCGGTTTAGCTTAACCTTATGCTGGGTTTCGTCATCTTCCTGCTCCTGCGGCTCACGGCTGGCCATGATTTTGTTAATGAGCAGTTCATAAATTTTCAGTAACAGGCCCCCGGTGCAGAAAAGGCCGAGAAGCACCATGCTGCTGTGTCTCATCCTTTCCATAAATGCTGTGTCTGGTGAGCGAGTTATACTGAGCGTGATAAGCAGAAGAAGCGTCAATAGCGCGGCGGCAGCCAGCAGCAGTATCGCCGCCCGCTTAATAAGAAAAATGCGGTCATAGGGCAAAATCAGTTCGTCTTTATGCGCGTTAATGAGCTGACTGGCGCGGGTCCGTTCTAAAACGGACAGCGAAAAAGAAAATGCCATTCTGCTTTTAATCATCTCTCCCCCTCTGCGTAATAACGATTTCCTACTGGCCTTAACTGCGCAAAGCCGGGGAGGATGATAGCACGCTGAAATGCAGGGGCGCGGGATAAACAGACGGGCATCTATCCTGCCCCTGGCGGGGGAAGCCCTTACCCCAAAATTGATTTCGGCTCCATATAGGCGCGTATTCCCCAGGTTCCCATCTCACGCCCTACGCCGGAGTGTTTAAACCCGCCGAAGGGGGCTTTGGGTTCATGGGTAAGGGTATTGACCAGCACCCGCCCCGCCTCTATCTGCTGCGCCACCGACCCGGCGCGTGCGCCGCCCAGCACCATCGCACTCAGGCCATAGTGCGTATCGTTGGCAATGGCGATCGCTTCAGCTTCATCGCGATAAGGAATAATGCAGAGCACCGGCCCGAAGATCTCCTCCTGGGCAATCGTCATCTGGTTATGAACGTCGCTAAACATCGTCGGACGCACAAACCAGCCCTCTTCTGTTCCTTCCGGGCGTCCTTCACCGCCCACCAGCACCCTTGCCCCCTCATCAATGCCTTTGCGGATATACCCCTGCACCCGCAGCCACTGCTTTTCGCTCACCATCGGGCCGATTTCGGTATCGGGATGGCGCGGATCGCCAGATTTTACCGCTGCGACCGCCTGCGCCAGCGCGCTTTCGATCTCCGCTTTACGCGACGCGGGCACCAGGATACGCGTACCCGCCACGCAGGCCTGCCCGCTGTTCATAAACCCGGCCTGCACCGCCAGGGGGATCGCCTGCGCCAGATCCGCATCCTCCAGAATCAACGTTGGCGATTTGCCTCCCAGCTCCAGCGTCACCCGTTTAAAGCTGTCGGCCGCATTACGCAGGATCGCTTTGCCGGTCTGCGTCGATCCGGTAAAGGAGATTTTTGCCACGTCCGGGTGGCGGCTTATCGTGTCACCTACCGTGTCGCCGCGTCCGGTGACGATATTAAATACCCCCGGCGGCAGGCCGGCCTCGTGCAGGGCTTCGGTGACAATCTGCGTTTGCCAGGCGCTCATCTCGCTCGGCTTGATCACCGCCGTACAGCCGGCGGCCAGCGCCGCCGCAAGCTTGCCGCAGATAAATCCGGCGTCGCTGTTCCAGGGGGTGATCAGCCCTGCCACGCCAAGCGGCATCAGCTGTACGGTGGCCGCCCCGGCGCGGGTGGTAAAATCAATCGACTCCAGCGCCTCGATGGCCTGGGCGATGACCTCCGCCGGGTAGCGCGCCATCCAGGCCGAGCGGGCGGCAGGGGCACCATACTCCTCGATCACCGCCTCCAGCAGCGCGTCCTGTCGGGCCGTCACAGCGGCGTGCATCCGCTGCAGAGCCGCAATCCGCGTCGCTTTAGGGGTGTTTGCCCACGCCGGAAACGCCGCTTTTGCCGCCGCAATGGCGCGTTCGGCATCCTGACGGTCCGCAAGCCGTACCTGCCCGAACACCCGGGCGGTGGCCGGGTTCCAGAGATCAAACCGTTCGCTGCCGTGCGGGGTCACAAACTCGCCGTTAATGTAGATCTGTTCGATGTTGCGCATAAAAACCTCCTCAGACGGTATAGAGCCAGTCTGGCACGACTACGTCGTTTCGATAATCCACGCTATGCTGCAAAGGTTATTTCGATTTTCAGGATAATGTATGCATCGTTCAGGACTGACAGAGCTGGAAGTGGTGATGGCGGTTGTCCGTCGCGGCAGTTTTCGCGCGGCGGCGCAAGAGCTGGGGATGTCCGCCACGGCGGTAAGCAATGCGGTGGCCGGGCTGGAGAGCCGCCTGCAGACCCGGCTCTTCAACCGCACGACCCGCAGCGTGGCGCTTACCGACGCCGGGCAGCGCTATGTGGCGCGCATTGGCCCGGCGTTACAGGAAATTCGCCAGGCCAGCGAGGAGATCCACAGCGATACCGGTGAACCCGCCGGTACGTTGCGCCTGAACGTGCCGAACAACGTGGGCGCGTTGTTTCTTGATGCCCTGCTGATTGACTATATGCAGCGCTACCCGAAAATGCGGGTCGAAACGGTAAGTGAAGCGCGAATGATCGACATCGTGGCCGAGGGTTACGATGCCGGCATCCGCCTGGCGGAGTCGGTTCCCCAGGACATGATCGCTATCCCCCTTACCGCCGATATTCGCCAGGTGGTGACCGCCACGCCGGACTATTTCGCCCGCCACGGCACCCCTGGGGTGCCGGACGATCTGCTGCGGCATCAGGGGATTGGTATGCGCATGGCCCACGGCGGGATCTATCGCTGGGAGTTGGCGCGGCGCGGAGAACAGCTCGCCCTCGCAGTGCCGGCACGCTTCGCCACCTCGGATCTGTTTGCCTCGATCCGGGCGGTAAAAGCAGGGCTGGGGGTGGGATTTTTACCGGAACTCTATATTCAGCAAGAGCTGAACCGCGGTGAGCTGATCACCGCGCTAAACGACTGGACGCAGCCTTTCGCCGGGCTGCGTCTCTACTATCCCGGTCATCGCCATATCCCGCCGGGATTGCGGGCGCTGGTGGCGATGATCCGCGAACGCGGGGTTACAGGTTAGCCTTTTTCAGGCCATAGGCCTCATCCAGCGCGCCGGGCACCATGCGGGAGGTGATGCCTAAGCGGTTCCAGGCATTGATGGCCACGATGGCGAAATTCAGTTCGGAAATCTCCACGTCAGAGAAGTGCTCCGCCACGCTGCGGTACAGCGCGTCGCTCACCCCGTGGGCGCTGATTTGGGTCAGCGCTTCGGTAAAGGCCAGCGCCGCTTTTTCGCGGGCGTTGAACAGCGGAGACTCACGCCAGGCGGCAAGGTGATAAAGGCGCAGCTCGCGCTCACCGGCGATTTTCGCCTCCTTCGAGTGCATATCCAGACAGAACGTACAGCCGTTCAGCTGTGAAACACGAATATCAATCAGATGCTTCAGGGCCGGGTCGAGCGAGGTTTTGCCCACCGCCATGCTCAGATCGGACAGGGCTTTACTGAGGGCAGGTGTGGCTGTGTGATGATTAACGCGAGTGCTCATTTTCTTTCCTCTTTTTGGGGCGGCATAGTCATTGCGATGAGGCAAATGTACGCCGTTTATGACATAGTCAAAAGATACAAAAACCGTTAAAAGAGGTAGGACATGAAGCCGGGATATCAGCAGATTTATACCCGCTACCGGGACAATATTACGCGCGGTATCCTGAAACCTGGCGATAAAGTTCCGGCTATCCGCGTACTGGCGGCAGAGCTGAAGGTGGCGCGTAAAACCGTTGAAACCGCCTACGCCATTTTAAGCGGCGAAGGGTATCTGGTAAGCCAGGGGGCACGCGGTACGCGGGTGAATCCGGATCTGATCCTGCCCGCCAGCCCCTCCCCGTCGTCAGAGGCCGTAACCGGCACGCTGCCGGCCTCGCTTATTGCCCAGCGCGAACGGGCCGGTTTTTTACGCCCGGGTATCCCGTCGCTGGACAGTTTTCCCTATAAAAAGTGGTTGCTGCTGGCAGGACAGGCGACCCGTGCAATGCGCCAGGAAGAGATGCTGAATCCGCCGGTGATGGGCTGGTATCCGCTGCGCCAGGCGATTGCCAGCTATCTGAATATCTCCCGGGGACTCTCCTGCAGCGCCGAACAGGTGCTGATCACCAGCGGCTACAGCGGCAGCCTGCGTCTGATCCTCGACACGCTTGCCAGCCGTAGCGATAAGGTGCTGTTTGAGGATCCGGGCTATTTTATGGGCCAACAGCTACTAAAGCGTATTGTGCCAAACCTGCATACCGTGCCGGTGGATCGCGCGGGTATAGATACCGATTATCTGCTGCGCCATCATGCGGATGCCCGCTTTGCTATCGTCACCCCCTCGCATCAGAGCCCGCTGGCGGTCACGCTGTCGCTGCCGCGCAAGCAGCAGTTACTCGACTGGGCGACCCGAAACGATGCCTGGATCATCGAAGATGACTACGACGGCGAGTTTCACTATACCCGCAAGGTGCTGCCCTCACTGAAGAGCCTTGATCGACACGATCGGGTGATCTTTATGGGCACGTTCAGCAAAACGGTGATGCCTTCGCTGCGTCTCGGTTACGTGGTGATGCCCACCAGTACGGTACCTGCCTTTACCGACTGCGCGGATATTGTCGCCAGCGGTCAGCCGGTGCTGACGCAGAAGATCCTCACCGCATTTATTAATGACGGCCATTTCTTTCGCCATCTGAAAAAGATGCGCGCCCTGTATCAACAGCGGCGCGACTGGATGATCGCGGCGTTGCAGGAGGTGTATGGCGATCGCTTTTTCACCGAGCAAAACGACGGCGGGATGCACATCGTGGCGTTCCTCACCGCAGGCAATAACGACCGCGAGATCGCCCGCTGCTGGCAAGAGCAGCAGCTGCAGGTGAATGCGTTGTCGGAGTGGTATCGCGGCTCGGGCAAGCGCTACGGACTGGTCATGGGCTATAACAACGTGCGCTCCTGGGACGAGGCGGTGGCGTTAATTTCGCGGCCCAGGGCGCAAACACTCGAACTTTTAAAATAGCAACCCCCTGATTTCGCACCATTTTAAGGGGATATCAGGCCTGTACATCACGGCGAAGGACTTTATAATCAGCGCGCAAAATAAACATTATCAAGGATTAAAAATGAAACAACTTCTGGGATTTGACTACCTGCTCACACCGCGCGTACTGGTCTTCTTCTACTGGATCGTCATGCTGTTCATCCTGATCGGCGGGCTCTACTCCATGTTCACCGGCAGCCTGATTGCCGGCTTTTTCGGCATGCTGTTTAGCCTGATCGGCTGCCGCGTCACGTTTGAACTGATTATGGTCGCGTTCAAAAATAACGAATACCTGCGCCGCATTGCTGAAAATACCGGTAAACCTACCGCCGAGTAATGCTGTGACCCGCCGGATGAGATGTCACTTCATCCGGCCATCCTGCCCATAACGTCCCAAATCCGCCCGCGACAGACCAATATCCCGCAGATGTTCATCACTCAGCCGGTTCAGAATGCGCCGCGTCTGGTTAATGCGATACCAACGGACGAGCAACTTTCCCATCCAGATGAACAGGTAGAACGGTCTTTTGGCCCGATTTTCATAGAATTCCATATTGCGCTCCTCAGGTTGTCAGAGCCGTTATCATCACGGATTTCACACCCGGCAATACAGATTCAAAAATAACTTTTTTTTAACATACAGATCCGTTAAAACAGGATCTGAATGGCATTTTTTGCCCCGATCTGTACTGCTATTGAATTCTGTATGGTGATAACAAAGGATACAGCTATGACGCGCTATCAACACCTGGCCAACCTGCTGGCAGAACGCATTGAACAAGGGCTGTATCGCAGCGGCGAGCGCCTGCCCTCGGTGCGTGCGCTGAGCCAGGAGCATGGCGTCAGTATCAGCACCGTGCAGCAGGCCTACCAGATCCTGGAAAATCTGCAGTTGATTACCCCCCAGCCGCGCTCAGGCTATTTTGTTGCCCACCGTAAAGCGCAGCCCCCGGTTCCGGCCATGTCTCGTCCGGTGCAGCGCCCGGTAGAGGTGACCCACTGGGATGAGATACTGACCCTGATGGAAGGGCGCACCAAAACAGGTATCACGGCGTTTGGCGGCGGGCAGCCGGATCTAAGCCAGCCAACCCTCAAACCTCTGTGGAAAGAGCTTAGCCGGGTCGTTCAGCACAACGTCAACGAGATCCTCAGCTACGACGAGCTACCGGGGCGCCGGGAACTGCGCGAGCAGATCGCACGGCTGATGCTGGATGCCGGATCGGTCGTGACCGCCGACGATCTGATCATCACCAGCGGATGCCATAGCGCGCTCTCCCTGGCGCTGCTGACGATCTGCAAGCCTGGCGATATCGTGGCCCTTGAATCTCCCTCGTTCTACGGCACGATGCAGATGCTGCGGGGACTCGGTATCAAAGCCATCGAGATCCCCACCGATCCCGGGACCGGGATCAGCGTTGAAGCGCTGGAGCTGGCCCTGGAGCAGTGGCCGATCAAAGGGGTGATTGTGGTGCCCAACTGCAACAATCCGCTCGGTTTTATCATGCCGGAGGCCCGTAAACGCCAGCTGCTGGCGCTGGCCCAGCGCCACGATATTGTTATTTTTGAGGATGATATCTACGGCGAGCTGGCATACGAGTACCCGCGCCCCAGCTCGATTCACTCTCTCGACATCGATGGCCGGGTGCTGCTGTGCAACTCCTTTACCAAAACCGTGGCGCCAGGCTTGCGCGTGGGCTGGATTGCCCCCGGTCGCTATTACGATCGGGTGATGCACATGAAATATGCCGCGAGCGGCACCAATGTCCCCTCAAGCCAGCTGGCGCTGGCCGCCTTTATCCGCGAGGGGTACTACCATCGCCACGTGCGCCGGATGCGCCAGATTTATCAACTAAACATCGAGACCTACACCTGCTGGGTGCGGCAATTTTTCCCGTGCGGGATCTGCGTCACCCGGCCAAAGGGGAGCTATATGCTGTGGGTAGAGCTGCCAGAACACGTGGATATGGTCTGCGTCGCCCGCGAGCTTAGCCGGTTTAATATCCAGATTGCGGCAGGGTCGCTCTTTTCGGCGTCGGGTAAGTACCGTAACTGCCTGCGCATCAATTGCGCCCTGCCGCCGAACGAGAAACATCGTATGGCGGTCGAGCAGATGGGTGAGGCGGTGAATATGGCGATGGAGGAGTAAGCCCCATCCCTGGGGCTCAGATCGGTGCGTCAGGCGGTTAAAACTTCCAGGAGACGCTGCCCACAATGCTTCGCTCGGCGCCAAAGTAGCAATAAGAGAGCGAGTTACAGGCCGCCACGTAGTCTTCATCCGTCAGGTTATTGACGTTTAGCTGCGCGCTAAAGCCTTTTAACCCCAGCTTCGAGAAGTCGTAGCCCACCGCCATATCCACCAGCGTATACGAGGGTAAGGTATGGGTGTTCAGACGGTCGCTGGTGACGCCATTCACATAGCGCACGCCAGAGCCGAGGGTCAGGCCATCCAGCGGGCCGCTTTTCACGTCATAGCTCAGCCAGGTGCTGGCCATATTGCGTGGAGCGTAGACCGCGCGTTTGCCCTCCTCTTCCGGGCTGCTCTTCTTGTAGCGAATATCGGTGTAGGTATAAGCCGCCTGCAGGCGCAGGTTGTCGGTGATCTGCCCTACCGCTTCCAGTTCCACCCCTTCAGATTCGATCTCGCCGATGGAGCGGTACGGATCGGTCGGCTCCTCTTTGGTGGCGATATTTTTCTGATTGATGCGGAATACCGAGGCGCTGAACTGGCTGTTCATCCCCTCCGGCTCCACCTTCACACCCGCTTCCCACTGCTTGCCCTTCATCGGATCCAGCACGTTGCCGTTCTCGTCGGCAAAGCTGGTCGGGGTGAAGGCGGTGGAATAGCTAATGTACGGCGCAACACCGTTATCAAACAGGTACAGCAACGCCGCGCGGCTGCTGAAGTTGTTCTTATCCAGGTTGCTGCGGGTGTTGTTCAGCTTATCGATATTCGACACGCTCACCTGGTCGTAACGGCCCCCCAGGGTCAGGCGCCAGCGATCGAGGGCAATCTGATCCTGCAGGTAGTAGCCGGTCTGACGCAGCTTATGCTTCTCCTGGCTATACATGGAGATGTCAATCGGGCCCGCGCCATACACCGGATTAAAGGCGTCGATTGGCGGGAAGCTGCCATAGTAGCCGGTGGTATTGTTGCTGCGATCCTGATAGTCGAGACCAATCAATACGCGGTGGTTCAGCGCCCAGGTATCGAAGCTGCCGTCAACCTGGTTATCCAGGGTGATGGCGTTCATCTTCTCATCGGAGCCGGAGTAGCCGCGGTTCAGCTCGGTATCGTTCAGCCAGCCTGAGGCATAGACCTGATTCAGCTTCACTTTGGTGTGCAGATAACGCAGCTTCTGGCGCACTGTCCAGCCGTTATCAAACAGATGTTCAACGTTGTAGCCCACCATGTTCTCGCGGCGGTCGTACTTGTCGTAGTCGTCTTCACCCTCGAAGAAGGTGTTTGAGATGCGCTGGCCGGCGTGCGGCACCACGGTTCCGTCATAAGGCAGGCCGGAGTGGCTGCCCCCTTCCGGGTCGCGGTGGAGATAGGCCATCAGATCCAGACGGGTGTTATCGGTGATCCGCCAGGTCACGGACGGCATCAGCGCGTAACGCTCCTCTTTCAGCGGATCGAACTGGGAGTCGGCGTAGCGGGTCATACCGCTCAGGCGCGCCGCCACGCGGTCGTTGTCGTCCAGGGGACCGGTGACGTCGAACATCGCCCCGCGCTGGTTATTGTTTCCGGCGAAGAGTTTCACCTCCCCACCTGTATCGAAGGAGGGTTTGCGTGAAGTGAGGGCGACAATCCCGCCCGGCGATGAACGACCATACAGCACCGATGCCGGGCCGCGCACCACTTCGATATTTTCAAGGAACCAGGGGTCGACCACCAGCGAGCTGTGGGAGTTGGTATCGCCCATCATCTTCAGCCCGTCGAGATAGACGTTATCCAGACTGCCGTCGGAGAAACCACGCAGCACGATGTAGTCGAAGCGGTTAGAGGCGCCAATCTGGTTGCTGTACACCCCCGGCGTATAGCTCACCGCCTGACGGACGCTGGTGGCTCCCTGCTCTTCAAACTGTTCGCGGGTGACAATGGATACCGCCTGCGGGGTTTCGATATCCGGGGTCTCCAGTTTGGTAGCGCCGCTCTGCATTTGCGAGGTGACCACCACGGTATCGTTTTTCGGCGTCTCCTGAGCAAGTAAAGGGAAAGCAACGCTGCCGGTAACGCATCCCACCAGCAGGGCTAAGCGCGATTTAGCGAACATGAAAATCTCCAAAGGCATTTCTAATTGTTAATAAGAATTATTACCTTTTTCATCTCGCAAACAGCTATGCGCGCTGCCAGGTTATGTATGCGCAATGACAAAACGCACGTAAAGCGTTTGCGATTGGGAGAAAAGCGGATTAACAGCCGCTGCGCACACTGCCGGGGCAGATGCCGTAACGACGGCGGAAAGCGGTGGCGAAATTGGTGGCGTGCTGATAGCCGGACATCCACGCCGCCTGCTGCACGCTATGCCCTTCCAGCAGATAGCGACGCGCCAGCGCCAGGCGGCAGTCGCGCAGGTAGTCGAACACCGTGCAGCCATAGGTCTGGCGGAATTTGCTACGCAGGCTGCTGGGGCTCATTGCCGCCTGGTTAGCCAGGGCTGCGAGGGTATATTCCTGTTCGGGCGCCTGTTCAATGCGTCGGCGGACTTGCTCCAGTCGGGCCTGCTCCCCGTGCGTTGGGGCCTGGCCCACCCTTCCCTGCTGTTCCCGCAGGTGCAGGCCATGGCCCAGCAGTTGATACATCACCCCCTCCAGCAGCAGATGACGAGACAGGGAACTGCGTTCACGCTGCTGAGCATGCTGGATACCGGTCAGGACGAACTCGGGCACCTGCCAGACGAAGGCCGGTACGCTCAGCCGCGCCCACTGTTCCAGCAGCGAAGCCAGCAAGCTCTCGCGCAGGGCTTCATGGGGATAGACACCAAAAGAGAGCGTTTTGAGCGTAATATCAGCGTCGTGGCGGGCCGTCATCACCTGCTGTTCACTGAGCGTGGCACTAAAGGCCATGCCGGGGCTCAGGCTAAAAATCTCATCGTTGAGACGCAGGGTCACGCACCCTTCCAGCACCACCAGGACATACAGCGGGCTGCTGTGGCGGGAGGTGGTTTCATAAGGTTGCAGTACGCGCACATCAGAGTGGGTAAGAGAGATACCGGACGGCAAGACCATCTCTTCCACGTTTCCATGCAGGACAGGGCTGGCGCTGGCGCTGACGTCGGTCAGAAGGGGGAAGTGGTAGTCAATGCCATAGCGCTCGCCAAAGACGTTAAAGTCGGCAACGGAAAATGTTTTTCCCCCTACCGGGCCTGGGCTCTTGAGCGTTGTTTTCGACATACCTGCGCCTGAAGGAAGATAATAAAGTAAAACAGTATCACTCCTTCAACGTAACGGCAATGCAGGCCGTTTTTAACAGCTTATAAAATATATTAAGCCCCGGGATTAAACCGGGGCTAAAATATCACACTGGCGTGCGAGGTATTAATTAAGCTTCTTGCCAGCCGGCAAAGACCGCTTTATGATCCTGGGTCAGGACGACTTTATTATCATCCACTTTTGCTACCCACTCCAGCGGAATGTAATGGTGTTTACCACCGGATTCCGGGTCGCTTTTTGCCAGTTTAATACGCTCGCCGTCGAGATGGTCCACAACGCCTACGTGGGTACCACAGCTGGCGACAACCTGTGCATGATCCTTGATTTCGCTCTTATTTACCATTCTGAATTCTCCTCATCATGTTTATGCGGGTTGTGTCACGCTAATAACTGTAGACCATAAAAACGGTATTAACAGCGCCATTAGCATCTCGAAACAATATTCCGCCTCAGCAAGATAAGAATTCCCTGATAAATATTTTAGGCAGGTGATTATGTCGCATAATTAATTACTCGCACACGACATGGAGACATATATGGTAATTGAGCAAAATCGTACCGAAATATCCCTGGCGCTTGGCGAAGCGGTAATCGATGTCGTACAAAAAAACCAGGAGATCTCCCGGGCTAACCTGGCGCGAGCCATGCGGAGAAAAGCGGAGCAGGAGAACGATGACGATCGCCTCCTGAGTTACTGGAAGGCGTGTCATATCCTTGTGTAACCTGAGCGGCGGCGCAGCTTGCGCCGCCGGTGTCAAACGCCCGGTGGGGTTACTCGTCGAAGTACCAGTAACCCTGGTTAATCAACCCGGTCAGCTCGGCGATAAAGGCCGGGTTATCCAGTGCCTCTCCCAGCTCTTTTTTGCCGAACCCGGTATAGCGGCACAGGACATCAGCGTCTTTAGCATCGACGGTGTCCAGCTGTTCACTGTTAATAAAGAAACGGTCGGCGATATTCAGTACGCGCAACCCGCTGAGACGGGTGAGGGTCTCGCCCCCCTGCAGCGCATCCAGCACCTCTTCCGGGGTGTAAGGCGGCTCTGCGGCGGCAATGTCCAGTTCATGGCGCGGCGTGGAGATGAAGCTGCCAAACCACTGGGTAAAATCATCCGGCCGGCTAATCATCTCGATCATCATCTGGCGCAGGCGTTCCAGCTCATAGGCTTCAACCCGGCCCGGGTGCTCGCGGCAGGTCAGATCCGGATCGCTGTAGTGCTCCCCGCCCAGATCGTTCTCCAGGGCGTAATCGGCAAAGCTGCTGATCAGATCCCGACCATTCGGCCCCCGGAAGCCTACCGAGTAGTTCAGCGCCGTTTCGTGGGTAAAGCCGTCGTGCGGGAAGCCCGGCGGAATATAGAGGATATCGCCCGGGGCCAGTTCTTCATCAATGATCGGCTCGAAAGGATCGACATGCAGCAGCGCCGGATGCCGACAGAACTGGCGCATCGGCAGTTTGTCGCCCACGCGCCAGCGGCGGCTGCCCATCCCCTGGATGATGAACACGTCGTACTGATCGATGTGGGGGCCCACGCCGCCGCCCGGCACCGAGAAGGAGATCATCAGGTCGTCCAGACGCCAGTCCGGCAACACGCGAAACGGTTGCACCAGCTCGGCGGCAGGCAGATGCCAGTGGTTAACCGCCTGCGCCAGCAGCGACCAGCCGGTTTCACCTAAGCCATCAAAGTGTTCAAAGGGGCCATTACTGGCAGACCATTTTCCCTCTTTATGGCTCACCAGACGGCTGTCTACCTCCGGCTCCATGGCCAGCCCGGCCAGTTCATCCGGGGTAATCGGGTCGATAAAGTGGGGGAAAGCGTTCTTCAGAACGACGGGTTGTTTCTGCCAGTATTTTTCTAAAAATTCCGGCCAGTTCAGGTTGAGTTGGTAAGCCATGCGTCGCACCAGTGATAGACAAACGGGCCTGATTATAGGAAGAGGTGGCGGCTGGCTGCCTTGTCGTGGGTCAATGACGCACGAAAATCTGTGTCAGCCTTTTACATGACACATCCTGACAGCTTCACGCTTTATGGTTATCGCCCCCGTTTACCACGGCTTATATCGTTTAAAGATGCTTACGTTGTCAGGAGGTCTGAGATGAGTGATGTCACTGAAGTCGCCGTAACAGGTAGTGTGAAAACCACCATGCCAGTGTATGCCCGTCTGGGCACCCCCTCCGTCTATGCGCCGGTGGCCCTGGACCTCCCCGCTGGCAGCCGTATCGACGTGTGCGCTGCGGTCGTGGGCGATGCAGTTGAAGGGAACCCCCACTGGTACCGTATCGACGAGAATATCTTTGTCTGGACGGGCGCCTGTACGCGGCTCGATCCCTGTCCGGATTTCCCGGAAAGCACGAAAGTGAAGTGGATGGCGGTGGTGTTTGAGGTGCGCTAGCACGCTTAAAGGAGAACGCATGATGGGCGACAGACCTCCTGGTTTAGACCTAAAGCCAAATTAAAGGTCGCCCCACCCCCTTATAATTTAGGGGTTGCAAAACACATGTAAATTTTATTTCTAATAAAATGATCCCCAATGCCTATAAATATTAGTAGTTATTTATCGCAGCAATCATAATTAGAATTAAGAATTATCTTTTCATCTGTATAATTTTAATCTGTGATTTAGTGCAGATGGCGCAGCGATTTCCATGATCAGAATAACAAGGACGGTTAAGCATAGCGCCTCTGGGCAAAGTTATATCAACCTCTACCCCGCGTTAATTTCTCTGGTCGAACAGCATCTCCCGTCTGGCTACAAAAATCTTTTTGCACGTCCGCATCAGGCCTCAGATGGGGCAATTGAATGGTACAGCGATATTAATGGTCAACCTGTATCACTCACCGCCCTTCCCGTAGCAGAAAAAGAGAAAGCGCAGGCATTGCTGCAGCAAAAGCTGGTGGTGATAGAGCAGCTTTATCACCGGCTTGCGGCGGCTAACGCGGCGCCTGCCGACGTTATGCAGGTCCTCTCTCTTGCCGCTCGTCAGCCCGATGAACGCGGCGTCTGGGTGATTGATGGCCAGCCGGTGATTACGGCCTGGAGCGAAAGTCCCACCGCTCCCGTTATGCCAGCGGCTCCGGTGGTCAATAAGGGTCGCCGCGGGCTGTGGTTACTGCTGTTAGTGTTATTGCTGTTAGCGCTGTTGGCGTTATTTTTACTGCGCGGTTGCGTGCCTGCGGCTAAACCGCCCGCTCCTGCTGCCCCCGCTCCGCTGCCGGTAAAACAGATCTGCCCGGCAGAGAGGACCAAGCAGCAAGCCCCTGAAATGGTGCTAATTTTTGATGCTTCAGGCTCAATGGCTATCAGTATGGATGCCACACCGGATGAACTACGCCGCCTGATGCAGGATAAGCCGGTGAAGAATATTGAGCGTGAGCCACGCCGTATTAGCCTTGCACACCGCTCGGCAAAACAGGTGATCGATGAAGTGCCCAAAGATATGGATATTAGCCTGGTCTCGGCAGCAACCTGCCAGCAAGTATTCGTTTCTCCGGCCTTACCTTTTGCCCAGCGTAATGTGTTGAAACAGGCTATTGATAAGATTCAGCCGGTGGGCAAAACCGCACTGGCCGAAGCGCTGGAAAAGGCCGGCAAGTTGGTTGATGGCGTAGATCGCGATGCCATTATTGTACTGATAACTGATGGGGAAGAGACCTGCGGCGGCGATCCCTGTGAGGTCGCGCGTCAGCTCAAGCTGAAGAAGCCCCGTTTGCAGGTAAACGTGGTCGATATTATGAATACCGGTGCCGGAAACTGTATTGCCAGCAATACTGGCGGTGCTGTTTATGCCGTCAATAATACCCACGAATTTAATGAAAAGATGAGCCAGGCAATAAAAGAATATATCCCGGAGGGCTGCGATTAATTCATCAAAAACATTAATGAATGCCAGCAGCGTTTCGGCGTGGAATCAAAAATGTTTTTCGCGCATTTGACCGTAACCGCCGCCAAAAATTTAATTTATGGCTAAACGTTTTCTGTCACCTGCCGATAATTTTTCTGCTCAATTTATACCTTCAAATGTGATTACGGTCGCTGACGATTTGTTATCGCCGAGAATGCCGTACGTACCAATAAAAGCAGAGTTAACCCGAATAATTACCAGCAAGGGTATGCCAACGTGAAAGAGATGTTCCTGTGCAGTGACAGGCTCGATAAATACCAGTCAATGGGTGAGAACGGTCAGGCAGTACATATTTCTGCGCTGCAACTGCGCGAGACGCTGCGCCTGAGAAAACAGAGCGCCGTTGCCGATACGCTGGCAATTCCGCAGGTTAACGAGCACGGCGATCGTATCGACTGGTACGCCCCTGCCGCCGGAGATGTGATCCCCTGGTCTGCCGCCACCGAGAGCGAGCGTCAGGCTGCCCTCGGCCAACTGGAGCAGAGCCACGCTGTCTTACGCCAGCTCAGCGCTGAATACAGCCAGCATGCCAATCCGGAACAACGCCTGTTCGGCCAACTGCTTGAAAAAGCAATGCAGTTTCCCGACCAGAATCAGGTCTGGCTAGTGGGCGGCAAACCTGTCATCAGCTTTTGGGGTTTCGTTAATGCCCGTCATCAGTCACGTATCGACCCGCTCGACTGCCTGCGCCCACCGGTTCCATTACCCCCTACCGCTACCGCCCCGGTTGCGGCGTCGGCGCCTCTGGTAACGGAGCCGGTTACCGAGCGTCGCGTAACGCGTCGGTGGTGGTGGACGTTACCTGCGTGGCTACGCTGGTTGCTTCCTTTGCTGCTTCTGGCGTTGCTGATCCTGTTGCTGCTACGTAGCTGTGTTCCGGGCGTGCATATCCCTGGTTTTTCCGCCACGCTGCCTGGCCTGCCGGATGCCCATCTGAACACGTCAACCGTAAAGACCGGCCTACACGGAACCACCAGCTCGCAGGGGAGCGGCCTGAGCCTGAACGGCAATGGCACGGGTCTGCCAGATGCTTCACTCCCGGCGATGAAGACGCCAACTCACGGCGAGGCGCCGGTTAACGGTGAAACACCGACGGCACCGGCTCTGCCCGATGGCGCCCCCACAGAAAACGCGCCGCCCGTAAATCCCGCCGCACCTGATAACGCAGGTGAGCCACCCGCGCCACCTACCCCGGACGCCGCTGCGGGCGTTACCCCGCCGGAGGTTCCATCAGGAGATGGCCAGCCGGGTGTCAATGCGCCGCTGACCATTCCAACCGGGGCACTGGCACAGGGGAGTACCGACTTCTTAAACGGCCGCTGGCACGCCGGTGCTGGCATTCAGGACCAGCGCACCGGTAAGCCGCTGAGCCTGAATTACCAGATCAAAGATGGTCAGGGCGAAGTACAGATGGTGCGCGGCGATGGGGTGACCTGTCGCGGTGCAGTCAACGCGGCCATCCAGTCCGGCAATCTGGCCATCAACAACCAGGGTGAAGCGCAGTGCTCCGATGGATCGGTATATCAAATGCCCGAAGTCCAGTGTGCGCCTGGTGCGCAGAACATTGCGGATTGTAAGGGCCGTTACGACGCCAACACCCTTTTCCCTATTTCGATGAAGCAGGAGGCAAGTAAGTAAATGCTCGCTGAACTTACTGATTTTAAAAAACAGGTCAAACTTATTCGTGACAGCGGCATCCAGTTCCTGGACTTCGCTTTTACGCTTCCTGCCCGTAAAGAGTACGGTGAATTTCTGCGCCAGAATGGCGATGGCGCCATTTTGCGCCTGGTCTATAACGAACGTGAAGATAAGCTTCAAATCCCGGCGGCAGATAACGCCGCGCCGCGTTTTGCCGAATCGGATTACTCCCTGACGACAGAAGAGTCGCTGCGGCTCTACCAGGGGTTATGGCTACCGCTGCCCTTCTTCCGCTTCAATCCGCCACGTGCCTTTGCACACGGACCAACCAACTGGGCGCGGGTCCAGTTCCACGAGCTGGCAGAGCCCGACGAGAAGGGCAACACCTGGCGCGCCATCCTGATCTTCGATACTAAAATTTTCCCGGATCGTGAGAACACCCAGTACCTGGCACCGAGCGAAGATGATGTGCGCACCGGGGCCGGTTTTGCCCTGGCACTGCATCCCCATGAGATGGGCGATTTCCTGACGCTCCCCTGGATAGATGAGTGGCTGCGTGAGGTGTTCAGTACCCAGGCGCGCGATGTGCTGCGCCAGCACGCGGAAGACATTGATGAAAAACTGCTGCAGAAAGAGCATCAGGCGCACTATCTCAATCTGCTGAATATCCTGAGTGCCACTGTCGCTATCCCGGAAGTGCAGGTCAACGACGTGAAGATCCGCGACTCAGCCATTCCGGTGGATTTGGTGCTGGACATCGGCAACTCCCGCAGCTGCGGCATCCTGATAGAAGAACATCGGGATGACAATAAAGGGCTATCTCAGCTCTATCAGCTGCAACTTCGTGACCTGAGCCATCCGCAAAATGTCTATAACGAACCCTTCGACAGCCGTCTGGAGTTCGCCCAGGCCGAGTTCGGTAAGCAGGACTTCTCGCTAAAAAGCGGGCGCAGCGACGCCTTCACATGGCCGACCATTGGCCGCGTCGGGGACGAAGCCTTCCGCATGGCGGCGCAGCGCCTGGGGACAGAGGGCTCAACCGGGATCTCCAGTCCAAAACGCTATCTTTGGGACGATCAGCCCTATTCTCCCGGCTGGCGCTTTAGCCAGGCCTTTGTGAAATCCGATCGTGAGCCGCTCGCAACCGCAGCGCCGTTGCTGTACATGCTCAACGATCAGGGCAAGCTGTTGATTCGCCTGCCAGAAGATGAACGGATGCCGGTCTTCTCCCCGGTTTACAGCCGCAGCTCGCTCATGACCATGATGCTCTCCGAAGTGCTGAGCCAGGCGCTAATGCAGATAAACAGCCCGGCGCAGCGTCTGAAGATGAACCACGCCAGCACCCCACGTCGCTTGCGAAATGTCATCATGACCGTGCCACCGGCGATGCCAAAACCTGAGCGAGCCATCTTTGAACAGTGCATGCTGGACGCCATCCGCCTGGTGTGGAAAGCGCTGGGCTGGGAAGAGATGGATGACGAAAGTGAAGAGACCGCGCAGCTAAAACATCCGCGCCCAGGCGTGCATGTGAAATGGGACGAAGCCACCTGCGGACAGCTGGTTTACCTCTACAACGAAACCCAGACCTACTTCGGCGGCCGAACCGACGAGTTCTTTGCCGCGACCCGTCGCCCGGATAACCAACAGGCCGCCAACGAAGCCCGTAGCCTGAAGGTGGCCTCCATCGACATTGGCGGCGGCACCACCGACCTGGTGATTTCCCGTTATATGCTGGATGACGGTGAAGGGATCAACGTGCGTATCACGCCGAAGCAGCTCTTCCGCGAAGGCTTTAAGGTCGCGGGGGACGATATCCTGCTGGATGTCATTCGCCTGTACCTGCAGCCTGCGGTAAAAGCCGCGATGATGAAGGTAGGCCATAGCGATCTGTCGGCAGAGTCGATGATGTCGCAACTCTTTGGCAGCGAATCCATCGAGGCCGGCAAGCAGGTCCTGCGCCAGCAACTGACGCTGCAGATCTTTGCCCCGCTGGCGTTGGCAATCCTGCATCGCTACGAAGAGTACTCGCCGGAAAACGGCCGTGAGCTGCTTAATTACACCTTCCGCGATCTGCTGACAGAGAACACGCCAACGCTGAAAGTGCAGGATTACGTGAATGATGTGGTACGCCTGGGCCAGCTCTCCAGCGAAGCGCCATTCTCCATTCTGGACGTGGCACTGGAGATCGATCTGGCCAGCCTGCACAACGAATTCATCAACCCACGCAGTGGCCGCATGAATATCTGCCACAGCCTGCGCGCCCTGTGCGAAGTGCTCTGGCACTACAACTGCGACGTGCTGCTGTTGACGGGCCGACCGTCACGCCTGCCGGGAATTCAGGCACTGATTCGCCAGCTCCAGCCGGTGCCGCCATCGCGCGTTCTGCCGCTGCATGGCTATGAAACCGGCGGCTGGTATCCCTTCAACAAGAAAGGCTGCATCGACGATCCGAAATCCACCGCGTCCGTGGGGGCGATGTTGTATCTGCTGGCCGAGAACTCTCGCCTGAGCAACTTCTTCTTCCGCACCGCCAACTTTGTGCCGTACTCCACCATTCGTTATCTCGGCATGCTGGACGGTAACAACCTGATCAAGGACAGCAACGTCTTTTATCGGGATATCGACCTGGATGCGCCGGAGTTCCAGCTGCCGCAGGGGCAAGGTTTTGAAGCGCGCGGCGAAGTGCGTATTGGTTTCCGTCAGCTTGATAACGAGCGCTGGCCGGCGTCTGCGCTCTATACGCTGAAAATTACCAACCCTAACCTCGCCAGCGAGCTGGCAGGCGACGCCATGATGCGTATCGAACTCACCGCCGAGCAGGGTCGCCCACGCAACGGCGTCGAGGCGGTCAGTCCGGAGAAATTCCGTATTGAATCCCTCGAGATGGAAAATGCCCGTCGCAACTATAACCGCAAAGACGTGGCATTCCAGTTGAACACAATGGTCGGTAACGGTCTCAGCGAGACGCACTACTGGCTGGATAGCGGGAGTATCAAAAGCTAATGAGTACCCTTAATTCTGCAAAGATCGTTCAGGGCTGGCAGGGCGTTGAGCAAGGCGCCAGTCAGGCTATCGACTGGATTGCTTCCGTCCGCCATGACGCACCGCGTCTGAACACCGAAGCCGACCGACTGACGCTAAATTTGCGCCGCAGTCGCAACAAAGCGCGCCGACTGGCGCAGGCGGCGGCGCGACCGATGACTATCGGCTTCTTTGGCCTGTCGCAGGCGGGCAAGTCATACCTGATTTCGGCGCTTGCCGCAGGTGAGAATGGCAAGCTGGGCACCCAGCTCGGCGGACATCAGCTCGACTTTCTGACCCATATTAACCCGCCAGGCGGCGGAAAAGAGGCAACCGGTCTGGTGACACGCTTTAGTCGTCTGAAACACGAAGACGATAAAAACTGGCCGGTCAAACTGCAGCTCTTTAGCGAAGTGGAGATGGCGAAAATCCTCGCCAACGCCTTTGTGCATGACTTCAACCAGGAGAAGTTCGACTGGGAGTATGACGAAGGACGGATCCGTGACCTGCTGGCAACGCTGGAAAAACGTCGTCGCCCAACGCGGGTTCCGGGCGTTACAGAAGATGACGTCGTCTCCTTCTGGGACTACCTCATCCGCCATGCTGGAAAAACCCAAAGCCGCTTCGCCCTGCATTACTGGCCACAGGCGGTGAATCTTGCGCCGTGGCTGACCACTGACGATCGCGCGCAACTCTTCTCGGTGCTCTGGGGAGAGGTGCCCGAACTAACTCAGGCGTATGGCCATTTTGCTCAGACGCTGCAACGTCTGGGTGGCGTACAGGAAGTACGCGCGCCGCTAAGCACGCTGGTGGTAGAAGAGAACGGCCTGCTGATCCAGAAAAACAGCATCATGAATGTCGATATGCTGGAACACCTTAATCAGCCGAACGACCAACGCATTGAAGTCTGCCCGGTGCAGGAAGGCCAACTGGCCTCGCCTGTCGCCATCTCGCTGGCCGAACTGA
Organism: Leclercia sp. UBA5958; assembly: GCF_002430365.1. Lineage (NCBI taxonomy): Bacteria > Pseudomonadati > Pseudomonadota > Gammaproteobacteria > Enterobacterales > Enterobacteriaceae > Leclercia > Leclercia sp. UBA5958. Next base: position 311,076 of record NZ_DJCE01000012.1, on the reverse strand, counting down.
CAGTGCTCACGGCCGAGTTGCACGTTCCACTCTCCGCACCGACTACCGAACCGCTGTTTGATCACGTGGATCTGCTTGATTTCCCGGGTTATCGCGGCCGTATGTCGATCGATGCCTTCGGTGCCCAGTCGGCAGAGAGCGAAGGCGGTAGCCGTCTGGCTGAGCTGATCCTGCGCGGTAAAGTGGCCTACCTCTTTGAGCGTTATACCGAAAACCAGGAGATGAACGTTCTGGTGCTCTGTACCGCCTCCGCCAAGCAGTCTGACGTGAAGGACGTCGGCGATGCGCTGGACGAGTGGATCTGCCGCACCCAGGGCGCCGATGCCGATGTGCGCAGCCGCCGCTTACCGGGGCTGGTCTGGGCTTTAACCATGTTCGATAACCGCATCACCAGCGCACTGTCTCACGAAGAAGCGTTGCTTCGTCAGTACTGGGGACAGGGCGGAATGATCAAAATGGCGATGCTGGAGAAATTCGGCAAATACAGCTGGATGTCCGAGTGGAAGAAGGGTGAAACCTTCAACAACACCTTCCTGGTGCGTAAACCGGGCATGCAAACGCCGTTTATCCGGGTGAGCGGCGGTAGCGAAGTCGCCTTCAGCGAAGAGAATGCCGATCAGTTGACGCTGATGCGTAAAACCTTCCTCGAAGACGAGGCCGTAAATCGCTACATCGCCTCGCCGGCCGAGGCCTGGGACGCGATGCTCAACCTCAACGACGGTGGGATGAGCCGAATGGCGAACTACCTGAGCCAGGTTGCGCGTCCGGAGAACAAGCTTGAACGCATTGCCGAGCAGCTCGAAGAGAGCCGTCACGATCTGGTGGAAGGCGGTCTGGGCAACTGGTATCAGCCCGATGGTGAAGAAGAGGTAGCGAAGAAAGCCCGCATCGCGCAGGAGATTGTGGCGGCGGTGAAAAAACGCAACGGCATGCACGGTGAACTGCTGGCACGGCTGGTGCCGACTCGCCGCTCACTCCATGCGCTGTACATGCAGCAGGTCACCCTGCCTGAAGTCCAGGAAGAGGCAGATATCTTTGATATCGGTCTTGGAGATGGCCTTGATGACGGCATCTCGGGCATTAAGACCCATAGCCACGAAGTTGCCTTTGCCCGTCAGAGCGTGCAGCACTGGATCAACCACCTGCGCGGCCTGCCGGAAACCCCGGCGATGCTCAATTATATCGGCCTGCCGCGCGCCACCGCCGAGGAGCTGGTGGATGAACTGATCACCGGTTTGCTGCGCCTGCGTGCCGAAGACGCGCTGGTTAGCGTGATGCAGAACACCGAGCAGGACGGCGTGCGTCGCGATCGGATGGTGGATCGCCAGGTCTCTCGCGTGCTGCACGTGATGAGCGACTTTATGACCTGGCTCGGCTATCAAAGCGTGCCGGAGAAGAAGCGCCCGACCCGCCAGAACCAGCCCGATCAGCCTATCTTCACCCGCCCTGCCCAGTGCGACAGCGTAGTGTGGAAGGATGACGAGCGGCTGGTCAGCCTCACGCCGCAGCAGCTGAACTACAGCGGCTATTTCATCCTCGACTGGCTGATCGGTCTGGAAGCACTCATCACCGAGAATGCCGGACATTCCGCCGGCCGTGAAATCAGCGTGGCGCAGAACGAAAAGCTGGGAGCCATTCTTCACCTTATTCAGCGTTCACAGGAGTAACCGGACGTGATCAAACCCGAACTAAAACCCTTAGAGCCCGTCAACCCTGGCTACGCCACTCTGCTCCTTAAAGGCTGGAAAGGGGGCACTGAGGGCGTTGAGATCTCCATCCTGCGCAACCAGGACAGCCTGTATCTCGACAGCCGCGGCGGATGGGTAAGCAGCGAAATGTTCCTAGGCCTGCCTGCACTGAGCGTGATGGACGACGTTCCTGCCGTGCAGGTCGGTCCGTCGTTTATTGACCCACTGCTGGCTAACCGCCAGGCGGCGTATCGTATCGCCATTAAAGACAGCAGTACCCGGGATATGGGTATCCTGGCTATCACAGACGGTTTGCTGAGCTCGCAGGCAGGGGGAGAAAATCCGCTGGCAGAGAATAGCCAAACCCTGGACGTTGCCCCACCGGTTCAGCCCGAGCCGGCGATCGAGCCGCCAGCGCCGGCGCCAGAACCGGTAGTCGACGCACCGCCCGCGGCCCCGGCAAAACGGAAAGCGCCGATCGCCATTATCCTCGCCGTGGTTGCCCTGCTGCTGGCCGCCGCTGCTGCCGGATGGTGGTTTATGCATAAACCTGCAACTGCCGACGCCTCCGCACCTGCCGCCGCCCCGGTAGCGAAAATCAGCGGTCCCTGTGGGGATGAGCAGATGAGCAGTGGCAATGACATGGAGTTCGTAAAAGGCTGCCTGCGTAGCCAGCCAAGCAGCGCCCAACTGCTGGATGTGATTACCAAAGCCAAAGCCGACAAACGCTGCGATATCGCCCAACGCCTGTATGCCTATAAAGCGCAGTCTGGCGATACGCAGATGGCGATGCGCTACGCCCAGGAGTATGACCCGAAATCCGCCCAGGCGGACGGGTGCTTCAGCCCCGACCCGCAAACGGCCAGCTACTGGTACGAAGCGGTGGTGAATCAGGATCCGCAAAACGCCGAAGCGAAAGCCCGTTTAGCTGAGCTGAAAAAATAGGACGAAATAATGAGAAAAAGTCATGGGTTCAGCGGCCTGCTGTGCGCGGCGGCGTTAAGTCTGCCCGCCTGGGGCGCCGACACGCAGCCGCTGCTGCAGGAAGGGAAACACACCCTGTTCCAGCGCGTGCTTACTTATCCGGGCTGCCAGTTGGCTGCTAAAGCGGGCGAAGCAGGCAAAGAGCAGCCCGCGTTCAGCCGCTTTTATGTCTATCAACGTGAAAAGCAGGGCCAGGACGAGTGGCTGCAGGTTGGGCCAGACAGCTTCGGCCATGTTTCTGGCTGGATGAAAGCCGCCTGCACCGTCGACTGGAAAGTCCAGCTCACGCTGGCCTTTACCAACCCCGCCGGGCGCCACCCGATGCTGTTCTTCAAAGAGAAAAGCGACGTGGAGTCGCTGCTGAACAACCCTAAACCCGCGGCAGCGCTGGAGCCGATGGTCGCCAGTCTGAATCAGCATAAGCCGGTGCCGCAGGTGCTGGCTCGTGAACCCGACTACATGGTCGATCAGCTGAAAAACTTCTACCTGCTGCCGGTGCTTGGTTCCGATGATGTCTTTACCGATACCGGTTTCCAGGTGCGGGTGCTGAACGTGGCCTCGGTCACTGAGAAAGCGAGCACCGCCGCGCCGGCTAAAGCGACCGATGAGAAGAACATGATGAAGGGCTTCTCGGCATCTGTGGTCTTCGTAATCGACTCGACTATCTCAATGGGGCCGTACATTGATCGCACCAAAGAGGCGATCGACAAGATCTACAAACAGATCGAAAAAGAGAAACTTCAGGACAAAGTGAAATTTGGCCTGGTTGCCTACCGCTCCAGCGTAAAAGCGGTGCCGGGTCTGGAATACGACGCCAAAATGTATGTCGATCCGAACACGGTAAAAGATGGCAAAGATTTCCTCGCCAAAGTGCATGACCTAAAGCAGGCCACGGTCTCCAGCAGCAAAGTTGATGAAGACGCCTACGGCGGCGTGATGACCGCGCTGGATAAAGTGGACTGGACGCAGTTCGGCGCACGCTATGTGGTGTTAATCACCGATGCGGGTGCGCTCGACGGTACCGACAGCCTCTCCTCCACCCACCTGGGTGCGGAGCAGGTACGCCAAGAGGCAGCATACCGCGGGGTGGCGCTTTATACCCTGCACCTGAAAACACCGGGCGGTAAGAAAAACCACGCTTCCGCCGCGGCCCAGTATCAGGAGTTGACCCTCAATCCGTTCCTGCATAAGCCGCTCTATTACCCGATCGATTCCGGCGACGTGAATAGCTTTGGCACCATTGTGGATAGTCTTTCCAGCGCCATCGCCGGCCAGATCAAAACGGCCTGGAGTGGTGAAGAGACGGCAGGCAGCGCCCTGGGTGCCAGCCCGGAATACGCGGGCAAGAAAGACGATCCGTTGCTAAGCGATGCCGAGAAGCTGAGTAAAGCGATGCGTCTGGCTTATCTGGGCGAAAAACAGGGGACGCAGGCCCCGCCGGTATTCAAATCCTGGATCAGCGATCGCGATCTGGTAAATCAGAATATCCCCGCGACCGAAGTGCGCGTCCTGCTGACCAAAAGCGAGCTGAGCGATCTGAGCGACGTGATGAAGAAGATCGTCAACGCCGCCAACGAAGGGATGATCTCCCCGGACGATATGTTCGCCAGCCTGCGATCGCTGGCCGCCACCATGGGCAACGATCCTAACCAGGCAAAAGGCAAAAATGCGACCCGCCTTGGTGAAATGGGCCTGCTGGGCGAATACATCGAAAGCCTGCCGTATCTGAGTGAAGTACTTAGCCTGGATGAAGAGACCTGGAAGAGCTGGGATGGACTGGAACAGGAGCGCTTTATCCGCCGCCTGAATACCAAGCTCAACTACTACCAGCGCTATAACGAAGATGCCGATCGCTGGGTTGCCCTGGCACCCGACAGCGACCCGCGCGATAACGTCTATCCGGTTCCGCTGGAGAACCTGCCCTGATGCTTCACATTCGTGATATGGACATCCGCCGGGGCGGGCCGCAGGGCTTCTACGTCTCGCTGCCGGCGCTAACGCTCCGGCCCGGTGAAGTGGCGGCGCTCACTGGTCCAAGCGGCTGTGGTAAAAGCACGCTGCTGGAGATGACCGGCGCAATTTTGCGTCCGGGCTCCCTTGGGGTTTATCAGTTGGGTGAGCGAGATATTGCTGCCCCGTTGCTGGCCGAGGACGAGCCCACGCTGGCTGCCATTCGTGCCCACGAACTGGGGTTTATGCTGCAACATGGCGGGCTGCTGCCGTGGCTACCGGTGATGGAGAACATCACTCTGGCGCGACGGCTGGCGGGCATGGCCACCCACTCCCCCTGGCTGGAGACAGCCATCGACACCCTTGGCGTGCGTCACCTGCTAAAGAGCCTGCCTTCCCGGCTCTCTATCGGTGAGCGCCAGCGCGTGGCATTTATTCGCGCCATCGCCCACCAGCCGCGTTTGTTGTTGGCAGATGAACCGACCGCCGCGCTGGATCCCGATAACGCCAGCCGTCTGTTTGCGCTGATCGTCGAAATGGTGCACAGCCTGGAGATGACGGCGATCGTCGTCAGTCACGACTGGCAACGCGTGGATCACTATGGCCTTAAACGCTATACCGCCAGCATTGAGGAGGGGAAAAGTGTCTTCCTGCCCGCTTGACCGGCCGCCTGAACGTGGGCTGCTATGGCGCATGGCGTTCCGCGATCTGATCCACGATCGTAAAGTTGCCCTGTGCATCATCTTTTCGCTTATCGCCGTGATTGCCCCGCTGCTTCTGCTTTTTGGGCTGAAAAATGGCATCGTCAGCCAGCTACGCCACCAGCTTCTGGAGGATCCTCGTACCCGGGAGGTGCGGATCACCGGCAACGGTAATTACGATTTTAGCTGGCTGGAACGGCTGGCTGAACGCCCGGAAGTGGGCTTTTCGATCCCACTGACCCGATCGCTGAATACCCAGGCGGATCTGGTGCGCGATGGGCAGCACTTTGTGGCCGGCGCCGAGGTGATCCCCACCGGCGCCGGAGATCCGCTGCTGGCGGGCGTTGCCGTACCGCGTCAGGATCGTGAGGTGGTGCTCAGCGCCAGCGCCGCTCGTCGGCTCGACCTGAAGCCTGGAGAGACATTTCGCCTGATGGTCAGCCGTAAAATTGACGGTCAAAACCAGCGTGCCGCCTTCGCCCTGACGGTTAGCGGCATACTGGATGACGCCCGCTTTGCCCGGGCTGGCGCCTTTATCACCCTGCCGCTGTTGGTCGCGCTGGAGGATTACCGCGACGGCTACCAGGTACCGCTGTTGCAAGTAAGCGCAGGCAAGCCGCCCAGAGAGCGCACGCGCTTCTCGCGTGCCCGCGTTTACGCCCGCTCACTGGATGATGTCTCCGCGCTGGCTCGCTGGCTGGAAGCACAACACATTGAAGCGGTCACCCAGTCGGCACAGATCGAAGCCGTACGTGCCATCGATCGCGTGCTGGGCGTCATCTTTGGGGTGATCGCCTGGATCTCAGCGACCGGCTGCATCGCCTCGTTGATCGGCGCCTTTATTGCCAACATCGATCGCAAACGTAAAGACATGGCGGTGCTGCGGCTGCTCGGTTTCCGTCGACGCGCGGTAACACTGTTCATTGTGATTCAGGCCCTGTGCCTGACGGGCGTAGCTTTCGGTGCCGGGCTGGTGTTCTACCTGCTGGGCAGCGCGCTGTTTAACCGGGTGCTTGGCGCATCGTTACCCGATCGGGCGTTTGTCTGCCACCTCGAACCCCTTCATTTTTTGGCAGCGCTACTGTGCGTGCTGGTCGTTGCACTCAGCGTTGCCGCTATCGGGGCCATACGCGCCCTGAAGATTGAACCTGCGGAGAGTTTACGTGAAATTTAAACTGGCACTGGGCCTGACGCTGATGGGCCTGGGTTACTCCTGCGCCGTGCAGGCCACCTGGGATGAAAAATTCTGGAACCCGAAGCCGCTGGCAGACGATGTGATACTGCCCATGCCGTGCGATGGTGCGATGGCTTTCCGCAAGGTCGCCATTCCGCAGAACAAGCCCCTGGAAGATTACAACATCACCCTCGGTCAGGAGGGCGATGAGTGGGGTTACGTAGAGCAAGCGCGCCAGGAGCATATTGCCGGCAGCTTCCCGGACCAGAAGAACAAAGGCCGTTATTACCTGATGGCAAAGTATGAACTGAGCGACCTTCAGTTCCGCGCCCTCTCAGGGGAGTGCCCAAAGGCCGACATGAAAGGCCGCCTGCCAAAAGTGAACATTGGCTGGATGGACGCAATGGCCTTCGCCAATCAATACAACCTCTGGCTGCGGAAAGAGAAACTCGCCGCGCTGCCAAAAGACGATGGCCAGCCGGGCTTCCTGCGCCTGCCAACCGAAACCGAGTGGGAATTTGCAGCCCGTGGCGGGCTGGCGGTCTCACCCTCAGAATTTCGCGATGTGCATTTCCCGATGCCGGAGGGGCTGAATGGCTACGTCTGGTATGCGGGAGCGCAGTCGGCCAACGGCAAATTGCAGCTGACGGGCCTGTTAAAACCCAACCCGCTCGGCCTGCATGACATCCTCGGTAACGTTGCGGAGATGATGTTTGAACCCTTCCGCCTGAACAAGCTGGATCGCCTGCATGGTAAGGCGGGCGGCTATGTGGTGCGCGGCGGTAGCTACGTCACGACCCAGGGGGATATCCGCAGCGCTCTACGCGGTGAAGAGCCTTATTACAGCGAAAGCGGCGAGAACGTCAGTAAAACCACCGGCGTGCGCCTGGTAATGGTCTCGACCACCCTCACCTCCCGCGATCGCGTGAAAGAGATTGAGAAAGAGTGGCAGGCGCTGGGCAGCGAGCAAAAAACAGATGCAAAAGGTAAGGCACCGGATTCACTGCAAAACCTGAACGCCCTCTCTGCCAAAGTGCAGGATGACGGGCTGAAAAAGGAGCTGGAGAAGCTGCGTGCCGAACTGCGCGCCAACGGTCAGCTGCGCGATGAACAGCGCGACCAGGCTATTCGCACCTCGCTGCAGCTGGGCGCGTTCCTCTGCACCAAGATGAAAGATGATGGGGAGTTTCTTGATCGTCTGAATCAGCTCTACAGCAAAACCTGCGCCGCAGATAGCCAACTGGACGCTAACTGCTCACGCCGGCAGGAACAGCTTGGCCAGCACCAAAAAGCGCTGGATTTCATCTCCAGTTATTACGCTGACACGCTGGTCGATATGGGCACGACCTACAACAAATCGCTCATTGACCCGCAAATCACTGTGGTCCAACAGCAGATGGCTGCACGCGGAAAAACAAACCTGAATGGCTACCTGGACACCTACTGGCAGAACCTTCAGGGCTACTGGAAAGATGGCAAAGTCGCGCGTGATGCGTGGTTGATGGCATGTAAAAAAAATAAATAATTCTGACAAGGAGATAGCAGTTAATGATCACTTTTAAAGCGTTACGCACAGCAATGGTTGCCGGACTTCTGGTGGTACTGGCGGGTTGTCAGAGCACAGGCAGCAGCGGTGGCGGCGTCGATCCACGTCTCGCCAACAACCAGGATGTGGAGTTCTTTAACAAATCTGGCTGGCAGGCTTGCGCCGGCGGCGCGGCGCTGGGTGCGCTGGCGTGTGCCGTCAGTAACTCCAGTAACAAAGCTGTGTGTATGGCGGCGGCGGCGGTAGCAGGCTGCGGCGTGGGGATGGGTGCCAACGCCTATCTGGACAATCAGCGTAAAAAGTATGCCTCGAAAGAGCTGCAGTTAGACGCGGCGATCAAAGATGTGGAAAGCGAAAATGCCCGTATCCAGAGCGCCACGAACGTAGCGAAATCGGTTATCGCTTCCGACAAGCAGACGCTGGCCAGCATCGAAAAAGAGATGGCCGCTAAATCCGTGAAAAAAGACGAAGTGCAGAAAAAAATCAAAGGGGTGGATGCCAATATCGCCTACCTGCGGAACACCATCACGGATATGAAAAAGCATGAGAAACAGTGGAAAGACGTCTCTGCGAGCATGAGTAAATCCGGCAGCGACACCGAAAACCTGGACAGCAAAATTGCGCTGATGCGCGACAAGATCGGCTCTCTGCAGGGTGAGCTGGACAGTCTGTATACCCAGCGTACCGCGCTGAAAGTGGGTTAAGGAGAGAGTGATGCGTTATCTACTGCTGGCCGTAGGCGCGCTGCTACTAAGTGGCTGTGCGACCAACGCGCGTGACTGTGACCCGACCACGGGCGATGTCAGTATCATCACCAAATTCAACTGCAACTATTCCGGCACCTGGGATAAGCGCGTGGATGCGAAACAGAGCACGCTGGCGCACGAACAGGTATTGAATGCGGAATTCAAAGCGGTTAACGAAGCCATTGAGAAAGAGAAAGCGCAGAGCAACGCCAGCGTTGCCAGCAAACGTCAGTCTCAACAGGCGTTACAACGCTCGCTGAATAATCTGGTGGCGCAGCTGAAAAGCAAAACCGCCGGTCGTGCGGATGCGCAGAAGCAGGTCGCCGACCTGGAAAAAAGCATCAAAGCGGCGCAAAACCGTCCGAGTGACTCTGAAATGCAAAAACAGATGGAGCTGCAAAAACTGCAGGGTCAGCTGACCGATCTGCAAGCCATGCTGGCAACCCAGTAATGCGCCCCTGCCGGGTATCACCCGGCAGGTTTTCTCCTTTCCAGGACAACGCCATGAAAACAAAATTGATTGCCCTCTCCCTGCTGGCTACGGCGACGCTGATGAACTCTGCCGTTGCGGCGCCGCCCGACCCGGAGCTGCTGTTCAACTGTGACTTATCCAACGGCAAAGGGGTTGTCGTGCGCCTTAATAATGACGTGCCCACCTACTATTATGGGTCGATTGAAAAAGTCGAAATGACACTCCCAAAAATCGAAGGCGATAAAACCCAGGTTCGCGCAGGACAGATCCCGTTCTCAGGCGGGGGCGCCTTCTACTACCGTTTCATTAACGGCGTTTACAGCTACGTGGTGTACAGCGGCATGGGCAAAGGCTGGGAATTCACCGGCCTGAAGGTCTATAAAAACGCCAGGCTGTTGATGCGAAAAGCCTGTACCAACGGCGGCTTCATAACCCAGACCTACCGGGGTGAAAACCTGGTGCAGGAAACGGACACGGGCGACGACGGTACCTACGGCTTTGCCGACGAATGACGGGAGAGGTTATGAAACAACAACTGAAAGCAGGTGCCCTGCTCGCCTGCCTGGTCACCGCCGCGCCCGCCAGCGCGCTGGAAATCTGGCACTCAAACACCGTCTGGGCAAATCAGGGGATGTGCAGCGCCACCTTTATGCTGGATAGCGGCATGGAGGAGACTGGCCCGCTAGAGATAGGCGTCGAGCTGGTCAATGCGAAGGGGGTGGTCATCGCGTCCGATACGCTGAATGTGGATGCCTTCGGCGATGCCGAAGCCACCCGCTATCAGACGACCTTTCTGGAAGGTGAAGCCGTGTGTGAAGATGACCTCACCGTACGCTTCACCTCCCTGGCGCGGGTTTCTGGCCAGCAGAAACAGCCGCTACCGCTGAGCGATCTGCAGATCCGCGATTTTAAGCCCTTCAGGCTTATCAATACGCAGGCGGATAAGCAGGGTTAATCCAGCTTCAGCTCATCAAAGTGGGTAATGATCTTACCCACTATGCCGTAATCGAGCGCTTCAGACGGCGACATCCAGAAGTTACGGTCGGTGTCCTTTTTCACCTTCTCCAGCGGCTGCCCGGTGGCATCGGCAATCAGCTTATTCACGCGCTCCAGCATGCGGATGATCTCCCGCGCTTCGATCTCGATATCCGTTGCCTGCCCACGCACCCCACCCAGCGGCTGGTGAATCATAAAGCGGGTATTGGGCAGGGTATAACGATGCTCTTTTTTAGCGGCGAGGAAGATGGTGATGCCCGCGCTGGCGACCCAGCCGGTGCCAATCACGTGCACTTCCGGGCGGATAAATTTAATGAAGTCGTGGATGGTATCTCCCGCCTCCACGTGGCCGCCCTGGCTGTTGATGTAGATCTTAATCGGATCGTTATTGATGCTTTGCAGCAGGATCAGCTGGCTCACCACTTTCTCGGCCAGCGCCTGGTTGATCTCCCCGGAGATCACGATCGAACGTGACGCCAACATCTTCTGCTGAATCAGCGCGCTGCTGCCGGTTTCGTTCTCTTTGGTCGTCTCATCATGATCTTTATTCTGTGCGTAATACATGGCTCTCTTCCTCGGCTTTTAGCGCTAAAAACTGAGTGTAGCCCGTTTCGTGTCGCATGGCATCAGGCGCTGACGATCCGCACCTCCTGCGCGGCAAACGCAGCGATGACGTCGCTATCCAGATCCGCCTCCACCACCAGCACGTCGATATCGCTGCATGTCGCCACCACAAAGCGCGCTACGCCCGGAATTTTATCGGTGGTGAGTGCCACCAGGGTCTGATTGCTCTGGGCGATCACCGCTTTTTTAAACGCACAATCCGCAAAATCGAAGCCGGTCAGCCCCATCTCCGGATCCATGGCGCAGCCGCCGATAAAAGCCTGATCGAAGATCATGCCCTGGATTTGGCGCGTGGCGGTGCTGTCCACCGTTCCGCCTGAGGCGCGCTGGATCTGCCCGCCAGTGATAATCACCTCGCACAGGGGGTGGCGCAGCAGTTCGGCGGCAATGGCCGGGGAGTTAGTCACCACGGTCAGGGCCAGATCGGCCGGAAGGGCTCTGGCCAGCGCCAGGTTGGTGGTGCCCGTATCCATAAAGAGGCAGCTTCCCGCCTTCACCAGGGTTGCCGCTTTCTGCGCGATCTGCTCTTTTTTGGCATGATTCTGCTGCTCGCGGCTGATAAACGTGCCTGCGTCGGCCAGCTGTAATACCGCGCCGCCGTAAACCTTTTTACAGTTCCCCTCTTTGCTAAGCTCTTGTAAATCCCGGCGAATCGTGTGCTCAGAGACCTTCATTTGCTTCGCCAGCTCGGCGCATACCACTCTGCCCTGTTGTTGCAGGATCTGGCGGATCCGATCTTGTCGTTGTTCCGGAAAAGCTGCATAATCGAGCATAAATAGCCTTGTTAATTTTTTAAATCGAGCAATAGTGAGCATGATGTTGCATAGAGGCTCACCCTGTCAATCACTGGAGCGTCACCATGAAGCGCGATGATGATTACCGCCAACAAGTGCCCGCCACCAGGCCGCACGATGGCTTCTTTTTTGAGCCTGCCGCCCCCGGTGCCCGCGCCGAAGAGCGCGTAGGGCGCGACGCGTCCGGCTCCCCCCTTTTACGTAGCGCCAGCCCGGCCCTCCCCCGACCCGATAAGGATGTTAAATGAGTTTGCAGACCACAGGCCCGGTTCATCGCCTCGCCACCCGGATCGTCTTTTTTATTGCCGGCTACGTCACCGCCACCTGGGCGGTGCTGGTGCCCTATGCCAAAGCCAATACCGGTGTTAACGAAGCCACCCTGGGTTCCCTGCTACTCTGCCTGGGGATGGGGGCGCTGGTGGCGATGCCGCTTACCGGGATGCTCACCAGCCGTTACGGCTGCCGCAAGGTGATAGTGACCGCGCTGGCTATGGTGATTCTGACCACACCGCTGCTGGCGATGATCACCAGTCCGCCGCTGCTGGCCGCCGCGCTGCTGCTGTTTGGCGTGGGGGTGGGGGTAACCGACTGCGCGATGAACATTCAGGCCATTATCGTTGAGCGCGACGCGCCTGGCCCGGTGATGTCGGGCTTTCACGGGATGTACAGCGTGGGCGGTATCGCCGGCGCCGGTGCGATGACCCTGCTGCTGACGCTCGGGGCCAGCGCGCCGCTCGCCTGCCTGATCATTATTCTGAGCGTGGCGATCATGCTCGCCGCCAGCCTGAAAGGGTTATTACCCTGGGCTAACCCGGCCTCTGGCCCGGCCTTTGCGATACCGCGTGGCGTGGTGTTACTGATTGGCGTCGTCTGCTTCGCGGTCTTTCTCGCCGAGGGGACGGTGCTCGACTGGAGCGCGGTCTACCTGACGGAGGTGCGTCGCGTGCCGGAGTCGCTGGGTGGGCTGGGCTTTACCTGCTTCGCGGTGGCGATGACCTTGCTGCGTTTAACCGGGGATAAGCTCATTGCCCGCATTGGCGCACCGCGTGCGGTGGTGGGCGGCGCCCTCGTCGCGGCCCTCGGCTTCGCGATAGTGACCCTCGTGCCGGTGTGGCAGCTGGCGCTGCTGGGCTACGTGCTGATTGGCGCAGGCTGCGCCAATATTGTGCCGGTGATGTTCTCGGCCGTGGGCCGCCAGAACCGGATGCCGCAGTCGGTGGCGGTGCCAGCCATCACCACCCTGGGTTATCTCGGCGTCCTGGCCGGGCCGGCGGTGATTGGCTATGTCGCCCACACCACCTCGTTAACTCAGGCCTTTATGATCATTATGGCCCTGATGCTGGTTGTGGCAGGGCTTTCCCTGACGGTCACCTCGGGTCAACACGCGCAACGTGAGGGATAAGATGAAAATTGCACATGTCGCACTCTGGACCCGCAACCTGGAGGCTCAGGTCTCCTTCTGGCAGCAGGTATTTAACGGGCGCAGCAACGACCGCTATCTCAGTAAAAATCGGCCGGGATTTGCCTCGCACTTTATTACTCTGGCCGACGGCCCCACCGTTGAGCTGATGACGGTGCCGGATCTGCCGGATGCTCCGCCACATGCGGAGTTTATCGGCTGGGCGCATATTGCCCTGGACGTGGGCAGCAAAGCCGATGTGGATCGGATGGCGGCGCAGGCGCGTCTTAACGGGACCCTGCTCAGCCCTCCGCGAATGACCGGCGACGGATTTTATGAAGCGGTTATCGCCGACCCGGACGGCAACAGAATTGAGCTGGTGGGGGAGTAATTCCCCCTTTTTTACACGCCAAAATTATCTCTTCCCCGACATTCATACGGTTATCATATTGTTAAATGATAATGATAATTAATGTGTTAAAATTAATGCGTTCATAAAACTGCCGCCTGACCAGCATCGATAAAGGCGCGGTTTTCACGCTGTACGAAATCCTCTCATCTTTATCAGGCTGAAACATTGGGGTTATTAATGGAACACATTGTCTACGTCGTCGATGATGATCATGCTGTCCGGCGGTCCGTGGTCGGGCTGCTGGAATCTGCCGGATTGAATGCGATTGCCTTCTCCTCGGCGGAATCTTTTCTGCAACACCCTTTCGAAGATCTCCCCTCCTGCGTGGTGCTGGATATGCAGATGCCCGCCATCAGCGGCTTTGAAGTGGCAGATGCCCTGAAGGCCAGCGGGCGCGAAATTCCGATTATTTATCTTACTGGCCATGGCACCATCCCGATGACCGTGAAGGCGATGAAAGGCGGGGCCTATGAGTTCCTCACCAAGCCGGTGGCATCGAACGACCTGCTGAATACGATTGGCGACGCGCTAAAGCTGGCGCAGGACAACGCGCTCCAGCTACGCGAGCAGTACTCCCTGAAGCAGCGCCATCTTTCCCTTACCCCGCGCGAGCAAGAGGTGCTGCAGCTGGCCATCAGCGGCTTGCTGAACAAGCAGATTGCCGCCGAGCTGGGGGTGAGCGAAATCACGGTCAAAGTCCACCGCCGCCGGGTGATGGATAAGATGCAGGCCCGCTCGCTGGCAGACCTGGTCAGGGCCGCAGAGCGCCTGACCATAAGCCTGCCGTCAGAGTAACGCCTCGCCGCTTGCCAAGGGCAGCGTAAAGGCAAACACGCTGCCGTGGGGATCGCGGTGGCGGGCCGTCAGCTTGCCCCGGTGGCGTTCAATAATGCTGTAGCTGATGGTCAACCCCATCCCCATCCCCTGCGCTTTTGTGGACCAGAATGAGTCGAAAATGCGCTCCATCAGCGCCGGTTCAATACCGGTCCCGCTGTCGGCAATTTCACATCTCACCAGCCCCTCCTCGGGGTTCGAGGTCGAGAGAACCAGAGTGCCCGGCCGCTCCGTGACGTCCGCCATCGCCTCCACGGCGTTCATCACCAGGTTCAGCAGCACCTGCTGGATCTGCACGCTATCGCCCATGATAAAGCTGTTTTCCGCCGCCAGTTCATAGCTGACGTTGATACGGCGCTGCTCCAGTTCGCTGCGCGACAGGGTGATGATATGGCGGATCGCATGGTGCAGATCGAGGCGGGCAAAGGTGGGATCTTGCCGGCGGGTAAGGGATTGCAGGCTGCGGATGATCTCCCCTGCCCGCTCCCCCTCGGAGATGATCTCCTCCAGCCCCATCCGCGCCTTATCCAGCCGGGCCGGATCGCGATTGAGCCAGCGCAGGCTCGCCCCGGCGTTAGAGACGATAGACATCAGCGGCTGGTTGATCTCATGCGCGATAGAGGAGGACAACTGCCCGACGGTGGTGGCACGCGAGACGCGGGCTAAATCGGCCTGCGCCACGCGCATGGCGTCTTCGGCCATACGCTGGCTGGTGATATCGGTGATGATGCCGAAATATTCGTTCACCTCGCTCCCCACGCCCACCGGATCGCCAATCCCCAGAATGGTGCGGGTGGCGCCGTCGGCGCGAATAATTCGGAACTCGGCGCGCATGGTCAGGCCGTCGCGCACACTCTCGGTGACCAGGGTACTGATGCGCGGATAGTCATCCTGATGAACAAAGGTCAGGAACTCCGCCATCGAGATCATCTTCTGCTTTTCAGGCAGGCCGAGGATGCGCGCATACTCTTCGGACATAAACATCAGATCCTGCTGCAGCTCCCAGCGCCAGCTTCCGGTGTGGCTAATCTGCTCGCCGAGCATGAGTGAGGTCTGGCTGGCGCGCAGCTCCTTCTCGACCCGGCGGCGCTGAATGTTCTCCTCCACCAGCTCGGCGTACAGGCGGGCGGTCTCCAGCGAGATGGCCGCATGCGCCCCCAGCAGGCTTACCACGCGGGAGTGTTCAACGGTAAAGACTTCCGGCATCAGGCGGTTTTCCAGGTACAACACCCCCACCAGCCGCGCCTGTTTAAACATCGGCACGCACATCACCGCCGCGCCAGAGGTGACCAGATAGGGATCCTGGCTAAAGGGGTGAAATGCTTCCGGCTTGCCGGTGTGGATCTCCTGGCCGGTGCGGATCACCGCCGCCAGCACAGTGAGTGGCATATCGGAGGCCGTCGGCACGTCTTTCATGATCCGCACCCGCACGCCGTCCGTCGAGGTGATGGCGCTGGCCTCGATCTCCGGAATGGTGTTCTCGCCCACGCGGATCAGCAAGCCGCGCTGGGCGCCAGCACGCTCCAGTAGAATGGTCATCAGGGTTTCGATCAGCCGTTCGAGGTTGATCTCCTCCGACAGCGCGCGCGACGCCTTGATCACGCTTTGCAGATCGCGGATCTCTTCATTGCGCGCAAAGGCCACCGTGTCCCAGGCGTTCGCCTGTCCGGAGGCGAGCAGATAGGGGAAATCCTGCTCCAGCTGACGCATTTTGGATTGCGCCCCGGCCCGACCCCAGGCCGTTAACGCGCCACGGAAGTGGGCGTCGGCGGCGGTAGGGTAACCGCAGGCGTGAGCAAATCGCCCTGCCAGCTCGTGGGCCATGGCGTTATACGGGCTGAAGCCCGCCTCGCGCGACAGGCGCACCGCCTTCTCATACTGCTCCAGGGCGATGCTGTTCATGCCATCAAGGCGTACGATCTCGGCGTAGATCAGCGCCTCTTTATCGGCAAAGGTGCCCGGATTGATGCGCGCCCAGAGGGCGATCTTGTCATAGTGAAGATGGATCTGGCGGCGAAGATCGGCCGAGAAAGTCTCCGGCGTCAGCTGCTGCGAGAGCGCCAGCGCGCTGTAGAGATGGTAATCCAGCAGGTGAATATGCCCCGGCGCAGACCAGGCAAACTGCCCGGCCTTTTCGAGGTTTTCCGCCGCCTGCGGGTATTCGCGACAGGCGAAATGGGCCATGCCCCGGTAGAGCCAGAACCAGAACAGCATGGTTGAAGTCTGTTCCGACGCCTGTCCCGGCGCGGCGGGCAGCAAAGATTCCGGCAAGACCTGCGCCGCGCTCCACTGCCCCTCCACCGGGGTGCGCAAATGTTCCACATAGTGGCGCTGAATCAGCAGGGTGGCCTCCACATCCTGGAAATGGGTTTTGCGCACGTAAGCGAGGCCACGCTCAATGCTGGTCAGCACGGCGTCGAGGTGATCGCCCCGGGTCAGGAAGTTGATCACCTGATGGCAGGCGGCAAAGCAGGCCATCGTCATGTCACCGTGGGTCACGGCAGAGGTAAAGCAGGCTTTGGCGCACTCAATGGTGTATGAGAGCGGCTGCGTCCAGACGCTGAGCTGGTCCAGCGCCAGCAGGGTTTTGGCTTCAAAGGCGTCGTAGCCGTGACGGTTGACCAGCTCCCGCGCCAGGGTGCCGTACTGGAACCCAAGGCGATACTCCGCATAACGTTGGCCAATCAGCACGCCAAACCAGGCCATCGCCGTGGTAGAGGCGCCGGTGATACCGCGATCCAGCGTGAGCGCCATCATCCGGCACAGTAAAAGAAAGTGCAGGCGCGGGTGGGTAAAGCTGGCGAACAGACTGGCGCTGTTGAGCAGGTTCATCACCGCGTCGGTTTCGTCGTCATCCCTGCGCGCCAGTCCGCGAAAATGGCGATCCGGATTGTCCCCCACGCGGCGGCACAGGCTATGCCAGGCCTCGTCGCACTCGGCGTCATCGGGATAGCGGCTAACGTGAATACCAAAGACCGCCAGCCAGCAGAGCGCCGCCTCCAGCGCCAGCCGGTTGTCGGACTGTCGCATATACACTTCCGCCAGCAGGTTGGCCGCCAGCGCTTTTTCCGTTAACCCGCCCGGGGCACCCAGAATGCGATCGCACAGCCTGCGGGTGATGTCGAGATTGCCCAGGGCAAACTCGCACCCGGCCTCTTCGAGATCCAGCGCCACATCGCGCACGCTCCCGGCGTTACCCAGCGCGCGGGCGGTCTGAATATAGCTCAGGGCCGACCGGTAATCGCCCGAGCGCCTGGCGCGGCGGGCAGCCAGCAGGCTCAGCTCACGGAACTTCTGCCGCTCAGGGGCGGGCTGAATGCAGTCCAGCGCCGCCGTGACGTGGTGGACGGCGCGGAACAGGATCTCGTTGCCTGCCGCCTGGCGTGCCGACTCCGCCAGCACGCAGGCGGTGGTCAGGTGCAGGCGGCTCTTCTCTTCGTTATCCAGCAGCGCAAACGCGGCCTCCTGGACCCGGTCGTGAATAAAGGCATAGTCCCCGTCGCTGAGGGCGATCAGCTGCGCAGTCACCGCCGGGTGCAGGGCATAGCGGATCTCCGCGACAGACATCCCCACCACGCGGCAGACCATCTCCAGCTCGCCGCTGCCGCCCAGGCAGGCGATACTCCCCAGCAGATGGCGGGTCTCTTCCGGCATCTCCTCCAGCTGCTGTAACACCAGCGTGACCACGTTTTCGGTGTAGTGCCGGGCGCGGATGGCCTCAAGATCGTAGCACCACCGGTCCTGATACTTATTGTGCGTCACCAGCCCGTCATCAACGATGCGGCGGAAAAACTCATGTACAAACAGCGGATTACCGCCGGTTTTTTCGTGAATCAGCCCCGCCAGATCGGCGGTGCTGGCCGAGCGGGTATGGAAAATATCGGCCAGCCAGCGCGAGACCGCCTTCACCGACAGCGCCTCCGGGCGCAGCTCGACGGTGTTGCGCGATGCGCGCTGCAAATTGGCCAGCGACGGCTCATGCGCGCTGTCATCCCGATACGCAACCACCATCAGCATGGGGAGGGTGCTGCCGCTGGTCAGGAGGTCATGCAGGATCTGCAGGCTGGCGGGATCTATCCAGTGGATATCATCCAGCAGCAGCACCAGCGGGCAGCCCTGGCTGGCAAAAGCTTTCACCAGCGCCAGCACCATCTGGCTAAAGCGCGCCCGGGCATCGGTCGAAAAGGTATCGCTGGAGAAACGCGGTTTGTTATCCAGCAGCAGGCCAAGCTCCGGCACCAGGCCGACGGCTAAGGTTTCATAGCCCTCCAGATCGCGCGACAGGCGAACTTTCCACTGGGCCACCTCCTCGGTGGACAAGCCCAGCAGATGCAGCGCCAGGGCGCGAAACGCCGAGGTGAGCGCCGCATAGGGTAGCGCGGGAGAAAACTGATCCACCTTGCCTACCGCCAGCAGCACGTTGCGGTGCTGAAGCGCCTTCAACCCCGAGGCGATCAGCGACGATTTACCAATCCCCGACGGGCCGCTGATGGTCACCAGCCCGGCCAGGTTATCGCGGCACACCCGATCAAAGGCGTTAAGCAGCTCCGCCGCCTGGGGATGGGCATTGTAGAGGGTATCGGTCAGATAAAAGGCCGGGGAGCGATCCTGCAGGCCGGGGGTAAAGGCCGCGATATCCCCGTCGTCGCTCAGGGTCGCCTGGCAGCGGCGCAGATCGGCTATCAGCCCGTCCACGGTCTGATAGCGGTGCTCGGGTCTTTTCGCCAGCAACTTAAGGACGATAGCCGAGAGCATGGCCGGAATACCGGGCAAGACGGCCCCCGGCGCCCGGGGCTCAGAGGCGATGTGGTAGTGAGCCCACTTGCCCTGATCCTGGCCCCCCAGCTCAAAGGGCAGGCTGCCGGTCAGCAGTTCGTAGAGCACGACGCCGAGGCTATAGAGATCGCTGCGGCTATCCACCGCTCTGTGGGTGCGGGTGG
The DNA here is from genome assembly GCF_002430365.1 of Leclercia sp. UBA5958. Lineage (NCBI taxonomy): Bacteria > Pseudomonadati > Pseudomonadota > Gammaproteobacteria > Enterobacterales > Enterobacteriaceae > Leclercia > Leclercia sp. UBA5958. Next base: position 291,816 of record NZ_DJCE01000012.1, on the reverse strand, counting down.
TGTGCTCCGGTGACATATAGGCGGGGGTGCCGCCGGTCACCGACAGCCGCGTCTGGCTGAGATCCTCTGCGCCACCGGACGACAGGCCAAAGCCCCCCAGCCGGCAGCGATGTTCGTCATCGATAAAAATATTGCCGGGCTTGATATCCCCGTGCACCAGGTTGCGCAGGTGCATCAGGCGCAGGGGGAGGCAGATGCGGATCGCCAGATCGAGAAAGTGCTGCATGCCGGCCATCGGCGTGCCGACCCTGCGGGTCAGCAGCACAAAGGCGAAGGGGGCATAAACCAGGGCAAAGCGTCCGTGATATTGCGTGCTGGCCACCGGGCGCACGGCCCAGTCGTCGCTCAGGTACTCACGCAGGGCAAACTCATTGCGCAGCAGGCGCGTTGCGCTGGCCTCTTCCTCATCACTGACGGCGGTCGCGATGATAAACGCGCCGCCGGAGGCAGGCAGGCGTGCGTTCAGCCAGCAGAGGCTACCCTCCTGTCCCAGCGGCGTAAAAATGACGTCTTCTTTAAGCACAAAAGCCTGCCCCTCAGAGAGATTCTCAGGGGCAGGCAGCGATGGGTTGTTCATCCACGTTCCTTATTTTTCTTCATTAATGGTTCTCGTGGGGGTGCGGTACAGGGTTTTCAGGTCTGCAGGGCGTGCGCGATGTGCGCCAGCAGAACATCAATGTTTATCGGTTTGGGCAGAAACGCCACGGCTCCTGAATGCATAGCGTAGCGCTGCATGTTGTCATCTGCATGACCAGAAATAAGAATGACAGGCGGCGGGACGGAGGCGATCAGCTGTAGCTTCTCTACCATTTCGATGCCGGTCATGCCCCGCAGCCGGATATCGGCAACCACCAGGGCGATCTCCGCCAGAATGGTAGGATGGCTGAGAAACCCCTCTGCGGAGTCAAAGGTCTCGGTGGCATACCCTTCAGACTGCAGCAGGTTGCTTAACCCACTGCGGACAGAGCGTTCATCATCAATGATAGCTATGCGCTGCGGCATGCTCGCTTTCCTCAAACTGGACGTGATTATCCCTCGCTACCGTCGCCGGGACGCGGAGGAGGCGCAGTGCCGCTAATTTTGGGTACACACTCATGACGAAACCACGTCAACGTCAACTGACGACTCAGCAGACGGCGGCCGATCGGGATCAGCTGTTCACCCACCAGCATGCCAAACAGCCCCATCAGCGCGACAATAGGGGGCGCCGGGGAGTGTACATCAATAGCGGCATAAATCACGCCTGCCAACATTCCACACAGCAGGGAAACAACCCAGGCTTTCATGACGAGGCTCCTGTTGAGAGGGTAACGGGCGCTTTTTGTGCCGTCTCATCGGCATGCAGAAAATGACGGGTCGCCTGCTCACCTGCCAGCATCCCCAGCAGGCCAATCAGCGCCAGCGCGGGCGGCGCGGGAGATCGCACTTTCAGCAGCGCGTAAAGCAGGCCGATAAGCACGCCTGCCGCGAGGGAAATTAACCCAGTACTCATGATGAACTCCAGAGAGGTCAGAAGCAGGCCGGATGAGGGCCCAGCCTGCCGCTGAAAACTTAGCGAACCGGAGCCGGTACTGGCGCCAGGGTTTCGTGCTCGCTCTTCTGGCGAGATGGCGCTTTGTGCACCATGGTGTAGGCGTAGTCCACACCCATGCCGTAGGCGCCGGAGTGCTCACGCACGATATCCATCACCGCGTTGTAGGTCTCTTTACGCGCCCAGTCACGCTGCCACTCCAGCATCACCTGCTGCCAGGTTACCGGGATCACGCCGGCCTGGATCATGCGCTGCATCGCGTAGTCGTGCGCCTCTTTAGAGGTGCCGCCCGAGGCGTCCGCCACCATATAAATCTCGTAGTCACCTTCCAGCATGGCGCACAGAGCGAAGGTGTTGTTGCACACTTCGGTCCACAGACCGGATACCACCACCTTCTTCTTGCCGTTAGCTTTCAGGGCATCACGCACTTTCTGGTCATCCCAGGAGTTCATGGAGGTACGCTCAAGGATCTCTTTCCCCGGGAAGACGTCCAGCAGCTCCGGGAAGGTGTTACCCGAGAAGCTTTCGGTTTCAACGGTAGTAATGATGGTCGGGATGTTGAAGACTTTGGCCGACTTAGCCAGCCCTACTACGTTGTTTTTCAGAACCTGACGATCAATAGACTGCACGCCAAACGCCATCTGCGGCTGCTGGTCGATGAAGATCATCTGGCAGTTATCCGGGGTTAACACTTCGAGTTTTGAGTTAGACATAATGGTATCCAGTGAGGTTTGCAGGTGAAATCCGTCGCGATGTGACGGGAAGCTGGCTGCATCCTATTCCTCCCTCTCGTCTGGCGTAATTATCTCTTGGTATAACTACCCTTTCGTATAGCTATACGCGGGTATAGTTATACTTTGGTATACCTATCCCATTGTATAACTGGTTTTTTTCAGTAACTGGTTCCAATAATCCTGATATTTCCTCTCTCAGTCAGGAGCCGTTATGACTTCCTCTGCTAAAGCAGATTTGATTCTGGTCAATGGTCAGTTTCATACCGTCGATCGTGAAAACCCCCTCGCCGAAGCGGTCGCTATCCGCGACGGTAAATTCCTTGAAGTGGGAACCGTTGCCGAGGTGATGCAGTACCACGACGACGCCACCAAAGTGGTCGATCTGAAGGGCCACACCGCCATTCCCGGCCTGAACGATTCTCACCTGCACCTGATTCGCGGTGGCCTGAACTATAACCTCGAGCTGCGCTGGGAGGGGGTACCCTCGCTGGCGGATGCTCTGCGGATGTTAAAAGAGCAGGCCCTGCGCACGCCGTCGCCTCAGTGGGTGCGCGTGGTGGGCGGCTGGAGCGAGTTCCAGTTTGCCGAGCGCCGGATGCCGACCCTGGATGAAATCAACGAGGCTGCGCCGGATACCCCGGTCTTTATCCTGCACCTGTACGACCGCGCCCTGCTCAACCGCGCGGCACTGAAGGTGGTGGGCTACACCAAAGATACCCCGAATCCGCCGGGGGGTGAGATCCAGCGCGACGCCAACGGCAACCCGACCGGGATGCTGATTGCCCGTCCGAACGCCATGATTTTGTACGCCACGCTGGCCAAAGGACCAAAACTGCCGCTGGATCAGCAGGTGAACTCCACCCGCCAGTTTATGCGCGAGCTCAACCGTCTGGGGCTGACCAGCGCCATCGACGCGGGCGGCGGTTTCCAGAACTACCCGGAAGACTACGAGGTGATCGCCGAGCTGCACGAGAAAAAGCAGATGACGATCCGTATCGCCTACAACCTCTTTACCCAGCGTCCGGGCCACGAGCTGGAAGACTTTGAGAAATGGACCGATATGCTCAAGCCGGGCCAGGGCACCGACTTCTTCCGCCATAACGGCGCGGGGGAGATGCTGGTCTTCTCGGCGGCGGATTTCGAAGATTTTCTCGAACCGCGTCCGGATCTGGCCCCCGGCATGGAAGACGAACTGGAGCGCGTGGTGCGCCACCTGGTCGAACACCGCTGGCCGTTCCGCCTGCACGCCACCTACGACGAGTCCATCAGCCGCATGCTGGACGTCTTCGAGAAGGTGAACCGTGACATCCCGTTCGATGGCCTGCACTGGTTCTTTGACCACGCCGAGACGGTGACCCAGCGCAACATCGATCGTATCAAAGCGCTGGGCGGCGGCATCGCCGTGCAGCACCGTATGGCCTTCCAGGGTGAGTATTTCGCTGAGCGTTACGGTATGGAAGCGGTGCGCCACACCCCGCCGGTGACCCGCATGCTGGAAACCGGTGTACCGGTGGGCCTGGGCACCGACGCCACCCGCGTGGCGAGCTACAACCCGTGGACCGCGCTCTACTGGCTGGTCTCTGGCCGTACCGTCGGCGGCATGCAGATGTATGATCACAGCGCCCGCCTCGATCGCGACACCGCCCTGATGCTCTGGACTCAGGGCAGCGCCTGGTTCTCGAACGAGCAGAACCAGAAAGGGCAGATCAAAGCAGGCCAGCTCGCCGACCTGGCGGTGCTGAGCAAAGACTTCTTCCGCGTGCCGGAAGAGGAGATCAAGGGCATTGAGTCGGTGCTGACGGTGGTGGATGGCAATATCGTCTATGCCGCAGGCAGCTTCGGCCCACTGGCTCCGCCGGCTATCCCGGTCTTGCCAGAGTGGTCACCGGTGGTGAAGGTGCCGGGTCACTACCGCTCCGCGCCGCCACAGGCGGCCCGCGTAGGAATGAGCGCTGTGCACCACTGCAGCGGCCCGTGCGGCGTGCACAACCACGCCCATGATTTTGCCCGCACGGCAGAGATGCCGGTGGCCGACGATAACGCATTCTGGGGGGCGCTGGGCTGCAGCTGCTTCGCGTTTTAATCATGATCAATTCAAAAACTGACACCCTGCCCCGGTTAGACCTGGGGCTGTTCTTCCTGCGCATCACCGGCAGCCTGCTGTTGCTCTATGTTCACGGCCTGCCGAAAGTGTTGCACTTCAGCGAAGAGCTGACGCGTATTGAAGATCCCTTTGGCTTTGGGCCCTATTTCAGCCTGATCCCGGCGATCGTGGCAGAAGTGATCTGCCCGATCCTGATCCTGTTCGGCGTGGCGACGCGCCTGGCCTGTCTGCCGATTATCGCCGTGCTGCTGGTGGCGATGCTGGTGGTGCATCCGGGCTGGTCGATTGCCGAGGGGCAGTTCGGCTGGCTGCTGCTGATCATCTTCACCACGCTGGCGATCACCGGCCCTGGTGGCTGGCGGCTCCGCCCGCGCGTGAGCGAGAGGTTCGCATGACGCAGGTGACCGACGCGCACATTGAGCATCCGCCTGCCCCGACGATCTCCACCTGGCAGCCACTGCACCAGCGGGTCTTCCGCATGCTGTGGATCGCCACGGTGGTATCGAACGTCGGCTCATGGATGAGCGACGTGGGGGTCAACTGGAGCATGCTGACGCTGAGCGCCGATCCGCTGAATATCGCGCTGGTGCAGGCGGCGAGCAGCCTGCCGATGTTCCTCTTCGCCCTCCCCTCCGGGGTGATGGCCGATATCGTCGACCGGCGTAAATACCTGCTCTTTTCGCAGCTGTGGGTGTTTATCGCGGCGGCGGGGCTGACGGTGCTGTCGTTTACCGGCCAGGTGACGCCGACCGTATTGCTGGTGGCGGCGTTTCTGCTGAGCGTCGGCAGCGCCATGAGTTCACCGCCGTTCCAGGCGGTAGTACCGGATCTGGTGAGCAAGGCCGAGCTGGGCCCGGCCATTGCGCTTAACTCGCTGGGGGTGAACATCAGTCGTGCCATTGGTCCGGCGCTGGGGGGCTTTTTGCTCTCGCTGGCCGGGCCGTGGATGGTGTTTCTCCTCAACGCCCTGTCGGTGCTGGGGGTGGCCTGGGTACTGTGGCGCTGGAAGCCTGCCGCCAGCGTGCAGCGTCTGCCGCCGGAGCACTTTTTCTCGGCGGTGCGCGCCGGGGTGCGCTATGTCCATGCCGCTCCGGTGCTGCGTAACGTACTGATCCGCACCGTGGCGTTCTTCTTCTTTGCCAGCGCGGGCTGGGCGCTGCTGCCGCTGGTGGCACGCCGGGAGCTGGGCCTCGGCCCGGCGGGGTACGGCATTATGCTGGCCTGCATCGGGCTGGGAGCGATTGCCGGGGCGGTGCTGCTGCCGCGCCTGCGCCAGCGTCTGAACGCCGATCGGCTGATGGTGGCGGCAAGCCTGGTCTTCGCCCTCACCATGCTGGCGCTGGCCTTTGTACGCCACTTCTGGCTGCTGAACCTGTTTGAGTTTTTCACCGGTTTTGCGTGGATTGCCGTGCTTTCGACCCTGAATCTGGGGGCGCAGCGCAGTGCCGCCCGCTGGGTAAAAGCCCGGGCGCTGGCGGTCTATCTGACGGTGTTCTTCGGCTCGATGACCGCAGGCAGCGCCATCTGGGGACAGATTGCTTCGCACACCAACACCGCCACGTCACTCTGCGTGGCGACAATCGGCATGCTGCTGGCGAGCGCCACGGTGCTGTGCTGGAAGCTGGAGAAAGATCCGAACCTAAACCTCGATACCAGCGGCCTGATTGCCGACGACGCGCGGGAGCGCATTCCCAACGAACGCGGCCCGGTGCTGGTCTCCTGTGAATACCAGATCGATCCTGAAGCGGTAAGCGATTTCCTGCAGGCGGTCCACGAGCTGCGCCGGGTGCGCCGCCGCGCGGGCGCCATGAGCTGGGCCGTGTATGAGGATATCGATCGACCGGGCCTCTATATCGAGACCTGGCTGCTGGGCTCCTGGGTTGAACACCTGCGCCTGCAGGAGCGCCACACCATGAACGACCACCTGCTGCAAAGCCGCGTACTGGCTTTCCATCAGGGCGATACCCCTCCGGCGACCCGCTACCTGGTGGCGCCGGTATAAAAAACACAACCACACGTGAGGATAAGACTATGGCGACGATTAAAGCGAAAGATGGCACGCAGATTTACTACAAAGACTGGGGTGCGGGTAAACCGATTCTGTTCAGCCACGGCTGGCCGCTGGATGCGGATATGTGGGACAGCCAGCTGAACTATCTGGCCGAGCGTGGCTATCGCGCCATCGCCTTTGACCGTCGCGGCTTTGGCCGTTCGGATCAGCCGTGGACGGGTTACGATTACGATACCTTTGCATCGGATATCAACGACCTGATCACCGCGCTGGATCTACGCGACGTGACGCTGGTGGGCTTCTCGATGGGCGGCGGCGACGTCAGCCGTTATATCGGCACCTACGGCACAGACCGCGTGGCCGGACTGGCGCTGCTGGGTGCCGTTACGCCGATCTTCGGTAAATCGGACTCTTACCCGCAGGGTGTGGATCAGTCGGTATTCGACGGTATTCGCGACGGACTGCGTAAAGATCGCGCCCAGTTTATCAGCGACTTCGCCACCCCGTTCTACGGCACCAACGCCGGGCAGACCGTCTCTCAGGGTGCGCTGACCCAGACGCTGAACATTGCGCTGCTGGCCTCCCTGAAAGGCACCATCGATTGCGTGACCGCTTTCGGCGAGACTGACTTCCGCGCCGATATGGCGAAAGTCGACGTGCCTACGCTGGTGATCCACGGCAGCAACGACCAGATCGTGCCTTTTGACACCACCGGTAAAGTGGCGGCAGAGCTGATTAGCAATGCCCAGCTGAAAGTGTACGACAACGCCCCGCACGGCTTTGCCCTGACCCATCAGGACCAGCTGAACGAAGATCTGCTGGCGTTTGTGCAGTCGCTGTAAGTTTGTTGAGGCCGGGTGATGCTGAGCGATCCCGGCCAGGCGATTTTGTCGGCCCGTGCAAGCGCAGCGCTGCCGGGCAAATTACCCGCGCCTTAAGATGATGTTTGCCATCAGGTAGCTGGCAGCGAAGGTCAGGTGGCTGCTGGCGTGGGGCATGGGGAGTGCTCTTTTATAGAGGTTAGTGTCACTTCTTTAGCCTGCTTATTAACGTACAAATAAAAGCGATGTGTGCCCTCGTTGTTCGGCTGGCACCACACTTCCATTCCACGCAGCCTGCGCTGCTCTCTGACATACCCTAAACTTCCCAGGTAGGCTCGAAGCGGTTCGGGATGAGTAGCCTGTTTAAATATAATAGTATTTGATGGTGCGTTTCCGTCGCCGGGTTGAGATTCGAAATAATAATGTTGGGAAATTCTCGGTGCGTTTTTAATTTCCTTGTAGGTGAGAGAGTAATAATTATAGCGCTCGGTTTCTTTATAAACAGTTGCCGTATTTATACTCGATGCGATGAGGTAGACAAATAGCCCGCATAAAATTAATGCTGTAAAAGATGCACTCATAAAGAACTTCGCAAAAATGGAGAGCATTATTCAGTTCCTGCTTAACCGAATGCTGTATTAATTTCTGTCAGTGCATTGACGATATCAGAGATAAAATCGACCCTGGGAGTAAGCACATCGCTATAAACCAGTGCACTCAATGAATGTTCGAAGTCAGCACCATCTCTTATATCTTTCCTTGAGCTCACGATAAATGCCCTTATAAGCGTAAAGATCTGATGGTACTCAGGCTAATTTATCTTTGTCTATGCCAGACTTGATGATTAGGATTTTAACCCGACCCTGAATATAGTAGTTAAATTGGAATTCCTGCGCAGAAGCGATTTCATTTCTACGTAATATAGCCATCACAAATAAAAAACATGGCGACAGGCTGCTCCTCGCCCGAAACGAAAACGATTAAAGAAGGGCAGTAACGACATATACGGACCGTTGATCCTTTCAAGGGGAAAGAAAATGATGTTTTCGTTCTGGGGTGTGGCGTACAGAACAATAGCGGCACTAAACGGAGAATGAGGGACATCCCATTGCTCAGGGTTGCTGTAAGTGCTGACCGGGGCCCGGTTCTTTTTTTTCCTGCCGCCCTCACACTTATCGCACCCGACGCCAGGTTTCCCGCCCCGCCCCCCTTACACTTAACGCTTTGAAAAGTTTCCCCGGAAGGTGACATGAACAGCACCGTCTTTGACGCATTCCGTTGTCTGAATCTGCTGGCGACGGGCAACCGTGCGTTTGGCATTCGCGAAATTGGCCGCGCGCTGGATCTGGATCCGGCTAAGATCTCCCGCCTGATGCAGACCCTGCTGGCGCTGGAGATGGTGCAGCAGGATGCCCGACGTAAGTACAGCCTGGGGATGGGTATCCACCGGCTTTCGGCGAATGCGATCCATAATTCTGCGTTTTACACCGCCGTGCTGGAGATGCTGGAGGAGACCGGCAGCCATTCGGTGTCGATTGTGGTGGGCGTGTTAAGCGGTAAAAACGTGGTCTATCTCATCCATACCCGCGGGGGAAAAAGCATTGCCCGCGCTATCGGAAACTATGAATCGTATCCGGTGCATGACTCGGTCATTGGCATCAAGCTGCTGTCGGCAATGAGTGATGAAGAGATTGTGGCGCGTCTTGGGGTGCATGACTATCAGCTGCTGAAACGCGACATCGAAGAGGCCCGGCGGCATCAGGTATTTGGTAAAACCTTCAATGAAACGGATTACCGGATGGCCTGCATTATTCCGGGTATGCAGGCCGCCATCGCCCTGTCCAACATTCAGGGCGATAAGCTGGATATCGACAAACTACGCCATTTTCTGATCTCCGCCGCGCGTAAAATCAGCGGCGCCTCACGGCCTGCTCTCTAGCCATCGCGCACAGCGCGCGGCCGTGGTGGTGACCGGCTGCCCCGGCCGGTAGAGCGCGCTGCCTATCCCCACGTTGTCGTAATAACGCAGGTAGGCGGCCGCATTGTCCATGTCCACGCCCCCTACCGCTGAAAAGCGCACCGGCAACGATAGCGGCCCCTTGATCATCTGCGGATAATTTTCCGGCACGGCGCTGGCCGGGAAGATCTTCAGCACGTCGGCTCCCGCCTCGCAGGCGGTGAAGATCTCGCTGGGGGTCATCACCCCGGCGCATACCGCAAGCCCCTGGCGTTTGGCCGCACCAATCACCCGCAGATCGAGGTTCGGGGTGAGGATAAATTTCGCCCCGGCGGCGGCACAGGTATTCACCTGCTCAGGGGTTAACACCGTGCCCGCCCCCACCGTGACCTCGTCGCCAAAGGCCTCGTCCAGCCGTTGCAGGCTGGTGACCCACTCCGGGGAATTGGTGGTGATTTCAACGGTGGAGATGCCGTAATCGCGCAGGCAGGCCACATGCTCCACGCACTCCGCAGGGGTTATGCCGCGCAAAATAGCAATAATGTGCGCCTCAGCCATCATGACGAAATACCTCGTTCAGCCCGGCGATCAGTGCGGTTTCGGCTGCCAGCGTGGTGCAGGGGAGCCCGGTCTGCTCACACGCCTGTTGGTAGAGAGGTAGCAAAGCGGAACTCCCGATAAAGCAGACAGGCTCAGTGACCGGATGACCGCGCAGGATCTCATGACCAATCAGCAGGCCGGAGAGCCAGCTGGCGGCGAAGGCCGGATCAAGCTCGCCCAGAATGTAACGACCCCGGCAGCGGAATAGCTCGCTGGCCAGCTCCGCCTGCCCGGCCTCAATCGTCTGCGCCACGGCCACACCCTCGCTGAAGGCGGTGGCGGAGGTTATCTGCGTCGGCAGCCCTTTGCCCACCACCGACTGGTTCAGAACCAGGTGATAGAGCTCGCCGGTCATCAGGGTACGCAGGCCCGTCACCTGCTGCTGCTGGCGGTTGAGGGTCATCCATTTGCTGTGGGTGCCCACGGCGGCAAAGGTGCTGGCATCCGTCAGGACAATGCCCCCGGCCAACTGCATCTCTTCGCCACGGCAAATTTCGTTCACCCGGGGATCGCTAATGCCGGGCCGCAGGGTGAGCGGATTGCTCAGGATGCCGGGTAACTCGCGCCCCTTGCCCAGCAGATCGCCAAAGCTGAGCGGCAACGTCATGTAGCCCGCATCGGCAATACCGATGTTACTGCCGATCATGCCGCACAGCAGCACCGGCAGATGCGGGTCCCAGGCCTCCTCCAGCCGCTGTAATTGCTGGCGCAAAATCGCGGGCAGCGCGGCGCGCTCGCAGCTCGCCACGCCGCAACTCGCCTGCACGGTGCGGATCACCTTGCCCTCACGCACGCTGATGGCCCGAAAGTTGCTGGTACCCCAGTCGACGGCGATGTAGTTCATACCCGCGCTCCAAAGACGGCCAGCGGCAGCGCGTCGGTGAGATCCTGGAGTTCATCCCGGGTGACCGCATCCAGCCCTTTGGCCGGCTCACGTACCACGTCAGTGGCGAAGATCCCCGCCCGGTAGAGCACGGTTTTATGAATGGCCACGCCAATCCCCGGCTGCACGCCATAGCGCAGGAAAGGCAGATAGCGGTAAAAGAGCGACTGCGCTTCACGCGGGTCGTGCTGCCAGGCCTGCAAAATCATATTGATGACCTCCGGGAATTCACAGGCGGGCATGGTGCCGATCACCCCGCGCCGCAGCTCTTCATAGAGAAAACCGGCGTTCAGGCCGCCGAACAGCCCGACGCTATCCCCCAGCGCCTGCTTCAGGGCGGTGATTTTCAGCGTGGTGGGCGGTTGCTCCACCTTGATGTACTTGATGGCGGCAAACGACTGGCAGAGCGTCACCAGGGTTGGCACCGGGATGTTCACCCCGGTCATCAGCGGCGCGTCCTGGATCATGATGTCGATGTCGCAGGCCTCACAAATATCCCGGTAGAAATGGACAATCTCCTCAGGACCGGGCTTGATGACGGCAGGCGGGTTAACCATTGCCACCTGCGCCCCCCAGCGCTGCACCCGCGTAATCTCTTCGATAGCGACCGCCGCAGCGGCGCCCCCGGCGGCGGCCACCAGCGGCAGATCGCCGGTGAGATTTTTCACGCAGGCGAACAGCGCCTCTTTTTCGTCCTGGGTCAGGGCGTAGCCCTCGGAGGCGTTGCCAAACAGCGCCAGCCCATCGATGCCCTGTTGCAGCAGGAATTTCACCAGCCGCTCCATCGAGGTGAAATCCACGTTGCCCTGCGCATCAAACGCGGTGGCCAGAATTGGTACGTTGCCTTTTAACATGTCGCCTCCCTGACGGCGGTTTCATTGATGTCGATACCCAGCCCCGGCCCCTGCGGTAGCTGATACGCCCCCTGCTGGCAGCGCAGCGGCGTGGTAAGCAGTTGGTTGGCAATCTCAAAGACGGGAGGTTGATACTCCAGCATGTAAAGATTGGGAATAGCGGCTGCAACATGCAGCGAGGCGGCGATGCACGGCGCCAGGCCCACGCTGAGATGCGGGGCGACCTTCAGGTTCCAGGTCTCTGCCAGCGAGGCGATGTGCATCAGTTCGCTAATACCGGTGCGACCCACGTCCGGCTGGAGGATGTCGGCGGCGCGCTGCTCGATAAAGGGTTTGAACTGGTAGCGGGTACGCTCGGTTTCACCCAGCGCAATCGCCACCGGGCTTTTGGCCCGCAGCTCCCGGTGTCCGGCCACGTCCTCCGGCAACAAGGGCGCTTCAAGAAAACCGACGCCCAATTCACGCAGCGCCCCGGCCAGCTCGGCGGCCTCGGCCACGCTGTAGTTCCAGTGGGCATCGAGGAAGATCTGCGCCTCTGCACCCAGAGTTTCGCGGATCGCCCGCACGTTGGCGATGTCTTCCCGCACGCCGTAGCCCAGCGCCAGCTTCACCGCGTTAAAGCCCTTCTCCTGCCAGCGTTTCGCCAGCGCGCAGCGCGCGGGCAGATCCGGCTCCGGCAGCCCCGACACGTAACAGGGAATGGTGTCGCGGTACGCGCCGCCCAGCAGTTGCCAGACCGGCAGACCGAGCAGCTTGCCTTTCAGATCCCAGAGGGCGATATCCACGGCGGCCAGGGCATCAATGTGGTAGCCGGTGATATGGCCGCGATCGCGCATGGCATCGTACATGCGGGAGTTCAGCACCCCGCTTGCGAAGGGGGACTGCCCCTGCAGCAGAGGGGCGAAGAGCTGGGTGATCAGCTCGGCGATCACCTGCGGCACCACCGGCGCCAGCGCCTCGCCCCAGCCGACGCAGCCCTCTTCGGTGGTGATTTTGACCAGACAGGTCTCCATTTTGCGCGAGTAGACGCAGCGGTACTCCGGGCGATAGTAGTAATCGCTGGCGTGCCCCTCGGCGCTGCCCCCCAGATAGGCCTGCGCGGGGGTGATCTTCAGTGGAAAACATTCAACATTTTGGATCTTCATGACAACTCCGGGTGAGGTTAATCCAGCACTTTGCCGGCAGTCTCTTTCGCCAGCCACACGGCAATAAAGGAGATCAGCGCGGCGAACATCACATACCACGCGGGTGAGAGTGGATCGCCGGTTAACGAGATCAGACTGGCGGAGGCCAGCGGCGTAACCCCGCCGAACACCGCCACGGTGAGGTTGTAGGCGATGGCGATGCTGCCGTAGCGAATGGCGGTGGGGAAGAGTTCGACCATTGCCGCGCCGCAGCCGCCGTTAAACATGGCGACAAAGACACCCAGCATGCTCATAGCGGCAATGGAGGTGCCCACCGAGCCCTGGCTCATCACCAGCATCGCCGGCCATGTGAGCAAAATAAAGCCGCCGCAGCCCAGTAACATCATCGGCCGCCGCCCCCAGAGATCCGACAGATAGCCGGTAATCGGCATACAGACCGCCACGCTAAGCAACCCCAGCGTGGTGATGAGGTAGGCGTCGGTTTTGCTGTAGTGCAAATGGGTGGAGAGATAGCCCGGCATAAAGGATTGCAGCACCCAACTGCTGACCGCTTTCACCACCACGAAGCCGGTGCAGAAGAGCAAGGCGCGCGAGGAGGTCGAGAGCGATTTACGCAGGGGCGCTTTTTCCAGCTTGCCGGTGGCCTTGAGCTTATGAAACTCCGCCGAGTCGGCCATATTGCGGCGCATATAGAGCCCGCCTAACCCCAGCGGCGCGGCCAGCAGAAACGGAATGCGCCAGCCCCACTCGTTCATGGCCGTTTCGCCCAGGGTGTGGGTGAGGATCAGCACCAGCCCCGAGCCGCAGACAAAGGCCATAAAGCTGAAGTTTTCGCTCCAGCAGGTAAGCGTGGCGCGACGATTGGGTTTGGCGCTCTCTGCCAGGTAAGTGATGACGCCGGAGCTTTCGCCCCCGGCGGCAAAGCCCTGCACCAGGCGGGTGAGCACCAGCAGCACCGGGGCGAGCATACCGACCTGATGCCAGGTGGGCAAAATGCCCATTACAAAGGTCGAGCATGAGGTAATGACGATCACCGTCACCAGCACCTTACGCCGCCCGAGCCGGTCGCCCATCGAGCCAAAGAAGAGCCCGCCGAGCGGACGCATCAGAAAGCCGGAGCCAAAAACGGCGAAGGATTTCAGCAGAGCGATAACCGGATCGCCGCTGGCGAAGAAGTTGCTGGCTATAATCGCCGCCAGGGTGCCGTAAAGGCCGAAGTCGAACCACTCAATAAAATGCCCAATGCCCGCCGAGAGCATCATTTTGGTTCTGCTCTGGGCGGGTGCGTGCGGCCCGGCAGACGCGTAACCACCCGCGTATTCAGAATCGGTGTTAGCCATGTAACCTCCCGGTGTCAGGCAAGGTGTGTGTTGTGTTTGTTATGAATGGGCTGAGTGTAGAGAAAGCAGAGAGGCTGGCGAGCGGCGGGTGCGGGAGCGTGAAGAGCATCAAAGAAGGGGCGGAAAAAATGTTTCATATAGTGAAACAGGGGGAAAAGGACGCCCGCAGGGCAGGCGTCGGGTGAGATCAGTTGGCCGGCGCTGGCGTCTCCAGCGGCCCCTTGTCGCTTAGGTTGCGGCGCTCCGCCAGCAGGCGGCAGATCTCCGCGTGCTTCTCTTCCGTAAAGGTGAAGCGCGACATGACCGCCAGGCGGATCAGCGAGCCGATGGCGGGCAGCAGACAGATACCGAAGAACAGCCCGGTGAGCACGCTGTCGCTCTGGGCCTGCGCCTGCGGCACATAGCCGATGATGGTCAGGAACACGCCAATCAGCCCGCCCCCCACCGCTACCGACATCTTGCCGGTGAAGGTCTGCCCGGAGAAGGTGATGGCCGCGCAGCGCTTGTTGGTGTGGTACTCGGCGTACTCGATGGTATCGGCAATCATCGACGAGGTGAGGATATTGCTCATCATCACGAACAGCGTGCTCAGGCCCAGCAGGATAAAGAGCAGCGCCGTGTAGTGATAACCCGCAAACCACATCACTATGCGCACCGCGATATCCAGCCCGCAGAGGATCATAAACAGCCTCCGTTTCTGCATTTTGCGGGTCAGCATCGGGGCGACCAGGCACACCACCGCCGCCACGATCCCCATCACGCCTATCGCCATCTGCAGGCCGCCGTCGCCCATGTTGTAGATGAAGAAGTAGATGTAGATGCCATTGGCAACGTTGTGAAACACGCAGAAGAAGAACGACAGTAGGATAATAAACAGCGGCTTATTCTGGCGCAGGTTGTGGAAGGTGTCGCGCATCGTCACCTTTTCCGGGCTGGGCGGCACGCGCTCTTTAATCTGCATAAAGCCGTTCAGCATCAGCGGCAGGCCCACCAGCATCATCACCAGCGCCGCCATAAAGTAGCCTTTGTCATTGCTGTACTGGGCGAAGAAGGCCGTCAGCTTCGGGAAGAAGATATTGGCGCAGGCGATACCGGCGTTAACGCCCAGCATCGCCGCCGTGACCGCGCGGGTACGCTGACCAGAGTCGTTAGTCATCACCGACGACATCGACCAGAACGGGATATCGGAGATGGCATACAACGTTCCCCACAGGATGTAGGTCACCCCGGCGTAGAGGATTTTGGTGGTCATGTCCGCTTCGATTTTATAGAACGACAGTAGCGTGACGCCGGTGATCAACAGCGGGGCAAGCAGTAAAAAGTGACGAAACTTACCGAACCGGGTGTGAATGGTGTCCATGATGCTGGCAAACAGCGGATCGTGAACCGCATCCCACGCGCGGGCAATTAAGAAGATGGTACTGGCCGCCAGGGCCGAGATCCCCAGCACGTCGGTATAAAAGTAGTTAATAAATGAACCCACTAAACCAAAACTAAAACACTGACCTAAACCATAGCCAAAATAAGACCACAACTCGCGAGACGGTATTTTCATTGTCGTTGCCATAGTGCGTACCTTGCTGCCCGGCGCCGCAGCGCCGGGTCGTTATTTTTATGCCCGCGGCTGCGGGGCAATGTGACGGAGCTTTTGGATCAGGGCGATTTCCGTGCGGGAGAAGGGAATGCCGTTCTCTTCGAACACATCGTGGAACCACAGGCGACAGTAGTCGTTGGAGCTGGTCATCACCACCGGCCACGGCAGCCAGGTCTGGGTCTTGCCGCGCACCAGCCCCCACTGATACGGGGCAACCTTCGCCATGTACATGAGCGGTAGCTGCTCTTCGATGGTGCCGCCCACGTGCCGGGCCAGCCATTCGGTACAGAAGATCGGGCGACCCAGCGTCTGCAACTGCTGGATAATGGCCGTCATGCGGGCGGTGTTCGTGTAGGCGTGATAACTCACCACGTCCGACAGAGCCAGCGCAGTTTGATCCAGTGGGTGTTGATAGAAGGTCTCCCCCGCCTCTTCCGCCGGCAGACGCCAGGCGCAGACGGTCAGCGGCTGGACGGGATCCTCTTCCCGCACCCACTGGAACGCCAGCTTCATCAACTCATGGGCGCAGGTTTCCAGTTTTTCGTCGTATAACACCTCTTCGGTGCCGGTGGCGAAGATGCCCCGGTTACCCGGCTCGTTGTAGAGATCCCACAGCAGCACGCGCTTATCGTCGCGGAACTGGCGAACAACATCGCGGATATAGCGCTCAATCTGCGGCCAACAGTCGCGATCGCAGACTTTATCCCGGCCGGGGCTTGCCGCCGCCTGGCTGTTGTGCTTACCCGGCACCGGCGCTTTTTGCGGCCCCAGATAGGGCTCATCCCCCGAGAAGCCGCAGTCGTCCATTAGCGTAAGCATGGTGCTAAAGCCACGACGAGCGGCGATCGTCAGAAAACGGTCGATACGCGCCATCAGCCCGTCGCGATCGTGCTCCCAGACGATAAACGGCAGATTGATACGCAGCGTGTTAAAGCCCGCCTCCCCTGCCCAGCCCAGCTCCCGGTCGATGGTCTCCGGGTCGAAGGTCTCTTCCTGCCAGATATCGGTCCAGTTCACCGCCGTAGAAGGGAGGTAGTTAAACCCACACAGCCATCCCTGCTGCTGATACCACGCCTGCGCCTGTTCCTTGCTCCATTGCTGTTTCATCGCTGTTCCTCTTACTGATAATATTTAGCTAATAAATATTAGTAGCAGCATAAATGAGCAAATCGCCATGCGTAAAAAAGCGACGGCAATCACAAAGATCGTTGCGGCATCAGGAAGAAACGTGATCGACAGCGCTAAGGTGGGCAGGTAGGGTATGATGCGGTGTCGGGAGAGGGAGAGAACGGATGAAGCGGAAAAATAAAGTCACGATGAACGATATTGCGCGGGCGGCCGGGGTGTCGCAGGCGACGGTATCGCTGGTGCTTAACCAGTCTCGCAACATTAAGCTTAGCGACGAGACCCGCCAGCGGGTGATTGGCGTGGCGACCGAACTGGGTTACGACCGCCTGCCCGCCATCCATGCTCCGCGCAACCAGGAAGAGATCGCCCTGCTGGTTAGCTCCCTGCAGAGTTACGATCCCTTTATCGATGCCATCAGCCAGGCGCGGGAAGCGGCGTGGCGCAACGAAGCGCTGCTCACCGTGTATGACTACGGCGACGACGTGGAGCTGGCGCTGAACATTATCCGCCAGCTGGAGAAGCGCAACTGCGTGGGGGTGATCCTCGCCTCCCCGGTGACGACGCTGGTGGATATGGCGGCGTTTGAGGCGTGCTCGCGCATTCCGCTGGTGTTGCTGAACCAGCGCGATCCTGGCTCGCCGCTGCTGCCCTCGTTTATTCCGGATGACTATGCCAACGCCTTTCAGATCACCAAACACCTGATCGCCTGCGGCGCAACGCGCATTGCCCACATTACCGGTGAGAGCTGGATGGAGGCGTCGCGCCAGCGTCTGGCGGGGTATCAGGCAGCCTTACAGCAGGCCGGGTTAGCGTGCGATGAGCGCCTGGTGCGCCAGACCAACTGGCAGTTTAGCGAGTCGTTTACCGCTACCGCGTCGTTACTTGGGCAGGAAGAACGTCCGGACGCCATCTTTTGCGCCAGCGACTGGCTGGCGATTGGCTGTTATCAGGCCCTGGCAGGCGCCGGGGTGAAGATCCCGGACGATATCCTGCTGGCAGGCTACGACGATCAGAAGATTTCCGAGCAGATGTCCCCGCCCCTCACCAGCGTCCAGCTGCCCTACAGCGAACTGGGGCGACTGGCGGTGGAGTATTTGTGTAATCAGGAAGATGCCGCCACCCACGTGACGCTGGCAGGCAGGCTGAAGGTGCGTGCCTCCAGCTCGCGTTAGTTGTCGTCTGCAGTAAAGACCATGCCCGCATAGGGTTTCTCCCGACACGCCGCCAGCCGCGCGGCGAGATCGCCGACGTGCAGTTCCAGCTTGTGCCCGTCCGGGTCAAGAAAATAGAACGACGCCCCTTCGCTTTTGTTGTCTCTCCAGACGGTGACGTTGGCAGCGGTAAGCATTTGTACCAGCGTGTCGAAGTGCTCCGGCGCGACGGAGAAGGCATAGTGGGTATAGTCGCTGTTCTGCGGCGGAACATACTGGCGCGCGTCATCGTAAGAGAGGCAGAGCCAGAGATCCCCGCAGGTGAGGTACGCCCCGGTATCCCATTCGGCATGCAGGCGCAGGCCGAGAAGATCGCGCCAGAAGGCGATGCTGGTGGGGAGATGGCTGACGGCGAGGGTGAGATGGTTTAGGGCGTGGAGCATGATTTTATTGGCCTGTGAGCGGTGAGAGAATATAAGAAATATATCACACGTGGCACAGTGATTTATTAATTAAATATATTACCTCATCAAAAAATAATTATTCTGAAACCTTTCTTAATGACGCTTATTACGTTTTATATTCAGGTGGATTTTATTTTCTTTACTGGGTAGATTTACAGGTGTTGTTATTTTCGCGATGCGGATATGCGCCAACATACCCGCACCGCTAATCACAATCACTATTTAAGGGAATAGTAATCATGACTAAGCCAGATTGTATTGCAGATTGTTTTGATCCAGAAGTGTTTGATGCAGTGAGCCGCCATTTTACCGTGGGCTATGCGAGTCGTTACCCCGATCATCTGCACCTGCCGGCGCTGACGATAAAGGGCCATTGGCTTGAAGAGGCCGGGTTTGGTACTGGCACCAAAGTGGATGCGAAAGTGATGCAGGGCTGCATTGTGCTGACGGCGCGGGAAGAGATGTCGGAGTTCGAACTGGCGGTGCGCGAGGCGTGCAAGCTGTCGAAACGCAAGCAGAAGCAGGTGGTGGAGTTTATTGGAGTGATTGCGGGGAAAGGCCGCTGAGGCTCTGAATGCGGGTTGTGAATAAGGCGCTGATGGCGCCTTTTTTGTTATTGCGCCGCACCTGTTAATTAACCATGTTTTGTAGGCAGCATCGCGATGATGTAACGCATTCCGCACCCGGGATTTATACCCTCACGCGGCGATAATCAAAATCAACGGCCCCCTATTGGTTGTCCTGTATTGCCTTCACTAAGCACTAATTTTACGGAAGCATCACACAAGAGCCTGTAACAGGCTCTTGTGTGAGAAGACGGCCAGTCAGTCAGAAGAAATATTTAAAGCGAACGCGCGCGCCGTACCGGTCCTGAGCCTCCTCGTTCCCACCCTTCTCATTCAGCCATGACCAGTAAGTACCCAAATAGATGTTGAAATTCTTCATATCCATAATATTGGGTATCTGATAAGAGGCATGAAGAGTGTGAATATCATACGTGCCCGTATCCGATATCCAGCAATCATCTTCACAGCCGACCAGCGAGTTTTGATCGAACTGTTCAATTTTATTGTGAGCGTAGATATAACCGAGCTCAAAGCGTTTCCAGAGCGCATTGATCCCAGTAGAAAAATCTTTCTCGCCCGACGCATCCAGGTAGGCGGTACTCAGGTTCAGGACGACACCATTTTCAGGGTCATTTTTAAGCCCGTTCCATGTCATGACCGCGCCATAGCCGGTACGCTGAGATTGATCGACCCACTTGCCCTGCTGATCGTAATATCCGTAAGCGTTATTGACGACATTGGACTCCATAGCCGCAGAGAGACTTAAGGCATCCTGGGTCCAGGAGATCACCGGACGTAAATACACCACGTTTTTGTCATTGACCAGTTCCCGACCATGATAGGTCGAATCAACAAAGAGCGAACTGCCATTTTCTATCAGTGTGTTCAGTTCGAAATACCAGTTATCCAGTTGTTTACTGAGCAGGAAGTTACCGCCGGAATCCGAACGTCCACGAGCCTCTTTCATCATGTAGATATAACCGTGGCCATCATCATAAAGATCGCTCGCCGTATCGCCCGAGTGCTCGACGAAGGTATCCTGATTGAGCGGGAACATATCAAAGGCTTCAAATCGACCGATTTTAATTTTCCAGTCATTTTCTCTACCGAAGAAAAAGGCAGCGTCATCCAGATTCATCGAACCGGTCATATCGGCCAGCGGTTGGGCAGTAAATCCGGCAAAATGGCCGTTATTCAGATTTCGATAACCATCGATGCCCAGTAAAATACGACCATTAATATCCCATTTTTCATTATCATTATCCCTGTCACTAATTAGCGAGCCTTTGCGACTTTCGGCATCCATATTAAATTCGACATCGCCATAGAGTTTCAGATCGCCGAATCCGCTGAGTTTCAACGTGGGGGCCGCCACATTATTTCTGCTCTCTTCTGAAGGCGTCGCACTGACAACGGCTATAGCGGGGGTGTCTGGCGGCGCCGCTTGCGAAACAGGTTGCTGCGTCTGTTTTAACTGGCGTATCTCACTTTCCGCCTTCTGCGCCCGCGTTTCGGCTGCCAGTAAACGTTGTTCAAGGAGCTGCATACGCTGCTCCAGCGTCGTTGTTTGCGCCCAGGCCGCAGGCGCAGCCAGTGCCATCCCTAATGAGAGGGCGATAAGTGTCTTTTTCATTATATTGTCCATTACGTAGGGTAAAAGGTATTTTCTTTTTTATGGCGTAAGTACGCCCAAAATATCAGACCCGCATTAACGCATCTGATATTCCGGAGTTATTGATAACGTAACGACTTAGACGTTATTAAAAGCGATACTCAAAACGATATTTACCCGATCCAATATTGGCTTGACAGGTATTATCCCGGAGTGTGAAGGCGATATTATCTGCATCAACAATATGACTTTCCGCTGGCAGAATAACGGTTGCATGGGTGTTATGTGGCACAATAACACTTAAGACCACATGCTGCTGTTGATCCCCCGAAGCCTCAACCTGCCAGTTAACAGCAATATCACCATAACCAGAACGGTAGCGGGCATTCACCCACTCAAGATCGCCGCCGATCACCGGCTGAATGCGCGTATGTTTAAAGCCGGGCTCTGCCTCATCAACATCAATCCCTGCCACGGCGCGATATAACCACTCACCAATCGCACCATAGGCATAGTGGTTGAATGAGTTCATATCCGGACTCCACATGGTTCCATCTGGCTTAATACCATCCCAGTGCTCCCAGATGGTTGTGGCCCCCGCTTTGACCTGATACAGCCAGGACGGGAAATCGTCCTTCAACAGCAGTTGCCAGGCCTCTTTTGCACGACCATTGTTGCTCAGGGCATGGCAGAAATAGGGGGTGCCGACGAAACCAGTCACCAGATGCCCATCCTGTTCAGCCAGCAACTCCACCAGGGTATTGACGGTGCGCTCACGGAACTGCTCCGGTACCAGATCAAAATGCAACGCCAGAATGTGCGCAGTTTGCGTCCGGGCCGCTAACCGCCCGGTGGGGGTAAAGAACTCCTGCTGGAAACTGTTTACAATATCGCGGTGCAGCGCGAAGTAGGTTTCGTAATCGTCCTCGTGCCCCAGCACTTTTGCCGCTTTGGCAAAGAGCAGCGTCGACCAACTGTAATAGGCCATGCAGGTTAAATCGTTGGGCGTGGCACCAAAATAACTGCCCTCTTTGGCATCCAGCGCCACCCAATCGCCAAACTGCAGCTTATAAGACCACTTATTGTCCACGGCATGGGCACGCATAAAATCAATCCACGCTTTCATGCTGGAGTACTGGTTACGCAGCGTCTCTTTGTCGCCATACATCAGATACAACGTCCAGGGATTGATCACTGCCGCATCTGCCCACGCCGCCGCAGAGTGGGTGCAACCATCCGAGAGAAAACGGTCGTTATCGCAACGATCGGTGAGAATGTCTGGTACCACATGTGGTACCCCCCCTTCCGGGGTCTGGTCATAGTGCAAATCCGTTAGCCATTTGGCGAAGAAATTTCGCGTCTGCATGAGATAGCTCGCGGTACGGCAGAAGATTTGCGCATCCCCAGTCCAGCCCAGTCTCTCGTCCCGCTGCGGACAGTCTGTCGGTACATCGACAAAGTTTCCTTTAAGCCCCCACAGGATATTGTGATGGAGTTGATTGAGGTCCGGATTTGAGCAGAAGAATTCCCCGGTGCGCTCCATCTGTGAATGCACCACCACCGCCTTAATATCGTCCAGGACGATTTCGCCGGGCCATGCCTCTACGCTAACGTAGCGGAAACCCTGGAAAGTAAAGTTAGGATGGTAAGTCTCCGTTTCATCGCCACGGAGAATGTATTCGACACGCTGCTTCGCAGAGCGAAGGTTTGCGAGATAGACATTTCCGTCGGCATCCAGCACCTCAAAATGGCGCAAGATGACTTTGTCTCCCGCCTTACCGCTAACGCGAAACGCGACCCAGCCCGTGAGGTTCTGACCAAAATCGATAACCCGCTCGCCCTGCGGCGTGGTAATGAGCGCCCGCGGAGTGAGCGTTTCGATGGCCTGAACCGTACTGGCCCCCTGCGCGCGTAAAACCTTTTTGTCTGCCGGAATAACGGTTACATCACGCCAGGAGGAAAGGTCGCAATCCACGCGGTTCCATCCCGGCATTTCCAGCCGCGCGTCGTAGATTTCGCCGTCGTAGATTTCAGAAAAAAGTACCGGGGAGTCCGCACCACGCCATGCCGTATCTGTGCCGTAAAGCACCTGCCGTCCGTCTTGATAATTGACCACGATCTGGCAGATAAAGGCGGTACGTTCGCCATAATAATTACGATAGCGATTAAAGCTCATATCGCCTTTGTACCAGCCCGCACCGATGCTCGCGGCAATAGCATTATCACCTGCGCAGACAAGATCGGTTAAATCATAGGTCTGGTAAAGGAGGTGGTGGTGATAGCTGGTCCAGCCGGGGGCGAGCTCATCCTCCCCCACTTTCTGGCCATTCACATAGAGTTTGTAGAGGCCCAGGGCACTGGCGTGAACGATAACCGAGGCGACTTCATCAGCATCCGTAATCGCAAAAGTGTTTCTGAGCAATGAGCCTTTTGAAGAGGCTTGCTCCTCTGGCCTCTCAGCGCTAATAAATTCCGCCTGCCATTTCGCCGCAGGCAGGCCACTTATAAAGTGTGCAGCATCGCTCCAGTCGCTGTGTTGACCATGGTTATCGCTGATTTTTACTCTGACGTAATAACGTGTTGAATGATCGAGTTCGATTCCACTCAGCGTAATATTTTGCGATGTATCGCTGGCAACGGTTCCGCTGTCGAAAATAAGGGATGTAAATGCCGCATCAGCGCTGACCTGTAATTGCCAGTGAGTCTGTTCGACACCCTTTTTATCGCTGCTAATGACCCAGCCAACAACCGGCATGGACTCGACGCCGTACAGTGCGGACGCATAGTTTAGCGTGACGTTTTGAATTGCTAACATGTTAATGCTCCTGTTAATTTTCACCTACAAATCGGTTGTTCAGCTTTGGATCGTCATTACTGGACGCCACCATGTTGGCTTCGGCGTCAAATTCATTGCGTTGTTTGCCGCGAAAGCAGAGCCAGGCCAGAAACAGGCCGACTCCTACCGTAGAGGTGAGCATGGCGTAGAGCACCATCGGGCCGGCATCGAGAAGTACGGGAGTGATAAAGGCGAGCACACCGCAGGAGAGTCGTGCGACGGCAACAATGATCCCCTGAGCGGTCGAGCGCAACATGGTCGGAAAGGACTCCTGGGACCAGACTTTCATGATGCCTTCAAACGCCAGGCCATTGCCCATATTGGTCAAAAACATGCAGCCGAACCAGGCCGCAGGAGCAAAGTTGAAAAGCATCGGTAGCGCATAGCCGCCCGTTAGCATTACCGCGCCCAGAATAAAGAACGGCATACGTTTTGAGGTATCAACAATGCGCATAAACAGAATGCCGGATGCCATGCCTACGGGCATGATCAGCAAATTCCATAGCGAGTTAGTACTGACAGAGATGCCCACCACATTCACGGCGACATAGGTGCCGAATTGCCCGCCGGTATTAGCTGCAAGATTGGTGAAAGTGTAGAAAACGCATAGGGTCAAAAATGGCCAGAGGTATTTCCCCTGCAGGAGATCTTTAAAGGATGATTTTTGAGCCCGCACGGTAGCAACGCCGCGACGCAGTTCATCGCGTGCAACAAGCCACAGAGGGGATTCTGGAATAAACCAACGCAGAATAAGCAATATCAGCGCGACCAGGCCAACATGCATATACATGATTTGCGCGCCGACCCGGCCCCATTCCCCAACAACCGCGCCAATGCCCATGGTGACGCCGATCCCGACGGTCCAGAGTAAATTGGAGAAGGCGATAATTTTGCCGCGGTTTTTGTCGGATGCCGCTTCAGAGATAGTGGCCAGTGAAACCGGCAAATCTGCGCCTGTTGCCAAACCAATGAGTAGCGTGCCCACCAACAAGGTGATAAATGACAGCCCGAACGCTAACAACAGTGTTCCGACTATGATCATCGCCATGGTAATAATAAACACTTTACGACGGCCTACTCGATCGCCCAACCGCCCCCCCGTAAACGCGCCGAGGGCAATACATAATGTGAGCAACCCCGAGAGAATACCTATCTCGGTTGAGGTTGTACCAATCGTTTTTTGATAGATAACCAGTGCAGTGCCATTAGATATAATGGCAGCGGAATCAATATAAGATGCCATCCCTGACACCACCCCTATATACCAGGGGTTGGCAGTTTTATTCATTGACATAATATTTATCCTGTGTAGGGTTTATTTGTTTTATCAGAGGAAATTCTACGTCAACCACATAAATAACAGGCCCACTGAATAAATTGGGCTCCTGTCTTATTTCTTCACTACCTTTTTGCCAATACCTCCCTCCCCTACAATGGAAAAAGCGATGCCTGATAAATGTAATTTATCCTTACTGGATTAGCGCACCAATTTCCGCTCCTGAGAGGGCGTATAGCGGAATTGCCTTTTGTAGGTCTCCGTGAATCTTACGGTATTCATAAAACCGCAATTTATTGCCACTTCATTAATCGTTTTATCTGTGGTGCGTAAAAGCTCCTGAGCTTTCAATAAGCGAAAAAGCAGCTGAAACTTTGCGGGGGTATAGCCGGTAACATCCTTGACGAAGCGGAACATGGTCCGTTTCGTCATCCGACTTTCATCACATAGCCCTTCCCAGTTGATATGCCGTAAATAGTTGTGCTTCAGGGCATTGATCAAATATTTTCGCCCACAGGCTTCGGCCTGCTGCCGCAAGGTTTTTTTCCGCGCCCGGCGGCACAAGGTGTCAAGGATGCCCAGTATGGCAGTCTCTGCCGTAGAGAAGTAAAGCTCATCAAATTCATCATCCTGGAGCTGGTTTATGATTTGCGTAAAACCAAGGATTTTATCCAGTTCCTCTTCCGATAATGAAGTATCGTAGGTGCATCTCAGACTGTTGTTCTCTTTAAGAATGTCGATCAACTTAGCGATATTTGCCAGAAAGAAAAAGCTGCGTTCCTTATGAATTAATACGTTAATCACTGACAAATTATTGGTAGAAAGGTAACTGTGGGTATCGTTCACTGATACAAAAAAGAAATCACCTTTATAGATAAATTCGACGCTGCCATTAATAATATGGAAACCACTTCCTTCGCTTACAATGACAATCTCATCAAAATCATGTCCATGTACTTCCTCCATGTTTTGCTTTCCCAGCATAAACAGGCAGAAGGCATGCCTATCTGATAAGAAAAATTCCTGGCTTTGCAGAACTTTCATATTATCACCATATTGAACAGTTAATTTTCATTTTCTTTACTGCGCTTTCTGTTCATGCGTCACTGTATAGCTTTTTATCTCGTTATTAACATTCATCTGCATCTTATTTGTTTCCATTTAACAACATTAGTTATGCCAAGTCTACACGGTAAAATGGCACTCAGGCGTAATTCGGCGTGATTTAACCTTCATTTTTCGACAGCACTTCGGGGAATGCGTTATCTATTTCGACGCTATTGGACATTTTTGCAGAAAAGATAATTGCTGGGCGCAATTAAATTATCACCGCACTGTTTATACGCCTAATAAAACCTTTCGGAATAATCGCAGCCAGCGGTGCAATTGTGCAGAAGCAAGGGAAAAGGGGTTTGAGAGATAACGGTATCGCCAGGGTGATGAATGGAAATGCCCGGGACAATCGACTTCACCATCTTTTGCGTCGGGCTGAAGTATGAAATTCAAGCTTCAATACCCCCCATCAAGAATTCACCACATCTATCAATTTACGATTTACATCATCCACAATTTGTTATGTGATCCCGTTACAGGTTTCGGTTGCCCACAACCTTACCCACGTAACAGGACCCTTATCGATGGAATTTTACCAGGCCGATCCTACGCTGGAGAACTACTGGCGCGGGGTGATTCTCTTTGGAAGGAACGTCGCATCCTACAAGTTTGCGCTTGCGCATGCGCTCTATGAAGTGGATAAAACAGGCAGCGACCTAATCACCCTGGATGAACTCGCTGTCCCCTTCAGCCGCCATCTTTGCGAGCACCTGAAGCACGCCCCGAAGCAAATTACATCCAGCAAAAGCCAGTATCTGGATACCTGCGTTGGCTTTAATCAGGGTGAGGTCTCGCAGAGCCAGTTGATTGACAGCACCGTTCGCCGTGGGTTCGGCGTGGTACTGGACGCCTTCCATAATGTTAATGCCGCCGAGATCGACAAACGCTTTTTCATCGATGAGCGCAAAACGCATAAAGGCATACGGCTAACGGATAATTTCTACTTGCTGGGTGAACGCCAGCAATATCAAAACCTGGCCTTTGAAACGACGGCGCGCTGGAATCTGGTGGAGCAAGCCTGGGCGATGGGCGTGTCACGTAATCTGGTTGGTGTCGAATTCGATGAAAGTAATCAGATGCTGTTTGCCAAAGTGAATGCGCGACGCGTTGATATCACCAGCTGCCGCGACAGCCTGAATGGTTACCAGAAAGGCCGCTGTTTTTACTGTTACAGGCCAATCAGCCTGATTCCCGGCGATGCCGAACTGGCAGACGTTGACCACTTTATCCCCTGGGCCGCCCGTGAGGGGGTCGCCAATATCAATGGCGTCTGGAACCTGGTGCTCGCCTGCAAATGCTGTAACCGTGGTGCCGCAGGCAAGTTCGCGCATCTGCCGGGGATTAAACTTCTGGAAAGATTAAACCGGCGCAACGAGTATTTTATTCAGAGCAAACTTCCCCTGCATGAGACGATCGTCCAACAAACAGGGCGTCATCCCGCCGTGCGAAAAGACTTTCTTGAAAAGAACTGGAATGCTGCCAAAGTAATGCTCTTCCATATCTGGGAACCCAACGCCGAAGGCGAGGCCACATTCTAATGACGCTTAATTACTACCAGAACAACGCACAGACATTTTTCGACGGCACGGTGAATGTTGATATGTCTTCACTCTACGAAACCTTTACCCGCTCTCTTGCGCCCGGTGCGCGGGTGCTGGATGCCGGGTGTGGCTCAGGGCGTGATGCCAAAGCGTTTATGGAAATGGGCTACCAGGTAGAAGCCTTTGATGCCTCATCTGCCCTGGTTGAGATGGCGCGTGCGCATACCGGATTGCCGGTTCAGTTGATGACGTTTGCGAATGTGGCCTGGAAGGAAGAGTTTGACGGGATTTGGTGCTGTGCTTCTCTGCTGCATGTTCCGGCTGTGGAGTTGCCGGGGGTGATGCGGAGACTTGCGGATGCGCTTAAGCCTGGGGGGGTGTGGTATGTGTCGTTTAAGTATGGGGATGGGGAACGGGAGGTAGATGGAAGGCGATTTACGGATATGGATGAGGTGGGGTTAAGGAGGTTGGTGGAGGCTGTGCCTGGATTGGACATATTGGCGCTGTGGGGTACGCAGGATAAACGGCCGGAGCGGAATGAGAAGTGGTTAAATGGAGTGTTGAATAAGGCGCATGGAAATATTCGACTACCAGTCAAATTTCCCTCACCATAAAAATGGGTTAACACATAAAACAAGATAAAAATATATTTATCAAGCGCAAACAAAACTAATACAATATGATCTTAAACATTAACTCTTAAAAAATTAATGACATCACAATTAATTTTATGAGATTGGATTAAATTGCGCAATTACTTAGTCGGGTGACCGCCTAAGCGGTCACTTCTGAGGATATTGCATCCATATTAGCTTCAAACATTGCTATTATTTGGCAAGCATTTTATTTATTGCATTCGCAATTTCCGGAAGAGCCCTCCCCCCCTCCCACTGGATATAGCGATAAGCTTTCATAATATCCATTATTTTCCCTTCTGTAACACCAGCATCGATCATAAGGATTTTTTTCTTAGTATTCATTAAACTCATAAAAAATGCTGAAAATTCCGTTACAGGCCAGCCACTTCGGCTATCAAAGAAATTATCAGTCAGCACAAATAGACCAACATCAGATTTTTCAATACCTTCATTAACTTTAATCAATATATTATCGCCATAGTCAATATCAAAACTATCATACCAGGTCGCAATTTCATTAGCTTGTAAATAAGAGTTTAAAGTGTTGACGATTAATGGCTTATCTCTTGAAGAATGACTTATGAATACTTTTGACTGTTTTTTCTGAAGTCCGGCATATTGTGGATGGTTTTTCTCCAACAGTTCTCTTTCGGGCCATAAAAAGGGATGACTATTCCCTTGCTCGGATATAAATAAATCTACCATATCCTCATCTAAAAACGTCACTATATTATAGTGCATAAGATCTTTAGTGAATACATTATGTCGCCTCATTTTCTCTGGGTATTTATTTTTCAGCCAATTCTCAAATGGAATAGGATCTTTTTGCAAATTAACAGCCACATTAAATGAAAGACAGTATGGGTTATTATTTACCATAACCCCAACCATCGTTGCATAATCTTTATCAAAGGAATTGAGAATATCCTTTATAAATTGCTTTTCTTTTATTCGATGTCCATAGTCACACTCAAATACATAAAGGTAATCATTTATCATAAATTTTTTCCTGCATCAAAGATTGAAAAAGTATAAAAAATCAAATGTTCTTTGGAACATACTGGAAGCATTTTAGCTGCATTTCCATAAATTCAAGACCCTTTCAACATATCAAACACCACGCGGGCAAAGCCTTTCGCCAGCTCAGGATTAGTGAGGTATTGCACCATCATCTCCTGCTGGGCGTCGTTGATGTCCATCACGGCATCATCAATCGCCTTCGGGAAATCGCCCAGCATCGCCTGTTCACGCGTATTGTTGGCAGTCTGCGTCATCACCGCCTGGTTTTCTGACAGCTTGTCTCGCACCGCGAAGGCATAATTGAACATGTCTTTATCAGTGAGGTTATCAGTGACATACAGCTCGTTAAGGCGCGCCAGGATATTCGACAGAAACTCTTCTTTCTTGTCCTTCGGCTGTGCCGTACCGACATCATTATCAGGTTTGATTTTTTATTCTTCAGCATGTTCCTGGAGCTTAAAATGCTGTTCGTAGAGCTTCGACAGGAGGTAATGGCTCATCTCGACGTTGCTAAGTTTTATGTGCTCTTATTGCAGATCATACAGAACCTCCCCTATGTTCACTATTACCATACCCCCTCCCCTCTGGCAGAAGTTACCTCTTACCCAATGATTAATAGCACAGCGTCATATTTCCTTACTGGTACTTTCAACCGTAAATAAGTAACCTCGTTCAATCAGTGAACAAAAGGAAACAATATGGAATTCGTCCAAGGTAAAGACTGCTTTAACGAGATGGCAACCGGAATTCTGGTGAAACTGTTTGCGGACTATCCGTTTTACTCATATTTCGACTTTTCAGACTTCGGCTGGAAGCCCAGAGGAGACAGAGCTCAGATTGACCTGTTGTGCTACACGCTCCAGGCGCTCACTGATATGGGTTATACGGAGATTATTTCTTCAACCGACATGGACACCGCCGCCAAGTTAACACCTCGTGGTTTGAATTTACTTCAACAGCAGGCTCCGGGCGTAGGCGATACCGTGATTAACATTCTGAAAGCTGGGGCTGAAAAAACAGGTGGTGCAGTAGTTGGTTCAACAATAAGCACCCTGATTGATTGGATTTTTAAAGGCAATAAAAGCCGTTAAATGCAGTTTAATTGCTTTTATTTATCCGTAAATCCAGCCTTGCGTCACTGGCTCGCCTGTGGGGTGTCGTGATCGTTATATCTTGATATATACAACGAAGCCACGCCAGTGCTGGATGCGTTAAATCTGTCATTCATGGTGTGGCTAAACACAATCACCGATCCACCCTTCCATACCGAAAAAATAAATTTTCTTCACAACCTTTTGAAAATACTTCCATTTTTGGACGCAGTGAGCCACCTGTATAACGCTGTGGGATGTCGTGGATTATTGGTCTTTCAGTTCACAGTTGTGTGGAGATAATGCCGCTACGGGCTTCTGGTTAAGCGTAGGAGGGATTGGTGGGGTTAGAAGGTTTGATGCTGTTTTAATTGTGGGAAGAGGTCAAGATCTAGGTCGGAAGTTTAGAGAATATCTCCAGTCGCTGGCGTCATGCTGTGGGAATTGCAGCAGTGCAGGAGGAAGGAGAGCGAAGCACTGAAAGTGAAGACTTATAGTCTCCACTTTATAAGTGATTGATAATAAACAGATGAGACTACAATCACCATCAGACGACCTTTATATGCAGTATTTATGCAGGTTCAGGCAAGGTTTATTCACTTCGTTGGGGTGATGCTCGGGACTCGGGCGGTACTCGATAACTCAGCCACTAAGATATTTGCAAAAGATCCTGCCATTTCCGCAAGGGGCCATCAGCCCCGCCTAACCGATCAGACATAGGGACCGAAGGACATTTCCTTACTTGCCAAGCTATGGCACTACCCATGTTGGTTAGTCTCCCGGCGGTCGGGGGCATACCTGCCTTGCAATCACTTGGCGTACAATCCGCTCTCAACATTTGTTCATTTTGTGCTATTAATAAATTAAAGAACTTTATATCTAATTGTTTTTGATCAAAAATTTATCAATCAAGAGATTGGCAACCGCCCGGCGGCAAGGAGAAGGGCATGGGTAATTCGATGGTGGCATTGAAGACAGCGGACGAGGTGAAGGCAGTCATCGCGGAGTTAGCAAAGAACAAAAAGACGAACCTGTTTCGCTGCCTCTGGGCGATGCAATTTGAAAGCGCTCTCCGCTTCGGTGATGCAGTAAAGCTGACCTGGGATCAGTTCGCTGAGGGCAAAACACATCTGTCTATCAAGCAAGAGAAGACGGGGAAACTTCACAAGGTAACTATTACCCCAGCTATGCGCTCTATCGTCCAGGCTCGCCGGGAAGAAGCAGCAGACCGCCCAAAATTCAGTGACTACATATTCAGCCTGTCCGATCTGAGGTCGAAGGGCCTGCCAGTTTCACACAACGCGGTGTTGACTGAGTACGGGAAATGCGGACGCCGTGCAGGTTTTCAGGATGTGGGAAGCCATACACCACGCAAAAGCAAGGGCCGTATATTGTTTGAGAACGGTGCTCCACTGGAACACATCACAAAATTGTTGGGCCAGGCAAACCCTGCCTCAACGCTATTTTACATCGGGTTCACACAAGAGACTGCGGACACGCTATCAGAAGAGTTTTCTCTTGGGGAGGAATGGTAACGATGAAAAAATGCACAACATAAGTTTTGACTTTGTTGGCCCTGCTGGCATATCAGCCAATGGCGGCAAACGCAGACCAAATCAAGATGCAGTTAACCGAACATTATAAGACGTTATAATCCCTAAAAGCTAAAATGGCTATTCTGTTGATTGAATTCATGAAAATAATTACTGTAACGGGGTAAAATGTAACCACTGAAATTTCTTGCGTTCCATTTTTGGGAACAAGTTGACACAGCAAACAGAGAACACTATGATGTTCCCATATTAGGAACAAATTATGAGATTGTGCGGAAGAAATCATCTGGATGAGTTCAAGAAAACCACACCAGCCTGCATTGTTTGGATCAATGCATGGGCAGCAGAGTTAGATTCAGTGGTTTGGAAATCAGGCCATGATGTTATGAACCAGTTTCCAAGCGCCTCCAGTGTTGATGGACGCTCTTTCATATTCAAAGTTGATGGTAGCAACATCGCTGTTGAAACTATCATTGATTTCAACATGTTACTGGTGCTTATTACCTCAATAAAGGTAATGTAATGGATATCAAAGTTATAAAAACAGAGCAACAGCATCAGGAGTATTTAAAGAAGATTCACTCTTTAATGCTGGAAATGCCCCCCATTCATTCCAAGGCGCATGAAGACTTGGAGTTGCTAATAACTATTGTTGAAGCATATGAGAACTCCAAGTATCCAATCGAACCTCCTGACCCTATTGACGCCATTCTTTTCAGAATGCATGAGAAAGGTCTAAAGCAGGTTGATCTTGTACCCTATCTGGGAACAAGAAGCAGGGTCTCAGAAATCCTTGCCCGTAAAAGACCTTTGACGGTGTCGATGATCAAAGCGCTTTCTATTGGGCTGGGCATTTCCACAGATACGTTAGTTGGGATGAATGCAGACAATGAGCACTCTTCTGACGATCACATTGACTGGTCTAAATTTCCAGTTAAGGAAATGATAAACAGAGGTTGGCTTCCAGATATAGTTGATAGAACGAAGAAAAATACCGAAGAAATTATAAAGAGCTTTATTGATCAAGTGGGTTGGCAGGCAAGTAGCAGCGTTTCATTCAAACGGACGCTTTCTGGTGATGCTTATTCACCTGCAACAAAATATGCGCTGTTTGCATGGGTCAGCAGAGTGGTGCAACAAGCACGTAAGCGCAAGAATTCCTTAGGTGTCTTTAATCCAGATGTCTTATCAGCCAGCTTTATGCGTGATCTTGCTCAATTAAGTTGGTTCGAAAAAGGCCCTTTATTAGCAATTGAGTTCCTTGAAAAACATGGCATTGCGATAGTCATTGAGCCATGTCTAAAGGGAACAAGAATTGATGGTGCAGCGCTAAAAGACGTTGACGGGTTGCCGATCATTGGTTTGAGCTTACGATATGATCGGTTAGATAACTTTTGGTTTACTTTGTTACATGAAGTTGCCCACATATGGAAACATATTGATTCTAATGAGATTTTCTTAGATGACATCGACTCAAACACAGATGATAGACAGGAGTCAGAAGCAAATCGGCTTGCCAGAGAAGCATTTATACCCAGGTCGACATGGAAGCGAAGCCAAGCTTATTCATCCCCATCTAAAGAGGCAATTGATAGCCTCTCAAGAGAGCTAAAAATTACACCTGCGATTATTGCAGGTCGGATACGGCGTGAAAGCGGAAATTATAGAATTTTCAATGATCTGATTGGTCAAGGTGAAGTAAAAGCACTATTGGTTCCGGCCTTCGATAACTAAACGCAGGAGAGTTATTATGTACCCTACATATGTACCTATTCTCAAAGCAAAAGCAGGTGAATTCGCTGCTTTAAAAAATCTGAAGGCTGCATACTCTGAAAAAATAGCACCTTTTTTCGAGATTCCTATTTTAGTAAGAAAAGAAAAAGAGCCAAAATGGCTCATGGAATCAACACAGCCTTTGACAGATCATCTGCAAAGAACGGCTAAAAAGCTTGTAGCTTCATGCCAATCTAACGCCTTTTTCTTTGACATCACGCAATGGAAAGCCGACTGTTATATTGAAACTGGTGAGCATGTACTGAGCTATCTTTACAGAGAATTATCCAAAAGCGGCGCGATTATTCACCCTGTGGTGGGATTCGATAGATGGGATATTTTAGATTACCAAATAGCATTGAAAGATTTAAATATCCCTGATGGGAATAATTATTGCATTCGAATTGATTCATCTTCAATTATTGATGATTCTTACGATGTCGATTATTTCACCGAGACTCTTGAAACAATCATGGAGGAGCTTGGCTTATCAAGCAAAGAAGTCATGATAATGCTTGATTTTGATGATGTTACAAACAAATCGATTGAATCCTTAAACGCTCACGTCAAGCATGTTTTAAACATTTTATCCGATTATGAATTTTCATGCGTTATTATTTCAGGTGGTTCCTTCCCCGCATTCATAAATAAAGCAGTTAAGGACGAGAATTCATCTGATTATGTGACAAGGCGCGAAATTAACGTTTGGAAATCATTCGTTGATGATTCAAAGCTACCTCTTGTTTTCTCTGATTATGGTATCAGAAACCCTAAAGCCGAAGACGATATTATAGCTCCTAATGCCAATGGAAAAATACGATACACCATTGAAAACAAACACTTTGTTGTTCGTGGCTACTCTAAATTGAAAGGGGATGGTTACAAACAATTGCACAAATTGGCTGAAAACATCGTCAATTCCCCCAACTACTTAGGGCCAGACTTTAGTTGGGGCGATGAATGTATTAAGGCATGTAGTAAAAAAGAAAAACTCGGTGGTAATACTGAGTGGATCAGCTATGATACAAACCACCATATAAGTTATGTAGTTGAAGAAATTACCGAATTTAATAGAGTTAGAGTTGCTAAAAAAACAGCAACCATATAAAAAATCACGCCCATTATTTTGGGCGTGTTTCTTTATTAGTCTTAAAGGCCTGAGGAGAGACGGTGTAGATATTTATCGCCACTATAACGACTTCTTTATGATTAGCTCAACTCAGATAAATTTCCTGACCTCTGTGACCATTTTCAACTCAGCCTCTTCTGCCTTCTTCCGTTCGAGCCATGCTTTCCCCTCTGGTGTCGCCAGAAACTTACGAGCGTGAATTTTACGGTTGTTGCGTTTGGTTGCTGCTGCATTTTTCGCCATGATTACCTCCAGATCAGCCCTCACACTGGGGCTATAAGGGCAGGCTACAGAAAATCGCAGTGACATATCTAGGTGCCAAAATACCCTACCAAATGGTGCCGAAGGCAATAGGTGACAATTACGTGCCGTGTTGGGCACATAAGGAGGGGCGGAGCGAAGCGACTTCCGCAGAAGTATGATCCCCTAATGGGAATGATGACGCCTTGTCATGGCTTCTTATCAGGTAGCCGTTGTGATCCGGTGGCTGAAACCGTGGCAGAGCCGGATTCTTTCCCGATCCGGTTAGTCTTCCCAACATTACGCCTGTTTATTCGCTGCAACGTCATCTCGACGTGTTGCATCATGGAGCGCCGCACGAAGCGCGAGCCACATTGACAAGGGTTATGGGAAAAGGATTTGAGACGCTGGCGGCGTCTTCCGGCTTCAAAGGAAAAGCGCAACGTATAGACCAGCGACAAGAAATTAAGCCGTCAGTGCTGACCGTTCACGTTTTGTACAGGGTTGAGCCTGGAAATTACCTGCCGCTGCGTGATAACATCCCAAAAGCCACTACCAAACACAGCGGCAATCGTTGGTGACATTATTCAAGCAAAAAACACAGGCAAGAAAGGCAGAGTTATTTAACTAACGCTTTGTTTCTAAGAGGTTTTTCTTGATTGGTGCCGAAGGCCGGACTCGAACCGGCACGTATTTCTACGGTTGATTTTGAATCAACTGCGTCTACCGATTTCGCCACTTCGGCACTGAAGGGGATGCGGAAACGTTGTGGATTATACCTGTCACGCGCCGCCATGCAAGCGGCGGCGCGCTAAACCTGCGCTAAGTGTTGAAAAAACCAGCGTAACCGCCCTTACAGGTCCGACACCGCATAGCGGATCAGCCCGGCGGCGTTCTTCTCTGGCAGCGTCAGCACGTTGTTCCACAGGTCCTGCACCAGCTCGCAGCTTACTTTCTCTTTGCCCACCGCCTTGTTCGGCGCCTGCAGCAGTTCGAAATCCTGGCCGTACTTCTCGGCCAGCTTCTGCACAATCGGCACCACGTCGGTCTCGGCGCGTTTTACCTCTTCCGGGGTCACGGTGTGCTTGTTCGGGCCGAAAGCAGCACGCATCATGGTGGCATCCGCTTCCATGCGGCGCTGCATCAGCTCTTTACTCAGCAGGCGCATCGGGTTCACGCCCCCTTTCACTTCCGGGTAGAGGAAGCGGAAGCAGCTATCGTCGCTCACCTTCTGCATGGCGGCGGTCTGCTCCATATTGATCTTCATATACTCCACCACGTTGGCGTCCGGGGCGTTTTGCAGGCGCGCCATCTGCAGATGCAAAATCTGCGGCTGGATGGTGTCGATAATCTGCTGCTCGTTCTTGCCCGCCTTTTGCAGGGCGATCATCTCGTCCTGCACCTTTTTGCGGAACTGTGGGTCCTGCTCTTTAATCACCTGCCACACCGGCATGCTGCCCAGCGCGGTGTCGAGCTGCTGTTCCGTGGTGGGCTGCTGGTCGCGAAAGATCCAGCCCGCTACTACCATGCCCAGCACGACGGCTGCCGCAATACCTAACCCTTTTTTCATTATCCTTTGTCCTTATCAATTAAACCGGCACGCCGCTATGAAAGCGGAACTCGCTATCCGCAGACGTGATAAGCGTAGCCTCGACGTCGCCAAAGTGCTTAATGCGCGGAGTGATGTCTTCGTCACTCACCTGCTGCGCAAGGTGCAGATAGTCCTGATAATGGCGCGCTTCAGAGCGCAGCAAAGACAGGTAAAACTTCTGCAGGTCGTCGTCGAGGAAGGGGGCCAACGCGGCGAAGCGCTCGCAGGAGCGCGCCTCGATATAGGCCCCACAGATTAATTTGTCGATCAACGTCAGCGGCTCGTGGGTGCGCACGGCTTTCAGCATCCCTTTGGCGTAGCGGCTGGCGGTGATTTTGACGTACGGGATGTTACGCGTGACCATCGCCTCGCGCACCTGCCAGAAATGGTGCAGCTCTTCTTTAATTAACAACACCATGCTGTCGATAAGCGCCTGGCCCCAGGGGTCGTCGGTTTTGGGCATCACGCTTTTGCTTATCTGCTTATGCAGGGCGATAAAGTCGGGTTCCGGCCCGTCGCGAAAGGTGAAGGCTTCGTAGGGCTTAAGCCACGCCAACAGCGCGTCGGCACCGCTTTCATCGGCGACGTATTTACGTACCAGCAGTAGTGCGGTCTGGGCGGCCTTCAGTTCGCACACCATATGATCGGTAAGCAACAGCGGCAGGTTGGCCGGGTCGCGGGCTTTGTCTATCCATGCTTGCGGGGTGGGGCACGGGAGGAAGTCTAGAACGGGAGCAAGTATCTGCGGGTAATCCATGTTTGAACCTTGAAAGCGGCAGTGTGCACTGCCGCTAATACGCTATTAGTGACGCACGCCGTCGTCATCTTCGTCGACGTAGTCTTCGTCGTCGCCTTCTTCACCCTCTTCGCCGTTCGGATCTTCGAAGTAGGTGCCCCAGCCGTCGTACTCCACTTCAAAGCGCTCGGCCAGGTCCATCAGCTGTTCTACCTGCGCGTCGATCAGCTCAGCTTTCAGGGCGCCTTCGCTCAGGATATCGCAGCAGATGACGGTGTCGCCCTCTTCCACTTCCAGCTCTTCCGGCTCGGTCACTTCATAACCCAGACGGAACGCCTCCACCGCCAGCTTCTCCAGCGCTTCAAAATCATCCGCAGAGAAATGGTGCTCAATGGTGTACAGCGCATCCGGATCGCTGCCATCTTCCAGCAGCTCTTCAATAATCAGGCGCGTCTCTTCGCGTTGCTCTTCCAGTAGTTCCGGGTTTGCCATGGCTCAATCCTCTTTAAAGTGCGGCAGTACTTCTATTTTCACACACGGATGTGTTTGCCTCCACCTTTCGACGAAAGATTTGTGAAACAGGGTTGCAAATGAATATTCATATAGATAAATTGAATTTTAATTCAATAAGTGGCCTCTGCCATGTGAGGATAAAATGTCTGAACTGTTTAAAAAACACTTCCTGAAATTGCTCGACTTTACCCCTGCCCAGCTTACCGGGCTGCTCGCTCTGGCGGCGCAGCTGAAGTCCGACAAGAAAAAAGGGACTGAAGTACAAAAGCTTACTGGCAAAAACATCGCGCTCATCTTCGAAAAAGACTCAACCCGTACCCGATGCTCTTTCGAAGTTGCCGCTTTTGACCAGGGCGCTCGCGTCACTTATCTCGGCCCAAGCGGTAGCCAGATTGGGCATAAAGAGTCAATTAAAGACACCGCGCGGGTGCTGGGCCGCATGTACGACGGCATTCAGTATCGCGGTCATGGCCAGGAAGTGGTCGAAACCCTGGCGCAGTTTGCCGGCGTGCCGGTGTGGAATGGGCTGACCAATGAGTTTCATCCCACGCAGCTGCTGGCAGACCTGCTGACCATGCAGGAGCACCTGCCGGGCAAGGCGTTTAACGAGATGGTGCTGGTCTATACCGGCGATGCACGTAATAACATGGGTAACTCGATGCTCGAAGCGGCAGCGCTTACGGGGCTGGATCTGCGCCTGGTGGCGCCACAAGCCTGCTGGCCGGAAGCGAGCCTGATAGCCGAGTGCAGCGCCCTGGCCGAGAAGAACGGCGGTAAGATCACCCTCACCGAGGATGTGGCAGCCGGTGTGAAAGGGGCCGACTTTATCTATACCGACGTCTGGGTGTCGATGGGCGAGCCGAAGGAGAAGTGGGCGGAGCGGATTGCTCTGCTGCGCGGTTATCAGGTGAATAGCCAGATGATGGCGCTGACCGGCAACCCGAACGTCAAGTTCCTGCACTGTCTGCCCGCCTTCCACGATGACCAGACCACCCTGGGCCAGCAGATGGCGAAGGAGTTTGATCTGCACGGCGGCATGGAAGTGACCGATGAGGTCTTTGAATCCCCGGCGAGTATCGTGTTTGATCAGGCGGAAAACCGCATGCACACCATTAAGGCGGTGATGGTGGCGACGCTGGGGGAGTGATCTCAGGTTTGTCCTCTGCGGTCTGATGCCCTCACCCCGGCCCTCTCCCACAGGGAGAGGGAGCAAATAATAAAAAGCCAACTTACGTTGGCTTTTGCTTTTACCTTGGCGCCATTCGATTGATTTTTCAGCGAAAAACAGGTACTTTTTTTGCCTGATTCCAGCGCGAGTGATGCCTGATTATGCCTATTATTCAATCTGTTGAACGTGCCTTAAAGATCCTCGACCTCTTTAACGAGCAGGCCACGGAACTGAAGATCACTGATATCAGCAAACAGATGGGGCTGAGTAAAAGCACGCTTCACTCGCTGCTCAAAACCCTGCAACTGCATGGCTATATCGATCAGAACCCGGAGAACGGTAAATATCGCCCCGGCATGAAGCTGGTCGAGCGCGGTCATTTTGTAGTGAGCACCATCGACATCCGCCAGAAGGCGAAAAGCTGGCTGCAGGCGTTGTCCGACCGTACCGGGCAGACCACCCACCTGGGGATTCTGGACGGGCGCGAAGGGGTCTA
Organism: Leclercia sp. UBA5958; assembly: GCF_002430365.1. Lineage (NCBI taxonomy): Bacteria > Pseudomonadati > Pseudomonadota > Gammaproteobacteria > Enterobacterales > Enterobacteriaceae > Leclercia > Leclercia sp. UBA5958. The sequence continues at coordinate 252,607 of NZ_DJCE01000012.1, read as the reverse complement.
TATCGAGAAGATTGAAGGCAAACTCGCGGCCATCGCCTATTCGCGCATTGGCCGTCGCCTGCCGGTGCATGCCACCGCCATCGGGAAAGTGTTGATTGCCTGGCTCGGCGAGGCGGAGCTGAATACCCTGCTGGAAGGGTACGACTACGCCACCTTTACCCCGGCGACCCTTGCCAGCCGCGAGGCGCTGCTGGCGGCGCTGGCCGAAACCCGTGCGCAGGGTTACGCCCTGGATAGCGAAGAGAACGAACAGGGCGTGCGCTGCGTGTCGGTGCCGGTGCGCAACCATGAATCACGCGTCATTGCCGCGCTAAGCCTCTCTACCCTCACCTCCCGGGTGGACGACGCGGAGCTGGCCCGCTTCCGCGAGCAGTTGCAGGAGGCCGGGCAGCAGCTGTCGCGAGCCCTCGGCTGCCCGGCCTGAGGCGTTACGCCTCTTCTGGCGTGTAGCTAAAGTAGTCGAAATCAGCGTGGCAACCGTCACCGCTGATATCCTCGCAGTGCAGCCCCACAAAGGCCCCGGTAAAGAAGCCGCGCCCGCCAATATAGTCATCTGACAACTTCCACGCCTCGAAGGTGATGGGTACGCTGTGCCAGGTTTCACCGTCGAAGGAGTAGCTGTAGTGATACTCAAGACGATCAACCTCCACCCGCAGCCAGATGCTTTGTGCGTCGTCCGGCACCGGGATGGGCTGCTCATGCAGCGGCCAGAGCGGCTGGTTCTGATCGAGCTGAATAACTTTCAGGGTGCGCCCCTGCCCCTCCTCATAATCGACAAAGCAGTAGCTCCAGTTTTTGCTGTTGTAGTAGCAGGTGAGCCCGGCGCTCTGCTGGAAGTGGCGCGGCGAAAATTCCATGCGCGTCTCGGCCGTAAAGGTGAAATGTTGCCAGCGGCGTGCGACGGTAGATTGCACAAAGGTCGAGTTCAGGGAGTCGTTGCCGTACAGCCGCAGCCAGCCCTTGCGGGCGCTCAGGGAGCCGAGCGAGGCATCGAACGGGATACGCAGGGTCTGCAGTTCCGGGTCGAGGGCATCGTGATCAAAGTCATCCCGCCAGGTGGCGGGCGCGGCCACGTTGCTCTCTGCCATCTGCGGCCCCGGCACGCTGAGCTGCGCGTGCTTGCCCCCTTCCACGTACGGCCAGCCGTCGCGCCATGCGATGCGGGCGATGCCCGTCTCGCGCCCCAGCGAGCAGTAGCCGCGCCCGCCGCTTGCCAGCAGCGGGATGCCCGGTCTGCGCTGCGGGCGGCTGGTGAGGTAGGCCATAAACCACTCTCCGGTGTGGGTCTGGAGCAGCGAGCCGTGGCCGCTTTTTTGCAGCGGATTCTCCGGCAGGTGCCAGCTGGTCATCATCGAGACTTCCGGGTGCAGTTCGTACGGCCCCTCCAGCGTGCGGGAACGCAGCACCACCACCGCGTGCTCGTAGCTGGTGCCCCCCTCCGCCACCAGCAGATAGTACCAGCCCTCTTTACGATAAAGGTGCGCCCCCTCGGTGTAGCCCAGCGGCGTGCCGGTGAAGAGCGTTTTACGCTCGGGCGACAGAGTCCGGGTCTCGGGGAAGTACTCCTGCATCACGATGGTGTTATGCGGATTACTGTGGTGGCGCGGCCCCCAGGGGCGGTAGAGGTAGTATTTGCGTCCATCGTCGTCATGGAACAGGGACGGATCAAACCCGCCGTTGCCCATCGGGATCGGCTCGCTCCACGGCCCCTCGACGGAGGGGGCGGTGACGAGGAAGTTGCGCCCGTTTTTCCAGGGTGAATCGACAATTTTAACGTCGGTATAGAGCAGCCAGAACTGCCCGTCGGCGTAGCTCAGGCACGGCGCCCAGATCCCGCCGGAGTCCGGGTTGCCTTTCATGTCCAGCAGCGACACGCGGTCCAGCGGGGTGCTCGCCAGCCGCCAGTTTTTCAAATCCCGGGAGTGGTAGATGCGCACGCCAGGGAACCACTCGAAGGTGGAGGTGGCGATGTAGTAATCCTCGCCCTGCCGGCAGAGCGACGGGTCCGGGTTAAAGCCGGTAAGAATCGGGTTGGTAATGGTGTACATGGTGCCTCCTGCTTAATGCGATGCTGCGGTGGTGGCCGCCGGAAGATCGTCGCCTCTGGCCGCCCGGTGCTTGATCAGCTGCTGGCTGATAGCCTCCACGCGCGCGTCCGTCAGCTTGTAAAAAGAGAGCATGATGAACATGCCCACGTAGAGGATGACCGGCACCACGCAGAACAGGATTTTGATGGTGGAGAGCACTTCCACCGGCTGCACGCTGCTGCTGGCGGAGTAGTTCACCCAGGCCAGTATCCAGCCTACCAGCGCGCCGCCAATGGCCAGGCCAATCTTCAGGGCGAAGAGATAGGTCGAGAACACCAGCCCGTCCAGACGGCGGCCGCTGCGGCTCTCTTCGTAATCCACCACGTCAGAGGCCATCAGCCACTGCAGCGGCGTGGTGGTGTTAAAGACAAACAGGAACAGGATATTCAGGGCAAAGATCAGCGCGATGTGCTCGGCTGGCGTAAAGAAGATCAGCAGGCTAATCAGGGAGTAGGCCACGATGATCCACTTGAAGGCTTTAACGCGATCAAAGCGGCCCAGCAGCCGGGATGAGCAGAGCGAGCCAAACATGGTGGCGATGCTGCCGTACAGCAGAAACTGGGTCGCCATCTCCGGATGGTCCATCACGTATTTCACGAAGTAGAGCGTGGCCCCGCCGCGCACCACGTTGGAACAGGTCGCCATCATTTTAAAGGCACACATAATGCGCCACTGGCTGTTGCCCAGCAGCAGCTTAAGATCTTTCGAGATCGATGCCCCCGGCTGCACCTCAAAGGTGTAGCGCTCTTTGGTGGTGAAGAAGCAGACATAGAGCAGCACCACGCCGCAGAGCCCCAGCACGCACATGGCGCCGAAGTAGCCGAGCTGTTCGTCACCCCGGCCGATGATCCCCACCAGCGGCAGCGCGATACCGCTGATCGCCAGCGATCCCGCCGCCGCCAGGAAGAAGCGCCACGACTGCAACGCGTGGCGCTCTTTCGGATCGGCGGTGATCACCCCCGGCATGGCGCAATAGGGCACGTTAACGAAGGTGTAGACCAGCGTCAGCAGAATGTAGGTAACGCAGGCATAGAGGATTTTGCCATTGGCCGAAAACTCGGGCGTGTAGAAGGTGAGCATGCAGACCAGGCCAAAGGGGATCGCCCCCCACAGCAGAAACGGGCGGAACTGGCCGTGGCGCGTGCGGGTGCGGTCCACCAGCAGCCCCATCAGCGGGTCGGTCACGGCATCCAGCACGCGAGAGACTAAAAACAGCGTGCCCATTATTCCCGCCGAGAGGCCAAACACGTCGGTGTAGAAATAGGCCAGCAGGAACATGGTGGCCTGCCAGACGAAACCACAGGCGGTGTCACCCAGCCCGTAGCCAATTTTATCTTTCATGGTTAACTGCATCTTTACCCCCAACGCAAAGTGGAACGGTACCGACGTCAGGGACCTGAGCCAGGGAAAAAGCGCCCCGGCGCATCGACAGGAATACACCCTTTGGTCATCTGATTAATTACAAATTCGTGTTAATAAAGTGTAATAAGGGGCTTATTTTTCCGGCAATGGTCATTTCTGGTTTATGAATTATGATATTTTGCTTTTGTGATTCCGGTCGTTATCAACGCACCAGGTAGAATATTTTTATCTTATATTTTAGTGATTTATTAAATTCCCATTGCTTTAATCTAAATATATTTCAGACAGCTAAAAGCCGTCCGCGAATTTCTCTTCGCAGACAGCCTTTTTTATTTTAGAACCTAAAGTCCGAGCGCTTTTTTACCGGCGTTAATAACCTCGATAATTTTATCTGTGTCGTAAATACAGCCTTTCCAGGTGCCACCGCTCACCGACTGCAGTGCCGCCCACAGGCGGGTGTCGTCCGGCAGGAAATCGTGGGCGTGCAGTTCCGGATGCGGTGCGCGCAGGGCCAGCACCGCCGCCCCCTGCGCCGGGGTAAGGGGATCTTCCAGCGTGCCGATAAAGTTCACGCTCCCGGTCAGGCGAAGGCGATCCACCTCGATGGCGATGATGTCGTTATCGCGCAGCTTGCCAATCGGCCCGCCCGCCAGCGCCTCGGGGGCCACGTGGCCGAAACAGGCCCCGGTTGAAACGCCCGAGAAGCGGGCATCGGTGATCAGCGAGACCGTCTTACCCCAGGAGACATGCTTCAGCGCCGAGGTGAGCTGGTAGGTCTCTTCCATCCCGGTGCCGGAGGGGCCGCCGCCTATCACCACCATGATGTCGCCCTCGGCAATCTCGCCGTTTTTAATCGCTTTAATGGCCCGCGCTTCCGAGACAAACACCCGCGCCCGTCCGGTATGACGATAAACACCGTCTTCCCCGACCACAGAGGGATCGATGGCCGTGGCTTTGATTACCGAACCGTCCGGGGCGATGTTGCCCACCGGGAAGGCCACCGTCGAGGTGAGGCCGCGCGCTTTGGCACGCGCCGGGGGCAGGATCACGTCATCCGGATCCACGCCGTCTTCCTCACGCAGGCACTGGCGGAAGCGCGCCCGGCGCTCGGAGGCCTGCCACCAGTCAAGGTTTTCGCCCACCGTCTGGCCGGTGACCGTCATCGCATCTTCATGCAGCAGGCCCAGCGCACGCAGGTGGAGCATCACCTCCGGCACGCCCCCGGCAAGAAACGCCCGCACCGTGGGATGATAATCCGGGCCGTTCGGCAGCACGCTCACCAGCCGCGGGACTTTACGGTTGATGCGCGTCCAGTGTTCCACATCCGGAATGGTGCAGCCCGCCGCGTGGGCGATAGCCGGAATGTGCAGCAGCAGGTTGGTGGAGCCGCCAAAGGCCGCGTGGATCACCATCGCGTTCTCGATAGCTTTATCCGTCAAAATGTCGCGGGTGGTGATGCCGCGGGTATCCAGCTCGCTCACCGCCCTGGCAGACTGGCGCGATATCTCCAGCCAGACGGCCTGGCCAGAGGGGGCCAGCGCCGAATGGGGCAGCGCCAGCCCTAGGGCCTCGGCCACCACCTGCGAGGTGCCTGCGGTGCCAAGAAACTGACACCCGCCCCCCGGTGACGCGCAGGCGCGGCAGCCCAGCTCGGCGGCCTCCTGCAGCGACAGCTCGTGGTTGGCATAGCGCGCGCCGATGGTCTGAACCTTACCGGCATCTTCCCCGTGCGTCGGCGGCAGCGTGGCCCCGCCCGGCACCAGAATGGTGGGCAGATCGTGCATAGAAGCCAGCGCAATCATGGTGGCGGGCAGCCCTTTATCACAGGTGGCGACGCCAATCACCGCCCGGCGCGTGGGCAGCGAGCGGATAAGCCGCCGAAAGACGATAGCGGCATCGTTACGGTATGGCAGGGAGTCGAACATGCCGTGGGTGCCCTGCGAGCGGCCATCGCAGGGGTCGCTGACAAAGGCGGCAAACGGGATGCCACCGTTACGGGTGATCTCTTTCGCCGCCGCCTGCATTTGCAGGCCAATCTCCCAGTGGCCGGTGTGGTAGCCCAGCGCCACCGGGCGTCCGTCGCCCGCGCGGATTCCCCCCTGGGTGCCGATGATCAGCACCTCTTTGCCGGTCAGCTTGTTGGCATCCCACCCCATCCCGGCGTTTTGCGTCATGCCGAACAGGTTACCGCTGGGTGATTCCATCAGCATTTGCGGGGTCAGCGGCAGCGCCCCTTGCGGCCCGGCGGCGTGGGTTTTCACCGAGTAGAAGGCGTGATCCTGCGGCGTAAAAATCGTTTCAATCGACATCGTGACCGTCCGGCTCAGCAGAGTTTGAGCTGTTGTAGCAGCGATTTCAGCTGCGCTTTGCGCGCCTCATCCAGCGGCCCGGCAGGCGGCAGCACGTAGGTTGATACCGGGCGACCACAGAGGGAGATGGCCTCTTTGATCACGTTCACGAACGGCGTATCCAGCTGATACATCTGCGGAATTTGCAGCATGGTCTGGTGGTACTGCGCCGCCCGGGCCAGATCGCCGTCGCGGAATGCCTGCAGCAAGTTGACCGACACCTGCGGGGCAAAGTTACCGCTGGCCGAAATGGCGCCATCGCCCCCGAGCATCAGGGTATTGAACAGATGGTCATCGTAGCCGCAGAGCACCACAAAGTGCGGATGGGCCGCCTTCACGGTAAGGATCATGCTGCGCAGATGGGCCACGGAGTCGATGGTGTCTTTGATCCCCACGATATTGCTGCGCGAGTCCACCAGGGTTTTCACCAGCGCCGGGGTGAGATCCTGCCCGGTCAGGGCCGGGAAGTTGTAAAGGATCACCGGCAGGGTGACGCTGTCTGCCACCTGCTGGAAGTAGCGAATCAGGTTGGCTTCTGAGACTTTCCAGTAATAGGGATTGATGACCACAATCCCGTCCGCCCCTGCCTGCTGGGCATGCTGACTCAGCTCAAGGGTTTCGCGGGCGTTGGTGCCCCCGGTGCCAATCAGTACCGGTACGCGACCGTTCACATGCGCAATGGCAAACTCGGCGATCGCTTTGCGCTCGTTGGTATTGAGCTGGGTAAACTCCCCGCCGCTGCCGAGGAAAAACAGGCCATCCACCCCGGCGTTGATCATGTCGTCGACCAGCGCGGCGGTGCCCGCTTTATCGAGCATGCCGTCCGGGGTGAAAAGGGTGGAGACAGGCGGAATAATTCCCGAAAACTGCGCGGTCTGCTGCATGGGATCTCCTTGCTTAATCGTTTTGTTCTACATTATAGAACAGCGTTCGTTTATTTAACGATCATACTATGACGCAGAAAAAGCGCAGGACAATGGGATGAGATGAGGGAGTGCGGGAAATTTAAGCTGGATCACATTCTACAGGGTGCGGTCTGGTGCCCTCACCCTAACCCTCTCCCACAGGGAGAGGGAACTCTTACCCCCTCTGTCCAAAAGGGCGAGGAAGAAAAGACGGCCCGGTACAATCCCCTCTCCCCTCTGGGGAGAGGGTTAGGGTGAGGGGTAAGAGAATTACCCCACCAGCATCTTCACAACCACCTTACGCACCTGCCCCGGCGCGCCCACCGCGCAGAGCGGCTTGTGCACTTCACCGGGGTAGAAGACCACAAAATCCCCTTCGTTCAGGACTACTGTCTTCTCTTGCTCCCCTTCCGGCAGGAAAGCGATATCTTTGTCCGCCAGCCAGTCGGTATCCGGCGTGCCGTTTGGCAGGGTGCTGAAGGTCATCCCCTCCTGGCCTTTCAGGACAATCTGGATATCCAGATAGCGGGCATGATACTCCGCGCGGCGCTCAGCAAAGGGCTGGGTCATATCTTCCGAGACCAGGAAGAACAGACGGTTGCCGTCGATATCATGTTTACCGGTCGGGGTCGCCTCGGTAACGTGCGTTTTTACGTGCTCAATCGCCTGACGCAGTTCCGCAGGCAGCCAGCTCTGGAGGTTGTGAATGTTGCCAACGATCATGGTTGAATCCTCAATATAAAACAACGTTTCATTTTAAACTTTTATACGAGAAATTTGGCTGCCATACCACTACTTTTTGGCCGGGATTTGCCGCAGCGCATAACCATGCAATGCAAACCGTTTGCTTTGCTTAAAGCGTGAATTTATCGCTTGATCCCGCCTTCAGGCTGCGTATAATGCCCCACAATTTGCCGGGAGGAAGCATGGTTCAGTGTGTACGACATAATGTCTTACCGCGTCTCAAAACAGACGCTGGCCTGCCGTTTTTCTTCCCGCAGCTATCCCTATTCCCAGAGCCCCTCATTTGAGGGGCTTTTTTTTGCCCGGCGTCAGGAGATAAACATGAATCCGCTTTATCAAAAACACATCATTTCCATAAACGACCTTAACCGCGAAGAGCTGGAGCTGGTGCTGGAAACCGCGGCAAAACTGAAAGCCAACCCGCAGCCGGAGCTGTTGAAGCACAAGGTCATCGCCAGCTGCTTCTTCGAGGCCTCCACCCGTACGCGCCTGTCGTTCGAGACCTCAATCCACCGCCTGGGCGCCAGCGTAGTGGGCTTCTCCGACAGCAGTAATACTTCGCTGGGCAAAAAGGGCGAAACTCTCGCCGATACCATCTCGGTCATTAGCACCTACGTGGACGCTATCGTGATGCGCCACCCGCAGGAGGGGGCCGCGCGCCTGGCAACCGAGTTTTCTGGCGGTATTCCGGTGCTTAACGCCGGTGACGGGGCTAACCAGCACCCCACCCAGACCCTGCTGGATCTCTTCACCATTCAGGAGACCCAGGGGCGGCTGGAAAATCTGAACATCGCCATGGTCGGCGACCTGAAGTATGGCCGCACCGTCCACTCTCTCACCCAGGCGCTGGCGAAGTTTACCGGCAACCGCTTCTACTTTATCGCCCCGGACGCGCTGGCGATGCCGCAGTACATTCTGGATATGCTCGACGAGAAAGGCATTAAGTGGAGCCTGCACGCCAGCATCGAAGAGGTGATGGGGGAAGTGGATATTCTCTATATGACCCGCGTGCAGAAAGAGCGCCTGGATCCCTCCGAATACGCCAACGTAAAAGCGCAATTCGTTCTGCGCGCCAGCGACCTGGAGGGCGCACGCGCCAACATGAAAGTGCTGCACCCGCTGCCGCGCATTGATGAGATCACCACCGACGTCGATAAAACGCCGCACGCCTGGTACTTCCAGCAGGCCGGCAACGGCATCTTTGCCCGCCAGGCGTTACTGGCACTGGTTCTGAATCGCGATTTAGCTCTGTAAGGGGAGACGACCATGACACACGATAACAAACTCCAGGTTGAAGCCATCAAGCGTGGCACCGTGATTGACCACATCCCCGCGCAGGTGGGCTTTAAGCTGCTGACCCTGTTCAAGCTGACCGAAACCGACCAGCGCATCACCATCGGTTTGAATCTGCCGTCCGGCGAGATGGGGCGTAAGGATTTGATTAAAATCGAGAACACTTTCCTCACCGACGAGCAGGTTAACCAGCTCTCGCTGTATGCGCCAGACGCCACGGTGAACCGTATCGACGACTACGAAGTGGTGGGCAAATCCCGTCCGAGCCTGCCAGAGCGTATCGAGAGCGTACTGGTCTGCCCGAACAGCAACTGCATTAGCCACGCGGAGCCGGTTAACTCCAGCTTTGCGGTAAAAAAACGCGCCAACGATATCGCGCTGAAGTGCAAATATTGCGAAAAAGAGTTTTCCCATACGGTGGTGCTGGCCGGTTAATCTGCAATGACGTGTATAATGGCCGGGAATCCGTTTTTATCACGCTGTTATTCAGGAGAAAACATGACCAAAGTACTCGCGACGGAAAATGCACCAGCCGCTATCGGCCCGTATGTTCAGGGCGTTGATCTGGGCAGCATGATCATCACCTCAGGCCAGATCCCGGTGAACCCGAAAAATGGCGAAGTGCCGGAAGACGTGGCCGCGCAGGCGCGCCAGTCGCTGGAAAACGTGAAAGCGATTGTTGAATCCGCAGGGCTGAAAGTGGGCGATATCGTGAAAACGACCGTTTTCGTTAAAGATCTCAACGATTTCGCTACCGTTAACGCCACCTATGAAGCCTTCTTCACCGAACACAATGCGACCTTCCCGGCGCGCTCTTGTGTGGAAGTGGCCCGTCTGCCGAAAGACGTGAAGATCGAGATCGAAGCGATCGCCGTACGCCGCTAACGCTTGTTTTTTAATATTAAGGCAGCCCAGGCTGCCTTTTTTTATTTCCCCGATACACAGCCGAAAATAGCCTTCAAGTTTTTTCACTATTATTTTTCGTCCCGCCATTCCATGACTTCATTTTTATTCCGCGCAACACTAACTGCGCCCAAAAGCATTACTCTCTTTTAATGGAATAATAAATGAAACTGTCTAAAATTGCGTTGGCACTTGCCACACTCACGGTTGCTTCATCGGCTTTAGCTCACGGTTATGTCCAGTCTCCGGCCAGTCGTGCTTATATGTGCAAACTGGGTCAGAACGTTGACTGTGGCACCGTACAATATGAACCGCAGAGCGTGGAACGCACCTCCGGCTTCCCGAACGGCGCCCTGCCGCCTGATGGTCAGCTCGCCAGTGCGGGCATCTCCCAGTACTCTCAGCTGGATCGTCAGAGCCTGAACGCCTGGACCAAAACCCCAATGACCGCCGGCGCGCATACCTTTACCTGGTATCACACCGCACCGCATAAAACCACCAACTGGCGTTATTACATCACCAAACAAAACTGGGATCCAAATAAGCCACTGACCCGCGCGCAATTTGAATCCACGCCATTCTGTACCGTTAATGGAAATGGCCAGGCGCCAGCCGTTACCCAGAATATGAATTGTAATGTTCCGGAACGTACGGGTTACCAGGTTATTTACGCGGTATGGGAAATTGCCGATACCACAAATAGCTTCTACCAGGCTATCGACGTTGATTTCGGTAATGGCGGCAGCCAGACGCCGGACGAAACCCCAGCGGTCGTGTCTGAGTGGGCGAAAACCCTCAACGGCCAAATTTCCGGTAATAACCTGAACGCTGGCGATAAAGTGATTGCCCGCTTCTTCGATGCCAACGGTGAAGTGGTCTCCATGCGCACCGAAATGACCATCTCCTCTGACGCCCAGGGCGATGCTAACCAGTGGTCTTACGACCTGGCGCAGAAAATCAACGCCGAGCAGAACGATGTCCGCGTGGGGATGAAAGATGAAGGCGGCGATGTGAACCCGGTTCACGGCGCTAACAGCGTGTATGTGAGAGAGGGCAGCGCCCTGCGATCCGTAGCCATCTCTTATGAAGAGCAGCAGGCTCAGGTGGACGAAAGCATTGCCGTGAGCAATGTCCAGTACAGCAAAATCGTTAACGGCAACGCGACCGTCTCCTTCCACGTTAACACCCAGGGTGATGTGAATCTGGAAGCGCACGTGATGAACCATCAGGGCGCGGAGAAAGGCTATCTGAAGCAGGATATGAACAACGCGAATCAGGATGTCACCATGAACCTGACTAACGTGACAGCTGGCCACCACATGCTGAAATACTACGCGACCAATAAAGACGGCACCCTGTTTGCGCAGGACGTTGTCAACATGATGCTGGAAGAGGATTCAGCCAGCGCCGATACCGGTACTGCGGGCCAGTATGACTACCGCTTCCCGGAAAACCTGAGCAGCTACACTGCGGGCACCGTTGTTCTGCAGCCGAAAAATGGCAAAACCTACCAGTGCAAACCGTTCCCATATAGCGGCTACTGCGTACAGTACAAGAAAGCGGCTAACCAGTATGAACCGGGGGTCGGTTCACACTGGCAGCAGGCCTGGGTGCTGAAAAAATAACATCCCTTCCCTCTCCCGCCAGGGAGAGGGATTTTTTACTGATTGCGCGTCGCGCGCAGCAGTTTTTCCAGCGGATAGACCACCGCGATCACCACCTCATCCTGAATCTGTGCCGCACCGTCCAGTTCGCGCTGAATAGAGGCAATCTCGGCATCATCCAGCGTCCCTTGTCGCGCCACCAGATCGGTGAGCCGCAGGCCAATGGACGACAACTTATCCACCTCCTGAATTACCGGCTTCAGCGCTTTTAACTGATAGTTGCTTTCGCTGAGCGCCAGCGCATCGCTGGTGTTGTTCTGCCAGCGGGTAAAGACATGCCGCAGCGCGTCGGCGCTTTCGTTGTCTTCGGCATCGCTCACCAGACGTTCCGCCCACTTGTTCATCTGACGCACGGTATGACTTTCCGCACTCAGGGCATCCGCGTAGCGGTTCAGCGGCTCGAACTGATGGTAGTTGCCTGCCTGGAACTTCAGGTGCTGGCGCGTGTAATAGTGCGCAGGCTCCAGCGCCTGGGCGAGAATTTGCAGCGCCACGGTATCGGTGTTATTTGCCAGGCGGATAAACTGCGTTTGCTGCTGGCTATGCTGCTGCAGGCCTGCAGAGACGGTACTCCAGGTGTCCATCGCCTGCAGGCGAGTGTACATGTTGTCGATGTCCGTCACCTCTTTCGCCGACCATAGCCGCTCCGCCACCGCAAACGCTCGCGGCCAGAGCTTGATATCCAGCACCGGCGCGGCCACGTTCTCGGCCCACAACGCCACTTCGCCACCCAGCAGGTTCGCCTGTTGCGCGGAATCCGGAACGGCGGGCGTGATCCCCTTCGGCACCGCATCCAGGCGGGCACCGGTCACCGGATAGCGTACATTGCCCACCAGGAAGTAGCCGCTGAGCTTATCATCCGTGACGGTGATGACCGGGCGGGTTTCCCCCATCCAGGTATCCACCGTGAAGCTCACCTGATTGTCGGCGCGCCACTCAATGTCGTTTACCGCCCGACGGGATTTACCGTTGAAATCGATAAATCCGCGCCAGCCTTTCTCGCCGGTCACCAGCGTAAAGCTGCCCTCTACCGGCTTGCCTTTCAGACGCGGCATGCTAAATGACCAGCTCTGGGCGCTGTCGTTGTCGGTAATCACATCCACATTATTGAGCCCCTCGGGCACCACTTCGTTGCGGTAGTGATAAGCGGTGCTTTGTGGCTGATCGAGATAAAAACCGGTGGAGAGGATGCCCTTATACCCCTGCTTCGCCACTTCCCCCAGTGCGTCCTGCCCCTGCCAGGACTGGATCAGGATGCTTTTTGGCAGATCCGGGTGGAAGATTTCGTCCCAGCCCACCATCTGGCGCTGATTTTTCTCGAGGATGGTCTCCAGCTTGCGGTTGAAATACGCCTGCAGCGCGTGGCTGTCGGCCAGCTTATTGTCGCGCATAAACTGCTGGATCCTGGCATTGGCTTTCCACTGGCTGTCGTCCACCTCATCCCCGCCGATGTGCAGATAAGGATCGGGGAAGATCGCCGCCAGTTCGCTGACCATCGCCGCCGCGAAGGTATAAGTCGCCTCTTTGGTCGGATCGAGTACTGGCTTCAGCACGCCCCAGTGACGCTCCATCTCATACGGGCCGGGGGCGCTCATCAGCTCAGGATAGGCCACCGCAATCGCCGAGGCGTGGCCTGGCATGTCTATTTCAGGCACCACGCGGATCCCCCGCGCCGCGGCGTACCTGACCACCTCACGCATCTGCTCCGGAGTATAGAACAGTCCGTCGCTGGCGAGCTGGGTCAGCTTTGGATAACGCTTCGAGGTAAAGCGCCAGCCCTGATCGTCGGTGAGGTGCCAGTGCAGCACGTTAAGTTTCGCCGCCGCCATACCGTCGATCTGGCGTTTGATCGCCTCCAGCGGAATAAAGTGACGGGCAGAGTCGAGCAGCAGGCCACGCCAGGGGAAGCGCGGTGCATCTTCAATCGAGACCCACGGCAGCGCGGTGTTTTCCGGGCCGTTCTGAATCAGTTGCAACAGGGTTTCCATCGCCCGCAGCGCGCCGAAGCGGGTATTTGCGGTAATAGCCACGCCATTCGCGTTGACGGTCAGTTTGTAACTCTCATCACTGTCCGGCTTTGGCAGCGCGTCCACCTTGCGGGCAACGGTAATGGTGATGGTCGGCTTATCCGGGTTGGCGGGCTGCGGCTGTAACGTCCAGCCGGTTTGCAGCGCAATGCGATCGCGCAGACGGGTCACGGCATCGCTGAGATCGTCTCCGCTGACCTTGACCGCGACCTGATTGGTCAGCACAAGCGCGCCCTGCGTGGCGGGATGCTCTACCTTTGCCGGCCAGGGCATCAGGGGAAGATCGCCCACCGGGGAGGCAAACGCAGACGCGCCGAGCATAAGCCCGGCGGTTAAGAGGCTGTACCGTAACATGAAAGTTCCTTATTTGACGGGCCAAAAAAAGTAAAACATTTTGTTAACATGCCCCTTATTAGGGGTCAAGCTAACAGGATGATGTAGATCACAGCCTGTCTAATTTAGGAAAAAATAGGGGTCTGTTTGAGGAGTGCTTACCGCAATGCGCTGCGTGGAGAGAGTAAAATGGCAACCGGGGTTGCCATTTATTGTTAAAACGCTTACTGCCAGCCATAGCGGCGGCTATAGAACCCTTTAACCATCTGGGTCAACACCATGTACCCGGCCAGAATCGCCACCAGCCACGGGAAGTAGCTCAGCGGCAGCGCCTGTAGCTGCAGGTAACTCGCCAGCGGCGAGAACGGCAGCGCAATGCCCAGCAGCATCACCAGCCCGGTCATCAGGATCAGCGGCCAGGCCGCACGGCTCTGAATAAACGGGATGCGGCGGGTACGGATCATATGCACAATCAGCGTCTGCGACAGCAGCCCGACCACAAACCAGCCGGACTGGAATAGCGTCTGCGCTTCCGGCACGTTGGCATGGAACACAAACCACATCAGGCAGAAGGTCAGGATGTCGAAGATCGAACTGATCGGGCCAAAGAAGAGCATAAAGCGTCCCAAATCCGCCGGATTCCAGCGCTGGGGTTTGCGGATCTGCTCCTCGTCGACGTTATCGAACGGGATCGCGACCTGCGACACGTCATACATCAGGTTCTGAATCAGCAGGTGCAGCGGCAGCATCGGTAAAAACGGCAGGAAGGCGCTGGCAACCAGCACGCTAAAGACGTTACCGAAGTTGGAGCTTGCGGTCATCTTGATGTATTTCAGCATGTTGGCAAAGGTGCGGCGCCCCTCGATGACCCCCTCTTCCAGCACCATCAGGCTTTTTTCCAGCAGGATAATATCAGCCGCTTCCCGCGCGATATCGACCGCGCCGTCCACGGAGATACCGATGTCGGCCGCCCGTAGCGCCGGGGCGTCGTTAATACCATCCCCCATAAAGCCCACCACGTGCCCTTCGCGCTTCAGCAGGGTGACGATGCGCTCTTTGTGCATAGGCGTCAGACGGGCAAACAGAGTGGTACGTTTGGCCAGTACGGCCAGTTCATCATCTGACAGCCGTTCGATATCGCTGCCTGTCACCACGTCGCCCGCGTCCAGCCCCACGTCGCGGCACACTTTGGCGGCCACCAGCTCGCTGTCGCCGGTGAGGATTTTTACCGTGATGCCGGAGGCTTTTAGCGCCTTCAGCGCCGGAGCGGTGGTCTCTTTCGGCGGATCGAGGAAGGCGATATAGCCTTCGAGGATCAGATCCGATTCATCGATACGCTGGTAATCCCCCTCGCGCGCAGGCAGCCGTTTTGTCGCCACCGCCACCACCCGCAGCCCCTGACGGTTCAGGGTATCGGTCACCCGGGCGATGCGGCGCAGCATGCTCTCATCCAGCGGCACTACGTTGCCGTTATGACGCACGTGGGTCGAGACCGCGAGGACCTCCTGCAACGCCCCTTTGCAGATAAGCGTATGCACATCCTCCTGCTCGCTGACCACCACCGACATACGGCGGCGTTCAAAGTCGAAGGGGATCTCGTCCACTTTTTGCCAGCGGGCAGAGAGCGTCCGCGCGGCGGTTTCGTCTACCCCTTCCAGCACCGCCACGTCGAGCAGGTTTTTCAGCCCGGTCTGGTAGTGGCTGTTCAGCCAGGCGCTGTGCAGCACGTGCTCGCTGCTTTTGCCGGAGATATCCGTGTGGTTCTCCAGCACGATTTTATCCTGCGTCAGGGTGCCGGTTTTGTCGGTGCAGAGGATATCCATGGCGCCAAAGTTCTGAATGGCGTCGAGGTGTTTAACAATCACTTTTTGCTTTGAAAGCTTCACCGCCCCGCGCGCCAGCGTGGAGGTGACAATCATCGGCAGCATCTCCGGGGTTAAGCCCACGGCCACTGACAGAGCAAACAGCGCCGCCTCCCACCAGTCGCCTTTGGTGTAGCCGTTGATCACCAGCACGATGGGAGTCATCACCAGCATAAAGCGGATCAGCAGCATGCTGACGCGGCCAATCCCCTGCTGGAAGGCATTCGGTTCACTCTGCTGCTCGCTGACGCGCCCGGCAAGCTGGCCGAACCAGGTATTGCCGCCGGTGGCGATCACCATCGCTTGCGCTGTACCGCTTACCACCGTGGTGCCCATAAAGCAGAGCGTATCGCACTCCAGCGGATGGGTTTGCTGCGGGTTGCGGCTGCGGGCAACCTTCTCTACCGGCAGCGATTCCCCGGTGAGCGAAGCCTGGGCCACGAACAGATCCCTTGCCTGCAACAGGCGTAAATCCGCCGGGATCATATCCCCGGCGGCCAGCTTCACAATATCCCCGGCCACCAGCTGATCGACGGGCAACTCACACCACGCGTTCTCGCCTTTATCATTAATGACGCGCAACACCGTGGCGGTATTGCTGACCATCGCTTTCAGGGCATCGGCGGCTTTGGTCGAGCGCGCCTCCTGCACAAAGTTCAACAGCGTGGCGATGGCCACCATCAGGGCGATCACCCCGGCGGCAAAGAGATCTTCCGTGGCGTAGGAGATGACCCCCAGCAGCGTGAGCAGCAGATTGAACGGATTGCGGTAGCAGGACCAGAGGTGCCGCCACCAGGGGGCCGGCTGTTGCGCCGGAATTTGGTTGTCGCCATGGGCTTCGCGCACGGCGGCCACCTCGGCAGGATTCAGCCCTTCCGGGTGGCTGCCAAAGGTGTGCCACAGCGTCTCTTCGTCCATCGCCGCCACGCGCAGGCAGTGGGCAGAAAGGCTATCTGGCAGGGTGGCATCGGCCAGCTGTTTGCCAGTCATCATCGGGTCGCGCTGTACCAGACGACGCGGCAGGTGGCGGCTCAGTTGGCTGAGCAGCAGTTGGGTTAAATTTTTGAACATAGTCAGTCCCCCGCACCCGCCACAGCGGGTGCAGAATATCCTTCAGACGTGACAAGGCCGCGCCTGAGAGGCGATCTGTTTTATGCAGGGACGTTTTTGGACGTCACTGCCTTACGCATCCGGTAAGGCAGTGAAAACAGGCTTACCGGCGTGAAGGGGCTCTCCGTCGGGGGAGAGGGGTGGGATCGGGATCCATAAAGCCTCCGGTAAGAAAAAAAGTAAGCCGACGCGCAGTATAGGGTTTTAACCATACCGTGAGTGACATTTCGGGCGGTATGATAATCGCCGGGGACTAAACCAAACGTAAACCAGACTTTGCCCATTGCGGATCCCCCTGCCCGAATTAGAACCTATTCCACAGGGCCGACTTATTACGGCCAGTCTGGAGACGCACAACGCGGCCCGGACCCAAACAGGCCATTAAACGAGCCCAATGGGGTAGACTGTTAGGCTTATTGATCACTTCATTGTCGTATTACAGGGAACAGAGCATGCAGAACCGCCTGACCATCAAAGACATCGCGCGCTTAAGCGGCGTGGGCAAATCGACCGTTTCACGCGTGCTGAATAACGAAAGCGGTGTCAGCCAGCGTACCCGTGAACGCGTCGAGGCGGTGATGGAACAGCATGGCTTCTCCCCTTCTCGTTCCGCGCGCGCCATGCGTGGGCAGAGCGATAAAGTGGTGGCGATCATCGTCACGCGTCTCGACTCTCTCTCGGAAAACCTGGCGGTGCAGACCATGCTGCCGGCCTTTTATGAGCAGGGTTACGACCCCATCATGATGGAGAGTAAGTTCTCGCCGCAGATGGTGGAAGAGCACCTCGGCATGCTGCAGCGCCGCAATATCGACGGTGTGGTACTGTTTGGTTTTTCCGGCATAGAAGAGCAGATGCTCGCGCCGTGGCAATCCTCGCTGGTGCTGATGGCGCGCGATGCCGCCGGGTTTGCCTCGGTCTGTTATGACGACGAAGGGGCGATCCTGATGCTGATGCAGCGCCTGTATGAGGGCGGTCATCGCCACATTAGCTATCTGGGGGTGCCGCACAGCGATATCACCACCGGCCAGCGCCGGTATGACGCTTATCTCTCCTTCTGTAAAAAACGGGCGTTGCCTGCCGTGGCCTCGCTGCCGGGGCTGAGCATGAAGCAGGGCTATGACCAGGTGGCCGCCGTGCTTACGCCGCAAACCACCGCCCTGGTCTGCGCCACCGATACCCTGGCGCTGGGGGCGAGTAAGTACTTACAAGAGCAGCGCATCGATAACCTGCAGCTGGCCAGCGTGGGCAATACCCCCTTGATGAAGTTCCTGCACCCGGAGATCATCACCGTCGATCCCGGCTACGCCGAATCGGGTCGTCAGGCCGCCTTACAGCTGATCGAGCAGATCACCGGCCGCAGCGAACCCCGACGAATTACCATTCCCGCCACCCTCTCCTGATCCCTTCCGTTACGGTTTATTGTGATCTTCGCCGGGTTTCGGGAACGTTCCCGTTTCCGTGCGTCTGCTTAAAGAGTAGCCTTGCGTGCAGTTCCTTCCCTACACCTGTGTCATGAGGCTTCATGATGAGTAAAGTAAAACAAGACGATATTGATCAACTGATCGTACTGGTTGGTGGACGTGAAAACATCGCCACCGTCAGCCACTGTATTACCCGCCTGCGCTTCGTGCTGAACGATCCGGCCAAAGCCAACCCCAAGGCCATTGAAGAGTTGTCGATGGTGAAAGGGTGCTTTACCAATGCCGGGCAGTTCCAGGTCGTGATTGGTACCGAGGTGGGCGATTACTACAAAGCCCTGCTCGCCACGACCGGCCACGCGTCAGCGGATAAAGAGCAGGCCAAAAAAGCGGCGCGACAGAATATGAAGTGGCATGAACAGCTCATTTCACATTTCGCCGAAATCTTCTTCCCGCTGCTGCCTGCGTTGATCAGCGGCGGCTTGATTCTGGGCTTCCGCAACGTGATTGGCGATGTGCCGATGAGCGACGGCAAGACCCTGGTGCAGATCTACCCGACGCTGCAAAGCATCAATGACTTTCTGTGGTTGATCGGCGAAGCCATCTTCTTCTATCTGCCGGTGGGCATCTGCTGGTCGGCGGTGCGCAAGATGGGGGGGACGCCCATTCTGGGGATCGTGCTGGGCATCACGCTGGTCTCTCCGCAGTTAATGAACGCTTACTTACTGGGTCAGCAGGTGCCGGAAGTCTGGAACTTCGGCCTGTTCACCATCGCTAAAGTGGGCTATCAGGCGCAGGTGATCCCGGCACTGCTGGCTGGTCTGGCGCTGGGCATGATTGAAGCCCGTTTAAAACGCATGGTGCCCGATTACCTCTATCTGGTGGTGGTGCCGGTCACGTCGTTGATTCTGGCGGTCTTCCTCGCGCATGCCTTTATCGGCCCGTTTGGCCGGATGATCGGCGACGGCGTCGCCTGGGCGATGCGTCACCTGATGATCGGCAGCTTCGCGCCGGTGGGCGCCGCGCTGTTTGGCTTCTTGTATGCACCGCTGGTTATTACCGGCGTGCACCAGACCACCCTCGCTATTGATATGCAGATGATTCAAAGCATGGGCGGTACCCCGATGTGGCCGCTGATTGCCCTGTCGAACATCGCACAGGCTTCGGCAGTGACCGGCATTATTCTGGTGAGCCGCAAACATAACGAACGCGAAATCTCGGTTCCGGCGGCCATCTCTGCCTATCTGGGGGTCACTGAACCGGCGATGTACGGCATCAACCTCAAGTACCGCTTCCCAATGCTGTGCGCCATGATCGGCTCAGGTCTGGCGGCGCTGCTGTGCGGCCTGAACGGCGTGATGGCGAACGGCATCGGCGTGGGCGGGCTGCCGGGTATCCTCTCCATTCAGCCAGACTTCTGGCAGGTGTTCGCGCTGGCGATGGCGGTGGCCATTATCGTGCCAATGGCGTTAACCACCGTGATGTATCAGCGCAAGTTCCGTCAAGGCACGCTGCAGATTATTTAACTCTTTTCGGGGCGCCCTTGCGCCCCTTCGCATTTGCAGGAACGTATTATGACTACCCTTCCCCACTGGTGGCAAAACGGCGTTATCTACCAGATCTATCCAAAAAGCTTCCAGGACACCACCGGCTCCGGCACCGGCGACCTGCGCGGGGTGACGCAGCGTCTCGACTATCTGCAAACGCTGGGCGTTGATGCCATCTGGCTCACCCCGTTTTATATCTCCCCGCAGGTGGATAACGGCTACGACGTGGCGAACTATACCGCCATCGACCCGACTTACGGCACGCTGGATGATTTTGATGAGCTGGTCGCCGGCGCCCACGCCCGCGGCATTCGCATCGTGCTGGATATGGTCTTCAATCACACCTCCACGCAGCACGCCTGGTTTCGCGAGTCGCTCAACAAAGCGAGTCCGTACCGACAGTTTTATATCTGGCGCGACGGCACCCCGGATCAGCTCCCCAATAACTGGCGCTCTAAATTTGGCGGCAATGCCTGGCGCTGGCATACGGAGAGCGAGCAGTACTACCTGCATCTGTTTGCCCCTGAGCAGGCCGATCTCAACTGGGAAAATCCGGCGGTGCGTAACGAGCTAAAAAAAGTCTGCGCGTTCTGGGCCGATCGCGGCGTGGACGGGCTGCGCCTCGACGTCATTAACCTGGTGTCGAAGGACCAGGCCTTCCCGGACGACGAGCTGGGCGATGGGCGTCGTTTCTATACCGACGGGCCGCGCATTCATGATTACTTGCAGGAGATGAGCCGCGACGTCTTTACGCCGCGTAACCTGATGACGGTGGGTGAGATGTCATCCACCACGCTGGAGCACTGCCAGCAGTATGCCGCGCTGGACGGGCGCGAGCTGTCCATGACCTTTAATTTCCACCACCTGAAGGTGGATTATCCCAACGGCGAGAAGTGGACCCTGGCACAACCCGATTACGTGGCGCTCAAAGCCCTCTTCCGCCACTGGCAGCAGGGGATGCACAACCGGGCGTGGAATGCGCTGTTCTGGTGTAACCACGATCAGCCGCGCATCGTCTCCCGCTTTGGCGACGAGGGCGAGTATCGCGTCCCGGCGGCGAAGATGCTGGCGATGGTGCTGCACGGTATGCAGGGCACGCCATACATCTACCAGGGTGAAGAGATTGGGATGACCAACCCGCACTTTACCCGCATTACCGACTATCGCGACGTAGAGAGCCACAATATGTTTGCCGGGCTGCGCACCGCCGGACACGATGCGGACGCGCTGCTGGCGATTCTGGCGAGCAAATCCCGCGACAATAGCCGAACCCCGATGCAGTGGGATGCCAGCCTCAATGGGGGCTTTACCGGGGGCGAACCCTGGATTGCCCTGTGCGATAACACCCGCGACATCAACGTGCAGGCGGCGCTTAACGATCCCGATTCGGTGTTTTATACCTACCAGCGGCTTATCGCCCTGCGCAAAGCGATGCCAGTGTTGACCTGGGGCGATTATCAGGACCTGCTGCCCGAACATCCCTCCCTCTGGTGTTATCGCCGTCAGTGGCAGGGGGAAACATTAATGGTGGTCGCCAACCTGAGCCGGACATGCCAGTCCTGGCAGCCCGAGGCCGCAGAGGGGGAATGGCAGACGGTGATAAGCAACTATAGCGAAACGGCCAGCCATCCTGCTGCCATGACGCTGCGCCCGTTTGAAGCGGTATGGTGGCTGCAGTCATAAACCAGAAGGCCGGGCGTAATAATTACCCCGGCTTATTATGCTGTTTTTGTTGAATATTTAATCAGCTTTATTCTCTGCATATTTACAATCGTCCTAACGCCCGCCATTTGTACGCTCGTCTTTTTGCTTTGTCCTGAATCAAATAAATCGCAAACATGTTTGATGCAAATCACTATATGTAGCACTTAAAATGCACGCCAACCCAACATCTTGTATTAGGCGTCTACGCTTTCAACAACAAGATGACAAGAAATTGTGGATAACAACTGTGGGTAACGCGGGAAGTCGCTGGGCCCTGTGCCATTGCGCCCAGTGCATACTTCTCCACCTCTGTGGATAACCGGTAGTTATAAATAGATAAAATGGAGTGATCATGACACCGCATGTGATGAAACGTGATGGCTGTAAAGTGCCGTTCAAATCAGAGCGCATTCAGGAAGCTATTCTGCGTGCAGCTAAAGCAGCGGGAGTCGATGACGCAGATTATTGCGCCACCGTCGCAGACGTCGTTTGTAACCAGATGAACGGCCGCAGCCAGGTCGATATCAATGAGATTCAGACGGCGGTGGAAAACCAGCTGATGTCCGGCCCTTATAAGCAGCTGGCGCGCGCTTACATCGAGTATCGCCACGACCGTGATATCCAGCGCGAGAAGCGTGGCCGCCTGAACCAGGAGATCCGTGGCCTGGTGGAGCAGACCAACCCGGCCCTGCTGAACGAAAACGCCAACAAAGACAGCAAAGTGATCCCCACTCAGCGCGATCTGCTGGCCGGGATCGTGGCCAAACACTATGCCCGTCAGCACCTGCTGCCGCGTGACGTGGTGCAGGCGCATGAGCGCGGCGAGATCCACTATCACGATCTCGATTACTCCCCCTTCTTCCCGATGTTTAACTGCATGTTGATCGATCTGAAAGGGATGCTGACCCAGGGCTTCAAGATGGGCAATGCCGAGATTGAGCCGCCAAAATCCATCTCTACCGCCACCGCTGTCACCGCACAGATCATCGCCCAGGTGGCCAGCCATATTTACGGCGGTACCACCATCAACCGCATTGACGAAGTGCTGGCCCCGTTCGTAACGGCAAGCTTTGAGAAGCACCGCAAAGTCGCCCAGGAGTGGCAGATCCCGGATGCAGAGGGCTACGCGCACTCCCGCACCGAGAAAGAGTGCTACGACGCCTTCCAGTCGCTGGAATATGAGGTGAACACCCTGCACACCGCTAACGGTCAGACGCCGTTTGTCACCTTCGGATTTGGTCTCGGCACCAGCTGGGAGTCGCGCCTGATCCAGCAGTCAATTCTGCGTAACCGCATCTCGGGCCTTGGCAAGAACCGCAAAACGGCGGTGTTTCCGAAGCTGGTCTTCGCCATTCGCGACGGCCTGAACCATAAGTTTGGCGATCCCAACTACGATATCAAACAGCTGGCGCTTGAATGCGCGAGTAAGCGTATGTACCCGGACATCCTCAACTACGACCAGGTCGTTAAGGTTACCGGCTCGTTCAAAACGCCAATGGGCTGCCGCAGCTTCCTTGGCGTGTACGAAGATGAAAACGGCGAGCAGATCCACGACGGGCGTAACAACCTGGGCGTGATTAGCCTTAATCTACCGCGCATCGCGCTGGAGGCGAAGGGTAATGAAGCGGCGTTCTGGTCGTTGCTGGAGAGCCGTTTGACCCTGGCGCGTAAGGCCCTGATGACCCGTATCGCCCGTCTGGAAGGGGTAAAAGCCCGTGTCGCCCCCATTCTCTATATGGAAGGGGCATGCGGCGTGCGCCTGAAAGCGGATGACGACGTCGCGGAGATCTTCAAAAACGGCCGTGCCTCTATTTCGCTGGGCTATATCGGCATTCATGAAACCATTAACGCGCTGTTTGGCGACAAGCACATGTATGACAGCGAGGCCCTGCGCGCCAAAGGGGTCGCGATTGTGCAGCGTCTGCGCGACGCGGTTGACCAGTGGAAAGACGAAACCGGCTACGGATTTAGCCTCTACAGCACCCCAAGCGAAAACCTCTGCGATCGCTTCTGCCGCCTGGATACCGCGGAGTTTGGCGTGGTCGACGGCGTAACTGATAAAGGTTATTACACCAACAGCTTCCACCTTGACGTGGAGAAGAAGGTGAACCCGTACGACAAGATCGACTTCGAAGCGGCCTACCCGCCCGTCGCCAACGGCGGCTTCATCTGCTACGGCGAGTACCCGAACATTCAGCACAACCTGAAGGCGCTGGAAGACGTGTGGGATTACAGCTATCAGCATGTGCCCTATTACGGTACTAACACGCCAATCGACGAGTGCTATGAGTGCGGCTTTACCGGTGAGTTTGAGTGCACCAGCAAAGGCTTCACCTGCCCGAAATGCGGTAACCACGATGCCGCCCGGGTGTCCGTCACCCGCCGTGTGTGTGGCTATCTTGGCAGCCCGGATGCGCGTCCGTTCAACGCCGGGAAGCAGGAAGAGGTGAAGCGCCGCGTGAAGCATTTGGGGAATGGGCAGCTCGGTTGAGTTTTTACCGGGTTCTCCCCCTCACCCTACCCCTCTCCCTCAAGGGAGAGGGAACCGATCGAGCACGTTGTTATGCCTGTCGCCGGTTTTCTCCCTCTCCCTGTGGGAGAGGGCCGGGGTGAGGGCATCAGGTTAAACCTATGAATTATCATCAGTACTACCCCGTCGACATCGTCAACGGCCCCGGCACCCGCTGCACGCTCTTTGTGGCAGGCTGCGTTCACGAATGCCCCGGCTGTTACAACAAAAGCACCTGGCGTCTGAACTCAGGCATGCCGTTTACGGCAGAGATGGAAGATCGGATCATCAAGGATCTGAACGACACGCGCATTCACCGTCAGGGGATCTCCCTCTCCGGCGGTGACCCCCTTCACCCGCAGAATGTGCCAGAGATCCTGAAGCTGGTGAAGCGAATCCGCCGCGAGTGCAGCGGCAAAGACATCTGGGTCTGGACGGGCTATAAGCTGGATGAGCTGAACAACGCCCAGCGGGAAGTGGTAGATCTAATTAACGTGCTGGTGGACGGCAAATTTGTGCAGGATTTAAAAGACCCGTCGCTGATCTGGCGCGGCAGCAGCAACCAGGTCGTTCATCATCTGCGTTAAAAGCGGCTCAGGCACTCCACCGCCACCGTTTTAAATGCCGCAAAATCACCGCAGCCGCACAGCCGCGCCATCGCCCGCTCGCGTAAAAAGGTGACGAAAATATCGTAGATCGCCATCGCCTCTTCGTACTCGCTTTTGCTAATGGCCAGCAGGAAGATAACGTGCGCGGTTTCATCCCCCCACTGGATCCCCTGCGGGGCCAGCACCGTATAGACCACGGTCTTTTGCGCCAGCAGACCCAGCGAGTGCGGCAGCGCTATGCCATCGCCCAGCATGGTGCTGACGATGGCTTCACGTTCAATCACCGAGTCGAGAAATTCGCTGTTTACAAAGCCTTCTGACTGAAGCTGTTCACACAGCTGGCGGAACAGCGTCTGCTGGTCGATGGGCTGGTCAATAATGCGGAAATGAGCGGCGTCGAAATACTTCTCCAGCATCCACGGGCGGGTGCGGTCCACGAGCACCAGCTTGCCAATCTGCTCCAGTTGATAATCGGTCGGAAAGGGGGCGATCTGCACCACCGGCTTGGCTTTTTCGCTGATACGCGCGGTAGAGATAACAAAGTCTTCGGCGATGGCCTCACTCTGCTCGTACTCGCGCAGCGTCACGGTGCGGGTCACCTCCACCTGCGGGTATTTGCGCTGCAGCACCGCTTCGATCATTCGCACCATCGCGTTACCGGCATCACACACCAGCAGCACCCGCGGCTGGCGCTGGTAGCCGATATTGTAGTGACGCTCCAGCCCCACGCCGATATGCAGCACCAGAAAACCAATTTCGTTTTCGCTGATGACATAGGGGGTATATTTGCCCCAGCTCGACACGGCAGCCAGAGTCATATCCCAGGCCATCGGGTAGTGCTGTTTGATGTTATCCAGCAGCGGGTTGGGGATCATGATCTGATAACGCACCCGGGTGATCATGGTCTTGATGTGCGTGAGCAGATCCGCATGCAGCTGGGCATCGCTGAGCAGGTTGTAGTTATAATGGGTGTTGATATAACCCAGAATATAGTTAACCAGCGCTTCGTCGTCGTCGGCATTAATGGCGCTGGGGGCGATATCCTGGATCTGACGCGCGGCAAGGTGCACGCAGAGCCAGTTCTCTTCGGAGGGGGCCAGCGCTTTATCCGCCAGAAGCGCTATCGCCGCGGCAATATCCTTTGCGGCATCCCGCACGTTCTCTTCCACATCTTCCGCGCTGAACTCCGGCAGCGGGTAGCCTTCGCTGATGCGACGTACCGACACCGCGCAGTAGAGGCGGACAAACAGCTCCCCCTCATCGGTAAGGCGGATGTGATGGCGGGTCAGCGTATCGTGGAGTACGGCCACCAGCTGTTCCGGAACGCCCGCGTTCAACGCCACCTCGGTGACCAGCGGATTCAGGCCGTCCTGCTGCGCCAGTTCCCACAGCAAATCGGTCAGGCAGGCGCGAATGGACATCTCGCTGCCAAACAGCTTCATACCGTGGCGCGGACGCGTCTCCAGCGTCAAGTTATAGCGGGTAAACCATTCCCGAACTTCAACCATGTCACTTTGCAGGGTGGCACGGCTGATAAACCACTCGTCAGCCAAATCTTCCAGCTTGAGGGAAAAAGCCGAGGTAAGAAAACGCACCACCAGGTAGTGCACCCGCTCCGGCCCGGTTCGCGGAATACGCAGCGCGCGCGGGTGAGATGACTGCAGTTGCTGATAGCGCTCGGCGTCGTCAATTTTGAGTTGATAGCCATTGCCACGGCTCAGAATAAACTGCGCGCCGTGGCTCGCCAGCAGCGCGTTCAGGGCGGTGATATCAGCACGGACGGTTCGCGTGGAGACCGACAGCCGCTGCGCCAGTTCGTCCTGCGGCAGCGTCTCGTTTTGCAACAGGTCGAAAAGTTGCGCTAAACGTTGGTTCGGGAATCGCACGGGGATGTCCTCTTACAGCTTAAGGTGAAATGACCATCTGGGATGGGCTGCCGACCGGGGTATAGTCCGGCTCGAAGCGGAGCTTGCCGTCCTGCGCCACGCGAAAACGGGTAATGTTATCGCTGCGCTGATTCATGACGTACAGCCAGCGTCCCTGCTTATCAAGCGTGAGGGTGCGCGGATAATCACCCCGCGTCCAGACGTCGTCCCGGTGCGTCAGCGTGCCATCGGCTGTTACGGTAAAGTGCCCGATGCTGTTATGCAATCGGTTAGCCACGTAGAGCTGCTTTCCATCAGCACTTAATACCAGCCCGGCGGCAAAACTGGTGCCTTTGTAACTTTCCGGCAGGGCGGAGAGGGTTTTGCCCTCTTTGAGCTGGCCGTTGCTGTTCAGCGCATAATGGGTCAGCGTCGAGGCCTCTTCGTTAATCAGCCACAGGGCATCGCCTTTTGGCGTGAAGACGAAGTGGCGCGGCCCGGCCCCTTTCGAGGAGGCGTTAATGAACGGCGGATCGTTGGGCGTCAGCTTGCCGGTTTGCTCGTCAAAACGGTACTGGTAGATCCGATCCAGCCCCAGATCGGTGGAGAACACGAACTTCCCGCTCGGATCGGCGGCGATCATGTGCGCATGGGGACCATTGTGATCGCTAATGGCGAAGCTGCCTTCCACTGCCGCCTCGGGTTTGGCCGCACCGGGTTCACCGCTATCCTGGTGGGTATCCGTGGCCTCACCCAGGCTGCCGTCCGCCTTCACCGGTAAAACGGCGATTGACCCGCTCACGTAGTTCGCCACCAGCAGATGCTGACCGTTCGGCGTCAGAGCGAGATAGACCGGCCCCGCGCCGCCGGAAGCCACCTGATTTAACTCGCTCAGATCGCCGTTATCACCGATGCGCAGCGCCTGCACTACCCCCTGCTCCACCTCGCTTGCCAGATAGAGCGTTTTGCCGTCGTGCGAGACGGTCAGCTGCGCGGCGTTCGGCAGCTTGCTCACCAGCGTTTTGTTCGCGAGCGCGCCGGTTTGCGGGTCGAGGGTAAAGCGGTACAGCCCTTCACCGTTCGGGTTGTAGGTTCCCACCCAGGCGTACTGCGTCTGGGCGACGGCGGTAGTAGCGAGTAACGAGAGTGAAGCGACGAGCAGGTTGCGGGTGTGCATGGTGGCTCCTTTGGGTTTGTGCGGTTTGTTTCCCCTCACCCCGGCCCTCTCCCAAAGGGAGAGGGGGTAAAGGTTCCCTCTCCCTTTGGGAGAGGGTTAGGGTGAGGGGCAGTTTTTATTTCACCAGCTTCTTCGTCATCTCCAGCAGCGTGCGCACATCTTCCGGGCGCGTATCGCCGCTGGCTTTATCGATAATCGAACTGTAAATATGCGGAATGATCTTGCTCACGCCCGCGTCCAGAGCAATCTGCAGGATCGCCTCAAAGTTTTCCAGATCAATGCCGCCGGTCGGCTCGAGCCAGAAGTCGTGACGGGCGCAGGCTTGCGCCACCGCGGTGTACTCATCGCGGCACTTCAGACCGCCCATCGGGAAGTATTTGATGGAGCTGCCGCCGAAATCTTTCAGCAGGGCAATGGCGGTTTCAACCGGGACGATCCCGTCCGGTGCCGCGCTGCTCAGCGGGCCGGTGGAGATCTTGACCATGCCGACGGTGCCGGTTGGCGAGACCAGGCCGTTCACCACGGACTCGCTCTGCCCCAGCAGCGCACGGCTGGTGGCGACGCCGGTAAAGACCTGATTAACGTGCTGCGGCTGCACCTGACGGGAGATTTCGCTCACCATTGCAGACTGGTTCGGATCGCCCGCCCCCAGCCCCACGGAAAGCGCGTTATCGATAAGCGCGGCATACTCGCGCATGTCGGCAACCGCGCTGTCTACGTCCGGATAATTTTTGGAGAGCACGCCCACCAGAACGTGGCCTTCCGCCGCCTCGTAGATGGCGCTGGCGTTGGCTTTGGAGCCTGCCAGCACGTTGAGGCAGACGCGGTCACGGTAAAAATTGGGGGTCAGTTTCATGCGTTTTTCTCCTGTCCTACTACTTCGCTAATGCGGCGGTACACAATATTCAGCTGGTCAGCATTCACGCTGCGCACGTCCGCCTCGATAATCCCTTCGTTGGCCTTGTAACCACGGAAGTAGATGGCGTATTCGCCCTGTTTCAGGGCGTGCACAAGGTCACCGGTGCCGACGCCGGTAATGGCTTCGTCAAACTTAATTTCTGCGCGGGCGATATCACGTCCGGCGCTGTCCCAGACTACGCGCGCCGTGACGCCGTTCAGGGTGTTGAGCGCATCGATAAACGGCATCATCTTCGCCACCATCTCCGCCCCGCTCTCTTTCGTCGCCGTCAGGTAGTGTTCGATGGCGCAGGTCAGGCCGAGGATCCCCTCTTTACCCACCTTCATGGCGCGGCCAATGCCCGCCGTCTGTCGTTTCACCCACTCGACGTACTGGGTTTTGCCGATCACCAGGCCGCTGGTCGGGCCTTCGATTGCCTTCGCGCCGCTGTAGATCACCAGGTCCGCGCCGGAGCGGTAATAGACATGCAGATCTTCTTCCGCGGCGGCATCAACGATCAGCGGCAGATCGTGTTTACGGGCGACCACCGCCGCCTGCTCGACGCTGAGCATACTTTTCTGCACGCAGTGGTGAGATTTAATATAGAGGATCGCCGCCGTACGCGGGGTGATCGCCGCTGCCAGCTGATCGGCGGAGCACTCGTTCGCGTAGCCGGCTTCCACCAGCTTGCCGCCGCCCAGCGCTACCATGGTGCCGACCGGCGCGCCGAAGTTGACGTTATGCCCTTTCGGCAGGACAATTTCATTGTTCTCAATCGGGGTGATGTGTAGATTTTCCAGCAGCCAGTCGCTCTCTTTGACCAGCACCGCCGCCACGGATTGCGCGATACCCGCCGAGGCGCAGGAAACCACCGTCGCCCCTTCCACGTCCAGCAGCTTTGCGATGTACTCCCCGGTTTTGTTCACCAGGTCTTTCATTTCGAAGTACTGATTCATGCCGTCCATCGCCGCCTGCACCACCTCCGGGCGCGGCGTGGAGACACCCAGCGCCGTCATACGGCCAGAGGTGTTGATAACCTGCTTTAAATTGTACTTTTCAAAAATCGAAGGCATGTTCCGTGCTCCCTTGTTCGGTCATGTAGCCCTTGCCCGCGCGGATAGCGGCAAGCGGCACCAGAATATGTTCAGCCTGCAGGCTGTCGTTTTCAGCATCGGTCAACAGCGTCGGCTGACGTTTAACGGTGAAGAGCGTCAGGTCGGCGTCGAGACCCGGTTCAATCCGCCCTTTGCGCGTCAGGCGCAGGCCGTCGGCGGCGTTTTCGGTCACGCAGGCGATCACCTGCGGCAGCGACATGCCGATGGCGAGGAATTTCGACATCACGCTCGCCAGTGAGCCTACCGGGCCGTTGATGCGGTTGCGGCAGTAGATATCCGAGCTGATGGTGTGCGGCAGAATGCCCATCGCGATGGCGCGTTTCGCCACTTCAAAGCTAAAGCTCGCCGTGCCGTGGCCGACGTCGAGTCGCACGCCGCGCTTCAGGGCGGAGGTGATAGACGCGCGCAGCTCGCCAGAGGGGGTCAGAATGCGGTTCGGCTTGCCGTTGTAGCAGTGGGTAATGATATCGCCGCTGCTCAGCAGTTCGGCAATTTCATCGAGGTTCGGCGGGTTGTTGCCGATGTGCACCATCAGCGGCAGATCGCCGTTCTCTTTCTGAATGGCTTTCGCGCGCTCCAGCGGCGTAATGCCGTTGTCGCCCACCACGCTGCTGCTCATGCGCGCTTTCAGACCAACGATAAAATCGGGGTGGCGTGTTACCGCCTGCTTTACCGCCCCGGTGTCGATATTCGCCATATTGGCGAGCTCATTCTGGGCGATCAGCCCAACGCGGGAGATGTTCAGCAGGGCAAAGACCTCGGTTGTGGCCTTGCGGGTAATCGCGTAGAAATCGTCAACGTCGTCGGCCCCGGTACTGCCTGCGTCTACCACCGAGGTGACGCCGGTGGCGATGCCGACGCTGTCCGGCTCGTCGTGGTAAATGGGGGAGTTCGGGTAGCAGTGAACGTGAGAATCGATCCAGCCGGCGCTGACAAACACATCGCCGTTCAGCTCGACTGTTTTACGTGCGGGAGCGTCAATTTCGCCCAGCGCCGCGATTTTCCCGTCCTGAATGGCGATATCGGTCAGGGTATCGTCGGTAAGGCGCGCACGGCGCAGGAGTAAATCAAACATGCGTATCTCCTGAAGGAGCGGGCGCCGAAGCGCCCGCGGGTATTAAAGGGCGACCGGGAACAGCCAGCCCAACAGCATCGCACCGAGGATGGCGCCGCCAGTAATCGGCTTCTGCCAGATGTAAAACAGCAGTGCGCCCAGCAGTGAACCCACGCCAATCGGAATGGAGGCGGTCATGGCGCTAAGAATGATCAAGGGTCCGAGGAAGCGGCCAGAGGCGTTACCCGCGCCCATCATCACGTCTGCGCCGTAGGTGGAGTTGCTCTGGTTGATGGTGAACTTACGCGCCAGAATGATGACGTAGCCAATCGCCAGGCCAATCACCAGACCGGTTATCAGGGCGGCGATAAAGTTGGTCACCGGGAACATAATCCCCGCGCCCAGCAGCAGCGCCGGTACACCCAGGCCTACGCCGGTCTGGATCGCCCCGCCGATATCCAGAATACCGACCAGCGACCCTTCAATGATGCGCGCGAACAGGAAGCTGGCGCCGAACGCGGCAACCGCGCCGTACACGCCGGTATCCATTCCCGCTTTCAGCATCGCCACGAAGGCCACTTCGTTAAAGGCGCCGATGCCGTACAGATAGTACATGTGCGTCCCGGCGAAGACGCCGGAGGAGAGCAGGCCAACAAAGATCGGGAACGACCAGTCGGCATACCAAAAACCTTTATTCTGTTCCATATCGAGGCTCCTGTTATTTACCGCTGAGCGAGTTGTGGATCATGTCGAGCCAGTTCGGCACGGTCAGATGGAAGGATTCGATCATCTTCATGTCGAAGCCGCGGAAGAAGCCGCTCAGCACAAACAGCAGAACGATAGCCACCATCATCACCTTGGTGACGTGGTTCCAGCCGCTCTCTTCCACGCCTTTACCAATCAGGATGCCCAGCACCAGACCCGGTACGGCGTTACCCATAATCAGCTGCGCTGCGCCGCCAAACACGGTGGCCCAGAAGCCCGATTTTTTACCCGCGTCGATGGCCGCCAGCCAGAAGATCACCGGCATCACGGTGTTCACCAGCAGGTTGGCCGCAGGGACCAGCACCTTCACGGCGGTGACCTGAAGCGCGGCGGGAACGGAAGAGGCGGTCAGGTTAAGGAAGGTCACGACGAGCATGCCGATCACGCCGCAGGCAATCGCCATTTTGCGTGGGTCGTGCAGCGTTTCGCCGACGTTACGGTTTTTGATCATCAGCGCAGCCGCGCCCCAGTTCGGGATGATGCGATGGTCAACGTCCTGCGTGAAGGAGCCTGCTGCGACGGAAGAGGCCCAGGCGTTAAAGAAGAAGCCTAACCCAAAGGAGAAGTGAGACGCCGGATCTCCTTCACAGGAGTTCAGTTCCCCCAACGTACGAAACGCGCCCATACCCTGTGTGGTAGGCGCATGAAACATGCGTGCAGCCCCGGCGCCTACGCCGACGCCAACCAGGCCGCCGATGATGAGCGATTTTATTAAAATTATCAGGAACATTAGTCTGCCCTATTAGTAAGAATCAGCGTTGCGTGACAAAGTCCACCTGGTCCAGATTGATGGCAGTCACGTTGACGGTCACATCCAGCTCCACGCTGTAGGTGCGTCTTTCCCGGCGCAGAAAGAAGAACAGAAACGCCTCTTTCCGCACCGCTTCTTGCGCCTGAACAACCTGCACGTCCTGTGGCTCAATACGCAGTAAGATATGCGGCGATGCTTTCATCACCGCGGCCTGAACGTGGTTCAGCGCGTCGGCAAAGGCGCGCGCTTTGGCCTCGCCCTTGCCTTTCACTCTCACCGTGGTGGTGAATTGCTCTTTCATGTTTATGCGCCGTGCTTCTTCTGCCACGCCTGAACCAGACGCTCGCCCAGCTCTTCTTTATCCATAAAGCCAAAGCCCAGTACGTTGCAGCCTTCGTTGATGGCGGTCACGCCCTCTTCCACGGAACGCATGCCGTATTTCGCTTTGTAGCCATATTTGGTCTGCGCGGTGATCGCACCTGCGCCGCCGCTGCCGCAGAAAGAGATCCCGAAGGTCGCGTTTTCCGCTTTCATGACGTCGCCCAGCTTCATATCCGCCGCAACGCCCGGTACAACCACTGCACGACCGCCCGCTTTCTCTACACCTGCCGCCACTTTCTGGCCTTTACCCAGACGATCGCCAATAACCACAGTAATTTGTTCCATTGTGTTGCTCCTTAAAGGTTGTCTTTCGCGACTTCGAAATGAACGGAGAGCAGCCAGGCCTCTTCATCAGGAAGGTTGCCAAACTGCGCTACCACTTCACGGGCAAGCCGCATTGAATCAGGTGAAATTTCATCAAACAGGTCCGCTTCGACCTCCGGCAAAGGTTCGCCGGTCACTGACCGGTGCGCCATGGCGCGAACGTGGGAGGTCAGCATCTGCTTTTGCACGTCATTGGGGATGATGGTGTGGCGGCCAAGCAGGGCAAAAACCTGCTCTAGCATGGTGTCAGCGAGCTGTTCAGTTTTCGCTGCCTGGTCCTCAACGTCGTTCATTACCGCTCCGTTTATCACTCGTCTTACCCCGTTAATGGCTCTGGAATAAAACTAACGTTGCAGGTGGAGAGTTTGTAGCGAGTTGTTTTCCACTTCGAAGTGGAAAGGCGGGCGGCACCAGTGATCTGTGCCACAGAAATGGGTGAACTGGAGATAAAACCCGGGTTTTACGTGATGTGCATCACGCTATTCAGCGGGAGATAACGGAAAGCGAAGTGGAAAAGTTTACGAGCAGCCTCGTAGAAATGTGACGCAGATAAGGTTTTCTTATGGGGATGGGATAGAGTGGCTGCGGGTGCTTGAGACTGACCGTCTCAGGCAAGAGACGGAAAGTGGAAAGCCCCGCCTGACATAAAATCAGGGCGGGGGCCCGAAACATTACGCCTCACCACGTGACGTTTGCTACCTCGCCCGCATAAAAGCAAGGAGGCATCCATGAAACGCAGAGACCCCATTATCAGGGCTCTGATGATTATTTCTTTGACAATAATCATCTTAACACTGGCAACGAGGAAAACATTGTGCGAGATCGGTTTTCGTAACGGATCTTTCGAGGTGGTAGCGCGACTGGATTGTCGCTCCGGTAAGTAAGGAGCAAGCATGCGGAGGCGTTTCGCGCGCCTCCGCACACGGGGAGAAGACGTACAGCTCAGGCACCCATTTAACGGAATTTTTTGTGGTTCTCGTTGCGGGTGGCAGCAAACGCATCCGCAGCGGCCCGCGCCTCTTTCACTTTGCCTTCGTTAGCCAGTTTCAGTGCACCATCGATCTGACCGACCAGCGTCTCAAGACCCTGACGGTAATCTTTCATCTCTGCGCTATCGGGAGCTTTGTCTTCCAGCTTTGGCGGTGTCGCTTTCTGCGAATCGACCGCGGCGGCGCGCATCTTCGTTAATGCGGCTTTCATTTCATCCGCATTATCGGTTTTTTGCACCACTTTCAGATTTTCAGCGAGGGTATCCATGTTGTCTTCCAGATCGGCTGCGAAGACAGATGAACTCAACACCAGCGATGATGCCGCCAGGATAGCTAACAGGTTTTTACGCATTGCTCACTTCCTTTTTTTTGTTATTAAAAAAGCGCGCCGGGCGCGCTTGTTTTACTCACCAGCAATTTTCATCTCTGGTAACAGTACTGAACCACACTGAATATTGCTGCGTGTTTCGATATCGTTTCCGATCGTGACCATGTTGCGCCACATATCTTTTAGATTTCCGGCGATGGTAATTTCGCTCACCGGGTACTGAATCTCGCCGTTTTCCACCCAGAAACCGGCCGCGCCACGGGAGTAATCACCGGTAATACCGCTGACGCCCTGCCCCATCAGCTCGGTGACCACCAGCCCGGTGCCCATCTCTTTCAGCATCTGCTCGAAGCTCAGCCCCTGCCCTTCAATGCGCCAGTTATGAATGCCGCCTGCATGGCCGGTGCTTTTCAGCCCGAGTTTACGTGCCGAGTAGCTGGTGAGCAGCCACTGGGTGAGAATCCCCTCTTTGATGATATCGCGGCGTTCTGTGCGTACCCCTTCACTGTCGAACGGCGTTGAGGCCAGTCCTTTCAGCAAGTGTGGATGCTCTTCAATGGTGAGCCACTCCGGCAGGATCTGTTTGCCCAGCGAATCGAGGAGGAAAGTGGATTTGCGGTAGACCGCACCGCCGGCGATCGCCCCCACCAGGTGACCAAACAGACCGGTGGCGACTTCGTTGGCGAAGATCACCGGCGCTTTCATGGTAGAGAGTTTACGCGGCGCCAGGCGAGACAGCGTGCGGCGAGCGCACTCTTCACCGACCCATTCCGGCGTCTGTAAATCGCCGAAAGCCCGGCCAATGGTGTAGGCGTAGTCGCGCTCCATGTCGCCATTCTCTTCGGCAATCACGCAGCTCGACAGGGAGTGACGCGTCGAGCTATAGCCCTGCATCATGCCGTGGCTGTTGCCGAAAACTTTAATGCCGTAGTGGCTGTTAAAGCTGCCGCCTTCAGTATTGGTGATGCGTTTATCGGCTTTCAGCGAGGCCTGTTCGGCGCGGGCTGCCAGTTCGATCGCTTCGTCTGGCGAAATTTCTGCCGGGTGGAAGAGATCGAGATCCGGTGCATCAAAGGCCAGCAACTCTTTATCCGCGACGCCGGCGAAAGGATCCGGCGAAGTGTAGCGGGCAATATCCAGCGCTGCCTGAACGGTACGGGCGATGGCGTCCGGACTCAGGTCGGTAGAGGAGGCGCTGCCTTTGCGGTTTTGATGATATACGGTGATGCCCAGCGCACCATCGCTATTAAATTCAACGTTTTCCACTTCACCATAGCGGGTGCTTACGCTGATGCCGGTGGTTTTGCTGACGGCGACTTCTGCCCCGTCGGATTTCCCTGAAGCCAGCTCCAGCGCCGTGGATACTGCGTCTTCCAGTGCTTTACGCTGCGCTGCAACTTGTGAGATCACTTTCATCGTAAATGCCATAATGTAAGGTGTAGTTAGCTGAAGTCTAACAGAGAACCGTTTCTCAGTACGCGTCTTAACTGGTAACATTAGCCTCTTTTTTTAAGGAGCCTGACATGACTAAGCAGCCCGACGACTGGCTCGACGACGTTCCCGGTGATGACATCGAAGACGAAGATGATGAGATCATCTGGGTCAGTAAAAGTGAAATTAAACGCGACGCCGAAGAGTTAAAACAGCTTGGCGCAGAAATGGTTGATCTGGGTAAGAACGCGCTGGATAAGATCCCGCTCGACCCGGACCTGCGTGCCGCCATTGAACTGGCACAAAAAATCAAAAAAGAAGGCCGTCGCCGCCAGCTGCAGCTGATTGGCAAAATGTTGCGCCAGCGCGACGTTGATCCTATCCGCCAGGCTCTTGATAAGCTGAAAAACCGCCACAACCAGCAGGTTGCCCTGTTCCATAAACTGGAGCAGATACGCGATCGTTTGATTGAACAAGGTGATGACGCGGTACCGGAAGTTCTGAACCTGTGGCCGGAGGCGGATCGCCAGCAGTTGCGCTCGCTGATCCGTAACGCGAAGAAAGAGAAAGAAGGGAATAAGCCGCCGAAGTCTGCGCGTCTGATTTTTCAGTATCTGCGCGAGCTGGCCGAAAACGAAGAGTGATAAGCATTAAAGCGGTGCAGGCGTTTCCTGTACCGCTTTATTCACTGACTTAATTCACCTTTGCAATAAGACGATACAGCCGAATAATACAGAAATTGCGTCGACCATATTTCAGTAAACAGTCACTATCAGTGCTGGCGAGAATTAACCCCTGACCATACATTAAGAAACCCAGGCAATTTTTTTCATGTAATCTTTTATGGCTGGGAAATTAACTGAAGGATGAGAATAACAAGGCACCGATTATTACTTCTTATTCTGAGATGTAAAATAATATTAGCGTGCTTTACCATCCAATAAATGCACTCTGTTGACCATTATAAATATAAGAACTGCTGATATAAACCCTCTATCTCCACACTTCACATTCATATTTCATACGTGAAATAAAATCACACTCCTTCTCATCACTTCCATTCGTTGCTAACATTTTTTCGGCAAATTACGGGGTTTATTAAAATACGCGCTGTAATTTGTGTTTCACTCAGGATGAAATCAATTATCAATGGAGATAAATAATGCGTGAACTTAACATCATGGAAATGCAGGTCGTTAGCGCCGCCGCAGGTGAATTAACCGCTGACCAGCGTTTCGAAGGGGCTGTCTGGGGTTTTTTTGATGGCATTTCCACTGGCGTGGCCGTAGGCGGGAAGGTCAGCGGTGCGGGTGGATTAGTCATAGGCGGTATCAACCAGGCCGTCAGTGCAGTCATTGGTGTCGTTTGCGGCGCACTGTTTGGTGCTGTCGGTGGATTTATGGTGGGTCGCGAAGCTATCGCTGAGACCTGCCATGACTATCGCGCGACCTTTGGTCCTGCAAGTCAGGCATTTGGTACTATTTAAGCGCGTCTCGTGTTTCAGTGCACGGGGTCATCCCCGTGCATCTGGTTATCGTTGTAAATACATCCCATTAAATAAATATAACCCCCCCCCAATTCATACTCATATTTCATATATGAAGCAACACGCACTCTCTTCTCATTCAATGTATTAGTTGTTAATCTTTTTTCCGCAAATTACTGGGCCAACTAAAAATGCTTTGTGATTTGTTTTTCACTCAGGAATAAATCAATTATCAATGGAGATAGAAAATGCGTGAACTTAATATTATCGAAATGCAGGTTGTTAGCGCCGCCGCAGGTGAATTAACCGCTGAACAGCGTTTCGAAGGGGCTGTCTGGGGTATTTTTGACGGCATTTCCACTGGCGTGGCCGTTGGTGGGAAAGTCAGTGGTGCCGGTGGATTACTTGTGGGGGGCATCAACCAGGCGGTAACCGCGGTCATTGGTGTCGTCTGCGGCGCACTGTTTGGCGCTGTGGGTGGATTTATGATGGGCCGTGAAGTCATTGCCGATACGCTGCATGACTATCGCGCAACCTTTGGTCCGGCGGGTCAGGCATTTGGCTCAATTTAAGTCATTTATGATGACCCTGCCTGAGGCAGGGTCATTTTTACCGTGACTTACTCAGCGGACGCCTTCTTCGCCAGCCCGTCCAGCAGCTTCTGATGGATCCCACAGAACCCGCCGTTGCTCATCACCAGAATGTGATCGCCCGGCTGCGCGGTTTTCACCACCATCTCTGCCAGGGTATCCACATCCGCGCTCCAGTGCGCCGGCTGAATGCAGGCCTCGGCCACTTCCGCGACCTGCCACGGAATATGCTGCGGCTGCAACAGGAACACCTCATCGGCGCGGCCTAACGACGGCGCGAGATCGTCTTTGCAGATCCCCATCTTCATGGTGTTAGAGCGAGGCTCCAGCACCGCCAGAATACGCGCGGTACCGCCAACCTTGCCGCGCAGGGCTGCCAGCGTCGCCAGGATCGCGGTTGGGTGATGCGCGAAATCGTCATAGACCGTCACGCCATTGGCTTCGCCGCGCAATTCAAGACGACGACGGGCATTCACGAAGGAACCCAGCGCGTTCGCCGCATCCGCAGGCAGCACACCCACGTGGCGGGCGGCGGCAATCGCCATCAGGCCATTGTGCATGTTGTGTTCGCCAACCAGGCCCCACTTCACTGCGCCCACTTTTTCACCGTCGAGCAGCACTTCCCACTCCGAGGCGTCGGTGGTCAGCTTTTTCGCCTGCCATTTGCCCTGCTCGCCAACCAGCTCTTGCTCGCTCCAGCAGCCCATCGCCAGCGTCTGCTTCAGGTTGATATCGCTCTCCGGCGAGATGATACGTCCCTGGCCAGGCACGATGCGCACCAGATGGTGGAACTGCTTCTGTATCGCTTTCAGGTCGTCGAAAATATCCGCGTGATCAAACTCAAGGTTATTGAGGATCAGGGTACGCGGGCAGTAGTGAACAAACTTGGAGCGCTTATCAAAGAACGCGCAGTCATATTCATCCGCTTCGATCACAAAGAACGGGCTCTCGCCCAGGCGGGCAGAAACGTCGAAATTACCCGGCACACCGCCGATCACAAAGCCCGGCTTGTAGCCGCAGGCTTCCAGAATCCAGGTCGCCATCCCGGCGGTGGTGGTTTTGCCATGTGTACCGGCAACGGCCACTACCCAGCGATCGCGCAGCACGAAGTCGTGTAGCCATTGCGGCCCTGACATGTAAGGAATGTTGCGTTCCAGCACGGCTTCAACGCAGGGGTTACCGCGCGTCATGGCATTACCAATGATCACCAGATCCGGCTGAGGATCGAGCTGGCTGGCATCATAGCCCTGAATGAGATCAATGCCCTGGTTCTCCAGAAGCGTGCTCATCGGCGGATACACATTGGCGTCCGAACCCGTCACTTCATGGCCAAGCGAGCGCGCCAGCATGGCCAGTCCGCCCATGAAAGTGCCACAAATCCCCAATATATGAATGCGCATACGTCACTATCCTTCTTCAATGTGGCGCACATTTTACTCATATGTCTAACAGGTGAGAAACGCATTTCAGGTAAATCTGTAATTTGCTGGCGCGATTCACCTCTGCGCTACTATTTGAATATTTGTTAAGATTGTTGGAGTTTTACCGCTTTATCATCATCCGATCGCTTTACTCAACATATGATGCAGGGAAAGTGTTATGAAAACGTTAGGTGAATTTATTGTCGAAAAGCAGCACGAGTTCTCTCATGCTACTGGTGAGCTCACTGCTTTGTTGTCGGCAATAAAGCTGGGCGCCAAGATCATCCATCGCGATATCAACAAGGCCGGTCTGGTTGATATCCTGGGTGCCAGCGGTGCTGAAAACGTTCAGGGCGAGGTTCAACAGAAACTTGATCTGTTCGCGAACGAAAAACTGAAAGCTGCACTGCGCGCGCGCGACATCGTGGCGGGTATCGCCTCTGAAGAAGAAGACGAGATTGTGGTCTTCGAAGGGTGTGAACACGCAAAATATGTCGTGCTGATGGATCCGCTGGATGGTTCCTCCAACATCGACGTTAACGTCTCCGTCGGGACGATCTTCTCTATTTATCGTCGCGTGACCCCGGTAGGCACCCCGGTCACCGAAGAGGATTTCCTGCAGCCGGGCAATCGCCAGGTGGCCGCAGGCTATGTGGTTTACGGCTCCTCCACCATGCTGGTCTACACCACCGGCTGCGGTGTGCACGCCTTTACCTACGACCCGTCTCTGGGCGTGTTCTGTCTCTGCCAGGAGCGTATGCGCTTCCCGCAGAAAGGCAGCACCTACTCCATCAACGAAGGGAACTACATTAAATTCCCGAACGGCGTGAAGAAGTACATTAAGTTCTGCCAGGAAGAGGATAAAGCGACGCAGCGTCCTTATACCTCGCGCTATATCGGTTCTCTGGTGGCGGATTTCCACCGCAACCTGCTGAAGGGCGGGATTTACCTCTACCCAAGCACCGCCAGCCATCCGGAAGGAAAACTGCGTCTGCTGTATGAGTGCAACCCGATGGCCTTCCTTGCAGAGCAGGCGGGCGGTAAGGCCAGCGATGGCAAAGAGCGTATTCTGGACATTCAGCCCGAGAGCCTGCACCAGCGTCGCTCGTTCTTCGTGGGTAATGACCATATGGTTGACGATGTTGAGCGCTTTATTCGGGAATTCCCGGACGCGTAACGCAGAATGTTAAAAAGGGGCGACAGCCCCTTATTTGTCAGCACCCCGCGCGATTTCCTTCGCACACCATAATCATATAATTCCTTGATTAACCTGCAAAAAGAAACACAACGCGCTTTGCGTTGAGTGAATTGTTCACGCCAACTTATATTTTAACGAGTATAAATACATATAAAAATCTCGCTATTATTACGGGTAACTTCCCCGCATTATTGCCCCGGTAAATACGCTTTGTTGGAACCGGCTGCTAATGAAAAATCTCTCACGCTCATCAACGGGTATCGATCTGAATTTAATTCCTGTTTTTATCGAAGTGGTTCGCTGCGGCAGCATGGCGAAGGCCTCATTACGGTTAAAAATGTCCCGCCCTGCGGTAAGCCTGGCGTTAAAACGGTTTGGCTCGCTGTTTAGCGAGCCGCTGTTCACGCGCAAAGGGCTGTTTCTGGAACCGACAGCGGAAGCGCTGCGCCTGACCAACGAACTGGAGAAGTTGCTGAGCCTGATTCACCAGAATCTGGCGGGGGAAGTGGCAACTGTAGAGGACGTTCCGCCGCCTGTCGCGGCGGAACGCCTGCGTACTATGCCTGCTGCATCGACAGTTTAAAGGATGACATCGCTTCGATAAGTTCGCGGGACTGCTCTTCCAGCGAGCGCGTCGCCGCAGAGGATTGCTGCACCAGCGCCGCATTTTGTTGTGCGGTTTCATCCATCTGGCTAACGGCAATATTGACCTGCTCAATGCCCCGGCTCTGCTCCTGCGAAGCACTGGCGATTTCGCGCATCAGCTTTGTCATTCGCATCACTTCGTTGGCAATCTCATCCATGGTCTCGCCCGCCTGCTGCGCCAGCTCGCTGCCCTCGTTCACGTGTGACTGAGAATCACTAATAAGCAAGCGGATCTCTTTCGCGGCATCGGCGCTACGGCTCGCCAGATTGCGTACTTCCCCCGCCACGACCGCAAAGCCCCGGCCCTGCTCACCCGCGCGAGCCGCTTCCACCGAGGCGTTCAGCGCCAGGATATTGGTCTGGAAAGCGATACCGTCAATAACGCTAAGAATATCGGCGATACGGTCAGAACTGCCGGCGATATCGCGCATCTTCTCAATTACATAACAGACCATCTCACTACCGCGGTCAGCGGTATCGGAGACGGTCTGCGCCAGCTGGTGGGCCTGATCGGCATTATCGGCGTTTTGCCGCACCGTGGCGGTGATCTCTTCCATACTGGCTGCCGTCTGCTCCAGCGAGGTCGCGGTTGATTCCGTGCGCTGGGCCAGGTGGTTGTTGCCCGCAGTCAGTTCGCGGCTGCCGGTATCAATCTGCGCACTGGCATCGCGCACCCGCAGTACCGACTCCATCAGGGACTGACGCATTATTTCGATGGCAGCATTCAGGCGGTTAATCTCCTGGCTGGCCCGTGCATTCAGGGCGTGGGTCAGATCGCCTGCCGCCACATGCTCCAGTTGGGCAATTGAGCTGGAGAGGGGTTTCAGCAGCATATGGCGCAATGCCAGCCAGGCCAGCACGATAATACCCGCCGTCAGCAGCGCGGCTACGATGATGAGGATCATCACCCGATTTTTACTGGCCTGCACCGCCGCCACTTCGGCTTTGCCGCGGGTTTCGCTCCAGGCCTGGAAAGCCTGCATGTCGTTATTAAACTGACGCGCCACCGGTACCAGACTGTTTTCCAGCAGATCGTAGTAAGCATCGGCGCTCTGCTCATTTAGCGCAGCCTGCATCGGGGCGATCCCCTTCTCTTTATAGGCAGCAAAGCTCACTGCAACGCGCTTTAATAGCGCGTCACCCTGCGGATCGGTCACGCCACCGTCGATCACGGCTTTTAATGTTTTCTGTGCCTGGGCGAATTCAGCGTTGATGTTCTTCACCGATTTGGCGGCATCATCCAGTAACCCCACCTCCATCATGCGAACCGCCTGACCCGCTTCGTTGCGCGCGCGCAGGATCAGGGTGTAGCCCGCGTTCAGCTGGACTAGCTGTTCACCCTGTAGGTGGTTGATGCGCTGCAAAGAGGAGGAACTCTGTGTGAGGGCATAAATGCCAATACCGCTGACAAGCAGCAGCAGAAGGGTCATAACGGCCAGTAACGAAAGCAAGCCGGTACGAATCGATAGCGTTTTAAGCATGATGTTATTTCCGGTAGCGAGATATATCTGGACAGAAAGAAAGGTTATCGGCCGCTACCGGAAAAAGTTTATACTTTGCGCAAATTCAGCAGGTTACTGCCTGGTTCCTGGGGTGCCCACCCGGGTCACCGGTGAGCTCTGGCGGTTCTCCCAGAGCACGGTCAGGCCACGCTGCAGAGCGATAAAGACAAACAGCAGAATACCAATCGCAATCTTGGTCCACCACGAACTCAGGGTGCCGTCGAAGTTGATATAGGTCTGGA
This sequence comes from Leclercia sp. UBA5958, assembly GCF_002430365.1. Classification (NCBI taxonomy): domain Bacteria; kingdom Pseudomonadati; phylum Pseudomonadota; class Gammaproteobacteria; order Enterobacterales; family Enterobacteriaceae; genus Leclercia; species Leclercia sp. UBA5958. The sequence goes on along the minus strand of NZ_DJCE01000012.1, from coordinate 210,021 downwards.
TCAGCCCCTGGATTGCCACGCCAAACAACGTCCCCAGTACCGTCCCGACACCGCCGCTCAACAGCGTACCGCCGATAACGACAGAGGCAATGGCGTCCAGCTCCACCCCAACCCCCGCCAGCGCGTAGCCCGCCTGGGTATAAATGGAGAAGACGATCCCCGCCAGCGTCGCCAGCCCGGTAGAGAGCATATAGATACGAATGGTGGTGCTACGGGTGGAGATCCCCATCAGGTTGGCTGAGGTCGCGCTACCGCCAATGGCATAAACTTCGTTACCAAAGCGGGTCCGGTGCGCGAGGAAGATCCCGATCACCACCACCCCCAGCATCACCAGGCCCAGAATGCTGAGCCGTCCGCCGCCGGGGATTTTCCACGCCAGGCTGGAGAGGGTGTCATAGATCGGGTGGTTAATGGGAATCGACTCTTCAGAGACCAGATAACTGACGCCGCGCAGGAAGAACATCCCCGCCAGGGTGATGATAAAGGCTGGGATCTTCAGGGCGTCGATCAGCAGCCCCATAAAAGCGCCGAAGGCACATCCCATGATCATTACCAGCGGGAACGCCAGCAGCGGTGAGATCCCCCAGAAGCCGATCGCCTTAGCGAGAAAAACGCCAGTGAAGGCGATCACCGAGCCGACCGAAAGATCAATCCCGCCGGAGAGGATCACAAAGGTCATCCCCACTGCAATAATGCCAAGAAACGCATTATCCGTCAGGATGTTGCAAATGACCCGCGTAGAGGCAAAGCCGGGGAATTGCGTCAGGCAGTAGAGATACCCCAGCACAAAGACGCCGAGGGTGATCATTAGCGGTAAGTTACGTTTTATCATGACCACGCATCCCCTTAATTATACTGATAAAGCGCGGTGACTGGACGATCAGCACGCAGAGCACGACCACCGCTTTCACCACCTGATTGAGCTCCGGCGGGAATCCCGACAGCAGGATCCCGGTGTTCATCCCCTGAATAATCAGTGCACCAATTACCGACAGCAGCAGGTTAAAGCGCCCGCCCATCAGCGAGCCGCCGCCAATGACCACCGCCAGAATGGCGTCCAGCTCCAGCCAGAGGCCGGCGTTATTCGCATCGGCACCGCGTATATCTGCCGCGACAATCACCCCGGCAATGGCTGCACAGACGCCGCTCAGCACGTACGTCAGCATCACCATCAGGCGGGTACTGACTCCGGCGTTTTTTGCCGCGCGAATGTTAATCCCCACCGCTTCGATAAACATGCCGAGGGCCGTTTTGCGGGTGAAGAGCCAGAAGGCGATCAGCGTGACCACCACAATGATCACCGGAGTCGGGAAGAAGAGCAGCGAGCCGCTGCCGATCCACGCCAGGTTCGGCGCATTAAAGGTGACGATCTGCCCGGAGGTGATCAACTGCGCCACTCCGCGTCCAGCCACCATCAAGATTAAGGTTGCCACGAAGGGCTGGATTTTGAGGATCGCCACCAGCACACCGTTCCATAGCCCTGCCAGCACGCCGGTGCCCAGCGTCACCAGCAGCACCACCGGCAGGCTATGCCCGGCCACCGTCATTGAGGCGGCGGTCGCGCCCGCGATCGCCATCACCGCCCCGACCGACAGGTCAATGCCGCCGGTGGCGATCACCAGCGTCATCCCGATGGCCAGCAGCGCCACCGGCGCGGCGCGGTTTAAAATATCAATCGGGCTGCCGAACAGACGGCCATCCTGCAACACAATCTGAAAGAAATGCGGCGCCACAAGGCTATCGACCACCAATACCAGCAGGAGTGCGATAATTTGCGGCATGCCGGTGGGCCAGGAAAAACGGCGTTTGGGCTGCCCGGTTTGGGGGACTGTACGAGACATCACGCTGGTCTCCTTATGCCGCGATGGCATTCATAATTGCCGGAACGGAAAGCGCATCCAGCGGGATCTCTGCCACCTGCTTGCGATCGCGCATAATAATGACGCGATCGGCGTAACCCACCAGCTCCTCCAGCTCGGACGAGATAACCAGCAGCGCCAGCCCGTCGGCACACAGGGTTTCGATCAGGCGAATGATCTCCGCGTGCGCCCCCACGTCGATGCCACGCGTGGGCTCATCGAGGATCAGGAATTGCGGTTTGGTGAGAAGCCAGCGGGAGAGCAGCACTTTTTGCTGATTACCGCCGGAGAGGAATTCAATGGGCTGCTCGGCGCTGGGGGTGCGGATCCCTAGCTGGCGGATAAAGCGCTCGGCAATGGCGTTCTGCTCTTTACGCGGGATCGGGCGCAGCCAGCCACGCTGGGCCTGGAGCGCCAGAATGATATTTTCCCGTACCGAGGCAGCGGCAATAATGCCGTCGGTTTTACGATCTTCCGGGCAGAAGCCAATCCCCAGACAGGAGGCATGATGGGGAGATCGCAAGGTCTGCGGCTTGCCCTTGATCAGGGCCGTACCGCTATCGGCAGGCTTAATGCCAAAAATCACTTCAGCGGTTTCGGTACGCCCGGAGCCTAACAGCCCCGCCAGGCCGACGATCTCACCGGGACGAACCTCCAGATCGAACGGCGCAATGGTGCCTTTTTTACCGTAGTCCTTAAACGCCGCCACGGGTTTATCGCTTAACAGCGTGCGGCCCGCGCGTTGCAACGCATGGGTGTCGAGTTCGCGCCCCAACATCATTTTCACCAGCTCAATCTGCGGCAGTTCGCGGGTTTCGCGGCAACCGACAAAGCTTCCGTTACGCAGCACGGTAATGCGGTCGCTCACCGCATATACCTGATCGAGGAAGTGGGTGACGAAAATCAGGCTTACCCCCTGATCGCGCAGCTGGCGCATCAGGGTGAAGAGCATTTCGACCTCCTGGGTATCGAGGCTGGCGGTGGGCTCGTCGAGGATCAGTACCTTCGCCGAGAGGTCGATAGCACGGCAGATGGCGACGATTTGCTGCATCGCCACGGAAAAGCGGTTGAGCGGCTCGCGCACGTCGAGCGAGAAGCCATAAGATTCCATCAGCCGGGTGGCGCGCGCCTCCATCTCTTTGCGGCGTAGCAGGCCAAAGCGTCTGGGTTCCCGACCAATAAACAGATTATCAGCCACCGACATGTTCGGCAGCAGATTCACCTCCTGGTAGACCGTGCCAATCCCCAGCTGCTGGGCATGGGCCGTATTTTTCGGAGAGATGGCGTTCCCTTCCAGCCAGATGGTACCCCGGTCGGCATGATAGACCCCGGTCAGCGCCTTGATGAGGGTCGATTTGCCGGCGCCGTTTTCACCCAGCAGCGCCATGATCTCCCCGCGACGCAGACTAAAGTCGACGCCATCCAGCGCTTTGACGCCGGGGAAGTATTTACAGAGCCCCTCAGTGCGAAGGATTTCCTGATGTTGGTCAGTTGTCATAGTGTTCTCTCACCCTCTCCCCAACGGGGGAGAGGGAAGTAAAGACTCAGTAGCCCATATTTTTCTTTTTCTCTAACTCTTCTTTTGCAGTATCAGGCAGATAGAGAGTGGACTTGGTGATGGTGACTTTCTCTGGCAGGGTGCCGTCTTTCTTGAATTTTTCCAGCGCGTCGAATGCCGGGCCCGCCATGTTCGGCGTCAGCTCGACGCTGGCATTGGCTTCGCCGTCGATCATCGCTTTATAGATATCCGGTACGCCGTCGATGGAGCCGGTGAGGATATCTTTACCTGGCTTCAGACCCGCCTCTTTGATGGCCTGAATGGCCCCGATCACCATGTCATCGTTATGGGCGTAAACCATGCAGATGTTCTTGCCGTTGTTTTCCGCTTTGATAAAGCTCTCCATGACCTCTTTACCTTTACTGCGGGTAAAGTCGCCGGACTGGGAGCGTATGATTTTAATGTTTGGCGCTTTGGCGATGGCCTCGGCGAAGCCCTTCTTACGATCGATGGCGACGCTGGCGCCCACGGTCCCCTGCAGCTCCACTACGTTACAGGGCTTGCCGTTGACCTCTTTGATCAGCCATTCGCCTATTAATTGTCCTTCCAGCACGTTGTTGGCGGTGACGGTGGTCATATAGAGAGATTTGTCTTTGACGTCCACTGATCGGTCGAGCAAGAAGACCGGAATTTCAGCGTCTTTTGCCTCTTTCAAAACCGGTTCCCAGCCGGTCGCCACCACCGGCGCGATGAAGATGGCGTCAACGCCCTGCGCAATAAACGAACGCACAGCTTTGATCTGGTTTTCCTGCTTTTGCTGGCCGTCGGCAACCTTCAGCGTAATGCCGCGTTTCTCCGCCTCGCTTTTGGCGACGCTGGTCTCAGCGGCGCGCCAGCCGGACTCAGAGCCGACCTGCGAGAATCCTACGGTTAAAGGGGCGGCCATTGCCATAGACGACATGGCTGCCGAAACTGCTGTGACGAGAAGTAAGCGCTTCCACATAAGAACGTCCTCGTAGGGTAGTTTATTGTTGGGTAAAAGGTGTTCTGCGAACAAACTATAGCCAATGGCAGGTGTTACAGATTGCGTTACATCACACTTCGGAAAAGTGAATAAAACGTTAATCACAAGTTTGTAATCGCTTTCATCGAACCATTAAAAATGCGGCTGAGTTTATGGACATTCCTGTCATGAGAAGAGGCTGAAAAGGGCCCTGAGCAGGCAGAAGAGACAAAAACAGGAAAAGACATTCAGCGTGAGTTGGCTATAATACTCGCCACTTGTTTGCCAATCATTTTATAGGACACAGACATGAGCTTACTCAACGTCCCTGCGGGTAAAGAACTGCCAGAAGACATCTATGTAGTTATCGAAATCCCGGCTAACGCCGATCCGATCAAATACGAAATCGACAAAGACACCGGCGCACTGTTTGTTGACCGTTTCATGTCTACCGCGATGTTCTATCCGTGCAACTACGGCTACATCAATAACACCCTGTCTCTGGATGGTGACCCGGTTGACGTTCTGGTCCCTACGCCATACCCACTGCAGCCAGGCTCAGTGATTCGCTGCCGTCCGGTTGGCGTACTGAAAATGACTGACGAAGCGGGCGAAGATGCGAAGCTGGTTGCCGTACCGCACACCAAACTGAGCAAAGAGTACGATCACATTAAAGATGTGAACGACCTGCCAGAGCTGCTGAAAGCGCAGATCTCCCACTTCTTCGAGCACTACAAAGATCTCGAGAAAGGCAAATGGGTTAAAGTTGACGGCTGGGACAACGCAGAAGCGGCGAAAGCTGAGATCGTTGCCTCCTTCGAGCGCGCAGCGAAGAAGTAATGCTTTCCTGATTATAAGACCCCGATACGTCGGGGTTTTTTTTTGCCTGTATACTTGAGCCTCGCCTCTGCCCCCCCGCCAAAGTGAAATGTCACGAAATTGTCACAAAGCACTTTTCCCTATCAGTATTAATTAGATAGCGCTTTCCCCCTGCCCTAATGCCGGGTTACTGCCATAAAGTCTGCCTGATGTGGGTCGATATCTTCGGGACGTGATCGCGATCGCTTTATAACCTACAGGGAATCCCCGCTACAGATGAAACTCAATACACTCACCATCGGCCAACGACTGGGGCTGCTGGCCTCGCTGCTCCTGCTTGCGACGCTATTTATCGGTTTGCGTGGGCTGGCGATAAACAGCAACAGCCTGACGCAGAATGAACAGATTATGACGATGGAACAGACCATTACCGAGAGCATTGATACCGCGCGTAATGCGCAGGTGCAGTTCAAGATCCAGGTTCAGGAGTGGAAGAACACCCTGCTGCGCGGGGCTCAGGGGCAGGAGGCGTTCGATAAATATAAAGCGGCCTTTATTCGCGAGAGCCAGAACACCCAGGCGCTCTTAACACACCTGAGCGAACTGCTGCCGAAAATCGGGATGGATAATCAGCAGGTGCTGGCGACACGGGCGATCCACGCCGGGCTGCAGCAGCAGTATCTGTCGGCGCTGAACGCCTATCGGGTGGGTGATGTGACCAGCGCACAGGAGGTGGATAAACAGGTGACCGGCATTGACCGCGAGCCGACAAAAAGGATCGACGAGGTGGTTGCCCAAACGCTGGCCCACGCAAAAGCGCTCCACCAGCACACCATTGCCCAGAACCAGGCGCGCTTTCAGGAGACGCGCTGGATGCTCCTGCTGGCCATGGCGTTGACGCTCGCGGCGGGACTGCTGGTAACCTGGTGGCTGATTCGCAGTATTACCCGCCCGCTGGCACAGGCAGTGAGCATTGCCCGCACCGTGGCGGCCGGCGATTTGCAGTCACGCTTTACCATTGCCGGTCGCGATGAGACCGCCGAACTGATGCGCGCACTGCAGGAGATGAACGTCAATCTGACGCGCATTGTCTCTGGGGTGCGTAGCGGCACCGAGACCATTGCCACCGCCTCGGCACAAATTGCCAGCGGTAGCCATGAGCTCTCTTCGCGAAATGAAGCCCAGGCCAGCGCGCTGGAACAGACAGCCGCCTCGATGGAGGAGTTGACGTCGGTGGTGAAGAGCAACGCAGAGAATTCGCAGACTGCCAGCGATCTCGCCCGTAGCGCCCATCAGGTAGCCCGGCAGGGTGAGCAAGCGGTGGAACGCGCGGTACAGACCATGAACGAGATTCATAATTTCTCCAGCGAAATCAATACCATTATTAGCATGATCGACAGTATCGCCTTCCAGACCAATATTCTGGCGCTGAACGCCGCCGTCGAAGCCGCCCGTGCCGGTAGCGAAGGGCGAGGCTTTGCGGTGGTGGCGGCCGAAGTGCGCGCCCTGGCGCAACGCTCCGCGGCTGCGGCGAAAGAGATTCGGGTGTTGATCGACCGCTCGGTCAGTCGCATCGACGAAGGGAACGGTCAGGTGAAAGAGGCCGGCGCGGCAATGGCAGATATCCTGCACAGCGTGAGTAAAGTGAGCGAGCTGATCGAGGCGATTTCTCATGCCAGCCACGAACAGAGCACCGGAATCGACCAGGTCAACGTGGCAGTCACCCATATGGACACCGCCACGCAGCAGAATGCGACGCTCTCGCAGGAGTCCTCAGCCGCGGCCAGAGCCATGCACCGCCAGGCGGAGCAACTGCTGGACACGGTGCAGATCTTTAAGCTGCGCCAGGAAGGGAATTAAAAAAACAACGCCACCCGAGGGTGGCGTTGTTCATTTCAATCTTCAAGCGGGGTCAGTACTGGTCTCTGTCTAACCAATTGCCGCTTTCAATCAGCGTTAAGCCTTCGACCGGACGTTGGTACACGTACATCCATGCACTCCCGTATGGCGTCTGGATTAACTGGCGTGCATATTCACCGCCCCTGGTGCGCAAGGCATCAAGTTCGGCTAGCGTGGCATTATCAATGCGGTAGACCTCGCCTTGTACCGTTCCGTTTCCCGGAACCGCGCCTGGATAGTGGCCCAGACTGTACAACTGGTAGTTCTCGACATTGTAATTACCCAGCAACTGGGCGTTGGTCATCCAGTGGCTGTTGCCTTGCTTGGTTCGTAAACTGCCGTAGACAAATATTCGCATTGCTAAAACTCAAACTGATAGAGCAGATCGAGTGCCTGGTCTACGCCAGACACCGCTTCCAGATATAGCTTAGGCATCAGGCGATAGCGTAACGTGAGAGTCGCTAAGGAGTCAAAGATCCCCACACCGTATTTTACCTGCAGACCCGGCAGAACATAGCCGCTGACCACCACCTGCGAGGAGTCACCGACCCCCTGGGTGTCCAGCGCCAGATTGCTTACGCCAAACGTCTCGCCGATTTTACCCACAACCTGCCCACTTTGTGCAACCCCCAGGCCAACTAACATTGAGGTCATAGCAGCACTGTCGCTCTGGTTGCTGTCCAGCCCCTGGCCGCGCAGCAGGTAAGAGAGCGCTTCCTGTTGCGACATCGCCGGGTCAGAGAAGATCTCCGCTTTCGGTTCGTCGGCGGTGCCGGTTACCCGCACCCCGGCAATCACGTCGTTTTCTGTCGACTCCGGATTACGGATCGCTTCAATATTCAGCAGCGGCTGGTCCGGCGGACCAGAGAAGAGCAGCTCGCCTTTACGCACAAGCAGATCCTGGCCGTAGGCATGGAAGCGCCCTTCCGGAATATTGATCTGTCCGTTAAGCCCCAGCCCCTGCTTATCCTGAGCTACCTTCAGGTCGCCGGTAAGGCGGGCCTTCAGGCCAAAGGCATCCAGACGCACGTTGTTGCCTACGTGGACTATCAGGTTGCTGTTAATCGGAATGCCCGCGCTCTGCGCCTCTTTGGGCTGCAGATTGTTATCAAGCATCACCTCGTCGCTGGAGACGCCCACCGCGCTCTCTGGCAGGTCGTGCACCACGATTCGCGCCCAGGGCACATCTACGCGGCCATCGAGGGTGAAGAGGCTCGGCGTCGCTTCAAATACCACGTCCGGCGAGACATCCAGCCGCACCATTGGCGGCACCGTGATACGCACCTTGCTGCCCTTCGCGGCCACCCGTGCGCGCCAGTTATCAAGCTGGCTCCAGTCCGCATCGCCGCTCAGGTTGATCTGCCCCTGCTGCGTGCGCACGACCCCGGCAAGCGTCGAACTCATGCCGTTGAAGTTCATCGCGAGCTGGCTTGGCTGCATATCAAACGGCATAAAGTTACCGTCGATGTCCACGCCGTTCAGCTGCATCTGGCCAAACAGCTGCGGGCTCTGCGCATTCCCCGCCAGGCGCAGGTTGGCATTCAGCATCCCCGCCGCCTTTTCGCCGCGTGAGAAGATGGTGTTGACCATCGCCAGGTTGAGGTTGCGAATATTGACGTTGCCGCCCAGATTACGCTGCCCCTGTGGATCGCTTATCTGCACCTGACCATCGAGTTGGCCGTTGTTGACCAGACGAATTAACCACTCCAGCTGGGCGCGGTTGTTGTGCAGATCGGCACGCAGGTTGAGCGTACTGAAGTCCAGCGGCAGCGGTGCACCATTGACCTCCTGCGATACCTTCACGTTTCGTCCGGCAAGCGTCACGCTGCCCTGCGGCAGGCCCGGTTTGGTGGTATCCCACGCCACATCCGCTTTACCGCTGAATACGCCGCTCGCCTGCGTCGTCTCGGGCATAAAGGGTTTCAGCATCGCCAGGTCGAAGCGGTTCAGATTCACGACCGCGCGACCTTCGGCACCGGCATCAACGGCCTGAGGGAGACACAGCTCGGCGTTCGGGTTGGTCCAGCAGTGCGGGCCAATGTTGATTTTTTGTTCCGCGTTGCGGTAATCCAGCGCGACAGAGCGGGAGAGCGCCACCGGCCCCACCGGGGTGGTAAAGCGGGTGTTATCCAGCGTGCCTTTCCAGCGCTGCGCCTGACGATCAAAGCTGCCGGTCAGATGCAGTTGGCCGGCAACCGGCTCACCCTGCACCCGCAGCTGGAGATCGTGCTGTTTCTCGCTGCCTTTGGCCTCCAGGGTCACCAGACTCAGATTGACGCTCGGCTGAGCAATGCGCTCAACGCGCAGGTTCAGGTTACCGGCAATCTGATCAGTGGATTTTACGTCGCCCTCTACGCGCACGCGGGCCACGGAGAGTTCTTGCCAGCGCAGGTTATTGGCAGTGATATCCGCCAGCAGCTGCGGCGCCTCTACCGTACCGCGCACTTTCACCAGTCCTTTGGCCGTACCGCCTAGCCCTGGCAGGGCATTATCCAGATTGGGCGCATCAATAGTGGCGTCGAGGTTGAGGTCTTTTACCCCTAGCTCGCCTTTGATATCCGCGTTATTACGTCCCAGCGCCACGTGCAGCCCCGGGATAGTCCACTGGAGATAGCTGTTGCCCTTCAGGGAACCATCAACGTTGACCTTGTTCTGTTTCACGTTGCCGGCCAGCTTGATCTCCGGCACGTCCATTTGCCAGGTCCCGCCGTACAGACTGCCGCGCGTTTTGATCAGCCCGTCGAGCTTCGATGGCCACTCCGGGAACTCTTTTGCCGTGTTAATACCTGCCAGCTTCAGCTCACCGCGCCAGCTGATAGCCTGCTGCCAGTCGAGGAGTGCCGTCAGTTCGGTTTTGCCTTCCAGCGCCGCCACAGTGAGCTTATCGAGGTTAACCTGTTGCTCATTGCCCTTTGCATCAAGGGTGATGGTCGCGGGCGGTAAACCTTCGCCCTTCACCGCCGTGCGGAACGACAGGGTGTAATCGGTCATTTTGCCGCTGAGCTTCAGCTTCAGATCATCGGCCTGGTACTGCTTCTCACCGGTGAATGGCCAGTAGAGTTGCTCGCTTACCAGCTCCAGATTGAGCGGCAGGCCGGCTTCGGCAAGGCGGGTCTGGCCGCGCAGCACCATATCCACCGGGCCAGAGAGATTAACGCCAAATTCCAGCTGGTCGCGCAGGGCACCGCCTACCTTCAGCTTCACCTTCTCGCCTTTGAGCGGATCGATATTGAGGGCGCTATTAAGGGTGATATTTACCGGCCAGTTATCACGCAGCAGCGCATTACCGGTCGCATTCACGCTCCCCTGGTTGGTGTCGATATCCAGCGCATCGAGCTTCATGTTGCCGTCAATGCTGCTGACTTTAAGCAGCATGTTAAAGACGGTCAGGTCGGTGTCACCGGTCAGGCGCAGCTGCTCGCCCTTAAATTCTTCGATGTTAAGATTGAGCGGCAGATGAACGTCGGTCATCTCCGGCAGAACCGGTTTTGAGAAGAGATCCTTCAGCGTCTCGCCAAGCGGTTTTTCCTCAGGCTGCGGCTTCTGAATTTTTGGATCGACAATCTCTTCCTGCGCCACGTCGGCCACTTTTGGCAGGGCAATCAAGAGCCCCTGTAACGAGGTCGGGGTCAGGGTCAGGTTTTTCTCCTGCCAGCGCAGGCCGGACGTGAAGTCCATCACCGAGACCGTGGTATCGTCGATTTTGACGTTAACGTTGTTCAACGCCACCCGATAAAGGGCGATTTCATACGGCGTAGAGAGGTTCAGCGGGCCGCTGTCCTCCTCTTCTGGCGGCGCCGATTTCGGCATTTTGCTCGAATCAATCGCCACGTTGACGTCTTTAAGCGAGAGGTCATTGACGCAAAGTTTGCTGTCGCGCAAACAGCCCAGCTTCACCGCAAGGTGAAAATCGCCCGCATTTACCGCCACGCCCGGCTGGGTGTAACGCACGTTTTTCAGATGCAGATCGCGCCAGCCGCCGGTCACCTGGCCAATTTCCAGCCCCGGTACCCAGCGGTTCGCCGCCTTAAACAGTACATGCAGGCCGCTGGTGGTGCCCACCAGGAAGGCCACCGTCCCCAGCAGCAACAGAATAAAAATCAGTACGCCGAGGCTTATCTTCTTCCATAAACTCATAATTCTGGCCCCAGACCGATATAAAACTGCAGATCGTGGTTGTCTTTGTCACCTATCGGCACGGCAAAGTCGAGCTTGATCGGCCCCACCGGCGATTCCCAGCGCACGCCAACCCCGGCGCCGGTTTTAAAATCGCTACGGCGAATGTCGCTTACCGCTTCGCCGCTGTCGATGAAGGTCGCCCCCCACCACTTACCTGTCACGTTGTATTGATACTCCAGCGAGCCGGTGGCCAGCTTCGAGGCCCCGATCAGCTTGCCTTCGTTATCTTCCGGCGCGATAGATTTGTATTTATAGCCGCGAATACTGCGGTCACCACCGGCGAAGAAACGCAGGTCGGGTGGCACCTTGTCGAAATCGCCGGTTTCGATCCAGCCCAGATTGCCGCGGACCACAAAGCGGTGGCGATCGTAGAGGGTGCGAATCCAGGCGTTCTGGGCCTGCACGACCACAAAGTCCACGTCCGAGCCCCAGGCGCTATTGGAGTAATCCACCGAGTAACGCTGAGAATCCCCCCACGTCGGCATCAGGCCGCCGCGGGAGCGTGTACGGCTAATCATGACCCCCGGGTAGAGCAGCATCGTGGTGTTAGTCACGTTCGCCTGGGTAAAGTGATCGAGGCTCCAGCGCAGGTTAATCGCCCGCTGCCAGCCGCTGGAGAGATCCCAGTAGCGCGATATGGCAAGGGTGGTGGAGTCTGCCTCGGTGTCGTTCAGATCGGTACGCTTGAACCCGCCCTGCAGCAGGTAATATTGCTCCAGCGGGTTTTTCAGCAGCGGCATTTTATAGCTGAAATCGAGCTGCTGCTCCGGGGCCGAGATGCTGGCGCTGGTGGTCAGGCTGTGGCCGTAGGAGTTCATCCACGGTTTTTTCCAGGTCGCTTTAACGCGCGGCCCGACGTCCGTGGAGTAACCTACCCCGGTTTCAATGGTGTTTTCGGTGCGGGGTGAGACCACGCCGTGCAGCGGTAATACCTTGCTCTGACGGGCTTTGTCGAACTCGGGTGCCACCACTACTGAGTTAAACCAGCCGGTAGCGGAGAGACGCCGGTTCAGTTCGGCCAGGTCTTTTGACTCATAGAAATCCCCCTCTTTAAAGGGGATTAAGTTTTGCAGGTATTCGTCGCGGATTTGCGACCCTTCAAAGGTGACATCGCCAAAACGGTAGCGTTGGCCGCTGTCATAGTCGATATCCCAGAAAGCCTGATGCCGGTCCAGGGCGATGCCTAACTGGCTCTTATTAAACTGGCTGTCGAAGTAACCTTTGCGCAAGGCGACACGGGTGAGATTTTTTTTGAAACCTTCGTAGTCGGAATGGTTCAGCACCGTGCCGATAGCCGGCCGATCGTGCAATAACTTAATGTAATCCTGATCGTCACGCGCTCCACCGCGCAGCACCACGTCGGTGCCGCCAATTTTTACCGGCTCGCCCGGCGAGACGCGGGCAATCAGCACCTGGCGCCCTTTAGCCGGCGGCGGGCGAAGATCAAATTCGATGGTGGGTTCGTAATAACCCAACGCTTTTAACCCTTCGCGGATGGCATCGTCCACGCGTGCGCGAAAGCGCCTGTCTGGCGTGACTTCATCACTTTCGATGGTCGAAAGCTGCGCTCGCACGTTTTTTTGCAGCGCACCGGTTAACCCTTCAACCTGCAAACGGACATTCGCCGCGCTGGCGACTCCGCTTGTCAGCAATAAACTGACCAAACATAACTGGCGGATCTTTGGCACGTTTTCTCCTGAATATCCTTGTTTCCACCCTGGAAGCATTTGAAGTGCCGCTCCGCGGCGTATCACGGCATAGAGCCCAAAACCCGTTTAGTGGGTTGAAAAATGGCTGAGCACCCTAATATTTCTTATGTTTAAATCTAGACTCATTCAGCGTAATTATTGTGTTCAATTAAACGCGTCGTGACAACCTTAACCCCAATACCTTTACCCCGGAGGCCACACCGTGAGTATATTTGATAAAAAGCACCTTGTTGCTCAGGCGGATGCATTACCGGGACGTAACACCCCAATGCCTGTCGCCACCTTGCACGCCGTTAACGGCCACTCCATGACTAACGTCCCGGACGGCATGGAGATCGCGATCTTCGCCATGGGCTGCTTCTGGGGTGTTGAGCGCCTCTTCTGGCAGTTGCCCGGCGTCTACAGTACCGCAGCGGGCTACAGCGGTGGCTATACCCCTAATCCGACCTACCGCGAAGTCTGCTCCGGCCAGACCGGGCACGCTGAAGCGGTGCGCGTAGTGTACGATCCTGCAGTGATCAGCTACGAACAACTGCTGCAGGTTTTCTGGGAGAATCACGATCCCGCTCAGGGCATGCGCCAGGGTAATGACCACGGTACGCAGTACCGCTCGGCGATCTACCCGCTGACTCCGGAGCAGGATGCTGCGGCACGTGACAGCCTGGCACGCTTCCAGCAAGCGATGATCGATGCCCATGATACCCGTCATGTCACCACCGAAATCGCGACGGCCACGCCGTTCTACTACGCGGAAGATGACCATCAGCAGTACCTGCACAAAAATCCGTACGGCTACTGCGGTATCGGCGGTATTGGTGTCTGCCTGCCTCCTCAGCTGGCCTAACCGTTCTGCCTTGACCCGACTTTGCCTGCCTGCTGCAAGGTCGGGTCAAAAAGTGATCTCTGGCGGGTTTACAGTGCTTTACGCTATACTAGCCGCTGAAACAACCGGCCTACCGCTTCGGACCGGTTTTCACTATCTCTTCAAACGAAACTTAACTTCCCTTCCGAGGATCTGGCGAAAAGCCGGATAAGATATGTTAAACAGTATTTTAGTAATACTTTGTCTGATTGCCGTGAGTGCATTTTTCTCAGTTTCAGAAATTTCACTGGCCGCATCCCGTAAAATCAAACTTAAACTGCTTGCCGATGACGGTAACATCAATGCACATCGCGTTTTAAAAATGCAGGAAAACCCCGGTATGTTCTTTACCGTGGTGCAAATTGGCCTTAACGCGGTAGCGATTCTGGGCGGTATCGTCGGCGATGCAGCCTTCTCCCCGGTCTTTTACACTCTCTTCTCAAAGTACTTCTCGCCTGAACTCTCAGAGCAGTTGAGCTTTATTCTCTCGTTCTCGCTGGTGACGGGTCTGTTCATTCTCTTCGCTGACCTGACACCGAAACGCATCGGTATGATTGCGCCTGAAGCCGTGGCTTTGCGTATCATCAACCCGATGCGCTTCTGTCTGTATGTGTTCCGTCCGCTGGTGTGGTTCTTTAACGGCCTGGCGAATATGATTTTCCGCATTTTTAAACTGCCGATGGTGCGCAAAGATGACATCACCTCCGACGATATTTACGCGGTGGTCGAAGCGGGTGCGCTGGCTGGCGTGTTGCGTAAACAGGAGCACGAGCTGATTGAGAACGTGTTCGAACTGGAATCCCGTACCGTGCCGTCCTCTATGACCGGACGTGAAAGCGTGATTTGGTTCGATCTGCATGAAGACGAGCAGAGCCTGAAACAAAAAGTAGCGGAACATCCTCACTCTAAGTTCCTGGTCTGTAATGAAGATATCGACCACATCATCGGCTACGTGGACTCTAAAGACCTGCTGAACCGTGTGCTGGCGAACCAGAGCCTGGCGCTGAACAGCGGCGTGCAGATCCGTAATACGCTGATCGTTCCCGATACCCTGACCCTTTCTGAAGCGCTGGAAAGTTTCAAAACCGCGGGCGAAGACTTCGCGGTCATCATGAACGAATATGCGCTGGTGGTGGGGATTATCACGCTGAACGACGTGATGACCACGCTGATGGGCGACCTGGTGGGCCAGGGGCTGGAAGAGCAGATTGTTCAGCGTGACGAGAACTCATGGCTGATCGATGGCGGCACGCCGATTGAAGATGTAATGCGCGTTCTGGACATTGATGAGTTCCCGCAGTCAGGTAACTACGAGACCATCGGCGGCTTTATGATGTTTATGCTGCGTAAGATCCCGAAGCGTACCGACTCGGTGAAGTTCTCAGGCTTTAAATTCGAAGTGGTGGATATCGACAACTACCGTATCGATCAGCTGCTGGTGACCCGCATCGATAACAAACCGACCGTGCTGGTACCGAAGCTGCCGGATGCACAAGAGAAAGTGTCGGAATAACGCTGTCCCAGAAACATCAACGGCTCCCATCGGGAGCCGTTTCTTTATTACTGCATAGCACGTTGGTTAAGCCATCTCAGTCTGCAGACGCATAACCTGACGGTTGACTTCGGACATCACAGAATAGTGCTGTTTGTCCTTCACTTTTGGGATAAGGATCTTGCCCTTATCGAACTCAAAAGCGCCAACATCCTTGATATACAACCGTCCACGGAACAGGATTTTTACGTATTTCGCTACCTGAAGCGGATTGTAGCGTTGGAAAATTTTCATTTTAATATCTCCTGCGAATCATACGCCCTTGCGGTGCCACATTCAGCCCGACTTTCCAGAGCGCAAATTTTGATGCCCAATGACTATAGACCAGAAAATCAGTGATACCCAGTGTGCATAAGTTTATTTACCTTTTGATGACAGTTATTCAGAATTTTCTTTGCAAAGCTTACCTACAGGCAGTATAAGCCGTCGTTTTTGTCCAGTTATGTGCGTTCCACCGCAATCTGGCACCGGGATTGCGGGTAAACAGAGACGATCGCACATATCATTAAAAACGTATGACCAAGTGGTCGGATCACCTGCAATTTATAAAAAAGGAAAAACCATGACCCTACGTAACGTTCTGGCAGTCGCCTGCCTGATGCTTCCGCTGATGGCCAGTGCACATAATTTTGAAAAGGGGCAACGTGTGCCGCCGGTGGGCGTTGCCGACCGGGGAGAATTGATCCTCGACAATAATAAGTTTAGCTATAAAAGCTGGAATAGCGCGCAGCTCGCAGGAAAAGTGAGAGTTGTCATGCATATTGCCGGTCGCACCTCCGCAAAAGAGAAAAATGCCACACTTATTGAAGCGATCAAGACCGCAAATTTGCCACATGACCGCTATCAAACGACCACCATTGTCAACACCGATGATGCCATTCCCGGCTCCGGCATGTTTGTGCGCAGCAGCCTGGAGAGCAATAAAAAGCTCTACCCCTGGTCACAGTTCATCGTGGACAGCAACGGCGTGGTACGCGGAGCGTGGCAGTTAGAGGAGGAGGGCTCGGCGGTTGTGGTGCTGGATAAAGCGGGACGCATCCAGTGGGCAAAAGACGGAGGCTTAAGCCAGGATGAGGTGCAGCAGGTCACTGCCCTGCTGCACAAGTTGCTCGATCAATAGAGCGACACCCGGAACCCCGGGTTAAGGAACGATTCACGCGGGGTATAGTCGAGAGGCTTACCCTGCCAGTCGTGAACATGCGCGCCGGCGGCGGCGGCCACCGCATGGCCTGCGGCAGTATCCCAGATGTTGGTTGGCCCGAAGCGGGGATAGAGCTGTGCCTGCCCTTCTGCCACCAGACAGAACTTCAGCGACGAACCAATGGACGTGGTCTGATGCTCACCCAACTGCTGCAAATACTCCTGTAGTTCGTTGTCGCTGTGCGAACGGCTGATCACCACCAGCGGCGGCCTGGCATCCCGCACCTGAATCTGCTTGCGCACGCCGCACTCTTCTTTCCACGCCTTGCCTTCAGCCGCGCTGTACATCACCTTCAGCACCGGCGCATATACCACGCCGAGCACCGCTTTACCCTTTTCAATCAGGGCGATATTGACGGTGAACTCACCATTACGCTTGATGAACTCTTTCGTCCCATCCAGCGGATCCACCAGCCAGTAGCGTTGCCAGTGCTGGCGTTCATCCCAGCTTTGCGGTGCCTCTTCAGAGAGTACCGGGATTTCCGGCGTCAGCGCCTGCAGGCCTTGTAGAATCACGCTATGCGCCGCAATATCCGCCGCCGTCACCGGCGAGTCATCCACTTTGCTCACGACATCGAGCGGCACCTTGCCATCATAGACCTGCATAATGGCATCCCCCGCCTCCCGTGCGAGCTGACAAATTTTATCTAACATTCTCCACCTCTTTGTTATCACAGTGGGTATAACTCATTGTTTTATTTATATCGTATTGTGAATAAATCCGCTATCTGTGAAGCAATTCCGGTTTCGCGGTCCTTTTTTCTGGCAGGATTCACAATTCTGTAAGCAAAAAAATATACATACATATTCTTTTGTGGCCTGGATCGAAAAAAAGGACCCCTCAATGATTAAGTTTAGTGCAACGCTCCTGGCGACGCTGATTGCCGCGAGTGTACAGGCAGCGACGGTAGATCTACGTATTCTGGAAACCACCGATCTGCACAGTAACATGATGGACTTCGATTACTACAAAGATGCCCCGACAGAGAAATTTGGTCTGGTACGTACCGCAAGCCTGATCAACGCCGCCCGTGGCGAAGTGAAAAATAGCGTACTGGTCGACAACGGAGACTTAATTCAGGGTAGTCCGCTCGGTGATTACATGGCGGCAAAAGGGCTGAAAAAAGGGGATATTCACCCGGTCTATAAGGCCCTGAACACCCTTGATTACGCCGTAGGCAACCTCGGGAATCATGAGTTCAACTACGGGCTGGACTACCTGCATATGGCCCTCGCTGGCGCCAAATTCCCGTACGTTAATGCCAATATCATCGACGTTAAGACCCAAAAGCCGCTGTTTACACCTTACCTGATTAAAGAGACTGAGGTGGTCGATCAGGATGGCAAAAAGCAGACCCTGAAGATTGGCTATATCGGTTTTGTCCCACCGCAGATCATGACCTGGGATAAAGCCAACCTGAGCGGCAAAGTTACGGTGAATGACATCACCGAAACCGCGCGCAAATATGTGCCGGAGATGCGCGAAAAAGGCGCTGACCTGGTCGTGGTAGTCGCCCACTCCGGGCTATCAGCCGACCCGTACCAGGCGATGGCAGAGAACTCGGTTTACTACCTGAGCGAAGTGCCGGGCGTCGACACCATCCTGTTTGGTCACGCGCACGCGGTCTTCCCGGGGAAAGATTTCGCCAGTATTAAAGGGGCGGACATCGCCAAAGGGACGTTGAACGGCATTCCGGCCGTCATGCCGGGGATGTGGGGCGATCACCTGGGGGTGGTGGATTTGGTGCTGAATAACGACAGCGGTAAATGGCAGGTCACCACCTCGAAAGCGGAAGCGCGCCCCATCTACGATGCCGCCGCGAAAAAGGCGCTGGTAGGCGAAGATAAGGATCTGGTGCAGGTACTGAAGCACGATCACGACGCGACCCGCGAGTTCGTTAGCAAGCCGGTGGGGAAATCCTCCGACAATATGTACAGCTTCCTGGCACTGGTGCAGGACGACCCCACCGTGCAGGTGGTGAACATGGCGCAAAAAGCTTATACCGAGCGCTTTATTCAGGGCGACCCGGACCTCGCGAAGCTGCCGGTGCTCTCTGCCGCCGCGCCGTTTAAAGTGGGCGGGCGTAAAAACGACCCGGCCAGCTACGTTGAGGTGGAAAAAGGCCAGCTCACCTTCCGTAATGCCGCCGATCTCTATCTCTATCCCAACACCCTTGTGGTGGTAAAAGCCACCGGCAAAGAGGTGAAGGAGTGGCTGGAGTGCTCTGCCGGGCAGTTTAACCAGATTGACCCGACCAGCACAAAACCGCAGTCTCTGATTAACTGGGACGGTTTCCGCACCTATAACTTCGACGTGATCGATGGGGTGGATTACCAGATTGATGTGACTCAGCCAGCGAAATATGACGGCGAATGCCAGACCATTAACCCGCAGGCAGAGCGTATTACGCATCTGACCTTCAACGGCAAGCCAATCGATCCTAATGCCACTTTCCTGGTCGCCACCAATAACTACCGTGCCTACGGCGGGAAATTTGCCGGAACGGGCGATAGCCATATCGCCTTTGCTTCACCCGATGAGAACCGCTCGGTACTGGCGGCGTGGATTGGCGAACAGTCGAAGCAGTCGGGTGCAATCCATCCGGCCGCCGACAACAACTGGCGCCTGGCTCCGATTCACAGCGATGTGAAGCTGGATATTCGCTTTGAAACCTCACCGTCGGAGAAAGCGGCGGCATTCATTAAAGAGAAAGCCCAGTATCCGATGCATAAAGTCGGCAATGACGAGATCGGCTTTGCCCTCTATCAGCTGGATTTAGGTAAGTAATGCCCTGTCCCGGCAGCATTATGCTGCCGGGGTTCAGGCTGCGCGCCCTTCCCGGTTGCCGATCACCTCTGGGGTATGCAGCTCAATCCAGTCGGCCAGTGCGGCCACCTTCTCACTCACCTCTATCCCCAGCGGGGTCAGGCTGTACTCCACATGCGGAGGCACTACCGGAAACGACACCCGATTGAGAAAGCCGTCCTGCTCCAGCGCCTGCAGTGACTGCGCGAGCATCTTTTCGCTGACGCCCCCCATTTTGCGTCGTAGATCGCTAAAACGGTGGGTCCCTTCACGCAGCGCCACCAGAATCAGAACACCCCAGCGGCTGGTAACGTGCTTAAGCACCTCTCGCGACGGACACTGTTCGGCAAACAGATTGCCATCACGCATTTGCTCGGTGAGCGTTTGTTGACCCATTTGATACTTACCTTTTTGTACGTACTTACTAAAAGTTAGCGTTGGTGCTAGTGTGCCATAACACTCTCCTGAAACGAAGGATCTTCATCATGATCGCAATTACCGGTGCTACCGGCCAGCTTGGCCACCATGTTATCGAGCAGCTGTTGAAAACCGTTCCAGCCAGTCAAATTGTGGCGATTGTGCGTAATCCGGCGAAAGCCGGGGCCCTGAGCCAGCAAGGCCTTGACGTGCGTCAGGCGGATTACGCCGACCAGGCGGCGTTCACCTCCGCGCTCCGGGGCG
Organism: Leclercia sp. UBA5958; assembly: GCF_002430365.1. Classification (NCBI taxonomy): domain Bacteria; kingdom Pseudomonadati; phylum Pseudomonadota; class Gammaproteobacteria; order Enterobacterales; family Enterobacteriaceae; genus Leclercia; species Leclercia sp. UBA5958. The sequence continues at coordinate 189,954 of NZ_DJCE01000012.1, read as the reverse complement.
TAGAGAAGCTGCTGCTGATCTCCTCCAGCGAAGTGGGCCAGCGCGCACCACAACACCAGAACGTCATTAACGCCGCCAAAGCGGCGGGCGTAAAATTTATTGCTTATACCAGTCTGCTGCATGCTGACACCTCCCCACTGGGCCTGCACGTTGAGCACGTCGCCACCGAAAAAGCGCTGGCCGAATCGGGTATTCCGTTCACCCTGCTGCGTAATGGCTGGTATACCGAAAACTATCTTGCCAGCGCGCCGCCTGCCCTGGAGCATGGCGTGTTTATTGGCTCAGCGGGCGATGGCAAAATCGCCTCTGCCACCCGTGCAGATTACGCAGCGGCCGCAGCCAAAGTGATCGCCGAAGAGGGCCATGCCGGAAAAGTCTACGAACTGGCGGGTGATAACGCCTGGACCCTGAGCGAACTGGCGGCCGAACTGAGCAAACAGAGCGGGAAGAGCGTGAAGTACCAGAATCTTAGCGAAGCCGATTTTTCTGCCGCGCTGAAGAGCGTGGGTCTTCCGGCCGGGCTGGCGGAGATGCTGGCAGACTCTGACACGGGCGCTTCAAAAGGGGGCCTATTTGACGACAGCCATACCCTGAGTGCGCTGATTGGCCGCCCGACCACGCCGCTGGCGGAGAGCGTCAAAGCGATTCTGTAATTGTTAAAGACAGGTTATTTTTTGTAGCATCCCCACGGGTCATCTCTGATAATGAAAGAATGACCCGTGAGGAGTGTGGCTGTGCAAGGCGTACCTGAACAGTTTATTGATGAGAGAGACAGCGCCCGCTTTCGCCATCTGGCGCAGCTACCTGGCGTGGAGCTTTACCATGCCCATATCTCCCGCTATGCCTTTGAACCCCATACCCATGAAGCCTTTGGTATCGGCACTATCGAAACCGGTGCCGAGCGCTTTCGTTATCGCGGCTCCCACTACCTCGCCCCTGAGAAATCAGTCGTCACCATGAACCCGGATGAGATCCATACCGGCGAGTCCGCGACCGATGGCGGCTGGCGTTACCGTATGGTTTATCTTGAACCCGACCTGCTGGAAGAGGTAACCGGCATACGTCACTGGTGGTTTAGCGATGTTACCCGTTACGATCCGCTACGCTCCCGGCAAATCGGCCAGCTTATCTACGCCCTGTGGCATACCGACGATCCGCTGGCTCAGAAAGGGTTTCTGCTGGATCTGATTGAGACGTTCCAGCCGCTGGCTCGCCATGCCCCGCAGATTCAGGAGGGGGCGCACCGCTTTGAGCGAGTGCGTGAATATCTGCACGACAACTATATGCACGCCCTGACCCTGGACGAACTGGCGCAGGTGGTGGCGCTCAGCCCGTATCATTTCCAGCGCCAGTTTAAGGCCCATTTTCACGTCACCCCGCACCAGATGCTGATGGCCATTCGCCTGTGGCGCGCCAAGGCTTTTCTTACCCACGGCATGCCCGCCGCTGAAGTGGCCGCCGCCACCGGTTTAACCGATCAATCGCACCTGACCCGGGCCTTTACCCGCCGTTATGGCATCACCCCGGTTCGCTATCAGAAGCAGGTGGCGAGGCGTTAATGCGCAACCTCGTACAATACTCTCCGCGCCTCCCTTTCTACACTTACCGCAGGTTTCTAAGATGTGGATAACAAAATGATTAGCGGTGTGTTGTATGCCCTGCTTGCAGGCTTGATGTGGGGGCTGATTTTTGTCGGCCCGTTAATCGTACCCGAATACCCGGCGATGCTGCAGTCGATGGGGCGTTACCTGGCGCTGGGGTTAATCGCCCTACCGCTCGCCTGGCTGGGACGCGCCCGCCTGCGCCAACTTACCCGCCGGGACTGGCTCACCGCCCTCGCCCTCACCATGATGGGCAACCTGATCTATTACCTCTGCCTGGCAAGCGCCATTCAGCGCACCGGGGCGCCGGTCTCGACCATGATCATTGGCACCTTGCCGGTGGTGATCCCGGTCTTCGCCAACCTTCTGTATAGCCAGCGCGATGGCAAACTGGCATGGTCAAAAATGGTGCCAGCGCTGATCTGTATTGCGCTGGGACTGGTGTGTGTCAACGTCGCCGAGCTGGGACATGGTCTGGTAAACGCCAGCGGTTGGCGTTACGTCTCTGGCATCATCCTGGCGTTTTTGTCGGTGGTCTGTTGGGCGTGGTATGCCCTGCGCAATGCCCGCTGGCTGCGGGAGAACCCGGATAAACATCCGATGATGTGGGCGACTGCGCAGGCGCTGGTGACGCTACCGGTCTCATTGCTGGGCTATATCGCGGCTTGCCTGTGGCTGAATGTCGAACTGCCGGCGTTTGACCTGCCGTTTGGACCCCGGCCGGGGCTGTTTGTAGGGCTAATGGTGGCGATTGCGGTGCTTTGTTCCTGGGTCGGTGCGCTGTGCTGGAACGTCGCCAGCCAGAAGTTGCCAACGGTGATCCTCGGCCCGTTAATCGTTTTTGAGACGCTGGCGGGGTTACTCTATACCTTCCTGATGCGCCAGAGTTTGCCGCCATTATTGACGCTGGGCGGGATCGCGCTGCTGGTGGTGGGCGTGGTGGTTGCGGTAAGCGCGAAACCGGAAAAACCAACGGTCGTTCCGGTTTCGCAAGGCTAATTAGCGATTAAAAGGTTTCCCAGTTCGCTTCAGAAACCGTGGCAACCGGTTTTGCCTTCGGCGTAGCAGCTTTGGTGGCTGGGGTTTTCAGCGTCTGACCGCGGGCGATTTTAAATACCGCCACGGCTTCGTTCAGGCGTGCGGCCTGTTCTTCCAGCGCGGCGGCGGCGGCGGCAGACTCCTCCACCAGCGAGGCGTTCTGCTGAGTTACGCGATCCATTTCAGCAACCGCCTGACCTACCTGGTCAATGCCACGGCTCTGCTCATCAGACGCCGAGGCGATTTCGCCCATAATGTCGGTGACGCGCGTCACGGCATTGACGATCTCCGCCATGGTCGTGCCGGCTTCATTGACTAACGCCGAGCCTGCGCTGACGCGCTCGCCAGAGTCATCGATCAGGGCTTTGATCTCTTTTGCTGCCTGAGCGCTACGGCTTGCCAGCGTACGTACTTCCCCGGCGACAACCGCAAAACCGCGACCCTGCTCACCCGCACGGGCGGCTTCTACCGCGGCGTTCAGAGCCAGGATATTGGTCTGGAACGCGATGCCGTCAATCACGTTGGTGATCTGCGCAATTTTGCTGGAGCTGGTGGCAATCTCATCCATGGTGCGCACCACGCCTTCCACCACGCTGCCGCCTTTTTTCGCGGTAGAGGAGGCGTCCAGTGCCAGTCGGGAAGCCTGACGTGCGTTGTCGGCGTTCTGCTTCACCGTTGCGGTCAGCTGTTCCATGCTGGCGGCGGTCTCTTCCAGAGAGGCAGCCTGCTGCTCAGTACGGGAAGAGAGATCGTTACTGCCCGCAGAGATTTCGCCCGCACCGGTATAGATGGTATCGGCACCTTCACGTACCACACCAACGGTGCGAGAGAGCGAGGTCTGCATCTCGTGTACATTGCGCGCCAGCACCGCCATCTCGTTTTTACCTGACGGATCGATAGACTGGGTCAAATCACCCGCCGCAATAGCACGGATATGATCAATCACGTCCTGCAGCGGCAGCAACAGCACGCGGCGCATCGCAATCCAGCTGGAGATAATCGTCGCGATGACCAGCGCCATCATTGTAGAGAGGATCCACAGGATGCGCTTATAGTCGCTCTCGTTATCCTTAATGCCCTTGTCGGTAAGCGCGGCCTGCGCCTCACGCCATTCACGGTAGACTTTCTGCATCGCGGTTTGCTTCTGCTCCGCGTTTTGTTTGAACATCTCTTCCAGGTTGCCCTGCGCCAGCAGAACGTTCATCTGCGCCAGAGTCGCGGAGTAGATGCGGTACTGCTCTTCCAGCTGGCTGGACAGCTTGTCATCCAGACCCGGCGTTTCCGGCAACGCATAGTATTTGTCGTAATGGGCCTGGGCATCTGCCAGCAGATTTTTCGCTGTGCTGACCAGCTCATTCAGCTGCCCGCCGTTGATCTGCGTCGCTACGCTGCTTTGCAGACGGAGCATGCCGCGGTTCAGCGTCACGCGTGCCTGGTTGAGGCTGATCCACGCGTCAGTAAACTCTGCCACGTTCTGGCTGGAGACCTGAGAAACCGTGAAGTTTTCTTTATCGTTGTTCAGGGCATTGATAAAAATGCCCGCAGAGATCAGCTGTATGATCCCGAGTGCCAGCAGCACTGAAATCAGCAGGGTAATGACTTTTATTCGTTTAAACATGCGTAGCCTTTATATTTGCAGGTATTGTCTGGGAGGGTATATCGGCAACCTCCGCCGCTTATTTACGCTCTCTACGCCTTTAAAAAGTTTCTAAACTGGTTTCCTGCATTCATTCAAGGAGTTAAAACCGGTATTTTTTTGTGATCTAACTCTCTTTTTTACCCCTTCCTCTAAAGGGTTATAGCCTGCGATAAAAGATGTATTTAAAATGCACCTTATATTCCTGATGACGAGGTAACTTCCATGGCCTTCCGCGACCAACCTTTAGGTGAGCTTGCGCTCTCTATCCCACGCGCCTCGGCGCTGTTCCGCAAATATGATATGGATTACTGCTGTGGCGGTAAGCAAACGCTGGCGCGTGCCGCCTCCCGTAAGGCGCTGGACGTGGAGGTTATCGAGAGCGAGCTGGCGGAACTGGCCGAGCAGCCTGTCGATAAAGACTGGCGCAGCGCCCCGCTGGCAGAGATCATCGACCATATCATCGTGCGATACCATGACCGCCACCGTGAACAGCTGCCGGAGTTGATTCTGCAGGCAACTAAAGTAGAACGCGTGCATGCGGACAAAGCCTCTGTACCGCGCGGGCTGGCCAAATACCTGACCATGCTGCACCAGGAACTCTCCAGCCATATGATGAAAGAAGAGCAGATCCTCTTTCCGATGATTAAACAAGGGATGGGCAGCCAGGCGATGGGGCCAATCAGCGTGATGGAGAGCGAACACGATGAAGCCGGCGAGCTGCTGGAAGTGATCAAACACACCACCAATAACGTTACGCCGCCTGCTGATGCCTGTACAACCTGGCGCGCCATGTACAACGGTATTAACGAAATGATTGACGATCTGATGGAGCACATCAGTCTGGAAAACAACGTCTTGTTCCCGCGTGCCCTCGCAGGCGAATAAAAAAGGCGCCTGAGAGCGCCTTGATAGAGTGTTTAGTTTGGCCACCCGCAGGTGGCCTTTTTTTAACGCACGCCTGCCATGCGTTTCTTGCCGATGAAAATCCAGCCCAGCCCCAGAACAATGAACCAAAGCGGCGTAACAATCAGCGCCTGACGGGTATCATCTTCCAGCGTTAGCAATACCAGCACGAAGACAAAGAACGCCATACAGACCCAGCACATCAGTTTGCCCAGCGGCATCTTGTATTTGGAAGCGGCATGCAGCTCTGGACGCTGTTTGCGGTACACCAGGTACGAGCAGAGAATGATCGTCCAGACGAACATAAACAGAATCGCCGACACGGTGGTGATCATGGTGAAGGCACCGATAACGCTTGGGTTCACATACAGCATGACCACGCCGCCCAGCAGGCAGATGCAGGAGAAGGTCAAGCCTTTCGCCGGCACAGCGCGTTTAGAGAGCTTAGCGAAGGCGCTCGGGGCCACCCCCTCCTGCGCCAGGCCGAACAGCATACGGCTGGTGGAGAAGACGCCGCTGTTCGCGGATGAGGCCGCAGAGGTCAGGACCACGAAGTTAATCAGGCTCGCCGCCGCCGGCAGACCCACCAGCACGAACAGTTCGACGAACGGGCTCTTGGTTGGCACCACCGAGCTCCACGGGGTAACCGACATAATCACGATCAGCGCGAATACGTAGAACATAATGATACGGATCGGAATAGAGTTGATCGCGCGCGGCAGGGATTTCTCCGGGTCTTTGGTCTCTGCGGCGGTGGTACCCACCAGCTCAATGCCCACAAAGGCGAAGACCGCTATCTGGAACCCTGCGAAGAAGCCGCTAATCCCTTTCGGGAACCAGCCGCCGTCATTCCACAGATGCGCGAAGGAGGCTTCAACGCCAGTTGGTGACTGGAAGTGCGTCAGCACCATCACCAGCCCGACCACGATCAGCGCCACGATGGCGACAATCTTGATCATCGCAAACCAGAACTCCATCTCACCGAACATCTTCACGGTCGCGAGGTTCAGCCCCAGCAGCAGCACAATCACCGCCAGCGAGGCGACCCAGTCCGACAGGCCGGGGAACCAGAACTGCGCATAGGCCGTGATGGCGACCACATCTGCCATGCCGGTAACAACCCAGCAGAACCAGTAAGTCCAGCCGGTAAAATAGCCCGCCCACGGCCCTAACAGGTCGGAAGCGAAGTCGCTAAAAGATTTGTACTCAAGGTTCGAGAGCAGCAATTCGCCCATCGCACGCATCACAAAAAACAGCATGAAACCGATGATCATATAGACAAAGATGATCGACGGCCCGGCAAGACTGATGGTTTTACCGGAGCCCATAAACAGCCCGGTACCAATAGCACCACCAATGGCAATAAGCTGTATATGACGGTTTGTAAGATTTCGCCGAAGCGATTGTTCAGTCGATGCCTCTTCTGTAGCAATGACTTTTGCCTGATCTACCATGTAATTTTCCTGTATTGCCTGTCTGTGTTGTTTAGGCTCTTCTGGCCTTTTATTGCGTCAAAATGCGACGACCCCTTGTTAAGGACTCATCGATATTAGGTAAGATTCGGCGGGATGAATACTATGATTTAGATATTATGTTAATAATATGTTGAAAGTGAGTGTCATATCACTCATACAGCGCGAAACAGCTCACAAAAATACACTCAAAATTCGCGTTTGCAACATTAAATGTTGATTAAGTTCTAACTATAGGTTTTTACGCTATTTTCCCCTCCCGCGGAGGGAGAGGAAAAACGCATGACGATTACAGGATTTCCAGTAACTCGACTTCGAAGACCAGGGTGCTGAATGGCGGAATAGACGCGCCTGCGCCACGCTCACCATAGGCCAGGTTCTGCGGAATAGTCAGTTCCCATTTAGAACCTACCGGCATCAGGGTCAGCGCTTCAATCCAGCCTGGGATCACGCCGTTAACCGGGAATTCAGCCGGTTCACCACGGGCAACGGAGCTGTCGAAAACGGTGCCGTCGATCAGTTTACCGGTGTAGTGAACGCGAACGTGGTTAGTGCGTGCCGGGATAGCGCCTTCGCCCTGGGTGATAACACGGAACTGCAGGCCGGATTCGGTGCTGTTCACGCCTTCACGCTGGCTGTTCTCTTGCAGGTACTTCTCGCCTTCTGCCGCCATCTCTTCGAAACGCGCACGACGTACGGCATCAGCACGCTCGTGGATTTCGCGCAGCGCACGGTGCACCACATCTACCGGCACGGCAGGCTGCTTGCCTTCCAGCGCGTCGGCAATACCCGCCACCAGCGCTTCAGGTAACAGTCCTTCCAGACCAGATTCGCTCAACTGCTGGCCTACCTGCAAACCGATACCGTAGCTCGCCTGCGCTTCGATTGTGTCAAAAGTCGGGGTGGTCATGGGTTTTCCTTCCATCACATTTAAAGTAGCGGGCAGCATAGCAGCCACGCTCCGACGGGTAAAACTTTGTCTTAAGTAAAGATGACAAATCGCGGCGAAACAGAAACAATAGCGTGGATCAGGATTATTCCCGAATGTGTGTCACGGAAGCCCACTTTGCTACGCCCTTCAGGCAGTTAGCAAACTATACTTCCCGGAACAGGATTAAAGACGCGGAGCAGGAGGAGAGCCATGCCCGGGCGATTTGAACTGAAACCTACCCTGGCGAGGATCTGGCATGCGCCAGACGATCTTCGCCTCATGGACCCGCTGCCGCCGATGCACCGTCGGGGCATCATACTCGGCCTGCTGCTGATGATTATCGGGTTCCTGCTGCCCTCCGGTGACGATGCCGACACAACGCCGGTGAGCCGGGACGCACAGCTTGATATGCAGTCGCAATCGCAACCTCAGTCGGAGAGCCAGCCGATGCAAACCCAGCTGGTGACGCCGTCGAACGATCCGGGGCTGGTCGCACCGGCAGAGCCCGAGCCGATTCAGGAAGAACAGCCGCAGGAGCAGGCGGCAGCGCCGGCGACCTCTCAGCCGCAGCAGGCGACCGGCATTGATCAGCAGTGGCGCAGCTACCGGATAGAGCCGGGTAAAACCCTGGCGCAGCTATTCCGCGACCATAATTTACCGCCAACCGATGTCTATTCCATGGCACAGGTAGAGGGGGCAGGTAAGCCGCTGAGTAACCTGCAGAATGGTCAGATGGTACAGATTCGTCAGAACGCCAGCGGCGTGGTGACAGGGCTGACGATTGACGCAGGGAATGGCCAGCAAGTGCTGTTTACCCGCCAGCCGGACGGCTCGTTTTTACGTGTGAAATAACGCCTCAGGCCGGGCGCAATTCGCCGCCCGGCCGCCAGCGCCTTATGCGCTACGCTTGTTGACCCACCAGATCCCCGAACAGACCAGCACCAGCGCCACGGCGTATTTGATCTCCAGGATATTCTCCCCAAGGAACAGAGCTGAGAGCAACGTCCCGGCCACCGGCACCACAAAGTTAAAGGGGGCGATCATACTGACGCGGTTCACCTTCAGCAGCACGCTCCAGAGCGCAAAGGCGACCGAGGAGAGCAAGGTTAAATATCCCAGAATCGCCAGCGCACTGAAGCTATGTAACTCCAGCGTACCGCCCGTCGCATACCCTCCTCCTAACAAAACCGCGCCGCCGATCGCCAGCTGCCAGCCGGTCATTACCGTCGGATCCACGGTTTGTGAGATGCGTTTGCCATACAGCGTGGCGGCGGAGAGGATAAAGGCGGCCAGCACCACAAAACCATCACCGTGCCAGACGAAGCTAAAATCCTGCAGGCCGCTACTGAAGTTCACCAGCATCACCCCGGCAAAACCCAGGATACAGCCGAGCGTCTTGTTATAGCTGAGTTTATCGTTGTGGTAGATAAAGTGCGCCAGCAGCACACTAAAGAAAGTGCCGATGGCGTTCATGATCGAGCCTTTAACGCCGGTGGTGAACGCCAGCCCTACGTAGAAGAAGATGTACTGAATGGTGGTCTGCGTCAGGCCAAGCAGAGAGAGCTGTCCAAACTGGCGTGGGCTCAGGCGGGCGATCGGTTTGCGCTGCGCCAGCGCAAAGAGCAACAGCAGCAGGCCAGCAAAGAGAAAACGATAGCCAGCGAACACCACCTTAGAGGGGATATCGTCGGTCGCAATCTGGAAGAGTTCATAGCCGCTTTTAATGGCCGGGTAGGAGCTTCCCCACAGCAGACAGCAGAGGGTCGCGCAGGCATAGGCAACATTTTTGCGGGCAAAGACGGGCGTGGGCAGAGGGGTAGCCATGACAGATCTCATAAATAAAATCGCGTTTCATTTTATTATCTGAGAATGCGCAGAGAATAGCGACCCTTAAAGCGCTAAAGCGTGGTACGTGACGCTAAAAAGCAAAACGCCGGCACAAGGCCGGCGCTTCGACGTGAGCAGAGTAAAAAATTACTCAGCTACTACGTTAACAACCAGTTTAGCGAATACTTCGCTGTGAACCTGGAAGTCAACTTCGTGCTCACCAGTGGTACGCAGAACGCCGTTCGGCAGACGAACTTCGCTCTTAGCCACTTTAACGCCTGCTGCAGAAACTGCATCAGCGATATCGCGGGTACCGATGGAACCGAACAGTTTACCTTCGTCGCCAGCTTTAGACGCGATGGTAACGGTGCCCAGTGCGTTGATTTCTTCAGCGCGAGCGTTAGCAGCCGCCAGAACGTCAGCCAGTTTGGCTTCCAGTTCAGCACGACGTGCTTCGAAAAACTCTACGTTTTTCTTGGTAGCTGGAACAGCTTTACCCTGTGGAACCAGGAAGTTACGAGCGTAGCCCGCTTTAACATTTACCTGATCACCCAGGCTGCCCAGGTTTGCTACTTTATCAAGCAGAATAACTTGCATTACCTTATCCTCTTAAAGTCGTATTAATGGACCGTGCCCGATTACTGATGACGATCAGTGTACGGCAGCAGGGACAGGTAGCGAGCGCGTTTGATAGCGCGAGCCAGCTGGCGCTGGTATTTTGCACGAGTACCGGTGATACGGCTTGGGACAATCTTACCGCTTTCGGTGATGTAGTTTTTCAGCGTTGCGATATCTTTATAGTCGATCTCTTGAACGCCTTCCGCGGTGAAACGGCAGAACTTGCGACGACGGAAATAACGTGCCATATGGCTAGTCTCCAGAATCTATCAAATCAATCTGCTCGGCATGCAGAACCATCTTGCTCAGGCCGTTCTTTGCCTTGTGGCAAGAGATGAACCCCTGAACGGTTACTGCGCTACCGACCGTTATACTGTGAGTAATGGCCTGGTTTTCGTGTCCGCTAATAATAACGGGCATTTGGCACCACGCCTGCCGGTGAAAGCCGGCTTCCTCCTGCACTGAACGATGCTCAAGCACGAACTGGCAGTGAGGAATTCCTGATGGGCTGACCTTACGAAGGGGGGTCCTGCACACGGTACCGGACAACACCAGACGGTTGGTCATCAGAAATTACTCTTCAGAATCCCCAGCATCAGAATCATCTGCGGTTTCGTTTGCGAAATCATCGCGACGCTCACGGCGCTCGTCTTTCGCTTTAACCATCGGAGATGCTTCGGTCACTGCGTTTTTGGTACGCATAACCATGCTGCGGATAACGGCATCGTTGAAGCGGAAGTTAGTTTCCAGCTCATCGATCGCTTCCTGCGGAGCTTCAACGTTCAGCAGAACGTAGTGAGCTTTGTGCAGTTTGTTGATCGGATAAGCCAGCTGACGGCGGCCCCAGTCTTCCAGACGGTGGATCTTGCCTTCTGCTGCAGTGATTGCACCAGTGTAGCGTTCGATCATACCCGGAACCTGTTCGCTCTGGTCAGGATGGACCATAAAAACGATTTCGTAATGACGCATCGAATTGCTCCTTACGGATTATTCAGCCTCCTGTCTGGGTCAGCCGAGGCCCGGGGAGGCAAGGAACGTGTTAAAGGTCGGCTGAAAAATTGACGCGTCATAATACTTGCGACCCCCGCTAAACACAAGGTCATTGCACAAATAATTCGCACAAAGGGCAAAGCGAGTCTAAGTGGGTGATTTAACATTGAACAGCCTCGATTGCGGCGTTTTTTTGAACAACAGCATCAGAAATGGTCGTCAATGTCCCCCGCAGAAGAGATTACACTTTAATCAGACCCCAACCGAGGATCAGAAGGAGAGAGAAACAATCGATTCACAGCATGTCGTCGTGGAGCGCATATCATGAAAAAGATCACTGTAGCGGTACTGGCTGTGCTTTTGCTGAGTGCAAACGCCATGGCAGCCATTCAGATCGACGGCCGACAGGCCAGAAACATGGATGATGTGCAGAGCTTAGGCGTGATTTATATCAACCATAACTTCGCCACTGAAAGTGAAGCAGATCAAGCCCTTAATCAAGAAGCCGATGCGCAGAATGCCCGCTATTATCACGTCACACTCATTCGTGAACCGGGCAGCAACGGGAATATGCACGCGAGCGCAGACATCTATCAGTAATGCATTAACGCTAGCACCAGGAAAGCCAACAACGAAAATAACGTCATCCTTTCATTCGCCCCCAGTTCGGGGGCTTTTTTTATTTTTATCTTTGATACGTATTCAGGCCGTGCTTACTGCTTCGTCAGACTCAGAGGTGCGTTTCAAAGAACCTGACGGTGGCCTCCAGCGCCGTGGGCGTGATGCGATGACGGACACCGGTCTCCCACAGGCAGGTGAGGTTGCCATCCAGTCCATCGCGCTGTAAGGCTTGCTGTAAACGGAACGTCTCCGTAGCCGGCACGACATCGTCCGCCTCGCCGTGCCAAAGCAGCAGTGGGCGGTCTGCCAGCCGGGGCAGCGCCCGGGTCACTTCCCAGTGGGCTAATGGCGCCAGCACGGCCTCCAGAGTCTGTTCATCCTGCGGTGGAAAGAGCGTGTGGGCAAGCGTGGTGAAGTATCCCGATCCCATCAGGCTGGCCACGCATTTTACCTCCGGATGGCGGGTCATAATGCCCAGCGCCGTCATCCCGCCCATCGACGCCCCCGCCACGGCCAGACGGTCGCCTGCGACCCACCCGGCCTGACAGATCGTGTCACGTAACCCGCTGAACTCGGTAAGACTGCCGTGCAAAATGGACCAGAACTGCCCTAACCGCGCCTGCTCATCGCCATTAAACCGTGCGCCATGCTCCGGGGCATCAGGCATCACTACGCGAAACCCTGCCTGCGCCAGTGCCACGGCAAAGTAGCTGTACACCAGCTTAGAGGAGGTAAAACCATGATAAAAAATGATCGTCGGCAAAGGCTGTTCACCTAACCCTGCCGGAAAAGCCTGTAAAATTTCATAATCTCCAGGCTGTTCTGTTTTAACTTCAATCATTGAGGATCCTTTACTCGCGGGGTGATTCATAATGTTGAGAAGTGGATTACGCTTTCACACCATTTTCATTCGAAATTTACGTTACAGATAACAGTTTGGGAACATTCCCCCAAAATGAAATTACCGGGCATCTACACTATGGCTATCAGGAAACGAGATAGGGTTATGCGAAAGTTTGTCGCTTTATTGCTGGTGTTGCTGTCATGCGGCTGTAGCGTGTTACAAGGCACGCCCCAACCCGCTCCGCCAGTGGCTGACCACCCCCAGGAAATTCGCCGTAATCAAACGGAAGGATTACAGCGTATGGGAACCATCACCGCCCTTGAGCGCGGTTCGCCGATGGATGTGGAAAATGCAATTAAAGCCCAGGCCGCCGCAGCGAAAGCAGATTATTACGTCATCATCCTCGTCGATGAAACCGTTATTACGGGACAATGGTATTCGCAGGCCATTTTGTATCGTAAATAACTGAAGGTATTTAAACGACATTTACACTGCTTTGCGTCCATAGACGTTTTCCTGTCCACAATAAACTCCGTGACTGTGACAATGGAAGTGAGTTTATTTGCGAAGGATTGCCCGGCGGATACCGGGGACACGTAGAATGGAGCTAACGATGAAACGAACTCTTGCTTTATCCTCACTGTTGCTCTCAGCAGGGCTGTTGAGCACGACGGCACAGTCGGCGGATTTTGCCAGCGCAGATTGTGTGACAGGACTGAATGAAATTGGGTTGATCTCCGTGAATGATATTTCCGGAAGCCAGCAGGACGTCGAACGTGTCATCGCCCTGAAAGCCGATGAGCAAGGCGCGTCCTGGTATCGAATCATCCGGATGCAGGAAGATGTTCATGTTGATCGCTGGCGGGTACAAGCCATTCTGTACGCGTGATAAAGCCTTTGAAAAGCCACTAAAAATTAGTGGCTTTTCAATATTTACAAATCAGTTATCCTTGTCGTTACTATATTGAGACGTTTCCGTAACATCCTGTTACATCTTCCCCGTAAATGTTAGCCCTGCCCTGCCGTTGAAGAGCCATACCTTTTCAATGCTGAGCAATTTATGATCACTTTTTTTCGCCGTGCAGGCCTTGGCACAAAGCTATCGCTGCTTACCGGCCTGAGTGTTGCCACACTCTTTTTGCTGTTCACTTTTCTCCTGAGTTACAACACCAGTAAAAAACTCGAAACCTTAGCTGTTGAAGATCTGCATAACCAGGCCACGGGCGTGGTGGATATGGTGCAGATGTTTAATACCAGCCTCACTGAAGAGGTGGAGAGCTATACCCGCCTGTTCACAACTTTTCTGCCCCAGCCGCTGAACATTGATTCCAGCCAGAGCCGCACCATTAACGGCCTGAACGTGCCGCTGCTAAAGGGTGGTGAGTCCGAGCTGCATGAAAACAACGCGACGCCGGATGATTTCCTTGCGCGCACGGGGGCTATCTCTACCCTGTTTGTCCGCAGCGGAAATGATTTTGTGCGCGTGGCGACTTCGCTGCGTAAAGAGAATGGCGACAGAGCGATGGGTACGGTGCTGGATGTCGCCAGTCCGGCCTATGCTGCGGTAACCAAAGGTGAGGTCTATCGCGGCCTGGCCCTGCTCTTCGGAAAGCGCTATATCACGCAGTATCAACCGGTGAAGGGTGCTGATGGGCAAGTGATCGCTATCCTCTTCGTCGGAGTCGATATCACGCACTCCTGGAACGTCATGCGCGAAAAGATCCTCAGCCGCCGCCTGGGCGAGAGTGGTCATTTCTTCGTCCTGGATCGTAGTAATGGCAAGAACCATGGCCAATATCTCTTCCATAGCACCAATGAGGGGAAATTGCCGGAGTGGGATAATGGCATCCAACAGCAACTGCTGGGCGATCAATCTGGTACCCTGGAGCGCCAGAGTGCCGATGGACGCACCCTGATTATGGCCTGGACCCCACTACCGGGCTGGAACTGGACGATTGTAGGTGAAGTGGACAAGCGCGTGCTGCTGGCCAGCGTCACGACCCTGCGTAATCAGTTTTTAATCGCCGGCGTTGTCCTTTCCGCCCTGTTCGCCCTGCTGTTCGTGATGATTATTCGCCGCTGGCTCTCGCGTCCACTTCGCGATGTAATTGGTCTGGCAGAGCAATATGCCGCCGGGGATCTGCGCGCTACGCTTCCCGCCACGCGACAGGATGAGGTCGGCCAGCTGATCGCGGCCATCAACGGCATCGGCGGCGGGTTACAAAAAATCGTACGCCAGGTAAGGGAAGCCGCAGGAGAGATCCACCAGGGCACTACTGCGCTGGCTTCTGATACCGGTGAGATCTCTGAGCAGATCAACAAGCAGGCCAGCAGCGTAGAAGAAACGTCCGCCAGCATGGAACAGCTGGCCGCCACCGTGCAGCAAAACGCCGCTAATATGGAACAGACTCAGCAACTGGTGGGTGAAACGTCACGCGCGGTGCATCAGGGCGGCGAGACCGTCAGCAACGCCGTCTCAACCATGGATGATATTCGCGACGCATCGAAACGTATCGAAGCTATCACCCACGTGATTGAGAGCATCGCCTTCCAGACCAATATCCTGGCGCTAAATGCGGCCGTAGAAGCGGCTCGTGCGGGAGAACATGGAAAAGGCTTTGCGGTTGTCGCGCAGGAAGTGCGTGCCCTGGCGGCACGCAGCGCCAACGCCGTGAAGGAGATCGAGCAGTTGATTGGCGATACGCTCAGTAAAGTGAGCGAGGGGCATGCGCTATCAGAACAGACCCGCCAGGCGATGGAGAGCATCATTACGCATATCGACAACATCAACCAGCTGGTCACCGAGATCAATCACGCCTCCCATGAGCAGTCAGCAGGGATTGGCCAGGTGAACCTGGCGATGACCCATATCGGCGAAGCATCCCATATCAACGCCGATCGCGTCTCGCGCAGCGAACAGACGGCCCAGACCCTGCGGGAAAAGGGCTCACACCTCAGCGAGCTGGTGAGTCTGTTCCGTTTGTAATTATCAGGCCACACCGCCCGTGGCGCGTAAGAGCAGGTCGTCCTGAACCTGCTCGCTGAGCAGGGAGCCACCACGGGCATCGAGCATTTCACGGCACCATGCCTGCGCGATGGGCGGCGAGGCATGGCGCAACATCTGTGCCCCTGCGCCCAGCAGGAAGATCTGCCGGGTTATCTCCCTGCCCTGCGCCTCCTGCGGTTTGCGTAGACGTTGCTGAAGCTGGCGCCAGCTACGATCGAAATGGCGATCTTGCCCTTTTACTTCAGCAAAATCGTCGGCCAGCAGATCCATGACGCCAGGCTGTTTTGCCAGCACGCGCAAAACATCCAGGCACATGATATTTCCCGACCCTTCCCAGATACTGTTAACCGGCATTTCGCGATAAATGCGCGGCAGCTCGCTCTCTTCGCAATAGCCGATACCGCCCAGCACCTCCATCGCCTCTGCCACGAAGGGAATGCCCGCCTTGCAGACGCTGAATTTTGCCGCCGGGGTAAATAACCTGGCCCACAGCGCTTCCTGCTCATCGCTGCGGCGATCCCATGCCCGTGCCAGACGGAACAATAGCGCCGTCTGCCCTTCGAGCTGCAACGCCATCCGGCTGAGTCCATCCCGCATCAGAGGCTGATTTATCAGAGTCTTGCCAAAGGTCTGGCGTTGATGGGCGTGATAGAGCGCCACCGACAGGGCGCGGCGCATCAAACCGTGACTACCCAGCGCACAATCAAAGCGAGTCAGGCCGCCCATCTTCAGGATCTGGCGAATCCCCTCACCTTCTTCTCCCAGCAGCCAGCCGGTGGCATCCAGCATTTCGGCTTCAGTGCTAGCGTTTGAACGATTACCGAGCTTCTCTTTCAGCCGTTCCAGCCGCACGTGGTTACGCAGCCCGTCGGGTAAAAAGCGCGGTACAAAAAAACAGGACAGGCCCCCTTTCGCCTGGGCTAACACCAGATGGGCATCGCTTTGCGGTACCGAGAAGAACCATTTATGACCCACCAGCCGATAGCTACCGTCGCTGCACTTTTCCGCCCGGGTAGTGTTACTCAGCACATCTGAGCCGCCCTGCTTCTCCGTCATTCCCATGCCTATCAGCAGGCCGCGCTTCTGGTTACCCGGCGCCAGATGAGGGTCGTAGCGATCGCTCATCAACGGGGTTAGCCAGTCGTGAAAGGCATGCGGCAGGCTCTGCTGCAATAGCGGCGTGGCGGCGAAGGTCATGGTGATGGGGCACAGGGTCCCGGCTTCCACCTGCGCATGCAGAATAAAACGTGCCGCCCGGGCCACAAACGCGCCCCGCCGCGCGTCCTCTTCCCACGCCAGGTTATGCACCCGGTTGGCGCACAGCCCCTGCATGAGCAAATGCCAGGCGGGATGGAAACGCACATCATCCAGCCGTGCCCCGGTGGCGTCGTAGCGGAGCAGTTCCGGTGGATTGGCGTTAGCCAGCCTCCCTAGCTCCAGCGACTCTGCCGTGCCCAGCTGCTGGCCGATACTGGCGAGCAGTTCCCCATCCCACTCCGCCCCCTCCCGGTTCACCGCCTCGCACAGGGCGCGATCTGAAAGAAACAGGTTGCTATTACTCAGCGGCGAAGGCTGATTAAAAACGGTATGCGTCTGCCAGTGCATTGTGTCTCCCTCCTTCAATGGCAAGTGAGGCTAAGTATGGACAGAGCTGGCCGCGGCTGCATGGGAGGAGGGTCACAAGGCAAGGAGATCGTTGAAATCATTCGTGAATCAGCTCACATAACGTACGAATAAACTATTTCAATCCGCGATTTATATAGAATAATTTATTCCCACCTTCCAGAAGAGAGTGATTATGCACGCTTCACAACATACGCCGGACGCACATAAACGTGCATTGATTGCCGGTTCTATTGGCAATTTTATCGAATGGTACGAATTCGCGGTCTATGGTTTCCTGGCGACGGTCATCGCGAAAAACTTCTTTCAACTGGAGGGGGAAAGCGGGCTGACGAGCCTAATCCTTACCTATGCCTCTTTTGCCATCGCCTTTTTCTTCCGTCCGCTGGGCGCGGTGGTTTTTGGACGCCTTGGCGATCGTATCGGGCGTAAACCTACGCTGATTATCGTTTTAATTATGATGACCCTGGCGACGGCGGCCATCGGCCTGGTGCCGGTATATGCCAGTATCGGCATTGCCGCACCGCTGATCATTACCGGGCTGCGCATTCTGCAAGGGCTGTTTGCGGGTGGCGAATATGGCGGCGCGGTGTCGCTGATGACCGAGTTTGCCCCTCGTGGCAAGCGTGGGCTGTACGGTGCCTGGCAGTCGTTTACCGTTGCGCTGGGTCTGCTGGCGGGGGCCGGTATTGTGGCGCTGCTGTCGGCGCTACTTACGCCCGAGGCGTTGTACGACTGGGGCTGGCGGATTCCGTTCTTTATCGCCCTGCCGCTGGGTGCCGTCGCGTTATGGCTGCGGGTCAGCATGGAAGAGACGCCAAGCTTTGTGAAGCAGCAGGCGCAGGCGGAGGTTCAGCAGGCTGAAACCGGCGCCACGCTAAAAGCCATTGTCATGGGGATTGGTCGTGTGATGGTCTGGTCGGCGGCGGGATATACCTATCTGGTGATTATGCCCGCTTATCTGCAGTCCGCTCTGCATACGGGCTTTAACCAGGCGCTGTTGATTGCGGTGATTTCGAATATTGGCTTTGCCCTGACCATTATCCCGGCTGGGATGCTGAGCGACCGGGTTGGCCGCCGGACGGTAATGGTGGTTGCCACCGTGCTGTTACTGCTTCTCGCCCTGCCACTACTGAAGATTTTGCAGGCGGAGTCCAGCACGCTGGTGGTGAAAGCTCTCGTGGTGCTGATTGCGGGCGGCCTGGTGGGCATGCTGGCAGGACCGGGGCCGGCCATGCTCTCTGAGATGTTCCCGACCCGCGTTCGTTATACGGGGCTGGGCCTGGCCTACTCGCTGTCGAATGCGATTTTTTCGGGCTGCGCCGGGTTGATCATTACCGGGCTGATTAAAGAGACGGGGAACCTGGATATTCCGGCTTACTACGTGATGGCAACGGCGGTGGTGAGTATCGCGGCTCTTATGACGCTCAGGAAGGATGACCATTTACGGTCGCTGGAGGAGTGAGGTGAGCACCGTCTGATGCCCTCCCGCCCTTACAGGGAGAGGAAGAAAACACGCAAGGCCGTCCCCTGGACGGCCTTGCTGTTTATTACCCGCGTTGACGTACCGCTTCAAACAGGCAGATGCCCGTCGCAACGGAGACGTTCAGTGACGACACGCTACCCGCCATCGGAATGCTGATCAGCTCATCGCAATGCTCGCGCGTTAAACGGCGCATGCCTTCCCCTTCTGCACCCATCACCAGCGCCAGACGGCCCGTCATTTTGCTCTGATAGAGCGTATGGTCGGCTTCACCGGCAGTGCCCACGATCCAGATGTTCTCTTCCTGCAGCAGACGCATGGTGCGTGCAAGGTTGGTTACGCGGATCAGCGGCACATTCTCAGCCGCGCCACAGGCTACTTTCTTGGCCGTGGCGTTCAACTGTGCTGAACGATCTTTGGGAACGATCACCGCATGCACGCCCGCCGCATCGGCACTACGCAGGCAAGCGCCCAGGTTATGGGGATCGGTTACGCCATCGAGGATCAGGAAGAACGGATTATCCAGTTCGGCGATCAGATCCGGCAGATCGTTCTCCTGATACTGCCGACCCGGTTTCACGCGGGCGATAATGCCCTGATGCACCGCACCCTCGCTTTTCTCATCCAGGAACTGACGGTTCGCCAGCTGGATCACCACGCCCTGTGCTTCCAGGGCATGAATCAGCGGCATCAGACGTTTATCTTCACGTCCTTTCAGAATAAAAACTTCCTGAAAACGCTCCGGTGCGCGCTCCAGCAGGGCTTGCACCGCGTGGATGCCGTAAATCATTTCACTCATTGATGGTTCTCGTAATGTACATTTCCCCTCTCCGCAGAGGGAGAGGGTCAGGATGAGGGGAATATTACTCCGCCTGCTTTTTCTTCGCTGCGCGCTTCGCTTTGGTCGCAGCAGCTATTTTCTGCGTCTTCGCGGAAGGCTTCTTCTCTGAACGCGCCTCTTTCTTTGCCGCTTTTGGCTTCTGTTTTTTCTCACCACGGAAGGCACTATCAGGCTCGAAGTTCACACGCTTACCGGCCTGACGGCGTTTACCGCCTGCTTTGCCATTTCCGCCTTTTTTCGCCTTCTCACGCTCGGTTTTACCCACATTGCGTGGCGCGCGTTCGCTGGAGATCAAGCTGAAGTCGATTTTACGCTCGTCCATATTAACGGCTTCAACTTTCACTTCAACGCGATCGCCAAGGCGATAGGTCTGGCCGCCGGATTCGCCAATCAAACGCTGGCCTACCTGATCGAAACGGTAGTAGTCATTGTCCAGACTGGAGACATGCACCAGGCCATCAATGAACAGCTCATCCAGTCGGACAAAGAAGCCAAAGCCAGTCACGCTGGCAATTACCCCTTTAAAGACGTTGCCCACCTGATCCAGCATGAAATCACATTTCAGCCAGTCAGAGACCTCACGGGTCGCTTCATCGGCACGGCGCTCCGTCATAGAACAGTGCTGCCCAAGCTGCAGCATCTCTTCCAGGGAATAGTGATAGCCACCGGTTTCAGTGGTCTTGCCTTTGTGACCCTGCTCCTGCGCCAGCAGATACTTAATGGCGCGGTGTAGCGAAAGATCCGGATAACGGCGAATCGGCGAGGTGAAGTGCGCATATGACTGCAGCGCCAGGCCGAAGTGTCCCCGGTTTTCTGGGTCGTAGATCGCCTGTTTCATCGAGCGCAGCAGCATGGTTTGCAGCATCTCGGCATCCGGACGATCGCTGATGGATTCAAGCAGTTCCGCATAATCGCGCGGCTCTGGCTTATTGCCGCCCGGCAGTTCAAGACCCAGCTCTGCCAGCACGGTACGGAAGGAGGTGATCGCTTCCGTCGTTGGCTTATCATGAATTCGGAACAGCGCAGGCTCTTTCGCTTTTTCAACAAAACGTGCAGCCGAGATGTTAGCGAGGATCATGCACTCTTCAATCAGTTTGTGCGCATCGTTACGCTGAGTCTGCTCAATACGCTCGATACGGCGCTCAGCATTGAAGATGAATTTAGCTTCTTCACTTTCAAATGAGATACCGCCGCGCTCTTCACGAGCCTGATCCAGGGTTTTATAGAGGTTATGAAGCTCTTCAATATGCTTCACCAGCGGCGCGTACTGCTGGCGCAGCTCCTGGTCGCCCTGCAGCATATGCCAGACCTTGGTGTAGGTCAGACGTGAGTGTGAGCTCATCACCGCTTCGTAGAATTTGTAGCCTGTCAGGCGCCCCTTCGTGGAGATGGTCATCTCACAGACCATGCACAGACGGTCAACCTGCGGGTTCAGCGAGCAGAGACCGTTTGAGAGGACTTCCGGCAGCATCGGGACCACTTGCGACGGGAAATAGACCGACGTACCGCGGCCACGCGCTTCGTTATCCAGTGGCGTATTCGGCCGGACGTAGTAGCTTACGTCCGCGATAGCGACCCATAAACGCCAGCCGCCACCCCGTTTTTTCTCACAGTAGACGGCATCATCGAAGTCGCGGGCATCTTCACCATCGATAGTGACTAGCGGCAGATCGCGCAGATCGACGCGTCCAGCCTTGGCCTCTTCTGGCACCTGTTCTTTCAGATCTTTAATCTGCTCTTCAACGGCGGTTGGCCAGACGTAAGGGATCTCATGGGTGCGCAGCGCCATATCAACGGCCATGCCGGTACCCATGTTATCGCCCAGCACTTCAACAATTTTACCTACCGCTTTGGTACGGCGGGTTGGACGCTGGGTAAGTTCAACCACCACCACAAAGCCCATGCGCGCGCCCATCACCTCTTCCGGCGGGATCAGAATGTCAAAGCTCAGGCGGCTGTCATCGGGTACGACAAAGCCCACGCCCGCATCGGTAAAGTAACGGCCTACGATCTGACTGGTTTTTGGTACCAGCACGCGCACTACGCGCGCTTCCCGGCGGCCTTTACGGTCTGCACCCAGCGGTTGCGCCAGGATTTGATCGCCATGAATACACATCTTCATCTGTTCAGATGAGAGATAGAGATCATCTTTGCGGCCTTCAACGCGCAAAAACCCGAAGCCGTCGCGGTGGCCAATCACCACCCCTTTCAGCAGATCGAGACGTTCAGGCAGTGCGTAGCACTGGCGCCGCGTAAAGACCAGTTGCCCGTCACGCTCCATGGCGCGCAGGCGGCGGCGAAGAGCCTCTATTTGCTCTTCACCTTCAATATTGAGTTCAACGGCAAGTTCTTCACGATTGGCGGGTTTTTCGCGTTTAGTTAAGTGTTCAATGATGAACTCGCGGCTGGGGATAGGATTCGCGTATTTTTCGGCTTCGCGTTCCTGGAAAGGATCTTGTGACATTTCGGTTCCTCCGTTGTCATCTCCGGTGGATATTCTCTTCATTCCACCAGCAATAATTTATAAAGCGGTTGATTCTCTTCAACCAAATCGGCCAGCGTGTAGTTATCCAGTTCCTTGAGAAAACTTTGCACGGCCGTAGAAAGCGCCTGTTTCAGGCGACAAGCGGGTGTGATATGGCAGAACGCGCTGCTGCAGTTCACCAGCGACAAGGGCTCCAGCTCTCGTACCACATCCCCAACACGAATACTCTGTGCCGGTTTGCCGAGGCGGATCCCGCCATTTTTCCCGCGGACGGCAGCAACGTATCCGGCACGGCTAAGTTGATTGATTATTTTGACCATATGATTACGGGACACGCCGTAGACCTCTGTCACCTCAGAGATACTGGTCATCTGTCCTTCGGGTAATGACGCCATATAGATCAGCGCACGTAATCCGTAATCGGTGAAACTTGTTAACTGCACATCAACCTCAGGAAAAGGGCAAAACGCGGTATAACCGCAGAGATATTCACTATTGATGATAAACCAGCCAGATGGTAAGCGGCTAATTTATTTAAACTGAAGCGGGGTGAAAAGCGGGAAAGAGAGGACAAAAACCGGGGTTGCAAGCCTGCAGGTTACCCAACAGGCTTGCAGAAACGCGTCTTATGCGTCGAACGGATCGCGCAGAATCATCGTTTCACTACGATCCGGGCCGGTAGAGATAATATCGATCGGCACTTCGGTCAGTTCTTCAATACGCTTGATGTAGTCCAGCGCTGCCTGTGGCAGGCCGCTACGCTCTTTCACGCCGAAGGTGGTTTCGGACCAGCCCGGCATGGTTTCGTAAATTGGCTCAATGCCTTCCCAGTCATCTGCAGCCAGCGGCGTGGTGGTCACTTCGCGGCCATCTGGCATGCGGTAGCCCACACAGATTTTAACCTCTTTCAGGCCGTCCAGGACGTCCAGTTTGGTCAGGCAGAAGCCAGACAGGGAGTTGATCTGTACTGCACGACGCACTGCAACAGCGTCCAGCCAGCCGGTACGACGACGACGACCAGTGGTCGCGCCAAACTCGTTACCCTGCTTGCAAAGGAACTCGCCGGTTTCATCAAACAGCTCGGTCGGGAACGGACCTGCACCCACGCGAGTGGAGTAAGCTTTGATGATCCCCAGAACGTAATCCACATAACGCGGACCCAGGCCAGAACCGGTCGCCACGCCACCTGCGGTGGTGTTAGAGGAGGTGACGTACGGATAGGTACCGTGGTCGATATCCAGCAGCGTACCCTGTGCGCCTTCGAACATCACGAAGTCGCCACGTTTACGCGCCTGATCCAGCAGATCGGAGACATCAACAACCATACCGGTCAGGATGTCGGCAATCGCCATCACGTCGTCGAGCACTTTCTGGTAGTCAACGGCGTCAGCTTTATAGAAATTCACCAGCTGGAAGTTGTGATATTCCATCACCTCTTTCAGCTTTTCAGCGAAGGTGGCTTTGTCGAACAGGTCGCCAACGCGCAGACCGCGACGGGCTACTTTGTCTTCGTAGGCTGGGCCGATACCACGACCAGTAGTACCAATCGCTTTCGCACCACGTGCTTTCTCACGTGCCACATCCAGCGCGACATGATAGTCGAGGATCAGCGGACATGCTTCAGAGAGGAGAAGGCGCTCACGCACCGGGATACCACGGTCTTCCAGGCCTTTCATCTCTTTCATCAGGGCAGCAGGAGACAGCACAACACCGTTACCGATGATGCTGGTCACATTGTCACGAAGAATGCCTGATGGAATAAGATGGAGGACGGTTTTTTCACCGTTGATTACGAGAGTATGACCTGCGTTGTGACCGCCCTGGTAGCGTACAACATATTTAGCGCGTTCAGTCAGGAGATCAACGATCTTCCCTTTACCTTCGTCACCCCATTGGGTGCCCAGTACGACGACGTTGTTACCCATTTTTCAAAATCACCGTTTGCTTAAAAATGGATTCTACCATCGGTTTTGTTGATGTTCAGCTTTTTTTGTATACAAATTTCGGCGATATGGGCCGATTTGCAGAGAGTTAAACGATTACCTCAATATGTTGTGTAATCAGCTGGCTTTGATCACTAGTCAGACTCAGGCGCATCGTATTGTCCTGCATCTCTGTACGGCTATTTCATCTGTGACCGCCGGAATATGTGATTCAAGATGTGAAATAAAATTCATAATCTCATCGTATTGCTGGATATTTTAAAAGTTGTCACCATCCCTCATGCGCAACCGGAGGGTCGCGTAATAACAACATAATTAGGATGATTATCATGAAAGAATTAACCTTAATTGAGCTCGAACTCGTTAGCGGCGCAGGCTGGCTGCAGGATGGTCTGGCAACGCTGGGCGGGCAATTTGGCACCGCATTGTGGTCAACGGCCAGCGATATGCTCAATGTTGATCTGCCGCTGATCGGTAGAGTCAATCTGGGTATTTTTGCGCCGGATCTGGGTACAGAAGTGGGAACGTCTCTGGGTTCAACCATTGGCGGTTTTATCGAAACTTCGTTGTCTGCACTGCCTAAAACAGGTTCTTTCTTCACTAAGCTCTTCAGAGCTAACGTTAGCCCTACCGCTTAAGATTTAACCTTAAGCAAAAATGGCGCCTCAATGAGGCGCCATTTTTATTTCATCTGCTGCTGAACCTGTTAGTTTGCAGCCGGTGATTTCATATACCGGAAGAAATCGCTATCCGGGCTCAGAACCATAACGTCCTGGTTGCTCTTAAAGCTGTTTTCGTAAGCACGCAGGCTACGGATAAAGGCGTAGAAGTCTGGATCCTGACTAAACGCATCCGCAAACAGCTTCGCCGCTTCGGCATCGCCTTCACCGCGCTGAATACGGCCCTGACGTTCTGCTTCAGCCAGGGTTTTGGTGACTTCATAGTCTGCGGCTGCGCGCAGCTTTTCAGCCTCTTCCTGACCCTGTGAACGGTGACGACGGGCGACCGCTTCACGCTCAGCACGCATACGGTTGTAGATAGCCTCAGAGACTTCGGTCGGCAGGTTGATCTGCTTAATACGCACATCCACCACCTCGATACCCAGCGCAGCCATACTGTTCGGGTTGATCACCGGCACATTGCCGTTGGTTTCAGCCTGAACGCGCTCAGCGGCTTTGGCAATCGCGTCATCCGCCGCCGGGGTTTCTACTTCATCTTCGGTGCCTGCAGAGCCGGAGTTCAGCGCATCGCGCACTTCCGAGGTCAAACGACCACGGGAGTCAGTCACGATGTCTTTCACATCCAGACGACCAATCTCAGAACGCAGACGGTCAGAGAACTTACGTTTCAGCAGCACTTCCGCCTGGGAGACGTCGCCGCCGCCGGTGGCCAGGAAGTAACGACTGAAGTCGCTAATACGCCATTTGATATAGGAATCAACGATCAGGTCTTTTTTCTCTTTCGTCACGAAGCGATCGGCCTGGTTATCCATGGTCTGGATACGCGCATCAAGCGTCTTAACGGACTGAATGAAAGGCACCTTGAAGTGCAGACCTGGCTCATAGATCAGCGGCTTTTTGTCGCCGTCGCGCACAACGCTGCTGAACTGGAACTTGATCCCACGCTCGCCCTCTTTCACGACGAAGATAGAGGTATAAAGCACGACCAGCACGATGACAATGATCGCAATAACTGACTTACGCATCGTTATTCCCCCTGACGCTGGTAGTCGTTACGCTGCGCGTTAGCGCGGCGTTGGTCCATGATGTCACCCTCGTTCGTAGAGGTTGTATTCGCACTGGAATTGCCTGATGACGACGGTGGCAGACGTAGCATGCTGTTTGCACCGCTATTGCTATCTTTCGCCGCAGGTGCGTTACCGCCCTTCAGCATCTGATCCAGCGGCAGAACCATCAGGTTGCCACCTTTGTTATCATTAACCAGCACTTTACGGGTATGGCTCAGCACTTTCTCCATGGTCTCAATATAGAGACGCTCACGGGTAATTTCCGGTGCAGCTTTATACTCCGGCAGAATCTTCGCGAAACGAGCCACTTCACCCTGAGCTTCAAGGATGGTCTGGGTCTTGTACGCGCGAGCCTCTTCCAGAATACGCTGTGCCTGGCCGTTAGCACGCGGCTGAACTTCGTTGGTGTACGCTTCAGCTTCACGGATGTACTGTTGTTCGTTTTCACGAGCGGCAATCGCATCGTCAAACGCCGCTTTCACCTCTTCCGGCGGACGGGCAGCCTGGAAGTTGACGTCCAGCAGGGTGATACCCATGTTGTAAGGACGGATGGTCTCTTCCAGCTCACGCTGGGTATCGCTACGAATAACGGTACGACCTTCGGTCAGAATGCGGTCCATGGTGTATTTACCGATAACGCCACGCAGAGCGCTGTCGGTCGCCTGACGCAGACTGTCGTCGGGGCTGGTGACGCTAAACAGGTAGTTCTTCGGATCGGTCACGCGGTACTGCACGTTCATCTCAACGCGCACCACGTTTTCGTCAGACGTCAGCATCACGCCAGAGGCTGCCAGCTCACGCACCGATTCAACGTTCACCGCAGTGACGTTATCAATAAAGGTGGGTTTCCAGTTCAGGCCCGGCTCAACCAGATGGCTGAACTTACCAAAACGGGTAACCACGCCACGCTCCGCTTCTTTAATGGTGTAGAACCCGCTGGCTGCCCAGATGATTACCGCAGCGGCGGCAACAATCCCGACCACACGGCCACCCATATGAGGACGCGGCCCCTGACCAGTACCGCCGCCAGTGCCTTTACCGCCGCCAAGACCACCGAGCTTTTTGCTCAGCTTGCGGAAGATATCATCCAGATCCGGCGGCCCCTGCTCGCGACCACCTTTGTTGCCATTTCCCCCAGAG
The DNA here is from genome assembly GCF_002430365.1 of Leclercia sp. UBA5958. Taxonomy (NCBI): domain Bacteria; kingdom Pseudomonadati; phylum Pseudomonadota; class Gammaproteobacteria; order Enterobacterales; family Enterobacteriaceae; genus Leclercia; species Leclercia sp. UBA5958. The sequence continues at coordinate 163,201 of NZ_DJCE01000012.1, read as the reverse complement.
TTGCCGCCTTGATTATTGCTGCTTCCCCACGGGTCGCGGTCTTGTCCGTTATTACCGGGCTGATTCCACGCCATGTATATGCTCCATATTTGTTATGCAAGGGCGAATTTTTTCAGGCCTTGTGTAAACCTTTTCTGGTCAGACGACGTAGTCCACCAGCGCAGGTTCTTGTTTGCAGAGGCGACGCCAGTCAACGATCGGCATACGCACCTGCATCCCCACGCTGCCGTCATCCTCCATCCACTCTTTTTCTATCGCCTGAAGCTGATAAAAACGGCTGCGCAGTCGGCCTTCCTGTGGTGGGAGGCGCAGCGTATGCTGAGCCACCTCACCGGAGAGACGTTCTGTTAAAGCCTGGAAAAGCAGTGGCACACCAACACCGGTCTGGGCAGAAAGCCAGACCCGAATCGGCTTATTCTCTTCATCACGGTCAATACGGGGCTCGAAGTCATCCAGCATGTCGATCTTATTCATCACCAGCAGCGATGGGATCTCATGCGCGTCTATCTCTTCAAGCACGGTATTAACTGCATCGATGTTTTCCTGCACGCGGACATCCGCGCCATCAATTATGTGCAGTAGCAGGGTCGCCTGACGCGTCTCCTGCAGGGTGGCTTTAAACGCCGCCACCAGGTCGTGTGGCAAGTGACGGATAAACCCTACGGTATCCGCCAGTACGGTTTCCCCCACATCCGCCACGTTAATGCGGCGCAGCGTTGGGTCCAGGGTCGCAAAAAGTTGGTCTGCGGCGTAAACCTGGGCCTCGGTGATCTGGTTAAACAGGGTGGATTTACCGGCGTTGGTATAACCGACAAGCGAAACCGTTGGGATATCGGCTTTCATTCGGGAACGTCGCCCCTGCTCACGCTGCTTCTCGACTCTTTCCAGCCGTGAGAGGATCTGGGTTATACGGCCACGCAGTAAGCGACGGTCGGTTTCGAGCTGGGTTTCACCCGGGCCACGCAAACCGATCCCGCCTTTCTGTCTTTCAAGGTGTGTCCAGCCGCGCACCAGACGCGTGGCCAGGTGGCGCAACTGCGCCAGCTCAACCTGCAATTTCCCTTCATGGGTACGTGCACGTTGGGCAAAGATGTCTAAAATCAAACCCGTACGGTCGATAACACGGCATTCGCACAGGCGCTCCAGGTTACGTTCCTGGGCTGGGGTCAGGGCGTGATCAAAAAGCACGACTGAAGCACCAGTCGCTTTTACGGCATCCGCAATCTCAACTGCTTTACCTTCACCAACAAAATACTTTGGGTGCGGCGCTTTACGGCTACCGGTAATCACCTGCATTGCTTCGACACCGGCGGAAGAGACCAGAGATTCAAACTCCTGGAGATCTTCCATATCTTTGTCTTGCGAAAAATAGATGTGTACCAGCACCGCCTGCTCACCGGCATCATAACGGTCAAACAAGCGTAAACCCCTTAAAAAAGATCAGCGGGGAACACAGAAAACCTGGCTCCCCGACGTGGAAAAAACAGCCAGAAACCTTATTCGGTCTCTTCACTGTCCTGCGCAGGCGCTGAAGAACCCTGCGCGTTGCTGCCATGATGGTAGTTACTGGAACCGCCGCCTGCGTTATTGCTGTGATGAGATACCGGACGAGACGGAACAACAGTAGAAATCGCGTGCTTATAGACCATCTGGCTGACCGTGTTTTTCAACAGGATCACGAACTGATCGAAAGACTCAATCTGACCTTGCAGCTTAATACCATTCACCAAATAAATAGAAACTGGAACACGTTCACGACGCAGTGCGTTCAGGAACGGGTCTTGTAAAGATTGCCCCTTAGCCATTCTATCTTTTCCTTATATGCTTGTTTTGTACTTAGAATCTTGCGACTCTGAAAAATTGCGCACGATACGTCTCAATTGTACACATTCAGTCCGTGATAGCACCAACAACCTGTAATACTTCGTTGAACGCTTGTTGCGGTTTTTCACTGTCTAACCAATGAACACCTTCCCAACCGCGCAACCAGGTGATCTGGCGCTTCGCTAACTGTCTCGTGGCGCAAACACCTCGATAAACCATTTCATCATGAGATATTTCGCCTTCAATGTATGACCACATCTGGCGATAACCGACACAACGAATGGAAGGCATGTCCGTATGCAAATCTCCACGGGCAAAAAGCGCCCGCACTTCTGCTTCAAAACCTGAAGCTAACATCTGATGAAAACGCTGCTCAATTCGCTGATGGAGCAGTTCACGGCTCGCCGGGGCGATGGCGAACTGATGCACCTGATACGGCAGAGCCTCTCCTGACGTTTGCGTCAGTTCCGTTAAAGTTTTACCCGAAATGAAAAAAACTTCCAGTGCCCGGGAAAGCCTTTGCGGATCATTTGGATGAATACGTGCCGCAGCAACCGGATCGATCTGTTCCAGTTGTTGGTGCAACGCGCCCCATCCCTGCTCTGCTGCCTGCTGCTCAATCTTTGCTCTTACCGCCGGGTCTGCCGACGGCAATGGCGATAACCCTTCAAGTAACGCCTTGAAATAGAGCATAGTTCCGCCCACCAGAAGCGGAATGCGCCCCGCCTCGGTGATCCTGGCCATCTCTGCCAGCGCATCGCGGCGGAAATCTGCCGCCGAGTACGCCAGGGCCGGGTCAAGAATATCTAATAAACGGTGTGGAGCCGCGCGCAGCTCCTCGGCGCTGGGCTTTGCCGTGCCGATATCCATCCCTTTGTAGATGAGGGCGGAATCCACGCTGATCAACTCTACTGGCAAAACTTTACGTAGCTCAATGGCTAACGCCGTTTTGCCCGAGGCCGTAGGCCCCATCAAAAAAATCGCCTTAGGCAGGCCAGTCTTACTTACATCACTCATCTTTCAGGGCGTTCTTCGCCGATTGTAAATCAACAGGTTGTAATAAACCGCCCGGCGGCGCTTTCACCAGATGCGGGCAGAGGCGTTCTACCTCCGCCAGCACGGTGATGGCCTGCGCCATACTCCACACAGGATGATCGCTGGCCAGATGGCGTGCGATCCACTGTGCCGTATTGGCTGCATCAAAGGTCGTTTGCTGCGCCAGGTAGCCTATCAGTTCAGGAATCAAGTTTTGTAAATTTTGTTGGCGTAAGGGTAAAGGCACCGCGCGAAGGGTCACATGCTGGGCCTCTACTGCCGTTTCTATGCCCATTTCTGCCAACAGGGGCTGGAAACGCTGTAATACCCGGGTTTCTTCCGGGGTTATCTTTAACCGCACCGGGATTAATAGCGGTTGCGCACAGGCGCGATGTTCGCCAGGGGTTAACTGCGTCTGTTTCAGCCAGCGCTCCGCCACCGGCAGTGCCAGCAACGCCAGCTTACCGTCGCGCTCCAGAAGAGCGATATCCGGGGCGACTATCGTCAACACGCGGCCAAAACTCTGGCTATGTCCTTCCAGCGTGTCGGCCATCGGCGCGACATCGGCGCTACGTCTTTCAACCGGTGGGGTTTCCAACAGCTTGCGATAATTGGCTCCCTGCTGTTTCTGGTATCCCGTATGCGCATGCGGGTAGTTTGCTCCCGTCGCGCGCGACGCTTTGTCGCTGGCCGCATACCCCGGTGCAGATGGCGCTTTGGCCACCACCGGCTCGGCGAATTGGTTACGTCCTGCGGCGGCCCGGTTTTCAGGTATCGCACGGGGTGCAACGGGCTCGTCTGCCAACGGTAATGCAGGCTCGGCCTGTTGTTGCAGCACGCTCAATACGCCCTGATAGATAAAATCATGCACCAGCCGGGATTGATGAAAACGCACTTCATGTTTGGCGGGATGAACGTTGACGTCTACCTGATGTGGGTCGATCTCCAGATAGAGTACAAAAGCAGGCTGCTGATCGGCGCCCAGCTTGTCTTCGCAGGCCTGACGGATGGCGTGGTTGATCAGCCGGTCGCGCATCATACGGCCATTGACGTAACAGTACTGAATTTCGGCAAACGCAGCGCTGCTTACTTTAGGATCGGCCACCCAGCCGCGCAGGGTTAGATCCCCGTGCTGCCATTCGATGGCCAGAGCCTGTTCAAGGAATGGCGTACCGCAGATGGCACCAAGACGGCGCTCTTTCTGTCCGCCTTGTGCGACAGCGCGGTATTGCCGCATCACTTTACCGTTATGGCTTAGGTTGAGAGTCACGTCGAAACGTGCCAGCGCGATGCGGCGAATGACCTCATCGATATGGCTGAATTCGGTTTTTTCAGTGCGCATAAACTTGCGACGCGCCGGCGTGTTGTAAAAGAGATCTAATACTTCCAGCGTGGTACCCACCGGGTGAGCCGCAGGCTTTACCGTCACGTCCTGGTCGCGTCCTTCCGCATAGGCTTGCCAGGCTTCTTGCTGCTCAGCCGTACGTGAGGTCAGCGTTAAGCGGGAGACGGAGCTGATACTGGCCAGGGCTTCACCACGAAAACCGAGGCTGATTATGGCTTCAAGATCATCAAGCGAGGCAATTTTACTGGTGGCGTGACGCGCCAGCGCAAGCGCCAGCTCATCTTTTTTGATGCCACAGCCGTTATCGCGAATGCGGATCAGCTTGGCCCCACCGCGTTCAATATCGATATCAATGCGGGTGGCCCCCGCATCAAGGCTGTTTTCAACCAGCTCTTTCACGACCGATGCCGGACGCTCTACCACCTCGCCGGCGGCGATTTGGTTCGCAAGCTGCGGCGGCAGAACCTGAATCGGCATGAATGCTCCTTAGTTAGTGGCGGTTATCCCGCCCGGTAGTTCGGCACTGGCGGTCTGTCCGACACCACCCTGCGGCGCAGACTGGAGTGGATGGGCATCGAAATACTTGCGCAGCCCGTTATAAATCGCCTCGGCAATTTGTTGCTGATAACTGTCGCTGCCTAACAGACGCTCTTCACCGTTGTTACTGATAAACCCGGTCTCTACAAGAATGGAAGGGATATCAGGCGAGCGCAGTACGCCCAGACTCGCATGCTCAGGGCGACGCTTGTGCAGGGATCCGATACCGTCTAACTGGCTCAGTACGTTAGTGGCAACATCATACCCGACGCGCTGAGAATGGCCGAACTGTAAATCGAGAACCGCCTGGCTAAGGTAAGGATCGGACTGGCTGTTTGCCAGCACATCGCCCGCCCCGCCTAACAGCTCGGACTGTTTCTCATGTTCTTCCAGCCAGTTCGCCATTTCGCTGTTGGCGCGACGGTTGGACAACACCCAGACCGAAGCCCCCGTCGCACTCCGGTTTGGCGCGGCATCAGCATGAATAGAGACCAGGAAGTTCGCATTCTGTTTACGCGCCACGTCAGAGCGCCCCATCACAGAGATGAAATAGTCGCCGTCACGGGTGAGCACGCCTTTAAACATCGGGTCATTATTCAGCAGCGTACGCAGCTTACGGGCAATAGCGATAGTGACGTTTTTCTCACGCGTACCGCCAGGGCCTATCGCCCCTGGATCCTGCCCACCGTGGCCGGCATCGATAGCAATAATCACTTTATCGCCCGTGACGGCACGACGCGCACTGGACGCAGGCCGGGTCGCGGTATTACTGCTGGTCACGGTGGTGATACGATCGCTGCCCGATTTGAATGGGTTACGGGCAGGCTCTGCGGGCCGTGGCGTGTAAGCGGGGGTCTCCACGCGTTTCGCGACAACCGGCGGTGGTGGCGGTGGCGGCGTATCGGCTTTGATGGTGAAGACCACGGTGTAGTTCGCACCGTTCTGCTGCTTCACCGCCTGGGTTTTACCCTTTTCCGTAAGATCGACCACCAGCCTCAGCGACTGGGCATCCTTCGGTGTTCCCGAACGGATGGTTTTCACCAGATTGTTACCACTGAATTGCAGCGGCAGCCCCTGAATCACGCCCGTCTGTTTGATATCCAGCGCCACGCTGCGGCTATCAGGCTGTGAAAAAGCATATTCAGGATCGCCCATAAAACTGAAGGTAATCCGCGCCTGGCTATCGCCATTCGACACCTGAATATCCGAAAGTGTGGCCGCTCCGGCTTGTGCACAAAGCAATACCGTTGCTGCTAATAACCAATTTTTAACGCGATTAAACATCCCGTCATCCCTTCGCTTAACCGGCTAAACGCGCCAGTAGGGAACTGCCTGATGAGGAGACTGCGCTGATGCGAGCCTCACGCCCTTGCGCCTGGTAATCTAAGTGGATTTCGACATCCGGGTCAGGTAAGACACCCGCACCTTGTTGCGGCCACTCCACCAGGCAAATGGCGTCGTTGGCAAAATAGTCGCGGATCCCCATAAATTCCAGCTCCTCGGGATCCGCAAGACGGTACAGATCGAAATGGTAAACCATTAAATTTTCAAGCGTGTAGGGCTCAACCAGGGTGTAAGTGGGACTTTTCACGTTACCCTTGTGGCCTAGCGCCTGTAAAAAACCGCGGCTAAAGGTCGTTTTCCCCGCGCCCAGATCGCCATACAGATAAATCACCGTTGCGCCCTGGCAAGCCTCTGCCAGATGTTTACCCAGTGCTAAAGTGGCCTGCTCGTCAGGTAATGGAATCACTCGATTAGTCATTTTCTACATCAATCACATTCGGGTTTACAACACGCCGCAGCGTGTCAAAAAGATCGGTGGCCAGCATACCGCGCGTGCCGTACTGAACGGCAAGTTTGTCGGCTGCTGCGCCATGGGCTACACAACCCGCGCAGGCGGCATCGTAAAGAGGGAGTTTTTGTCCAAGCAACGCGCCGATAATACCGGAGAGTACATCACCCATACCGCCGCTCGCCATCCCCGCATTGCCGGCATCAATAATGCCCAGCGCGCCTGATTCACAGGCTACAACGGTTCCCGCCCCTTTTAAAACGACAACACCACCGTAACGTTGTACCAGACGTTGCGCAGAAAGTAAGCGATCGCTTTCAATTTCTGCGATGCTGCAATTTAGCAGCCGCGCGGCCTCGCCAGGGTGTGGCGTCAGGATGCGATTGTGACGTTTATCCGGATTGATTGCCAGAAGGTTCAGCGCGTCGGCATCCCAGAGCATCGGTTTCCGGACGTTTTCAACTTTCTGCAGCGCCTGTTTGCCCCATGCTTGCTGGCCGAGCCCGGGTCCAATCACCACGACATCCGCCCAGGCGAGGCTCTCTTCCAGTGAGTGCGCGGTCAGTTCATGCAGCATCAGCTCTGGCCGGGCAGTGATAATAGGCGCGATGTTCTCTGCGCGCGTCAGCACGCGTACCAGACCTGCACCTGCACGCAGGGCAGCCTCACCCGTCATCCGTATCGCCCCCGCCGTACCGTGATCGCCACCGATAATCACCAGCTTACCGTGGTCCCCTTTTTGCGAGGTCGGCCGACGCGGTGCCAGCCAGTCTGACAACTGACTGGCCTCAAAGCGGGTCATTGCCGTCTCCTGCCCTGCCAGCCACGCGTCTAGCCCGAGGGCGTTATGGTGAAGCTTGCCGACTACGTCCCGCGCTTTGCCCGTTAACAGACCGGGTTTTAGCGCGATAAAGGTCACCGTCCGGGCAGCCTGAATGACCGCACCAGGCGTGGCCCCCGTCTGAGCCAGTAATCCCGAGGGAATATCGAGCGCCATCACGGGCGCGGGATGCGCATTAGCATGGTCAATCAGCGCGGCAACCGGGTCGCGCGGCGCGCTGCGAAGCCCGGTACCAAGCAGCCCATCAATGATCAGATCGACCTCTTCTGGCCAGCATACGTCGGGAGCATGAATGACACCGCCCGCGTTAAGCCAGGCGTCCCTTGCCGCCTGGGCTTCTTCTGGTAAAGGGTTGTCGCTCTCTAATGCCAGCAGCGTGACGCTAAACCCGGCGGCAAGCGCCAGCCGGGCCACCACGTAGCCATCGCCGCCGTTGTTGCCGTGCCCGCAAAGGATGAGCCAGTGTGCTGCATCCGGCCAGGCTTCACGCGCCACGGTAAACGCCGCCTCGCCCGCGCGCTGCATCAGCTCATAAAGGGTAATGCCAAGGCTATCAGCAGCCTCTTTTTCGGCGCGACGGAGGTCATCCGCAGGCCAGATGGAATGTGGTATACTTGCGGGGTTTTTCTTCACAGTATGGTCCGTCATGTCACAGCCCCTCGATCTCAATCAGTTAGCGCTAAATATTAAACAGTGGGGCGCCGAGCTTGGCTTTCAGAAAGTCGGCATCACGGATACCGATCTCTCTGCCAGCGAGCCAAAACTGCAGGCATGGCTGGATAAACAATACCACGGCGAAATGGAGTGGATGGCGCGACACGGCATGATGCGTGCCCGTCCGCATGAACTCTTACCTGGTACCCTACGCGTCATTAGCGTACGCATGAACTACCTTCCCGCTAATGCGGCATTTGCCCGCACGCTGAAAGATCCAACATTAGGTTACGTGAGCCGTTATGCCCTGGGGCGTGATTATCATAAGCTTCTGCGTAACCGGCTAAAAAAACTGGGCGAGATCATTCAGCAGCATTGCGATTCGCTGAATTTTAGACCCTTTGTCGACTCTGCGCCTATTCTTGAGCGCCCGCTTGCGGAAAAAGCCGGCCTCGGCTGGACTGGTAAGCACTCACTTATCCTGAGCCGTGATGCCGGTTCGTTCTTTTTTTTAGGTGAGTTACTGATCGATCTCCCTCTCCCGGTGGATAGCCCGGTTGAAGAGGGCTGCGGTCGCTGTGTGGCCTGCATGACCATCTGCCCTACGGGAGCGATTGTTGAGCCCTACACGGTGGATGCCCGCCGCTGTATCTCTTATCTCACCATCGAACTGGAAGGGGCCATCCCTGAAGAGTTCCGACCGCTTATCGGCAACCGTATTTACGGCTGCGATGATTGCCAGCTGATCTGCCCCTGGAACCGCTATTCACAGTTAACGGATGAAGATGATTTCAGCCCGCGTAAGGCGCTACATGCCCCACCGCTTGTCGAGCTGTTTGCCTGGAGCGAAGCCTGGTTCTTAAAGGTAACGGAAGGTTCGGCTATTCGCCGCATCGGCCATTTACGCTGGCTGCGAAATGTCGCAGTGGCGCTGGGCAATGCGCCGTGGAGCGAGGCGAATATTCAGGCGCTGGAAAGTCGTAGAGGTGAGCACCCACTTCTCGATGAACACATCGAATGGGCGATTGCGCAGCAGATTGAGAAGCGGAATGCGTGCGTTATCGAAGTACAGCTACCGCAAAAACAACGCCTTGTAAGGGTGATCGAAAAAGGGTTACCGCGGGATGCGTGATATATTCACACCCTGTGAATAAAATTAAAAACCGAGGAATCATCATGGGTAGCTTACAGGTCAAGAGATCGCCATAACATTTTGAAATGAAATTTTATTGCCAAATTTCAGTGAGTTATAAAGATACTATTCACCAGGCGAAGTTTTTACATATTGACGCAAATCGAACAAACCTGTGGATAAGTCTGTTGAGGAAAGTTTTTCAGAAACAACACAAATCACCCGCGGCGAAGGTTCTCGCTGTGGATATCTAAGAGGAGAGAAAATTTGGAGCGGGAAACGAGACTCGAACTCGCGACCCCGACCTTGGCAAGGTCGTGCTCTACCAACTGAGCTATTCCCGCTTGGGTGGTCTTACTGTGTAGCGAACAAATTTTGGAGCGGGAAACGAGACTCGAACTCGCGACCCCGACCTTGGCAAGGTCGTGCTCTACCAACTGAGCTATTCCCGCTTGGGTGGTCTTACTGCGTAGCGAACAAATTTTGGAGCGGGAAACGAGACTCGAACTCGCGACCCCGACCTTGGCAAGGTCGTGCTCTACCAACTGAGCTATTCCCGCAAATCTGTTGCTGTCGTAACGAATAAATCCTGTCGTTACGGGAGGCGCATTATACGAGAAATCCTTTTAGCTGCAACCCCCCTCAAAGCGTTTTTTTAGAAATTCAGTTCAAGTGATGGAATATTCATCGCTTTGCGCGTTTTTACACCATGCAGCCCTTCTGACGGCCGGGTAAGGCACAAGCACTACCCGGCAACGCCCTGAATCAGAGCTGAATAAAGTGTTCGCGATAGTATGCCAGCTCCGCCACTGACTCACGAATATCGTCCATTGCCTGGTGCGTGCCCTGCTTCTTGAAGCCATCCAGGATTTCAGGTTTCCAGCGACGCGCCAGCTCTTTCAAGGTGCTGACGTCCAGATAACGGTAATGGAAGTACGATTCCAGTTCCGGCATATATTTAAAAAGAAAACGGCGATCCTGCCCGATGCTATTGCCACAGATAGGCGATTTACCTGCAGGTACCCACTGTTTCAGAAATTCAATGGTGGCCAGTTCCGCTTCGCGATCGCCCTGGTTACTGGCTTTGACACGATCCACTAGCCCGCTGCCGGTATGGGTGCGCACGTTCCAGTCATCCATCAGCGCCAGCTGTTCGTCGCTTTGATGAACCGCAATGGTCGGCCCTTCCGCCAGGATATTGAGGTTCGCATCGGTGACCAGGGTCGCAATCTCAATGATGCGATCGCGCTCGGGATCCAGCCCGGTCATCTCAAGATCGATCCAAATCAGGTTATTTTCATCCGCGCTCATGTTATTTTCCACCCTTCTCGCATAACCCGCCGCGGCAGGTTAACTAGTATTGATTAGTGTGTATCATAGAGGTTTTGCCCGTTACGGGCGACCAGGAGCCAGCACGATTGAGTAAAAATAAACTCTCCAAGGGGCAGCAGCGCCGGGTGAAAGCCAATCACCAGCGTCGTCTTAAAACCACTGCGGAGAAAGCCGACTACGATGACAACCTGTTTGGCGATACGGCTGAAGGCACGGTTATTAGCCGCTTTGGTATGCACGCCGATGTGGAATCTGAAGACGGCAGCGTGCACCGCTGCAATATTCGTCGCACCATCCGTTCACTGGTTACCGGCGATCGCGTCGTCTGGCGTCCAGGTAAAGTGGCAGCGGAAGGGGTGCTGGTAAAAGGCATCGTAGAGGCGGTACATGAGCGCACGTCGGTGCTGACGCGCCCTGATTTCTACGACGGCGTTAAGCCGATCGCTGCCAATATCAATCAGATCGTCATCGTTTCGGCCATATTGCCTGAGCTGTCGTTGAATATCATCGACCGGTATCTGGTGGCCTGCGAAACCTTGCAAGTTGAGCCGTTGATCGTACTGAATAAAATCGATCTGCTCGACGACGAAGGCATGGCGTTCGTGAACGAACAAATGGATATTTACCGCAAGATTGGCTATCGGGTACTGATGGTCTCCAGCCATAAAAAAGATGGACTGTTACCGCTGGAAGAAGCATTGACTGACCGTATCAGTATCTTTGCCGGGCAATCAGGCGTGGGTAAATCGAGCCTGCTAAATAACTTACTGGGGCTGCAGAAAGAGATCCTGACCAATGATGTCTCTGATGTCTCCGGACTTGGCCAACATACCACTACCGCCTCACGCCTGTATCACTTCCCTCATGGCGGCGACGTGATTGACTCGCCTGGCGTGCGCGAATTCGGTTTATGGCACCTCGAGCCGGAACAAATCTTTAACGGATTTGTCGAATTCCATGACTATTTAGGCGCTTGTAAATACCGCGACTGCAAGCATGATAACGACCCTGGCTGCGCAATTCGCGAAGCGGTCAAAAACGGTGACATTGCGGAGACCCGTTTCGAAAACTATCACCGCATTCTCGAAAGCATGTCTCAGGTAAAAACGCGTAAAAGCTTTTCTGAATCTGATGACTGACAACTAAGCTTAGCGTCGCTAAAATCGTCCCCCATTTTCAGGTTCCGGCTGTTAACAGCCGGATCAGGAACGACAAAACAATGGCCTGGAGGCTACCTTGTTAAACTCATTTAAACTTTCGCTTCAATACATTCTGCCAAAACTGTGGCTCACTCGCCTGGCGGGCTGGGGCGCGAGCAAACGAGCGGGCTGGCTGACAAAGCTGGTAATCGACCTGTTCGTAAAATATTACAAGGTCGACATGAAAGAGGCGCAGAAGCCGGATACAGCCAGCTACCGCACCTTTAACGACTTCTTTGTTCGCCCGCTGCGCGACGAAGTTCGCCCACTAAATACCGACCCAAATGTCCTGGTCATGCCTGCCGATGGGGTCATCAGCCAGTTAGGTAAAATCGAAGAAGATAAGATTTTGCAGGCGAAAGGCCATAACTACAGCATGGAAGCACTGCTGGCAGGTAACTACCTGATGGCTGACAAGTTCCGCAATGGCTCTTTCGTGACCACCTACCTGTCACCGCGCGACTACCACCGTGTGCATATGCCTTGTAACGGTATTCTGCGCGAAATGATCTACGTACCGGGCGACCTCTTTTCCGTTAACCACCTGACCGCGCAGAACGTACCGAATTTGTTCGCCCGTAACGAGCGCGTCATTTGCCTGTTTGATACTGAATTTGGCCCCATGGCGCAGATTTTAGTCGGTGCGACCATTGTGGGCAGCATTGAAACCGTCTGGGCTGGCACCATCACGCCACCGCGTGAAGGCGTGATCAAGCGCTGGACATGGCCTGAAGGTGAAAGCGAAGGTTCCGTCGCTCTGCTGAAAGGCCAGGAGATGGGTCGCTTCAAACTCGGCTCGACCGTTATCAACCTGTTCGCACCGGGCAAGGTGGATCTGGTCGAGTCGTTGCAGAGCCTCTCCGTAACGAAGATTGGCCAACCGTTAGCCCTCTCTACCGAGACCTTCGTTACGCCGGACGCGGAACCTGCCCCGCTTGCTGAGGAAGAGATTGCCGCTGAACTTGACGCCAGCCCGCTTGTTGACGATAAGAAAGCTGAAAGCTAATTAAAGGACCGCTGACGTGCGCCCGATTATCATTTTTCTGATGGCCTGGTGCCTCAGTACGGGGGCGTACGCTGCGACGGCCCCTGATGCCAAACAGATAACCCAGGAGCTGGAGCAGGCGAAAGCGGCTAAACCCGCGCAGCCTGAAGCCGTTGAGGCACTCCAGACCGCACTGAACGCCCTCGAGGAGCGTAAAGGTTCCCTCGAGCGCGCTCAGCAATATCAGCAGGTTATCGATAACTTCCCCAAACTCTCTCAGACGTTACGCTCTCAGCTGAATAACCTGCGCGATGAACCGCGTGAGGTGCCAGTGGGAATGACCACCGACGCCCTCAATCAGGAGATCCTGCAGGTCAGTAGCCAACTGCTGGAAAAAAGCCGTCAGGCGCAGCAAGAGCAAGAGCGCGCCCGTGAAATCGGCGACTCCCTGAACCAACTGCCGCAACAGCAAACCGACGCCCGCCGACAGCTTAATGACGTTGAGCGACGCGTAGGAACACAAGCCGGCAACACAGCCCAGAGTCAGGCGCAAAATATCGCCATTCAGGCCGAGTCCGCCAAACTCAAAGCGCTGGTGGATGAACTTGAGCTGGCACAGCTGTCTGCGAATAACCGACAGGAACTGGCGCGTATGCGCTCTGAGCTTGCGCAGAAGCAGAGCCAACAGCTTGATGGCTACTTACAGGCCCTACGTAATCAGTTAAATAGCCAGCGCCAGCGCGAAGCAGAACGCGCGCTGGAGAGCACAGAACTGCTGGCTGAAAACAGCGCCAACTTGCCACCGGACCTGATCGCCCAGTTCAAAGTGAACCGTGAGCTGTCGGCTGCCCTTAACCAGCAGGCCCAGCGGATGGATCTGGTCGCATCGCAGCAGCGTCAGGCCACCAATCAAACCTTACAGGTACGCCAGGCGCTAAATACCCTGCGCGAACAGTCTCAGTGGCTGGGATCGTCGAATCTGCTTGGCGAAGCCCTGCGTGCCCAGGTGGCACGTCTGCCTGAGATGCCGAAACCACAGCAACTTGATACCGAGCTGGCGCAGTTGCGAGTGCAGCGTTTGCGCTATGAGGATCAACTCAACAAACAGCCGCAGCTACGTCAGATCCGCCAGGCCGACGGCGCGCCGCTGACAGCCGAGCAAAATCGCATTCTGGAAGCCCAGTTGCGTACTCAGCGTGAACTGCTGAACTCGCTTTTGCAGGGTGGTGATACCCTGATTCTGGAGCTGACCAAGCTGAAGGTGTCTAACAGCCAGCTCGAAGATGCGCTGAAAGAGGTGAACGAGGCGACCCACCGCTATCTGTTCTGGACGTCTGACGTACGCCCGATGACCATCTCCTGGCCGATTGAAATTGTGCAGGATTTACGGCGCCTCATCTCGCTGGATACTGTCAATCAACTCGGCAAAGCCAGCATCATGATGCTGACCAGTAAGGAGACCATATTCCCGCTGCTGGGGGCGCTGATTCTGGTCGGATGCAGTATCTACTCCCGCCGCCACTTTACTCGCTTCCTGGAACGTTCTAGCGCTAAAGTTGGGAAAGTGACGCAAGACCATTTCTGGCTCACTCTGCGTACCGTGTTTTGGTCTATCCTGGTGGCGTCACCCTTGCCGGTGCTGTGGATGACGCTGGGTTACGGCCTGCGTGAAGCCTGGCCTTATCCGCTGGCCGTAGCAATCGGCGATGGGGTAACCGCTACGGTACCGCTGCTATGGGTTGTTATGATCTGCGCCACTTTTGCCAGACCCAATGGGCTTTTTATTACCCACTTCGCCTGGCCGCGTCATCGCGTCACACGAGCGATGCGTTACTACCTGATGAGCATCGGGCTGATTGTGCCGCTCATCATGGCGCTGATCATGTTCGATAACCTGAGCGACCGAGAATTTTCTGGCTCGCTTGGCCGCCTGTGCTTTATTTTGATTTGTGGCGCGCTGGCGATAGTTACCCTGAGCCTGAAGCGTGCGGGGATCCCGCTCTATGTCGATAAAACCGGCAGCGGCGACAATATGTTTAACCGTCTGCTCTGGAATATGCTGCTCAGCGCTCCGCTGGTTGCCATTCTGGCCTCTGCCGTAGGCTATCTGGCTACCGCTCAGGCCCTGCTGGCGCGTCTTGAGACCTCGGTCGCCATCTGGTTCTTGCTGCTGGTGGTGTATCACATTATCCGTCGCTGGATGCTGATTCAGCGGCGGCGTCTGGCTTTCGATCGGGCTAAACATCGCCGCGCGGAAATTCTTGCCCAGCGCGCCCGTGGTGAGGACGAACCGCAGCACACCACCAGCACTGAAGGCACCGCGGAGATTGATGAGGTTGAGCTGGACCTTGATGCCATCAGTACCCAGTCTCTGCGTCTGGTGCGTTCCATTCTGATGCTGATTGCCCTGCTGTCAGTGATCGTGTTGTGGTCTGAAATTCACTCGGCGTTTGGCTTCCTTGAGAACATCTCCCTGTGGGATGCCACCTCAACCGTCCAGGGCGTTGAGAGCCTTGAACCGATCACGCTTGGCGCCGTTCTGATCGCAATTCTGGTGCTGATTATCACCACCCAGTTGGTACGGAACTTCCCTGCCCTGCTGGAACTCGCCCTGCTGCAGCATCTGGATCTCACGCCAGGCACCGGCTACGCCATTACCACCATCACCAAATACCTGATCCTGCTGCTGGGTGGGCTGGTCGGTTTCTCGATGATTGGTATTGAGTGGTCGAAACTGCAGTGGCTGGTCGCCGCATTGGGTGTGGGGCTCGGCTTTGGTTTGCAGGAGATTTTTGCCAACTTCATTTCTGGCCTGATCATCCTGTTCGAAAAACCGATTCGTATCGGCGATACCGTGACGATCCGCGATTTGACGGGCAGTATTACGAAGATCAATACCCGCGCGACCACCATCAGCGACTGGGATCGCAAAGAGATCATCGTGCCGAATAAAGCGTTCATTACCGAGCAGTTTATCAACTGGTCACTGTCGGATTCGGTGACGCGTGTGGTCTTAACCGTGCCCGCCCCTTCCGATGCCGACAGCGAAGAGGTGACGAAGATCCTCTATACGGCGGCCGATCGCTGCTCGCTGGTGATCAACACACCGGAACCGGAAGTCTTCCTTGTTGACCTTCAGCAGGGGATACAGATCTTCGAACTGCGCATTTATGCCGCTGAAATGGGCCATCGTATGCCGTTGCGTCATGAGATCCACCAGCTGATTCTCGCTGGCTTCCGTGAGCATGGCCTGGAAATGCCGTTCCCGCCTTTCCAGATGCGTCTGGAAAGTCTGGATGGGCGTAAGACGGGAAGAACTTTGACGTCGGCGGCGCGTTCCCGTCCAGCGGGAAGTTTGTAACGCCTTCACCCTCTCCTGCGGGAGAGGGTGAAAAAGAATTACGCGCGATCGACCGTAAAGGCAATCACGTCGCCCAGTTGCTCGGCGCCCAGCGCCAGCATCACCAGACGGTCTACGCCCAGCGCGACGCCGGAGCAGTCCGGAAGACCGGCTGTTAATGCGTCCAGCAGGTTAGTATCAATAGGCTGCTGCGGAAGACCGCGGGCATTGCGCTTGCGGTTATCCTGCTCGAAACGTTGCTGCTGTTCACGAGCATCGGTTAATTCGTGGAAGCCATTCGCCAGCTCAATGCCCTTGTAATAGACCTCAAAACGTTCCGCAACGCGGTGATCTTCGGTGCTGATCTGCGCGAGCGAGGCCTGACTTGCCGGGAAGTGATAGACGAACGTCGGGCGGTCTTTACCAATCTGTGGCTCAACGCCAAAGGCAAACAGCAGTTGCAGTAAGGTATCGCGATCTCCTTCGGTGTCCGCCACATTGCTCAGATCGAGTTTGGCTGCCACTTCACGTAGCTGGGTTTTATCCGCTGAAAGAGGATCAATCTCCAGATAGCGCTGGAATGCTTGCTGATAAGAGAGCGTTTCGGCTTCCGCACACTCCAGAACCTGCTGCAGCAGATCGTCCACCTCGTTCATCAGGCGATACATATCGTAATGCGGACGGTACCACTCCAGCATGGTGAACTCAGGGTTGTGATGACGTCCCATCTCTTCATTACGGAAACTACGACATAGCTGGAATACCGGGCCACAACCCGCCGCCAGCAAGCGCTTCATGTGGTATTCCGGGCTGGTCATCAGATAGAGGTTCATCCCCTGAGAGTGGCCAGGTCCAACAAAACGGGTTTCAAACGGGACCAGATGAATATCAGTCACCGTCGCCTGACTCATGCAGGGCGTCTCCACCTCCAGCACACCGCGATCGGCAAAGAAACGGCGAATTTCCGCCATAATTGCTGCGCGTTTTAACAGGTTTGGGATGGATGCGCTCGGCTGCCAGGTGGCCGTTTCGCTCATGAGATTTTCTCCGATTTCAGACAAGGGGACGAAGTCTACTCGTTACCCCGAGCGGAGACAAATTTTGCACAGTGAAATAGCCATTTTTTATTTAGGACATTAATTGCGTGTCGCAATTCATCAATCACGATGATAAATCGCGCGGTAGAACCGCAAAAAAATCGAACACGTCAAATTTCCCTCACGTCTGTGCGGCTATACTGCTTTACCCATAAAGGAGCAGTGGAATCGTTTTTGCATCCGCCCATTCGGAAAAGAACCCTCTTGATGGTCGCCGTGATGCGAAATAACAATATCTGGAGGAATGTCGTGCAAACCTTTCAAGCCGATCTCGCCATCGTTGGCGCTGGCGGAGCAGGATTACGCGCTGCAATTGCTGCAGCGCAGGCCAATCCGAACGCTAAAATCGCTCTGATTTCCAAAGTTTATCCCATGCGCAGCCATACGGTTGCCGCGGAAGGCGGTTCTGCCGCCGTTGCGCAGGATCATGATAGCTTTGAGTACCATTTTCACGACACCGTCGCCGGGGGCGACTGGCTTTGCGAGCAGGATGTCGTCGATTATTTCGTACATCATTGCCCAACCGAGATGACGCAACTGGAACAGTGGGGTTGCCCGTGGAGCCGCCGCCCGGACGGCAGCGTCAATGTGCGCCGTTTTGGTGGCATGAAGATTGAGCGCACCTGGTTTGCCGCCGACAAGACCGGCTTCCATATGCTTCACACCCTCTTCCAGACCTCCCTCCAGTTCCCACAAATTCACCGCTTCGATGAGCACTTCGTGCTGGATATTCTGGTCGATGACGGGCACGCGCGCGGCCTGGTGGCGATGAATATGATGGAAGGCACGCTGGTGCAGATCCGTGCGAATGCGGTGGTGATGGCGACCGGGGGTGCAGGCCGGGTATATCGCTATAACACCAATGGCGGCATCGTTACCGGCGATGGCATGGGTATGGCGCTCAGCCACGGCGTGCCGCTGCGTGACATGGAATTTGTGCAATATCACCCTACCGGCCTGCCGGGTTCGGGCATTTTGATGACGGAGGGTTGCCGCGGTGAAGGCGGGATCCTGGTCAATAAAGATGGCTACCGTTATTTGCAAGATTACGGCATGGGCCCTGAGACTCCACTCGGCGAGCCGAAGAATAAATATATGGAGCTTGGCCCACGCGACAAGGTATCTCAGGCATTCTGGCACGAGTGGCGTAAAGGCAACACGGTTCCGACGCCGCGCGGCGATGTGGTCTGGCTGGATCTTCGTCATCTGGGCGAGAAAAAGTTACTTGAACGCCTACCGTTCATTTGTGAACTGGCGAAAGCCTACGTGGGCGTGGACCCCGTGAAAGAGCCCATTCCGGTACGCCCGACAGCACACTACACCATGGGCGGCATTGAAACCGATCAGCAGTGTGAAACCCGTATTCAGGGGCTGTTTGCCGTGGGCGAATGCTCCTCAGTAGGCCTGCACGGGGCAAACCGTCTGGGGTCCAACTCGCTGGCCGAACTGGTAGTCTTTGGCCGCATGGCAGGCGAAAAAGCGATGGCGCGAGCAGCAACCTCAGGCGAGGCCAATAGTGCCGCGCTGGATGCACAGGCTGCGGATGTCGAAAAACGCCTGAAAGCGCTCGTTAACCAGGAAGGCAGTGAAAACTGGGCGAAGATCCGCGATGAGATGGGCCTCTCCATGGAAGAGGGCTGCGGCATCTACCGTACGCCTGAGCTCATGCAGAAAACCATCGACAAACTGGCGGAGCTCCAGGAGCGTTTTAAACGCGTACGTATTACCGACTCCTCCAGCGTGTTCAATACCGACCTGCTGTACACCATTGAACTGGGCCACGGCCTGAACGTAGCCGAATGTATGGCTCACTCGGCAATGGCACGCAAAGAGTCACGTGGCGCGCATCAGCGTCTGGATGAAGGCTGCACCGAGCGCGACGATGTCAATTTCCTCAAGCATACCCTCGCTTATCGCGATGCGGACGGCACAACGCGACTGGACTATAGCGATGTGAAGATTACTACGCTGCCACCGGCGAAGCGTGTGTACGGTGCAGAAGCGGAAGCAGCCGATAAGAAGGAGACGGCGAATGGCTGAGATGCAAACGCTGAAAGTTGAAGTGGTGCGCTACAACCCGGAAGTGGATTCCGCACCGCACAGCGCTTTCTATGAAGTGCCCTATGACGAGCAAACCTCCCTGCTGGATGCGCTCGGCTATATAAAAGATAATCTGGCCCCGGACCTGAGTTACCGCTGGTCATGCCGCATGGCGATTTGCGGTTCATGCGGCATGATGGTCAATAAAGTGCCGAAGCTTGCCTGTAAAACCTTCCTGCGAGATTACCCTAAAGGCCTCAAGGTAGAAGCCCTGGGCAACTTCCCGATCGAGCGCGACCTGGTTGTCGATATGACCCACTTTATCGAAAGCCTGGAGGCAATTAAACCGTACATCATTGGTAACCCACGCACCCCGGATCAGGGGCCAAATATGCAAACGCCGGCACAGATGGCGAAATACCATCAGTTCTCCGGCTGCATCAACTGCGGCCTCTGTTACGCTGCTTGTCCACAGTTTGGCCTGAACCCGGAGTTCATCGGCCCGGCCGCCATCACGCTGGCACACCGCTATAACGAAGACAGCCGCGATCGCGGTAAAAAAGAGCGTATGGCACAGCTCAATGGCCAGAACGGTGTCTGGACCTGTACGTTTGTGGGTTACTGCTCGGAAGTCTGTCCGAAGCACGTCGACCCGGCCGCCGCTATCCAGCAGGGTAAAGTTGAAAGCTCGAAAGACTTTCTTATCGCCACCCTGAAACCACGCTAAGGAGTGCGTAATGACGACTAAACGCAAAGCCTATATACGGCCAGTGCCGTCCACCTGGTGGAAAAATCTGCCGTTTTATCGCTTCTACATGCTGCGCGAAGGTACGGCAGTCCCCGCGGTGTGGTTCAGCATTGAACTGATGTACGGCCTGTTTGCCCTGAAGCACGGTCCGGAATCCTGGGCCGGATTTGTGGGTTTCCTGCAAAATCCCATAGTGGTGCTGCTAAATATCATTGTGCTGGCGGCCGCGCTGCTACATACCAAAACCTGGTTTGAGCTGGCGCCTAAAGCGGCCAACATTATCGTCAAAGGCGAAAAAATGGGGCCAGAGCCTGTGATCAAAGGGCTTTGGGTAGTCACAGCCGTTGTGACTGTGGTGATCCTTGGCGTTGCCCTGTTCTGGTAAGGAGGCCAGTATGATCAATCAAAATCCAAAACGATCTGATGAACCTCTCTTTTGGGGACTATTTGGCGCAGGCGGCATGTGGTGCGCCATTATCGCGCCTGCGATCATCTTGTTGGTGGGAATTATGCTGCCGCTGGGACTGTATCCCGGTGATGCCCTGAGCTATGAGCGAGTACTCGCTTTTGCCCACAGCTTCATCGGTCGCGTCTTCATCTTCCTGATGATCGTTCTGCCGCTATGGTGTGGGTTACACCGTATCCATCATGCCATGCACGACCTGAAAATCCATGTGCCAAACGGTAAGTGGGTATTTTATGGTCTGGCGGCGATCCTGACCGTTGTCACGCTGGTGGCTGTCGTATTTATGTAATTATCCTCGCTCTCCTGTCGCGGCAGGAGAGCAAATTTCTCGCCAGGTTCTACACTTAACAAAAAACCTCTCAGGACATCTCTATGCGCATCCTGCCTGCTTTCGCTGCTATTGCCGCTGCGTTTCTGGTTGTTGCCTGTAGTACCCCTACCCCGCCGCCTGGCGTCACCGTCGTGAATAATTTTAACGCCCAACGTTTCCTGGGTAACTGGTATGAGATCGCCCGCTACGACCACCGTTTTGAACGCGGATTAGAGAAAGTGACGGCAAACTATAGCCCGATGCGCGACGGCGGCATCCAGGTCATCAACCGGGGCTATAACGCTGAGCGTGGAATGTGGCAGCAGGTGAAAGGGAAAGCTTATTTTACTGGCTCGCCGAGCAGAGGGGCGCTGAAAGTCTCTTTCATTGGCCCCTTCTATGGTGGGTATAATGTCATTGGACTGGATCGAGACTATCAGCATGCGCTGATATGCGGACCGGATCGCAACTATCTTTGGCTGCTGTCTCGTACGCCAACGGTCACGGCAGAGATGAAACAGCAGCTCCTCGATGTTGCGACCCGTCAGGGTTTCGACGTCAGCAAATTAATGTGGATTGAACAGCCACACTAATGGGTGCTGAGTTTTAGCCCAATGATTCCGGCAACGATCAACGCGAGGCTGGCAATTCGTGCCAGGCTCGCTGACTCGCCCAGAAGCAAAATCCCTGTGATAGCAGCGCCCACCGCGCCGATACCCGTCCACACCGCGTAGGCCGTCCCTACCGGTAGCGAACGCATCGCCCAGGAGAGCAAAACAATACTGATAATCATGGCGGAGACAGTGATGATGCTTGGAGTCAGGCGGGTAAAACCATGGGTATATTTCAGGCCAATGGCCCATACCACTTCCAGCAAGCCGGCAATAAAAAGAATAATCCAGGACATAGGGGCTCCTTAACTTAGAAAACAGTATGGGGCCGTCCCCGATGCGAAAGCCTTTATGGGTCGTCCCATAAAGGTAGGTCATTCTCATTGTGAAGAGCATGGGTTCACAATTCAATATATTTATTCAGCGAATAAATGAGAGCTTAAAAGCAAGAAATAGGCGCTGTTAGCTACGAAGTTCAGGCATTTACCACTCATCGGACTTCCCTATGATGGGGGGCTTGCCGAGAGCAGATCGTAGCCACCTCTTACCGATTGCGAAAATAATATGTTCAAAATACTTTTGATTGACCGATGTCACTTCACCCGCACCGGGCTAGAAGAGTGGCTCAATCATTCAGGGCTGTTTCCACACTCCCTGTTAGTTACCAGTCTTAATAACCTCTTTCTTGCCAAAGAGCATATCTTGCAGTGGAAACCGGCACTGGTTATTGCTGATTTAAACGGTTTTCAGTCAGATATACACCATCTTGAGCAGCTCTCTCCTCTGATGGCGGCCAGTGAAAATGTTCCTTTTATCTCTTTGCATACGGGCGAAGCGCCAGAGATGTCTGCATTTATGCAGCGCTTTCCGGTTTGGGCATCATTACAAAAAAACACGGCTCTGGACACCCTATCCGAAACCATTAACGACGCGCTCACCACTCACGAAGTATGTGAGCCTGCGTATATGGTGACGCCATTATTGACCAAACAGGAAGAGAGAGTGTTATCGCTATGGATGGAGGGGGACAGTAATCAAAAGATTGCCAGCAAGCTGAGTATTAACGGCAAAACCGTGTACACCTACAAACGAAATATTCGTATGAAACTACATATGGATACGCGGTATTCGCCGTTTTTATCACTACCTGAACATCAACTGGACGGTACGGTGACCTGAAGCCCCGTACCGTTCAGCATTACTGTTGTGCTTTCGTTGCGGCGCCAGAGATTGCGCTGCCACCGTCAGAAATATCCTCACCAACCCCACGGGTGGTATTACAGGCGGTTAAAACTGATGAAAGCACCAGAACAGAAAAGATCGCTGCAATTGTTTTCTTAACCATAATTTCTTCCTTTTTAAGCCAAAGTTATTTTTGTATAGCCACTTAAGCATAGCCAAAATCGCGCCATTCGACGGAAAAGGGAAAAATTTTAGGAATAAATGAGAAGAGATTAACTGGCAGCGCGAGAAATGATGTGGCCCAGGCCCTGAATATCCTCACCAACACCGCGCGCGGTATTGCATCCGCACAGCAAAGTGCCTGCGATAGTCATCATCAAGACGAGAGCGATTTTACGTTTCATCTTCCCTGAACCTCAAAAAAATCAGGCGCAGCAAACGCTGCGCCTTCGATCAAGAGTGCATTACTTGACGCGGGATACGTACTCGCCAGAGCGGGTATCCACTTTAATAACTTCACCGATCTGTACGAACAGCGGAACTTTAACCACTGCGCCAGTAGACAGCGTAGCGGGTTTGCCACCTGTACCTGCGGTATCACCTTTCAGGCCTGGATCGGTTTCGATAATTTCCAGTTCAACGAAGTTCGGCGGAGTGACAGCGATTGGCTGGCCATTCCACAGGGTCACGATGCACTCAGCCTGATCCAGCAGCCATTTGCCGTTATCACCGATAGCTTTTGCATCAGCGGACAGCTGCTCGAAGGTTTCGTTGTTCATGAAGTGCCAGAACTCACCATCGTTGTACAGGTAAGTCAGGTTCATATCGACAACATCTGCGCCTTCTGCAGAGTCGGTGGATTTGAAGGTTTTCTCAACACGGGTACCCGTCAGCAGGCGGCGCAGCTTAACACGTGCGAATGCCTGACCTTTGCCGGGTTTAACGAATTCACTGGCTTCAACCGCGTACGGTTCGCCGTCCATCATGATTTTGAGACCGGCACGAAAATCGTTGCTATAGTAAGTCGCCATAAGGCCCTCTGAAATTGTTAATTGGTAGCTAAGCCACAAAATGGCGCATATTGTAACCCTAAATACCCCATCCAGAGAAGATTGGTTATCGCAACTTGCCGATGTAATCACCAGTCCTGATGAACTGCTTCGTCTTTTAGATTTGGACGCCGATGAAACATTGCTTGCAGGTAGAGAGGCAAGACGCCTCTTTGCGCTGCGTGTCCCCCGCGCGTTTGTTGCGCGAATGGAGAAAGGCAATCCTAACGATCCTCTTTTAAGACAGGTACTTACTTCTCAAGAAGAGTTTATTTCTACCCCGGGATACAGCACCGATCCCCTCGACGAGCAGAACAGCGTCGTGCCGGGTTTGCTGCACAAATACCGCAATCGGGCTTTGCTGCTTGTAAAAGGAGGTTGCGCGGTAAATTGTCGCTACTGTTTCCGTCGCCACTTCCCTTACGCTGATAATCAGGGCAACAAGCGCAACTGGCAAGGTGCACTGGATTACATTACCCAGCATCCGGAGCTGGATGAGATTATTTTCTCCGGCGGCGATCCGCTTATGGCGAAAGACCATGAGCTGGATTGGCTGATGACGCAGCTTGAGAGCATTCCACATATTAAGCGGCTGCGGATTCATAGCCGTTTGCCGATTGTTATCCCGGCACGTATTACAGAACCGCTAGTTGCACGCTTTGCAGCCTCATCGTTACAAATCTTGCTCGTGAACCATATAAACCACGGCAATGAGATTGATGAAGAATTCAGTCAAGCAATGGCACGGCTACGAAAAGCGGGTGTGACACTGCTCAACCAGAGCGTCTTGTTGCGTGGTGTCAATGATAATGCGTTTACGCTAGCGGCCCTAAGCAACAAACTGTTTGATGCCGGAATCATCCCTTATTATCTCCATGTTTTGGACAAGGTTCAGGGAGGGGCTCATTTTATGGTGAGTGATAGTGAAGCGCGGGCGATCATGCGCGAGTTGATGGCCAGTATCTCTGGGTATCTGGTACCCAAATTGACGCGAGAAATAGGCGGAGAGCCTAGTAAGACGACACTCGATCTAGGCCTTAAGCAACATTAAAATCATAGTTGTCCGGGTATCCCTTTCTATCCGGACAAGAATCCAAATCCCTCTAATTCTAAACTTAAAATATCCATAAGCTTAAAATAACATTTTAAAATGTTTGATAATGAGGGAAATAAGCTCAGCGACTATCAAAATAACAAAAAGTACTATAACCCATTTCGGTAATTTCAAAATCACGCCCGAAGAGCCTGAAGGCGCTGCGTTATTGTCCATAACGTTGTAACCTGTGAGAGCACCCGGCTGATTTTTTATGGAAGCATGTCCTGAGATAGTCGTTGATGGGATAGTATTCTCACTGTCCTTCTCCTCAACGATCTCCAGATGCGTACCTGGGGCAAGAATAAACCCATTTCGGCGCACAGTAACAATGATTTCATCAGTCAAACCTGCTTTTTTAAGGGATTTCCTTAATAACGAAATATTTTGATAAAAGGTATTCTGTGACACAACAATACCTCTGGCCATCCAGACGCGCTCCAGGAAATCATCGCGTGAAACAACCTTTCCGCCATTTTCAATTAAGAGCTGCAAGCAACGCGCAGTTGGCGCATTAAGAGTCACCTTTGTACCATCAGGTTTAAGCGTTCTCAATTCGCATGAATTGACATCGAAAATAATTTCTTTATTTATTAGAAATAAATTATATGCCATAACCTTTCAGCCTTCCTTTACTGTCAAGACGGTTAAAACGTAGCGGTTATTCCCAACCACCTGTGAAATCATTTCATCACAACGATTTTGATGTATGAACCCTACCGATTCATGATGACCTACAAACAACAGCTGAATATCGTATCATAATTTCCGTATTCGATGAAAGATACCACTCGCAGCCAAAAAACATGTCTAAGATCATTTTTAACTCTTTGATTATACTGAAATGAGAATAAAGTTAGCTTAAACAATGCTACCGTTTATCAGATACATAAATAAATCATACTATTCATGCAGTTGGATACTTTAGAAGTCTTATCCAAATCCCCGCAGCCCATGGAAACCCAGTATTGATGTGTGGCTCGGAAAAATCGAATGTAGTTCTATTTCATTCTGATTTATTGATTTCTAATGCTAACCAGGCAATGTGATGTCAGAGGGAAGAGAATGCTGATAGTTGTTATGAATTTATGAAGGTTATGGCAGGTTATTTTTCTGAATAGCGTATCCATCAAAGGCGACAAGCACCCTATTGTGATACTCAAACAACTAACAATAAGGTGGCTAAAGCCCTCCATTATCGCATCGCTAAAGTATGACTGGAACATGAATTATTTGCGGGAAGAATGCCTTGCAACTAAACATATCTTAATTCAACGTTAAATTATTCTTCTTAGTAAATAAAAATCAATACAAACAGGATAAGAGCGATTATTAACAACCAAACAATTCACCAACAAAATTAAATTCATCTTGCGACTATAACCAGAATCTACCATCTATAAAAAAACTAAATGATCCCTGCTTCTGTCAACATGATATTTAATTCAATCAAATTCATATGCGCACACACATAAAAAGAAATACATTTACTCAGCTTTCTCGTTGCATAGACCTCTGATTACCATCGCATGGCGATAGATAAAAGGTTTGTGCCCAGGAGCAAAAGGGTAGGCCTAATCGCATGCATTAGCCGCTACTTAAATAGGATTGCTGTCGTTTTATATGAATGGAACAAACAAATGAAAAAGAATATTCTCGCCGTTTTAGTCGCCGCAACAACAGTTCTGAGCGCTCAGGCATTTGCAGCTGGCAACACAGCTCAACTGGTTATTCACGGTACCGTGTCTAACTCTGATGAATCCTGTAACGTTACCCCAGGTGCTGGTGCTATCAGCGGTGGTACCGTGGTACTGGACAACGTCAAAGCAACTGTACTGGAAGCCGCTGCTGCCAACGTTCCGGTATTAGCCTCTGCAAAAGATATCACTTACAAAATTGAAGATTGTAAGAAAGGTGGCAATGCGTACACAGGTAATCTGACTGTGAACGTTGCAGGTAACTATGTTTCAGGTCAGCCTCAGATTCTGACTAACGAAGCAGCAAATCCTGCAGCGAAAACAGGTATCGCATTGATCAATGGTGACTCTACCCGCGTTAAATTCGATGGTACTGAAGCAAAAACCGTTGCTTATAAAGCCGGTAGCCCAACCATCCTGAGTTATAAAGCAGCATATGTTAAAACTGCAACTGGCGTAACTGCTGGTGATGTAAAAGGTGTTGCTACCTTTACTATTACTTATTGATCGTTTGAGGGGCCTGCTACGGCAGGCCCTTTTGTTTTGCTTTTATTTTTTTGAGAATACATTATGCGCAAGTCATTATTAAAATTAGTGGCAATGTTAATTTGCTCCACCAGTTTCGTAGCTAATGGCGGCGTGGTTGTCGAGTCCACTCGTTATCTTTATAAAGAGGGCTCGCGTGAAATCAGCGCCCAGTTAGATAACAAAGATGATACACCTTACCTGATGAAATCATGGGTTGAAGCATCAGGTACAAGTACAGTCTCCGCTTTTATGGTGACCCCACCTCTTTTTCGATTAGAGGGTAAACAGAAAAACACTGTCCGCATTTTTCCCAATGCACATATCTCATCTGCAGCAAAAGACAGAGATACATTATTTTATTTCAACGTAATGTCGATTCCGCCAACAAACAGTGACGACGCAGAGAGTCAGAATAGGCTACAGCTTGCGGTTCGCCACAGAATGCGATTGATCTATCGTCCAAAAGTAATACAAAAATTATCCGTGATTGAAGAGTCAAAGAAAATAAAATGGCGGAAAAGTAACGGAAAAATCACCATTGAAAACCCGACTCCATTTTTCATTTATTTTACATCAGTGAAAATAAATGGAAAAGAAATGGTCGATAACATTCCTAACATTGAGGCGTTTGAATCAAAACAAGCAGACTTGCCAGCAGGGATAACTGGAGGAAAAGTCACATGGAGCGTCGCAACCGAATATGGAAGCGCGGGTCCGGAATATTCATCATCAATATAACTTAAAAATTCTGACCGGTTAGGGTGAAACTATGTCTGCATTCATAAAAAAAAGGGAGCACATCCTAGCAGGAGTATCCCAAAAATTTGTGGCGCTGATGCCAGCATTACTGATTGGCTTCAGTGGCAATGTTGCTGCTCGTGATTTTTTTGATCCTGCATTCATACGAAGTGTTGGTCAAAACGACACATCAAAGTTGCCGGATTTATCGATATATGCAACCCAGAATGCCCAGGCACCTGGGGAATATCGCGTTGAAGTCATGCTCAACAATGAGTACATCGAAACAACGACAGTACATTTCGTCGAAGTCGCTAAAAACGATGGGATTGCACTCGTTCCTTGTCTCAGCCTAACCAAGCTTTCTGCCTATGGCTTACGTCTGAGTGCATTTCCTGATCTGAAGGAAGATACTAAAGGTTGCACTAATACAAATATTATTCCTGATTTCAAAGCTGAATTCAACTTCAATACGCAACAATTAAATATATCCATACCTCAAGCCGCATTAACACATATAGCGCAAGACGTAATACCTGTTGAAGAATTTGATGAGGGCATAACTAGCCTTTTAGCCAACTACCAGTTTACCGGTGGTAAAGATTTTGAGAATGAGCATGAAAGTTACAATCTCAACCTGCAGTCAGGTTTGAACGTTGGTCCATGGCGAATCCGTAATTTAGGTGCATGGAGTAAAACTGACGGCAATAAATCAGAATGGGATTCTGTCTATTTATATGCGCAAAGAAGTATTGTGCCACTGAAGAGCACCCTGGTATTAGGTGAAAGTTCATCTCTATCGAATATTTTTGATAGCGTTCCTTTTACTGGCTTACAATTAAGCACCGATCTCGATATGTTACCGGAAAGCGTTCGTGGTTATGCTCCTGTTATTCGAGGCATTGCAAAAACCAATGCGCGTGTTGTTGTCAAACAAAACGGATACCAGGTCTATCAGGCTTTTGTCTCTCCTGGCGCGTTTGAAATTAATGATATGTATGCTACGGGTGGTAACGGAGATCTCTATGTAACTGTAGAAGAAGCAGATGGAACAGAACAAAAATTTATAGTCCCATTTGCATCGCTGCCATTAATGCTTCGCGAAGGGCAAGTCGAGTATGAAGTGACGAGCGGTAAATACCGCCCTTATGACAACAATACCGATGAAACACCTTTCACTCAGGCAACCGTTAGTTATGGGGCATTCAGTAACACCACCTTCTATACGGGCTTGCAGGCGGCATCTAAATATAAGTCTTTAGTATTCGGTATTGGTCATAACCTTGGCGAAATTGGTGCAATCTCCGCGGACATCACCCAAGCCTGGTCAAAAAGAAAAGATGAAGATAAAACTTCAGGTCAATCATGGCGTATTCGTTATGGTAAAAATATCATTGAAACCGGTACGAATATCACGGTAGCTGGCTACCGCTATTCTACTAAAGGTTTTAATACCCTCTCAGAGGTTCTTGATACTTACGTAAGTGACACGCTATCAAGGACTTCGCGTTCAGTGCGTAACAGAACAAACTTAACGGTAAACCAAAGCCTCGGCGATGGCCTTGGGAATATTGCCGTCACCGGTCTGTTTGAAGACTATTGGGATAGCAGCCGTAAAAATCAGTCATTAAGCATTGGCTATAATGGCGGCTGGAAAAGAATTAACTACTATGTGGGTTACAGCTATAGCAGATATAGCTGGGAAAATAGCCAAAGCGATAAAATAAAAGAAGACAACCATCTTTTCTCTTTGAACATCTCCGTACCGTTAGCCGATTGGTTGCCGAACACTTATGCTTCGTATCAATTGAATAATAGTAACCCGGGATCGACTGAACAATTTGTCTCATTAAATGGCGTTGCATTAGAAAACAACCAGCTGGACTGGAACGTTCAGCAAGGTTATAGCAACCGCGACAGTACCAGTGGAGGCGTCTACAGCTCGTACAAAGGCTCGAAAGGCTCAGTTAACGGTGGTTACAGTTACAGTAGCAGTAGCCAACAGATCAACTATGGCGCCAGTGGCGGTGTCTTGCTCCATGAGAATGGGATCACCTTTGGACAGGAAATGTCAGACACTGCAGCATTGGTTAAGGCTCCCGGGCTCAGTCATGTTCGGCTGGAGTCTGATTCAACAATTGAAACTGATTCTCGTGGATATGCCATCGTTCCTTACGTCAGCCCTTATCGCAGAACCGGTATTACACTCGACAGCACAACATTAGCCGACAATATGGAATTACCTGTTACGTCGAAAAAAGTGGTACCTACCCGAGGCGCAATCGTAAGCGCAGATTTCGAGGGTAATATCGGCCGTCGGGCATTCCTCATATTGAAACAGCTATCAGGTGCAGACGTCCCTTATGGTGCAATGGTAACCTCCTCTGCCACACCTAAAGCCCAGGCCAGTATCGTTTCCGATGCAGGCATGGTTTACATGTCAGGTCTGAAAGACACGGGTGAGGTTTATGCTAAATGGGGTACAAATGCAGAACAACAGTGTACCGCATCATATAATTTAGCTTCAGTTACAGGAAGTATTGCGCAAACAACAGTGGTTTGCCGCTAATAAGGATCGTTAACACCATGAAAAAATTATTCTTACTAATAAGTTTATTTACCACAAGCTTGCACGTAGCGGCTGAATGTAGTTACAGCGGTACTGGTGGCGGTATTAACGTATCCTTTACCAATGTAAAAATATTATCTGATTCAAGCCAGCCCAACGGAGCAATATTAGCGGCCGCAACTCGCGGTGGTAACGTAACGGATGTCAAAACATTCTCAAACTGCGATCCAAGTGATGTATATGTTATACATTCCACCAAAGATGTCGATTCCGGAATAAAAGGTGTTCAGGGTATGCCTGTTTATAATACGGGTATACCAGGCATAGGTTATCAAATAACAGACATCACAATAGGTACGAAAATACGACCTATTGCTGCAGAGTTCAACTCTCCTGTACCCGCTGACACACGTTACTTTTCTAAATCCTATATTCCAGAACAAGTGACCGTCTGGCTGGTCAAAACGGGTCCGATTACACCGCAAACATTAAGCGGTATGATTACAGTTTATTATTTGGCCGGAAACGCTACGGATACCGCGGGTACGGGTGCTCAGAACAAAGGGCAGCTCTTCAGGATTGGTATTAACTTATCGACTATTAAATTTAAGCAAACCAGTTGCAACATTACACCACGTAATGGAAATACGGTGATCCTTGATAAGATCACTGCGGCACAGTTGAAAGCAACACCTCAGGGGGGAGATACAGGGAAGCAAAAAAATATCAGGCTCGATATTGACTGCCCTTCAACTGAGGTTGGGAAAAATTATCTCTATTGGTTCAACCCAATTAGCGAAAACTCACCCACTAAAGATGGTGTTTTGCTGAACGATATTTCGAACGGGGTAAGAGGGGTTGGTCTCATCATAAAACAGGAAAACAAACCAATCACATTCTATGATCTTAATAAATATAAAATTTCTAACATTAAAAATAACCAATCGTTAAATCTCACAACAGACTACTATTTAATGTCAAATGATGTCACCTCAGGGGCTGTTAAGGGACAATTTGAAGTCATACTGCAAGAAAAATAACTCTCTATTTCAGTAAATTAAGTAGCCCTGTTAATTTTTCATCATCAGCCTAACCATCGGCTGATGATTTTTTTATAGTTCTGCGGTCCGCTCTGAAAAGACATCAATAAATAATGGCCATTAACACCCAGCCAAAGCGCCATACCGAACCAGGGAAACACTAAAAAAGCAACTTAGAAAAGTCTTTTTTATCAGTTGGATATTTTAAAATGAGACAGAGTTCACGATTAACTTCATAAGTGAAGTATGTTTCTTTTTTAGATTAACCAATCAAAATTCAACATCAAAGTATAATAAAAGTATTGGCATTGATATTTTATCGTTTTACCTTATTGCGAAAGAATGTCAGGGCACCGATTCCTGACATGCTTTTGTCTGTAAAGCACTCGTTTAGATTAATTACATACAAATTTAAATCATCATTATATAAGGAAATACAATGAAAGAATTAACTTCGATTGAAATGGCGAATGTGTCAGGAGCGGCTCTCAAATCTTTTATTAATGGTACACAAGGTTTTGGTGCCGCAGTCGTCGACGGTGTTCTGGGTGGCCTGCTTTCCGCTATCGTTTGTTCATCAGCGGGTGGTCTGCAGGGCGCTACAACTGCAAGCGGTGCGGGTGGCGGTCTGATTGGGGTAGGCGTTATTACTATGGCTGTAGGTTCAATCTGGGGTGCCATCCACGGTGGTATTCTTGGTGTTTGTTATGGCGCTTACAATGGCGTTGCAGAGGCTCAGGTTATCTCTAATCAGGTGCTAGACGGCATGTCTGATGGCACCATCGGTGGTTACAAACCTATTCAGTGGTTTAAGTAATAATACGTCTACGATAAGTGTAGTTATTATTTTATACGCTTAGCGTCTCCTCAGGCATTCTTAAAGGATGCTTACTTTTGAAGTTTAATGATTGCAGGATTAAGTCAGTCCTCATTCATTAGTTAATAACGAATACAGCAATATTAAAACAGGAATTAAAAATGAAAGAATTAACTTCAATTGAAATGAATGAAATTTCAGGTGCCGGCATTCTGAGTTTCCTGAATGGTGAACAAAGTTTTGGTGTCGCGCTTGTTGACGCCGTAGTGGGTGGTATTTACGGCGCGGTCGTTCTATCAGCTCAGGGCGCATTACAGGGCGCTACGACTGGTAACAGCACTGGCGGCGGTATGCTGGGTGTTGGTTCAGTGATGGCCTGGACTGGTTCCATCTGGGCTTCAGTTCAGGGCGGCGTATGGGGTGCCGTGATTGGTGCCTATGAAGGTACTGCTGCCATTGACGATCGCACCCGCATCTTCTTTGACAGCGTAGTATTTGGTACTGGCGGCGGCTTCAAAAACTAATTTTTCTTATTGATCGTGGAGAGCACATCGATATCACTTGTCGATGTGCTCTCCATTCTCTTTTTAAAATTCACGCCCATAGGGATCATAATTTCAATTTTACTGATAAAGAATCATTCTTTTTATTAATGATTTTAAACACTATAAAATAAAAGTGATTGAACATGACTAATAAACTTTATCGCAAGGAAGCGATTGAATACAAAAAGAATCACTGGAAAGGGAAAGCACTTTTATTAGCAGGCATGCCAGCATGGTTAATAAGCATACTTTCGCTGTGTTTTTTTTGCATGCTTATCTTTTCGTTGATTTTCTGTAGCTATACGCAGCGTATTGATGTGCGCGGCGAGGTCATTACATTGCCTCATTCGGTAAACGTCTTCTCTCCCCAGCAAGGTTTTGTTGTTAACAAATACGTGGAGCCAGGCGATATAGTGACTAAAGGAACACCACTGTATGAACTGGATGTCTCTCGCTCCACCGCAAGCGGCAATGTTAACGATTCCATGACGGCAGTCATTACTGAGAAAATTAGTAATGGCGAAGAGATTATCGCCAAAATTGCATCTAACAAGAATGAAACATTAGAGGCCTTAAACACCCAGCTGCATCAATATGAATTTTCGTTGAAAGAGACTAACGAAATGTTGCGCAATGCCTCGAGTGGTCTGCGAAAAATGAAAGAAAACCTGCAGAGTTACGACCAATATCTTAAGCAAGGGTTGATCACTAAAGATCAGTATAACTACCAGCACTCATTATTCTTTCAACAGCAGAGTACTTATCAATCGCTGGTCAGCCAAAAAATGCAGCTTGAATCGCAATTAACTCAGCTTAAAAGCGATATTGTGACTAAAGGTTCAGATTTTGATAACCAAATATCTAGTCAAAAGAACCAAATTAACGATTACAAAAACCAACGACTGGAATCTAATGCAAACGGAAATCTGGTTGTTAAAGCCACTACGGACGGCAAGATAGAATCAATATCCGTCACCACGGGCCAGATGGTTGATAAAGGAAGCAGCCTTGCTCAAATTAAACCAACGGGCAACGTTGAGTATTACTTAATTTTGTGGCTGCCTAATAACAGCATTCCCTATGTCAAAACCGGGGATACTGTAAATATTCGTTATGATGCTTTCCCTTCGGACAAATTTGGCCAGTTCCCGGGAAAAATTGTCTCTATATCCTCCGTTCCTGCATCGCGACAGGAAATGGCTGAATATACGAACACCGCATCTGGCCCTAATCAACAAGAACTCGCGCTCTATAAAACAGTTGTTGCAATCAAAGATAAGAAAATAAGTTACAACGGCAAAACACTTGAACTTTCTAATGGACTTAAGGCCCAGGCGATTGTTTTTCTTGAAGAAAGACCACTGTACATGTGGATGTTTACCCCAGTTTATAAAATTGCACAAAGCGTGAGTGGTCCGATCAATGAATAAAGCGTTATTTGAAAACATTATTTCCAAACTGAATTTTTCGTTCAGAAAAAGCACCCCTGTCATTTTGCAGTCCGAGGTTTCAGAGTGCGGAATCGCTTGCTTAGCAATGATTTCAGGCTACTACGGCCTGAATATTGACTTGTTCAATTTCCGTGAGCGTTTTGGTAGCCCTTCCCAGGGTGTGAGTCTGTTGTCATTATCTCACACAGCCGATCGCGCTGGCTTAAAGAACCGTGCATTATCTCTGGATCTTGATGAAATTCATCAGTTGAAATTGCCATGCGTGATTCACTGGGGAATGAACCACTACGTGGTACTGACTAAAGTACGTAGATCAAGCTTTGTGGTGCATGACCCCGCTCTTGGCAAACGTATTATTGGCATCCAGGAAATGTCTAATAACTTCACGGGCATTGCCATGGAGTTATGGCCTGATCAAAACTTCCAGCAGGAGAAAGCAAAGTCCCGTTTACGCTTATTAGATTTAATGCGTAATATTGTCGGACTTAAGAGTACGCTGATCAAACTCTTCGCCTTCTCTGTCGTCATCGAAGCGATAGGCTTACTCCTGCCGATTGGTACGCAGATGGTTACGGACCATGTGATCATGGCCCACGATCAAAGTCTGCTGGCAGTCATCTGTATCGGTCTGGTGACCTTTACACTGTTCCGTACATTCCTGAGCATGTTACGTGGCTGGACATCATTAACGTTGAATACACTGACAAGTATTCAGTGGAAAACAACGTTATTTGATCATCTTGTCCGTCTGCCGCTGGCGTTCTTTGAGAAACGGCAGCTTGGTGATATTCAGTCGCGCTTTGGTTCGTTAGACACTATTCGTTCAACCTTTACGAATAGTATCGTCACCGGCGTCATCGATTCGATTATGACTATCGGGCTCCTGGTTATGCTCACCCTTTACGGTGGCTGGTTAGTCTGGGTAGTTGTCGGTTTTACAGTGTGCTATGCCATCATCCGTTTAGCCACTTATCGCTTCTATCGCCGCGTATCGGAAGAACAGGTTATTAAAGGAGCCAGAGCAAACTCGCACTTTATGGAGTCCTTGTATGGTATCGCAACCATTAAAGCCCTCAATATAAAAGAGCGTCGCTCACAGAACTGGCTGAATTTGAATATCGATGCCTGTAACGCTGGTATCAAACAGACGCGATTTGACATGCTATTTGGTGGAATAAACACTTTTATTTCGTCAATTGATCAAGTGGTTATCCTTTGGCTTGGCGCACTTATGGTTATCGACAACAATATGTCGCTGGGTATGTTTATGGCCTTTAATGCTTATCGCGGTCAGTTCTCGCAGCGCGCATCCAGTTTGATCGACCTGGTCATGCAGTTACGCATGCTCTCATTACATAATGAAAGGCTTTCTGAAATTGCATTTAGCGAGCCAGAAGCTGAAATGCCGGTTCGTCGGGTCTTTGCAGAAAACGAAGGCATTAAGCTGGAGATCAAAAACCTTAGCTATCAATACGATCCCTTTTCACAGCCTATATTCTCGAATCTCGACATTACCATCGAGCCAGGGGAATCGCTGGCGTTGGTCGGCCCGTCAGGTGTGGGCAAAACCACATTACTCAAGGTGATGTGCGGGTTACTTTCGCCTACCAGCGGCGATGTGAAGGCCAACAATTTAAGTATTGAGAAGATTGGTTTAAATAATTATCGCCTCAGCACGGCTTGTGTTCTTCAGGAGGACCGTCTGTTTTCGGGTTCCATCGCTGAAAACATAAGCTGCTTTGAAGATAATGCAGATATGGATTTCATTATTGAATGTGCACGCCATTGTAATATTCATGATGAGATTATTAACATGCCTATGGGATATGAAACGCTGGTTGGTGAATTAGGGACAGGCTTGTCAGGCGGGCAAAAACAACGTTTGCTTATTGCTCGTGCCTTATACCGGAAACCAGGCATTCTGTTTATGGATGAAGCAACCAGCCATCTGGATTTAAACAACGAAGCTAACATTAACCAGTCTATTTCATCGTTAAGTATTACCCGCGTTATTGTTGCCCACCGTCCATCGACGATTGCATCAGCAGACCGCGTAATTGATTTAAGTAAACTGGCTAAACATTAAACCTATTCACAGGTAAGGAACAACCTATGACGATAAAAGTAAAAGGGATTAATACAGGATCGATTAAAAGCAATGAACGCTTTGCCCTCATGGCGTTCAAAATCAGAGATATCGATAATGTTGAACATACTTTCTTTTTCCAGTTGAATCAGTTGATCGATTTACTTTTGATCCTACGCTTTCGTATAGCAAAAGTATCGCAGCGCCTCGCTGAGCGTGGGGAAAGTTATAAAGAAAAGCTTATCGCTGAAAGAGACAGTTTGATGGCTAACGTCCCCAATATTGATGTCATGGAAGTCAATAACCCGGACATTTCTAAAGTCATTATGTCTATGGCGCCGAAGCAGAAAGATGAAAAATTCGAGCTCGTCGCTATGTTGCAAAATGAACAAATCGAGTGTATTGAAATAGATGATACTCAAATTGAGTTTATCGTCTTCGCTATCCAACAATCGCTCAATACAACAAATGACAAGCAAACCATACAACTGGTTACTTCATTGCTTGATTTTGTCATGCTGTATTTTGTTGATCTGTCAGATATGACTAATCTTAACTTCCGAAAAGTTGAACATGAGAAATGGAAGCTAGATTTGTTCACGCACTATATTGCCGTTCTGTTTTGCTTTGAACATGAAGAGGGCAAAAAAATATTGGCGGGTACCATCCTTAAAACAGAGGCCGAACCTAATACGGAGCAATTGCAGAGTATTCTTCACCGGGTTGCGGTGATGTCGCCTGGCGTAAAAGCACTTCAGGATCAGCATCCGATATGCCAGACTTTTGCCAAAATCATTCCGTCAGAACCAAACCAGCTTCTTACTATGGAGGAGTGCATGCAGCCGCTGCATGATTTCTGTGTGGAAGTGAAGGCGGCGATGCTCAACGCATAAGAATTTGAGCGTCTACAAGGATGTAGAAAACGGTAATCTTTCCCTCCGTTTGCTCAGGTTTCCCTCTCATTTATGAGAGGGCGAACCAGAGCGTCCAGACAAGATATTAATGCTTTTGCTCCGATAATATCAGTTCGGGCACTTATACACCTGGCCGTTCATCTCACTGGCCGTCGGGACAAAGCTTGATAACATCCCCTGCGTCGGGCTGCTCACGCCATAAATCACGTTACCGCCCATTGCAGCTGCCTGGTTACGCAGCGCATTAGCCGCACCACGCATTGAGCCGCCCTCTTCCCCGTGCTGCCCAGAAAGCCAGTTGCTCTGTTTGCCATTGGCCGTGCCCAACAGCTGACATTCACTCCCGGGTTTATCTTCTACGAAGCGGACATTCTGCCCACCCGCAGATAACTCATTACCGGAACTGCAACCCGCCAGCAGCAACGCTGCCCCTACGATCCCTGCACAGACTTTTACGCGCATGTTATTCCTCGATTTTAATAAGATGGACAACCGTTGCCCTGTGTAAACCTTATACTAAAAAGATGACCAAAAGAAAAACCCCCAGCCATTTCTGACTGGGGGTTTCTTCATTTCTGCGAGGTGCAGGGCAATTACATCATGCCGCCCATACCACCCATGCCGCCCATACCGCCAGCAGCACCTAAGTCAGGCGCGTCGCTTTTCGGCAGGTCAGTCACCATGCACTCGGTGGTGATCATCAGACCAGCAACAGAGGCCGCGTACTGCAGAGCAGAACGGGTCACTTTGGTTGGGTCCAGAATACCGAAGTCGATCATGTTGCCGTATTCTTCAGTAGCTGCGTTGTAACCGTAGTTACCTTCGCCCGCTTTCACGTTGTTAGTCACAACAGACGGTTCTTCACCGGCGTTAGACACGATCTGACGCAGAGGTGCTTCCATTGCGCGCAGCGCAACTTTGATACCCACGTTCTGATCTTCGTTCTGAGCAGTCAGGTTAGCCAGTTTAGCGGCAACGCGCACCAGCGCTACACCACCACCAGCAACAACGCCTTCTTCTACTGCAGCGCGGGTTGCATGCAGAGCATCATCAACGCGTGCTTTTTTCTCTTTCATTTCAACTTCGGTCGCAGCACCCACTTTGATTACTGCAACGCCGCCTGCCAGTTTCGCTACGCGCTCCTGCAGTTTTTCACGGTCGTAATCAGAAGTCGCTTCTTCGATCTGCTTACGGATCTGACCAACACGGCCCTGAATCGCAGCTTCTTCACCCACGCCATCAATGATGGTGGTGGTGTCTTTGTTGATCACAACACGTTTAGCCTGACCCAGATCTTCCAGGGTCGCTTTTTCCAGCTCCATACCGATCTCTTCAGAGATAACGGTACCGCCGGTCAGGGTAGCGATATCCTGCAGCATCGCTTTACGGCGATCGCCGAAGCCAGGTGCTTTAACCGCAGCCACTTTCACGATGCCACGCATGGTGTTAACCACCAGGGTCGCCAGCGCTTCGCCTTCAACGTCTTCAGCAATGATAAGCAGCGGCTTGCCTGCTTTCGCAACGGCTTCCAGCACTGGCAGCATTTCGCGGATGTTGGAGATTTTCTTGTCAGCCAGCAGAATGAACGGGCTTTCCAGTTCAACAGCGCCAGTTTCTGGCTTGTTGATGAAGTATGGGGACAGGTAACCGCGGTCGAACTGCATACCTTCAACCACGTCCAGTTCGTCTTCCAGACCGGTACCGTCTTCAACGGTGATAACGCCTTCTTTACCGACTTTGTCCATCGCTTCTGCGATCAGCTTACCTACGGTTTCGTCGGAGTTAGCGGAGATGGTGCCAACCTGAGCAATCGCTTTAGAGTCAGAGCACGGTACGGAGAGCGCTTTCAGTTCTTCAACAGCGGAAGCGACAGCTTTGTCGATACCACGTTTCAGATCCATTGGGTTCATACCCGCAGCTACGGCTTTCAGACCTTCAGTGATGATAGCCTGCGCCAGTACGGTCGCGGTGGTGGTGCCGTCGCCTGCAGCGTCGTTCGCTTTAGAGGCAACTTCTTTCACCATCTGCGCGCCCATGTTTTCGAACTTGTCTTCCAGCTCGATTTCACGTGCAACAGAAACACCATCTTTAGTAATGGTTGGCGCGCCGAAGGATTTATCCAGCACTACGTTACGACCTTTCGGGCCCAGAGTGACTTTAACTGCATCTGCCAGTACGTTCACGCCGCGGAGCATTTTAACACGAGCGTCGTTACCGAATTTTACGTCTTTAGCTGCCATGTTCTTATTTCCTCAAATTCGTACAGTTTCGTGCGTAAATTACGCTTCAACAATTGCCAGAATGTCGCTTTCGGACATGATCAACACTTCTTCATTGTCGATCTTCTCGGATTTCACGCCGTAGCCATCGTTGAAAATGACGATGTCACCAACTTTAACGTCCAGTGGCTGCACAGTTCCGTTTTCCAGGATGCGGCCCTTACCGACAGCGATGATTTCGCCACGCGTTGATTTTGCTGCTGCAGAACCGGTCAGAACGATGCCGCCTGCAGACTTGGTTTCAACTTCTTTACGTTTGACGATCACACGATCATGTAACGGACGAATACTCATTGATAGCTCTCCTTTGAGAAAGTCTTTATCAGTTATGGATGACGCCGGCCCGTATCCGGTTTTCCGGCTAGTGCCCTGAGAGATGGGGATAGGTTTTTCCCCCTTCAAGGGGGAGTCGAAAAAAAATTTGCGAAAGTGTTACCATCGCCTCTCTTTTGATGGTGGCAGGACGAAGTAGATGAGTGGACTCAAACAGGAGTTGGGCCTGGCGCAAGGCGTCGGCTTGCTCTCGACCTCTTTATTAGGAACAGGTGTCTTTGCCGTACCCGCTCTGGCGGCGCTGGTTGCAGGCGATAATAGCCTGTGGGCGTGGCCGCTCTTAATCGTGCTGGTGTTCCCGGTGGCGATTGTCTTTGCGATTCTGGGTCGTCACTTTCCCAGCGCCGGCGGCGTAGCGCATTTTGTCGGCATGGCGTTTGGCCCTCGTCTTGAACGGGTAACGGGATGGCTATTCTTATCCGTGATTCCGGTAGGCCTGCCCGCTGCGTTGCACATTGCTGCCGGTTTCGGTCAGGCGCTCTTTGGCTGGCACGATGAGCAGTTGCTGTTTGCCGAGCTGGGGACGCTGGCGATTGTCTGGTGGGTGGGTTCACGGGGTGCCAGCTCCAGCGCTAACTTACAAACGTTGATTGCGCTGCTTATTGTGGCGTTGATTGTCGCTATCTGGTGGGCGGGCAATATCCAGCTGCACGAAATCCCCTTCCCATCGATCGGCGAAGTGGAATTCCCCCCGCTGTTTGCCGCATTGTCGGTGATGTTCTGGTGTTTTGTCGGGCTGGAGGCCTTTGCGCACCTGGCGTCAGAGTTTAAACAGCCCGAGCGAGATTTCCCGCGCGCACTGATGATCGGCCTGCTGTTGGCCGGCACGGTCTACTGGGCCTGTACGGTGCTGGTGTTGCACTTCAACGCCTTTGGGGAAGATAAAGCGGCGGCGGCGTCACTGCCCGGTATTGTGGTGCAGTTGTTTGGCACAAAAGCGTTGTGGGTCGCCTGCGTGATTGGCTATCTGGCCTGCTTTGCCAGTCTAAATATCTACATCCAGAGTTTTGCGCGTCTGGTCTGGTCGCAGGCGCTCTACAAACCCACCAGCCCGCTGGCAAGACTTTCTCAGCGTCAGCTACCGCTGAATGCCCTCAATGCCGTACTGGGCTGCTGTGTGCTGAGTACGCTGGGCATCTACTGGCTTAACATTAATCTGGATGCCCTTATCGTCTATGCCAACGGTATCTTCATTATGATCTACCTGCTCTGTATGCTGGCAGGCGCGCGGCTGCTGAAAGGACGTTATAAGGCGTTGGCGGTAGTGGGTGGCGTGCTCTGTCTGTTGTTGCTGGCGATGGTGGGCTGGAAGAGTTTGTATGCCATTGTCATGCTGGCGGGGCTGTGGTGCTTTTTACCCGTGCGCGGCCGCACAGCATAAAAAAACGCCCGGCAATGCCGGGCGCTTTTCTTAGCGGTCGTCTTTATGGTCAAGACGATCGCGCTCATCGTCCTTGCGATGATACTCACCGTCAAAGGTTTCGCCCCCGCCCGTCCCCGCGCTAAAGCCACCACCCGGCATACGATTGAAGCGCAGGTGCGGCATCAGCTTCATGGTCAGATGTTTTTGCACCGGCGGCAGCAACAGTAGCAGCCCCAGGAAATCGGTGAAAAATCCGGGAAGTAACAGCAGCAGGCCCGCAATAATCAGCGAGACGCTTTTGATCATTTCTGCCGCCGGGCTCTCGCCTGCGGCCATCTTTTGCTGCATTAACAGGAAATTTTTGAAACCCTGGTTCCGTACCAGAGACATCCCAATCACCGACGTAAAGATGACGAGAATCAGAGTCAGCAGGACGCCAAAGACGTGGGCGACCTGAATAAAAATCGAAATCTCAATATAAACATAGAGAAAAATAGCAACTAACGGTATCCAGCGCACTGGCTTCTCCTGTGTGGCAGAGGCCCTGTGGCCCCTGTCTGAACATTTTCGCGATTCGCGTCTGTTCGAAATGAGGGCGGTTAGCCAAAATTCAATCGGTTTGCACGGATATTTTTTTTGGAAACATTAAAGCGGTGACTCATTTCACAAATTGATAATTATCATGCAACAGGGTCGATAATAAGTGATCCAGATTACGGCATTTCGCTATCATCAGCATATGATCTCGGATATCTGGTCGCTCATTGGGATAATCGTCGGTCAGTAAATAGACATAACCACAGATATACTGTGTGTTTAGTGCAATCAATCGGCAGCTTGAAAAGAAGGTTCACATGTTAAACAACATTCGTATCGAAGAAGATTTGTTGGGTACCAGGGAAGTTCCAGCGGATGCCTATTACGGTATTCATACTCTGAGAGCGATTGAAAACTTCTACATCAGCAACAGCAAAATCAGTGATATCCCTGAGTTTGTACGCGGCATGGTAATGGTGAAGAAA
The DNA here is from genome assembly GCF_002430365.1 of Leclercia sp. UBA5958. Classification (NCBI taxonomy): domain Bacteria; kingdom Pseudomonadati; phylum Pseudomonadota; class Gammaproteobacteria; order Enterobacterales; family Enterobacteriaceae; genus Leclercia; species Leclercia sp. UBA5958. The sequence continues at coordinate 121,207 of NZ_DJCE01000012.1, read as the reverse complement.
GCGGCAGCGCTGGCAAATAAAGAGCTGCAAACCATTCCTAAAAGCGTTGCAAACGCGATCATCGCCGCCTGCGATGAGGTGCTGAACAACGGCAAGTGCATGGACCAATTCCCGGTGGACGTCTACCAGGGCGGCGCGGGCACTTCCGTTAATATGAATACTAACGAGGTACTGGCCAACATCGGCCTGGAGCTGATGGGTCACCAGAAAGGTGAGTACCAGTACCTGAATCCGAACGACCACGTTAACAAATGCCAGTCCACCAACGATGCCTACCCTACCGGCTTCCGTATTGCGGTCTACGCCTCTGTGGTGAAACTGGTGGATGCCATTAATCAACTGGGCGAAGGTTTCCAGAACAAAGCGGTCGAGTTCCAGGACATTCTGAAAATGGGTCGCACCCAGCTGCAAGACGCGGTGCCAATGACCCTCGGCCAGGAATTCCACGCATTTAACGTGCTGCTGAACGAAGAGACCAAAAACCTGATGCGCACTTCCGAGCTGCTGCTGGAAGTGAACCTGGGCGCCACCGCTATCGGTACACGCCTGAATACGCCGGATGGCTACCAGCAGCTGGCAGTACAGAAGCTGGCAGAAGTCTCCAACCTGGCGGTCAGCCCGGCAGAAGATCTGATTGAAGCCACCTCCGACTGCGGCGCCTACGTCATGGTGCATAGCGCCCTGAAGCGTCTGGCCGTTAAGCTGTCTAAAATTTGTAATGACCTGCGCCTGCTCTCTTCCGGCCCGCGTGCTGGCCTGAATGAGATCAACCTGCCAGAGCTGCAGGCTGGCTCCTCTATCATGCCGGCTAAAGTGAACCCGGTGGTGCCAGAGGTGGTTAACCAGGTCTGCTTCAAAGTGATCGGTAATGACATCACCGTTACCATGGCCTCTGAAGCAGGTCAGTTGCAGCTGAACGTAATGGAGCCGGTCATCGGCCAGGCGATGTTTGAGTCCATTCATATTCTGACCAACGCCTGTTATAACCTGCTGGAAAAATGCATTAACGGCATTACCGCCAACAAAGCGGTATGTGAAAGCTACGTCTATAACTCCATTGGCATCGTGACCTACCTCAACCCGTTCATTGGCCACCATAACGGCGATATCGTCGGTAAGATTTGTGCTGAAACAGGTAAGAGCGTGCGAGAGGTCGTACTTGAGCGTGGCTTGCTGACAGAAGCCGAACTGGATGATATCTTCTCGGCGCAAAACTTAATGCACCCGGCCTACAAAGCGAAAAGATATACTGATGAAAGTGAACAATAACAGTTCAGGTTAAAATTCATGAAGGCACGTCAATTGACGTGCCTTTTTTCTTTTTGGGGTTTACCAAACCACAACAATTCAATATCAACTTGTTAATAAACAAGGAAGGCACCTATGTTTGGAGCAGAACTCGTCATCGTGCTGTTGGCGATATACCTTGGCGCAAGGCTTGGAGGGATCGGTATCGGTTTCGCCGGTGGGCTCGGCGTCCTTGTTCTTACCCTCATTTTTCAAATCAAACCCGGCGCAATTCCCTTTGACGTCATCGAAATCATCATGGCCGTTATCGCCGCCATTGCTGCCATGCAGGTGGCCGGTGGGATGGACTACCTGGTGAGCCTCGCCGAGCGTATGCTGCGCCGCCATCCAAAATACATTACCTTCCTGGCACCGCTGGTCACCTGGTTTATGACCATTCTCGCCGGCACGGGCCATACCGCTTTTTCCACCCTGCCCGTTATTACCGAAGTGGCAAAAGAGCAAGGGATTCGTCCGTCTCGCCCGCTCTCCATTGCTGTGGTGGCGTCTCAGATTGCGATCACCGCATCACCCATCTCTGCTGCGGTGGTCTTCTTCGCGGGTATCCTTGAACCGATGGGCGTCAGCTATCTCACCCTGCTGGCGATCTGTATTCCGGTGACGCTGATCGCCGTGATGATCACCGCCGTCCTCTGTAACTTCCTCGGCGCCGAACTGAAAGACGATCCGGTTTACCAGGAGCGCCTGGCGAAGGGGGAAGTCAAACTGCGCGGGAGCCAGGTCTTCGAACTGAAACCGCACGCAAAACGTTCCGTACTGCTGTTCCTGATCGGGATCGTGGCGGTGATGTTCTACGCTACTGCCATCAGCGATACCGTAGGTCTGATTGAGAATCCGGTACTGCCACGTAACGAAGCGATTGTGGTCTTTATGCTGACCATCGCCACGCTTATCAGCATTACCTGTAAAATCGATACCAGCGAAGTGCTCAATGCCAGCACCTTCAAATCCGGGATGAGCGCCTGCGTATGCGTACTGGGCGTGGCCTGGCTGGGTGACACCTTTGTCAAAGCCCACATCAGTGATATCCAGACCGTAGCGGGCGATCTGTTACACAGCTATCCATGGCTGCTGGCGGTCGTTCTGTTCTTCGCCGCCACCCTGCTTTACTCCCAGGCGGCAACCACCAAAGCCCTGATGCCCGCGGCGCTGATGCTGGGCGTTACTCCGCTGACCGCTATCGCCTCTTTCGCCGCCGTGTCTGCGCTATTCGTCCTCCCGACCTATCCCACCCTGCTGGCGGCGGTAGAGATGGATGACACAGGCTCTACACGTATCGGTAAATATGTATTTAACCATGCCTTCCTCATCCCGGGTGTGGTGGCGATTTCCCTCTGCGTCATCCTCGGTTTCATCTTCGGCGGCATGCTGTTGTAAAAGGCTTTTCGCTGTAAAAATCATTAAAGTCGGGCCGCTTAGCGGCCCGATTCATTAATTCTCCACTGCCCGGCATGCTATAGTGGTTTTTTTCGCGATAACGAGGTCGACCTGTGAACATGTCTGACGCTGTTGTTGTTCTCTGCACCGCACCCGATGAAGCCACTGCCCAGGATCTGGCCGCTAAAGTCCTGGCTGAAAAGCTTGCCGCCTGCGTGACTATTCTGCCTGGCGCCACCTCGCTCTATTACTGGGAGGGCAAGCTGGAGCAGGAGTATGAAGTGCAGATGCTGCTGAAATCCCGAGTCTCACTCCAGCAGGCGCTCCTCGATTGTCTTAAGTCTCACCACCCTTACCAGACCCCGGAGTTACTGGTGTTGCCAGTCTCCCACGGTGATAACGATTATCTATCATGGCTCAACGCTTCCTTACGCTGATCCTGCTGCTGTGCAGCACCTCAGTTTTTGCCGGGTTGTTTGATGCACCCGGCCGTTCAAACTTCGTTCCTGCCGACCAGGCGTTCGTTTTTGATTTTCAGCAAAATCAACATGAACTGAACCTGAACTGGAGTGTGAAGCCGGGGTTTTACCTCTATCGCAAACAGATCAGCATCACCCCTGCTCAGGCCACTGTCGGTGCGCCAACGCTGCCCGCAGGGGAGTGGCATGAAGATGAATTTTACGGCAAAAGTGAGATCTACCGGCAACAGCTCACCGTACCGGTGACCATTAACCAGGCCGGGAAAGGGGCGACCCTCACCGTCACCTACCAGGGCTGTGCCGATGCCGGTTTGTGTTATCCACCCGAAACCAAAGTGGTGCCGCTGAGTGAGGTGCAAGCTGCCGCCTTAGCGCCTTCCGCACCTGCCACAAATGCGCCTGACCCCGCGCCGAAAAGCGAGCTGCCCTTCTCCGCGCTGTGGGCGCTGCTGATCGGCATTGGCATCGCCTTTACGCCCTGCGTATTGCCGATGTATCCGCTTATTTCGGGCATTGTCCTTGGCGGTGAAACGCGTCTCTCCACGGGCCGGGCATTACTGCTGGCATTTATCTACGTGCAGGGGATGGCCCTGACGTATACTGCCCTTGGTCTGGTCGTGGCTGCAGCGGGATTGCAGTTCCAGGCTGCGCTTCAGCATCCGTACGTTCTGATCGGCCTCTCGGTGCTCTTTACTTTGCTGGCGCTGTCGATGTTTGGTCTCTTCAGCCTGCAATTGCCTTCATCGCTACAAACCCGCTTAACGTTAATGAGCAATCGCCAGCAGGGCGGCTCAGCGGGAGGCGTTTTTGCCATGGGCGCTATCGCCGGGCTCATCTGCTCCCCCTGCACGACCGCCCCGCTGAGCGCGATTCTGCTCTATATCGCCCAGAGCGGTAATTTGTGGCTCGGTGGCGGCACGCTCTATCTCTACGCGCTGGGTATGGGATTGCCGCTGATCCTGGTGACCCTGTTCGGTAACCGACTATTACCTAAAAACGGTCCCTGGATGACGCAGGTGAAAACCGCGTTCGGGTTTGTGATCCTGGCGCTGCCGGTTTTCCTGCTGGAGCGCGTTGTCGGCGACGCCTGGGGATTACGTCTCTGGTCGATGCTCGGCGTCGCCTTCTTCTTGTGGGCCTTTATTACCAGTTTGTCAGCAAAACAAGCATGGATGCGCGTAGTGCAAATCCTCCTTCTGGCCGCCGCGCTGGTAAGCGTACGTCCTCTGCAGGATTGGGCATTTGGCGTCAACGTGACGCAATCTCAGGCCCACCTTAACTTCACGCCAGTACGCAATGTAGATGAGCTGCAACGCGCGCTGGCACAGGCCAACGGTAAACCGGTCATGCTCGATCTCTATGCAGACTGGTGCGTGGCTTGCAAAGAGTTCGAAAAATACACCTTTAGCGATCCGCAGGTGCAAAATGCGCTAAAAGAGACGGTTCTGCTTCAGGCAAACGTGACGGCCAATAACGCAGAAGATAAGGCCCTGCTGAAGAGATTAAACGTGCTGGGCCTGCCGACGATTCTGTTCTTTAACGGAGAGGGCGAGGAGCAGGCGGCCCAGAGAGTGACCGGGTTTATGGATGCCACGGCTTTCAGCGCACATTTGCGCGATCGACAACCGTAAACGACACTGTAGACGGGACGTTCGACGGTATGCAGAGGAGATAATCATGCAACGCGAAGATGTTTTGGGAGAAACCCTGCAATTACTTGAGATCCAGGGAATAGCCAGCACGACGCTGGAGATGGTCGCCGAACGGGTGGATTATCCGCTGGATGAGCTGATGCGCTTCTGGCCTGATAAAGAGGCGTTGCTATACGATGCGCTGCGCTATCTTAGCCAGCAGGTCGATACCTGGCGCACGCAATTGCGGCTCAACGACGAGCTCAGCGCCGAGCAAAAATTGCTGGCGCGCTATAACGCGCTCGCTGAGTGCGTGCGTAATCACCGCTATCCCGGCTGTCTGTTTATTGCCGCCTGTACCTTCTTCCCGGATCCAGACCACCCTATCCATCAGTTGGCCGATCAGCAAAAGCGCGCTTCCCATGATTTTACTCATGAGCTGCTTACCACCCTGGAAGTGGACGATCCGGCGATGGTCGCAAAGCAGATGGATTTGGTGCTGGAGGGGTGCCTGAGCCGTATGATTGTCAACCGTAGCCAGGCCGATGTCGATACCGCACAACGCCTGGCAGAGGATATCCTGCACTTTGCTCAGTGCCGCAAAGGCGGGGCGCTCACTTAAGCCAGTATTCCCGCCCAGGCTGAAATAAACAGGCACAATGCCATCAGCCGCTGAAAGCGCACCATCGCAACGGTGGTGCGAAAGAGACGGGTCACCGCCTTTCCCAGCCATGCCCAGCACATCAGGCAGGCGATAGAAATCAGTAAAAACCAGAAGGCCATGAGCGCCACATCGTGCAACCCATTCCGCCCGGCCGGGGCAAAAAGCGTGACCACCGCCAGCGCCATCATCCAGGTTTTGGGATTCACCACCTGCAGCAGCGCAGCCGCTCGCGGGGTAAACCGCACAGGCGAGCGTCCGGAAATATCAGTCGCCGGCGCGCGAAACAACTGCCAGCTCATCCAGCTTAGCCAGAGCACCCCGGCCCAGCTCATCAGCTGTCGTATCAGCGGAGACTGACGCAGGATCTCCCCGGCACCGGCACCGGAGATCAGGACAATCGCGCTGGCCGCAGCGCAGGCGCTCACCAACGCAGGAAGCGTGGATTTAACGCCATGTTGCTGGCTATGCGTAAACACAAGAATATTAGTCGGCCCGGGGGTAATCGAGGCGACGAACGCAAATAGCAGAAATGGCATCAAATTCACAGGTGGCTCCTTATTATAGAGCTCTGACTGTGCCGCTATTTTTTAGAAAGATCTGGAAGGTTTGTGCACAAACGCCGGTAGTGGGCAGGCGTGATGCGATAGGCTCGCTGGAACCAGCGTCCCAGATGACTTTGATCGGAAAAGCCCAGCGCCGCGGCCACATCAACCGGCTGCTCGCCTTGTGCCAGACGCTGACGCGCTTTCGCCAGACGCAGCTGGATAAGCCAGGCGTGTGGGGCCAGGTGGAACTCGCGTTTAAAGCTGCGCGTAAGAGTAAAACGGTCAGTGCCTGTCTCACGTGCAAGATCGGTTAAACCGATATTTTCGCCCATATGCGCGAAGAGATAATCTCTTGCCCGGTGAGCGATGGCGGCACTTTGTATCTGGGAAGGGACTTTTTTAAGCCAGTGGCAGTGGGCGGTGATTTGTGCCAGCAGGGTATCCATGCTGCTCTGCTGCACGATTTTCATCTCATCGTTATGCAGGCTCGAGAACGTTTCACCGATGGCGAGCGCCAGATGTGGCTCGCGCGTCAGCGTCTGCGGAAAGTGCAGCGAATAGCTGCCAGGCGTAGATTCATACAACCCCTGTAGGGTGTTAGTCAGCCATCGTTCATCCAGATAAAAGGTCAGGTAGGTAAAGCCGCCTTCTACGGGCGCATCGCCGTCGTGGATCTCCCCCGGCTCCAGCAGAAACGCATCGCCCGGACGGCTATGATAACGCTCGCGACGGCAGTGAAACTGCTGCGTGCCGGAGAGAGTAATCCCCACCAGATAACTGTCGTGCCAGTGCGGATCGAAGGCGTGTCCTTCAAAGTGCGCCTTAATCGTTTCGATACCCGTTTCTGCATGCTGACGTAGCTCAAGCCAGTCTTTCGCCATACTTCCCCCTCTTTCACCGCCAGCATTGCCTGGCCTTGCGCGCCTGTCTGGAAGATTTGTGCAAATGCGACGCGCAAACCGCCAGATTGCCGTAATCTTAAGCAGTTGAACAGCTTTTCCCGAAATAGGGTTGACGGCGTTACGCGATTGCGGTTTAATGCGCCCCGTTGCCCGGATAGCTCAGTCGGTAGAGCAGGGGATTGAAAATCCCCGTGTCCTTGGTTCGATTCCGAGTCCGGGCACCACTATTTAGAAGAACCCGCCTATGGCGGGTTTTTTGCTTTCTGAAAGCGGACTCTCCCCTTCGGAACCAGTGCGACAGGCACGCGATTCCACGCTTTCTACATAAGTCCCTGGCAAGCCATCACGAAATACCCATCCTCCCCTCATTCTGCGCTTGCTATAATTCAGCCACACTCACCCGCAGGCTTCCTTATGAATACATACCGTCTAACGCGCGACTGGCGATTGCCCACGGCAGGGTTGCTGGCCTTGATAGTCCTCTTTGCTGGCTTCACGCTGCACACTCACTGGAACGGCTTTATCCAGTGGTGCCTCGCCACCCAAATCACGCTGCATCGTTATCTGGTGATGTATCTGCTGCAACTGAATAACCATCAGTTCAGCGGCGGGCTATGGCTACTGACGGGGGCCTTTTTTTATGGCGTGCTGCACGCTATCGGCCCGGGGCATGGCAAATTTATCGTCACCACCTGGCTCAGCATCAATACCGAGAGCCAGCGGGCATCTCGCGTGGTGCCGTTTCTCGGGAGCCTGATGCAGGGCGTCAGCGCCATTCTGTTTGTGTTCATCCTCGCCGTCGGCCTGAATATGGCGTCTGGCGATCTGAGCACCAGCCGCTGGTACGTCGAGAAAATCAGCGCCGTGATGATCGGTTCATTCGGTGCCTTCATCATCTATCAGGCGCTAAAAAGCCTGCGGCCCCGCAAAATGACCCTCTTTGCCATCAAACCGCTGCACGAACACAGTGACCAGTGCGGATGCGGCCATCACGGCGTAGGGGCCGGGATGACGCAAGGCGACTGGAAAACGCGTCTGGGTGTGATTCTGGCGATTGGTGCGCGGCCCTGCAGCGGCGCCATCATGATTTTACTGTTCTCGAATGCGCTGGGGATTGTCAGTTGGGGAATGGCGGCGGTCATGACCATGTCGCTTGGTACCGCGTTATCCATTATGGGCCTGTCCCTCGCGGTACGTTATGCCCGTGAGCGCACCGTGGCGCTGTTTGATAGCCCTGCGTCGTTGCGCTGGCTGGCGCCCGCAGCCAGGATAGCCGGAGGCGTGGTGCTTATTCTGTTTGCCGTCGTGCTCTTTTTAACGGTGATCCCCATCAGCGCGGACGGCGACTTTATCGCCGCTGGCTGCTAATAAAAAACCCGGCTTGCGCCGGGTTTTTTATTACTCATTAATTCTCGGATGTTGATCAACAAGGCGAGAACGTTTTTTCTGTAACGCCTCGATTTCGGCGTCAATATCTTCAATCTTCTGCTCGACGTTATCGTAATGTTCGCGCAGGATCTCTTTCGCTTCCGCAATATCCGATGCCGCCGGTGTCGCGCCTTTCAGAGGACGGTTCGCCGTCTCCTTCATGGTCAGACCGGTCGCCAGACCAATGACCGCAATCACCATCAGGTAGTAGGCAGGCATCATCAGGTTCTGCGTGCTCTCTACCAGCGAGGCCGCCAGGGTCGGCGTCAGGCCGGCAATCAGCACTGAAATGTTAAACGCTGCCGCCAGTGCGCTATAACGAATATGCGTCGGGAACATCGCCGGCAGAGTGGATGCCATCACGCCAATAAAGCAGTTCAGGATCACCGCCAGCATCAGCAGACCGGCGAAAATCAGCCCCAGCACGTTACTGTTGATCAGGATAAAGGCCGGAATCGAGAGCGCGAACAGAGCAACGCTGCCGAGAATAATGAACGGTCGACGACCGAAACGGTCACTCAGCAGGCCCATAATCGGCTGCACAAACAACATCCCCACCATGATGGCGATGATAATGAGTACGCCGTGATCTTCCGAGTAGTGCAGGTTATGCGACAGATAGCTCGGCATGTAGGTCAACAGCATGTAGTAGGTCACGTTGGTGGAGATCACCAGACCAATACAGGTCAGCAGGCTACGCCAGTGTTTAGTGGCAATCTCTTTAAACGAGACTTTAGGCCCTTCCTGCAATCCTTCGCGATCGCCCTGCTCCAGCTTTTCGACATGCTGCTGGAAAGCCGGAGTCTCTTCAAGCGCGTGACGCAGATAGAGACCAATCACCCCGAGCGGCAGCGCCAGGAAGAACGGGATACGCCAGCCCCACTCCAGGAAGTTCGCTTCACCCACCACGGTGGAAATCAGGACCACGACACCCGCACCCAGCACAAAGCCTGCGATGGAGCCAAAGTCCAGCCAGCTTCCCATAAAACCACGCTTACGGTCCGGCGAATACTCAGCCACAAAGATTGACGCGCCGGTGTACTCACCACCGACCGAGAAGCCCTGGGCCATCTTACACAGCAGCAGCAGGATGGGCGCCCAGATACCAATACTGGCGTACGACGGTATCAAGCCAATACAGAAGGTACTGACGGACATGATAACAATAGTAATCGCGAGTATTTTCTGGCGACCATATTTATCGCCAAGCATCCCGAAGAACAGACCACCCAGCGGGCGGATTAAGAAGGGAACGGAGAACGTACCTAACGCTGCAATCATCTGCAGGCTAGGATCGGCGCCGGGGAAGAACACTTTACCTAACGCGTAGGCCACAAAGCCATACACGCCAAAATCGAACCATTCCATTGCGTTACCGAGCGAAGCCGCGGTTATCGCTTTGCGCAATTTACCGTCGTCAATGATAGTGACGTCACGCAGGGTGATGGGTTTAACCTTTTTCCTTTTAAGCATTGCTAACCTCGTAGACTAAGCCCTGTCCTTACCACAGTGCTTTAAGAGCACCTTGTGGACCCGGGAAGCGCATCGTGCGCATTCTCCTCTTTCAAGCGTAGCAGGTTTACTTACACTGACGTTCAAAGTCAGTACAACCGAACCTGTTGACGCCTGTCTGGGCAGTTAATGACCTCCTTACCCTACCAGCGTTTATATTTGTGATCAACTTCACATATATATTTAGCGACCTTAAGCCTACGTAATGAAAGGTCAATTTTCTCAATTGAGATACGTCTCAACCCCCACCTCTTAAATATCATTCCTTAAGTTATTATTCACACGAAAACAAAAAATAAACGACATTTCTTCACATCCAATTTACAGCAATTTTAATAATCAAAAGGGCGCCGATCGGTTTCCGAAAAATATGTGATCCAGATAACTAAAACACTGTTTTATTTTCATTGAATCGCCATTCCATCGATCGCATCATAAGTCTGGTCAACAGGGTTTAAATGCTTTCAGTCGAAGGCCAAAACCCAAACCGAATTATGTTTGCTGTATGAATAACGGATTGCCAGGCGCACAAAGCCCTCAATGCGTTGAATTCATTAAATTATTGGTTTCTAACTTGTCCGCCGGCGATGCGTGATGAGATGCGAGGGTACACGATGAAAATTAAAGCCGCGATTGAGCGCATTCCCGGTGGGATGATGTTGGTTCCGCTGGTGCTGGGTGCCATTTTAAATACCTTAGCGCCTAACACCGGGGCTTATTTCGGTGGATTCACTAAAGGTATGATTACCGGTACGGTGCCGATCCTGGCGGTATGGTTCTTCTGTATCGGTGCTTCCATTAATTTACGTGCAACCGGAACGGTATTACGTAAGTCCGGCACGCTGGTACTGACTAAAATTGCCGTTGCATGGATTGTGGCGATGCTCTGCGCGATGTTCATCCCAGAGAATGGGATCCAGACGGGCTTCTTTGCGGGTCTCTCCGTACTTGCCATCGTCTCTGCCATGGACATGACCAACGGCGGTCTCTACGCCAGTCTGATGAACCAGTATGGCACCAAAGAGGAGTCCGGTGCTTTCGTTCTGATGTCGCTGGAGTCCGGCCCGCTGATGACCATGCTGATCCTCGGCTCTGCAGGTCTGGCCTCGTTTGAAGCGCACCATTTTGTTGGCGCCATCCTGCCATTCCTGATCGGTTTCGCCCTCGGTAACCTGGACCACGACCTGCGTGACTTCTTCAGCAAAGCAACGCCGGTACTGATTCCCTTCTTCGGTTTCGCCCTGGGTAACACCATCAACCTGAACGTGATCCTTCAGACCGGCCTGCTGGGTATCGTGCTGGGCGTGGCGGTGATCATCATCACCGGTATTCCGCTGATTATTGCCGACCGCGTCATTGGCGGTGGCAACGGGACTGCGGGGGTGGCGGCATCATCCGCCGCGGGCGCTGCGGTGGCTAACCCGGTCATCATCGCGCAGATTAACCCGGCCTTTGAACCGGTTGCCGCATCCGCTACCGCACTGGTTGCGGCCAGCGTGATCGTCACCGCGATTCTGGTGCCAATCATCACTGCACTGTACGCCAGACGCTTCGGTAACATCCCGGCGCCGGAAGCTGAAGAACAAAGAGTGGAATCGCTGCACCACTAAGTGACTGACCCTCTCCCACGGGAGAGGGTTTTTACTCTGCGAAGACCTCTTCTACCATGGCTTTCGCCAGTCTTGTCGCCGAACAGAGTCTCGGCATCCCCAGCGCCACGTTTTGCCAGCTTTGCGTCACCGACCAGCAGACCGGATGACGGTCCACATCACACCAGTCGCCCAGCCAGCCCAGCATATCTTTATGATCGATCAGACCCGGAGACGCCGGTGTGGCAAGCCATTGATGGTAAAAATGGCGCGTGGCTGGTGCCGCATTAATGCCCAGCGCCAGGTAGTTCGCCACCTGATTTTGCAGCTCATCTTTCAGCATGGCGCTCACGTCGGCATTGGCCAGCCGGCAGGCGTCGCCAAACGCTCCCCAGCGCAACTCTTCCAGCGCCACATAACCGCGCCCGGCCAGGGACCAGCCGTCGTAATGGCCGGCCCGCCAGCGGGTAAAGATCTGTTCGGTATGCTCACCGGCCTGCACCGTTAAGCCGCGCTGGCCTAACGCTTTGACTTTCCAGACTGCACGCTGCTGGAAATGAGAAGAGAGGGTATCGTACTGCTGCAACAAGCCTGGCGGGGGCGCATTGCGCAGACCCGTGTGCTGGCGTAATGCGTCCAGTTTCTGTGTCATGCGGGTAAGCGCAAGATGGCCGGGATCAAACATGCCCGCCAGTTTCTCTGCCAGCCCAAGCCGCAGCGCAGCATTTTCGCTGAACATTCCCGCCATCGCCCATGGACGAAGCTGAGTCTGCGTCATGATCTCCTGGGTTAAACGTTCACGAAACTGCTGTTGCTGTGGCACGAGCGGGGTTTGACGCGTGGCATCCACCCCTTGCACCAAATCGACCATAAATTTGGGATGGATACACTCCAGCGTCCGCCCGGGACCGTCCAGTAGTTGTTTTGTCATGGTTGCTCTGCCGCGAATAGAGTTTGAATATCATCGCGTAACAGTCGGGTATCTTCCTGAATCCACGTCGCGGTGGAGATACACTGTGAAAGCAGCTGAGTGAGCGACCGGGTAGCATGCTCATTCTGCTGGCGCACCGCGAGGCTATCACGCAAGCTTTCTTGTAATCCTGCAAGACATAGCGAAAATTCCGCAAAGAAAGTCGCCATGCCTGCCGTAACAGAGACATCGACCTGCGCGGCCAAAGCTTTACGGATTTGTGCACAAAACTGCTCAATATGGTGATTAATTTTGTCATGCAGCTCAGCCACGTTGATCACGTAACGGGTATGTGTCACGACGTAGTCATCCCAACCCCAGCCAGGATTATTCAGCCAGCGAGAGACCGTTTCACGCACGCTACTCGTGCCTGCCACCTGGCTCGCAGGAAGGTTCTCACGGGCAATCACGTCGTTAAACAGGCCGCGGGTATTAAAGTTAAGCTGGCTGGCCTGGAAGGCCGGGAAGCTGATCCGCGCCCGGAAACCGGCGTGGCTTAACTCTTCTTTGATACGTGTCTCAATGGGGCGCATGGCATCATTCAGCGAGCGCGCCAGGGTGGATTCAAGCTGATCGAAACGCAGAGCCAGTTCACGGCTGATACGCTCTTGCGCCGCCAGCAGAATCATTTCGCATGAGGAGCGGATTTTACTGAGCACAATCTGCGCCTGGCCTTCATCTTCCAGCACCAGTAGCTCCGCGGCTGCAGGATCATCACTACGCAAACGCAGGTCATAGCCGGTTAGATCGCGCAGATTATCGCTGCTGAAGACCTGACTTATCGCCTGCTGGATTTGCCCCTTCTGCTCGTTAATAAACCCCTCTGCCGTGCAGAGCGCCTCTTCGACTTCATGCCTCACCTCATCGCTGACCGACTCCTGACGACGCTGTAACAGGGCCATGTCCTCTTCCAGACGGGTGATATTGAGCTGTAGCTCATCAAAGGCTACCGTCAGCCCCTGATAGCGAAAATCGAGATATTCACGGGCATTTTGCGCGTAGTTTAATAACTTATGCGATGCAGAACGCAGGGCATACAGCGAAGCATTAGCATAAGCGGCATAAATCAGCTTGCGGATCGGCTGTTCAAACAGGGAATCTTCCCACAGCAGATCGGCAGAGTGACGAACATGCTCAATGTCGTCGAGATCGGCGGTGCGCCAGCGGCGGCCAAGCGCCGCTTCGGCAAAATCCTGTACCCAGCGCTGGCTCTGGTGATCCGGCAATTTACCGCGTTGATCCAGTTCGTGACGCGCACGGTTTGCCAGATATCCCCACATGGAAGAGACCGGGTAAATCTGCCCCGGAGAGATATACCCTTTCATCAGGGTGCCGGAGATCATTGCCCGCACCTGCTCTTCGTCATCGCTATTACGATCTTTCTGATCGAATTTATTGACCAGCGCATAGAGCGGCACTGATCTCCCTGCCGCCGAAATGGCCTGACGCACCTCTTCGTCGGAGATCGACTTAAGTTGGGTGTAATCCATCACCGCCAGCACCGCCGAGGCGCGGGAGATCTGTTCTGCCAGCATCTTCTGCAGATGCGGTTGCCCGGCCTCGTTCGGCCCGGGGGTATCAAGAAGTGTTAAGTGTCCGAGATGCGCATCCAGCCCGGCCAGATGAACAAACTCCACCTCAATCACCGGAATGTGTTCGATAGCTGCATATTCAGAGAAGGGAAAGTCGGTTTCCAGCGCCTGGGAAAGGCGCACCAGATCATTTAAGTTTTTCAGACAATAGAAGATGGGCTGGGCGCCAAGATAACGTTTTTCAAACGCCTCCCCTTTTTCAATACGCCCCAGCAGGGCATTCATGTCTTTATCAATTTCCAGCTGTTGCGCCAGCTTGCCGCGATCGCAATTACTCAGCTTTATTTGCAGTTGCTTAATTAAGGTATCGATCGGCGCGACGTGCGAAAAGTTCAGCACTGGCTCCTTCTGGCCCGGCGTATGACGAATAAGCGTGGGGAGGGCCGTCATCGGGCGGTTGCGGTTTGGCAACACCTCCGTACCGACGATGGCATTGATGGTGGTCGATTTCCCGGCCTTCATGGTGCCAACAATCGCCAGCACCATCTCCAGCCGGGTAATTTTGCGCAGTTCATTGTTCAGCATCGACTGCTGGGCGTCTAAACCCCGGGCGCTGAAATGCAGCGGCAAGACATTATTGCTTTCACCCGTCAACGCCGTGGTAGTACTGTCCATTATCGCGACAGGCATCGCTTTTAAGGTTTCAAGGTTTTGCAAAGAGAGTTGCAGTAGCCGTTCCGCTTCCTGGCTCAATTCAAATATTGTTTGTGTGTGCATGCAATAACTTCCCTTAACGCAAATTTCTTAATTTTATTAAACCGAATAATTTTAATAATGAAGGATCGGTTTTATTGATTACATGTGGAAAATATCCCCACTAAAATATAAGCGATTGATGCTGTTGAAATTTTATATTTAAAAAATGCATTAACAACGGAGCGAGCCCCTCGGTCAGGGAAACCGAAAGAGTAAGAGCGTAGCTCAAATTTAAGAAAGGTCAGGATATATCATTATTATTTCCCCTACCCAAAATGAGAGGGAGGAGAGCCCTACCCAAACAAAGTGTGGGTAGTTCGGGAAATCTAAAAAATAGCAAAGCTGCTCTTACCTTATCCGAAATGGCAGTACGTAGCAATTTGCCGCAATAAAATTCTGATTAATTCAATCATGGCCGTTACTCCGTTGGATGTGGGAGTTAGCATCGCTTAATTGACTGACAGAAAATGTCATCCGCCATACTTTTTTTAAATTTCTTGATAAAAACAATGTCACCGACAACAGTAAGGTTTTACGTTATACTTGCCGCCTTTTTCGACAATACGTCGGTTTTTGGCGGGCACACTCCCGCCGCTTCGCACTATTTCAGGAGTCCATCATGCAGCTACCTCATTGCCCGAAATGCAATTCCGAGTACACCTACGAAGACAACGGTCTGTTTATTTGCCCGGAATGCGCCCACGAGTGGAACGATGCCGAACCGGCACCAGACAGTGACGCACTGATCGTGAAAGATGCGAACGGCAACCTGCTGGCCGATGGCGATAACGTTACCGTAATTAAAGATCTGAAAGTAAAAGGCAGCTCTTCCATGCTGAAAATCGGCACCAAAGTGAAGGGCATCCGTCTGGTTGAAGGCGATCACAACATTGACTGCAAAATCGACGGCTTTGGCCCTATGAAATTGAAATCTGAGTTCGTCAAAAAGAACTGATTTCTCCGCCCGGTGAGGCTTCGCTTACCGGGCGGACGAAAACGACACGTAACGGGCTTCTCTTACCTGAGGTAACGATTATGCCGTTACGTCCCTCCCTCTCCTTCGCCGGCACTTGTGCAGAGGCAATCGCCTGTCATCGCCATCGCTTCAACTCTTCAAACTCCCGCAACCAGTACTTAACCTAAATGTCACATTGATCCGCCAGCATGAGGCCACATTTATCGTGAGGCCCGACACATGCACACTGTCATTCGCGTCGAAAAACTGAGTAAGTCTTTTAACCATAATAAGGCGCTGCATGCCGTTGATCTGACCGTCCAGCAGGGCGAAATGGTGGCGCTGCTGGGGCCTTCCGGTTCAGGAAAGTCGACCCTGCTGCGCCATTTAAGCGGCCTCATTGCCTGCGATAAAACGCCGGAAAGCCACGTCGAGCTGCTGGGTAACACCGTCCAGCGCGCCGGCCGCCTGGCGCGTGACATCCGTAAAAGTCGCGCCCAGACAGGCTACATCTTCCAGCAGTTCAACCTGGTGAACCGCCTGACGGTGCTGGAGAACGTGCTGATTGGCGCGCTCGGCAGCACCCCGTTCTGGCGCACCTGTCTGCGCTGGTTCTCCCCTTCCCAGAAACAAGAAGCCCTGCAGGCGCTGACCCGCGTCGGCATGACCCACTTCGCCCACCAGCGCGTCTCCACCCTCTCCGGTGGACAACAGCAGCGCGTCGCCATTGCCCGTGCCCTGATGCAGAAAGCGAAAATCATTCTGGCCGACGAACCCATCGCCTCGCTGGACCCCGAGTCGGCGCGCATCGTGATGGAGACCCTGCGCGACATCAACCAGAACGACGGCATCACCGTGGTGGTCACGCTGCATCAGGTGGACTATGCCCTGCGCTACTGCGAGCGCATCGTCGCCCTGCGTCAGGGACATATCTTCTTTGATGGCGCAAGCCATCAGTTCGATAACGAACGCTTTGACCATCTCTACCGCAGCATTAACCGCGTCGAAGAGCGCACGCAGGCTGCTTAATTCACCCGATCCGAGGAAAGTACATGAGCTACAAAACCGTTGCCGCGCTGGCCTTCACCAGCCTGTTCAGCATCAGCACCCTGTTAAGCCCGGCGTATGCCGAGGAGCAGGAGAAAGCGCTGAACTTTGGCATTATTTCGACGGAATCACAGCAGAACCTGAAACCTCAGTGGGAACCGTTCCTGAAAGATATGGAAACCAAACTGGGGATCAAAGTGAACGCCTTCTTCGCCCCGGACTACGCGGGCATCATCCAGGGGATGCGCTTTAACAAAGTCGACATCGCCTGGTACGGCAACCTCTCCGCGATGGAAGCGGTAGACCGCGCCAACGGCCAGGTCTTTGCGCAGACCGTGGCGGCAGATGGCTCTCCGGGCTACTGGAGCGTGCTGATCGTGAACAAAGACAGCCCGATCAATAACCTCAACGACATGCTCGCCAAACGTAAAGAGCTGACCTTTGGCAACGGCGATCCGAACTCCACTTCCGGGTTCCTGGTGCCGGGCTATTACGTCTTCGCCAAAAACAATATTTCCACCAACGAATTCAAACGCACCGTCAACGCCGGGCACGAAACCAACGCCCTGGCCGTGGCCAACAAGCAGGTGGACGTGGCAACTAACAACACCGAAAACCTCGACAAGCTGAAGACCTCCGCGCCGGACAAGCTGAAAGAACTGAAGGTGATCTGGAAATCACCGCTGATCCCGGGCGACCCGATCGTATGGCGTAAAAACCTCTCAGAAAGCACCAAGGACAAGGTGTACGACTTCTTTATGGCCTACGGCAAAACGCCGGAAGAGAAAGCCGTTCTGGAGAAGCTGGGCTGGGCACCGTTCCGCGCCTCAAGCGACCTGCAGCTGGTCCCGATTCGCCAGCTGGCGCTGTTTAAACAGATGCAGGGCGTGAAGGACAACAAGGGTCTGAAGGAGGAAGAGAAGAGCAGCAAATTGTCTGAAATTCAGGCACAGCTGGACGATCTCGACCGCCTGACCGCCGCGCTCGGCGCGATGACCAGCGTGAATAAAGCGGTGCAATAAATCTTTTCTCCTTCTCCCTGTGGGAGAGGGTAAAAACCGCACCGGACAGTCCCCTCTCCCTTGAGGGAGAGGGTTAGGGTGAGGGGGAAATGCACACGCTGATGCCCTCACCCCGGCCNNCTCCCACAGGGAGAGGGAGAACAGATTAAGGAGTCGCCATGCAAACCATCACTCTCCCACCGCCAAAGCGCAGCTGGTTCTCGCTGATCAGCTGGGCCATCCTGCTGGCGGTGCTTGTTATCTCCTGGAAGGGCGCGGAAATGGACCCGCTGCTGCTGGTGAAAGATTCCGGCAACATGGCCACCTTCGCCGCCGACTTCTTCCCGCCGGACTTCAGCCAGTGGCAGGACTACCTCGGCGAAATGGCCATCACCCTGCAAATCGCCGTCTGGGGCACCGCCCTCGCGGTCATCCTCTCCATCCCGTTTGGCCTGATGAGCGCCGAAAACATCGTGCCATGGTGGGTGTACCAGCCGATGCGCCGCCTGATGGACGCCTGCCGCGCCATTAACGAAATGGTCTTCGCCATGCTGTTCGTGGTCGCCGTCGGTCTCGGCCCCTTTGCCGGCGTAATGGCGCTGTTTATTCACACCACCGGCGTGCTCTCCAAGCTGCTCTCCGAGGCGGTGGAAGCCATCGAGCCTGGCCCGGTCGAAGGCATCCGCGCCACCGGCGCCAACAAAATTGAAGAGATTCTGTATGGCGTGTTGCCGCAGGTGATGCCGCTGTTGATCTCCTACTCCCTCTACCGCTTTGAATCCAACGTTCGCTCGGCCACCGTGGTCGGCATGGTTGGCGCAGGCGGTATCGGCGTCACCCTGTGGGAAGCGATTCGTGGTTTCCAGTTCCAGCAAACCTGCGCCCTGATGGTACTCATCATCATCGCCGTCAGCCTGCTGGATTTCCTCTCTCAACGTTTGCGTAAGCACTTCATCTGAGAAGCGAGGCTTTGATTTCTATGCACTTATCCAGACATCCGACCAGCTACCCAACCCGTTGGCAAGAGATTGCGGCAAAGCTCGAAGTGGAACTTCGCACCCACTACCGCTGCGGGGACTATCTGCCCGCCGAGCAGCAGCTTGCCGACCGCTACGAAGTGAATCGCCACACCCTGCGCCGCGCCATTGACCAACTGGTGGAGCGCGGATGGGTACAGCGCCGCCAGGGCGTCGGCGTGCTGGTGCTGATGCGCCCGTTCGACTACCCGCTTAACGCGCAGGCGCGCTTTAGCCAGAACCTGCTCGACCAGGGCAGCCACCCCACCAGCGAAAAACTGCTCTCAGTATTACGTCCGGCCTCCAGCCACGTGGCGGACGCACTGGGCATTACCGAGGGTGAAAACGTTGTACACCTGCGCACCCTGCGCCGGGTCAACGGCGTGGCGGTGTGCCAGATCGACCATTACTTTGCCGACCTCTCCCTCTGGCCGGTGCTGCAACATTTCGCCAGCGGCTCGCTGCATGACTTTCTGCAGGAGGCCACGGGCATCGCGCTCAAGCGCACCCAGACGCGCATCAGCGCCCGCCGCGCGCAGGCAAAAGAGAGCAAGGTGCTGGAGATCCCCAACATGGCCCCGCTGCTCTGCGTGCGCACCCTCAACCACCGTGACGGCGAGATCAACGCGACGGAGTACTCCGTCAGCCTGACCCGCGCCGACATGATTGAATTCACCATGGAGCACTGAATGCACTTCGATACCGCCACCCGTCAGCACTGGATGCGCGTCCTGGCACATAGCGACCCCGGGGCGTTGCAGGCGCGCGTCTCTGCCCTTGCCCTCACGCCGACCTATGAACTGATCCGCGCACCGGAGAGTGGCCTGGTGCAGATCCAGGCGCGCATGGGCGGCACAGGAGAACGCTTTTTTGCCGGTGACGCCACCCTCACCCGTGCTGTTGTGCGCCTGTCCAGCGGTACTCTGGGTTACAGCTATCAGCTGGGGCGTAACAAACATCATGCCGAGCAGTGCGCCGTTATCGACGCCCTGCTGCAAGAACAACCCTATTTCCAGTCATTGATGGAAACCTTGATTACCCCGCTGGAAGCTGACCGCGCCGCACGCCTTGCTGCGCGTCAGGCTGAAATTAACACCAGCCGGGTCGACTTCTTTACGCTCGTTCGCGGAGATAACGCATGACGCTTCAACCCGCTTTTACCCTCGCCGTCCAGGATGCCCAACAAAGTTTTCGTCGCCTGCTGAAAGCCATGAGCGAGCCGGGCGTCATCGTCTCGCTGCATCAGCTTGCGCAGGGCTGGTTGCCGCTGAACCTCGCCACCACCAGCGTGCTACTGACGCTGGCCGACAACGATACCCCGGTGTGGCTCTCCGGTGCGCTGACCAACGATATCGCCTGTCAGAACCTGCGTTTTCACACCAACGCGCCACTGGTTGAACAGCCCCAGCAGGCGGTCTTCGCCGTGGCCGACGAGCAGATCAGCCACGAGCAGCTCAACGCCCTGAGCGAAGGCACTGCCGTGGCGCCAGAGGCCAGCGCCACGTTGATTTTGCAGGTCACCAGCCTGAGCGGTGGCCGCATGCTGCGCCTGACCGGGGCAGGCATTGCCGAGGAGCGCATGGTCGCCCCTCAGCTGCCGGAGTGCATTATTCATGAGCTGACCGAGCGTCCGCACCCGTTCCCGCTGGGCATCGACCTGATCCTCACCTGCGGCGAGCGCCTGCTGGCCATCCCGCGAACCACCCACGTGGAGGTGTGCTGATGTACGTTGCCGTCAAGGGGGGCGAGAAGGCGATTGCCGCCGCCCACATGCTGCAAGAGCAGAGACGACGGGGTGATGAACAGCTTCCCGAGCTGAGCGTCGCCCAGATAGAACAGCAGTTAAACCTCGCTGTCGATCGGGTGATGACCGAAGGGGGCATCGCAGATCGCGAACTGGCGGCGCTGGCGCTGAAGCAGGCCAGCGGCGATAACGTCGAAGCGATTTTTCTGCTGCGCGCCTACCGCACCACGCTGGCGAAACTGGCGGTAAGCGAGCCGGTGAGTACCCCGGAGATGCGTCTGGAACGCCGCATTTCGGCCGTTTATAAAGATATTCCCGGCGGCCAGTTGCTTGGCCCTACCTACGACTATACCCACCGCCTGCTCGATTTCACCCTGCTGGCGAACGGCGACGCACCGTCGCTTGCCACCTCCGATGCCGCGCAGGAAGCCTCTCCGCACGTCTTTAGCCTGCTGGCGAAGCAGGGCCTCGCAAAAGCGGAAGAAGATTCCGGCACGGTGCCTGACGACATTACCCGCACGCCGCCGGTCTATCCGTGCTCACGATCGTCGCGCCTGCAGCAGCTGATGCGCGGCGACGAAGGGTATCTGCTGGCGCTGGCCTACTCCACTCAGCGCGGCTACGGGCGCAACCACCCGTTCGCGGCGGAGATCCGCAGCGGTTACCTCGACATCGAAATCGTGCCGGAAGAGCTCGGTTTTGCGGTGAACATCGGCGAACTGCTGGTCACTGAGTGTGAAATGGTTAACGGCTTTGTCGCACCGGAAAACGACGACCCGCACTTTACCCGTGGCTACGGGCTGGTGTTCGGCTTGAGCGAGCGCAAGGCAATGGCAATGGCGCTGGTTGACCGCGCCCTGCAGGCACCGGACTACGGTGAGCACGCCGCCGGCCCGGCGCAGGACGAAGAGTTCGTGCTGGCCCACGCGGATAACGTCGAAGCCGCAGGCTTTGTCTCGCACCTCAAGCTGCCCCATTACGTCGACTTCCAGGCCGAACTGGAACTGCTGAAACGCCTGCAACGGGAGCGCAGAAATGGCTAACTTAAGCGGCTATAACTTTGCCTATCTGGATGAGCAAACCAAACGCATGATCCGCCGCGCCATCCTGAAAGCCGTGGCCATTCCGGGCTATCAGGTGCCGTTCGGCGGCCGCGAAATGCCGATGCCCTACGGCTGGGGGACCGGCGGCATTCAGCTCACCGCCAGCGTGATTGGCGAAGCGGACGTGCTAAAAGTTATCGACCAGGGGGCGGACGACACCACCAATGCGGTGTCGATTCGCAACTTCTTCAAGCGCGTCACGGGCGTGAACACCACTGAAAAAACCGA
Organism: Leclercia sp. UBA5958; assembly: GCF_002430365.1. Lineage (NCBI taxonomy): Bacteria > Pseudomonadati > Pseudomonadota > Gammaproteobacteria > Enterobacterales > Enterobacteriaceae > Leclercia > Leclercia sp. UBA5958. Next base: position 99,420 of record NZ_DJCE01000012.1, on the reverse strand, counting down.
AGACGCGACGCTGATCCAGACCCGTCACCGCATCCCAGAAACCCCGCTCACCGAAGATCAGATTCTGATTTTCCAGGTGCCGATCCCGGAGCCGCTGCGCTTTATCGAGCCGCGTGAAACCGAAACCCGCACCATGCACGCGCTGGAAGAGTACGGCGTGATGCAGGTGAAGCTGTACGAAGATATCGCCCGCTTCGGCCATATCGCCACCACCTACGCCTACCCGGTGAAGGTGAACGGGCGCTACGTGATGGACCCGTCGCCGATCCCGAAATTCGATAACCCGAAGATGGACATGATGCCCGCCCTGCAGCTGTTTGGCGCCGGGCGCGAAAAACGCATCTATGCCGTCCCGCCGTATACCCGCGTGGAGAGTCTCGATTTTGACGACCACCCGTTTACGGTGCAGGCCTGGGACGAGCCGTGCGCTATCTGCGGCTCGCAGCACAGCTATCTGGATGAAGTGGTGCTGGACGACACCGGTAAACGGATGTTTGTCTGCTCCGACACCGACTACTGCCGCCAACAGAGCGAGGCGAAAAGCCAATGAAACCGCTGCTTTCGGTTAACAACCTGACCCACCTTTACGCGCCGGGCAAAGGCTTTAGCGACGTGTCATTTGAACTCTGGCCAGGGGAAGTGCTGGGGATTGTCGGCGAGTCCGGCTCCGGCAAAACCACCTTGCTGAAATCGATCTCCGCGCGCCTGACGCCGCACAACGGCGACATTCTCTACGAAGGCGCCTCGCTGTACGGCATGAGCGAGGCCGAGCGCCGCCGCCTGCTGCGCACCGAGTGGGGCGTGGTGCATCAGCACCCGATGGACGGCCTGCGCCGTCAGGTTTCGGCGGGGGGCAATATCGGCGAACGGCTGATGGCGACCGGCGCGCGCCACTACAGCAACATCCGCGCTACGGCGCAGCACTGGCTGGAGGAGGTGGAGATCCCCGCCTCGCGCATCGACGACCTGCCCACCACCTTTTCCGGTGGGATGCAGCAACGGTTACAGATCGCCCGCAATCTGGTGACCCATCCGAAGCTGGTGTTTATGGATGAGCCTACGGGCGGGCTGGACGTCTCGGTACAGGCGCGCCTTCTCGACCTGCTGCGCGGCCTGGTGGTGGAGCTGAACCTGGCGGTGGTGATTGTCACCCACGATCTGGGTGTTGCGCGCCTGCTGGCGGACCGTCTGTTGGTGATGAAACAGGGTCAGGTGGTGGAAAGTGGGTTAACCGACCGCGTACTTGACGATCCCCATCATCCGTACACCCAGCTGCTGGTGTCATCGGTATTGCAGAACTAAGAGGCCAACATGATCCGCGTAGAAAACGTGAGTAAGACCTTTGTGCTCCACCAGCAAAGCGGCGTGCGCCTGCCGGTACTGCAACACGCCTCGCTGGAGGTCAGCAACGGCGAATGCGTGGTGCTGCACGGCCACTCCGGCAGCGGAAAATCGACCCTGCTGCGCTCCCTGTATGCCAACTACCTGCCGGACGAAGGCCACATTCATATTCGCCATCACAACGAGTGGGTGGATCTGGTGCAGGCTCCGGCGCGCAAAGTGCTGGAGGTGCGTCGCTCAACGATCGGCTGGGTCAGCCAGTTCCTGCGGGTGATCCCGCGGATCTCAGCCCTGGATGTGGTGATACAGCCCCTGCTGGATCTGGGCGTGCCGCGTGAAACCTGCGCCGCTAAAGCCGCCAGCCTGCTAACGCGCCTGAACGTGCCGGAGCGCCTGTGGCACCTTGCCCCCTCGACCTTTTCCGGCGGCGAACAGCAGCGCGTCAACATTGCCCGGGGGTTTATCGTCGATTATCCCATTTTGTTGCTCGACGAACCCACCGCCTCGCTCGACAACAAAAACAGCGCAGCGGTAATTGAACTGATCGAACAGGCCAAAGCGCGCGGCGCAGCGATCGTCGGGATCTTCCACGACGACGCCGTACGCGATCGCGTCGCAGACAGATTGCACCCGATGGGGACCCACGCATGATTATTAATAACGTCAAACTGGTGCTGGAAAATGAGGTCGTTGATGGCTCGGTTGAACTTCAGGAGGGCATCATCCGCGCCTTTGCCGAAACCCAGAGCCGCTCCCCGGAGGCGATGGATGGCGACGGCGGCTGGCTGCTGCCGGGGCTGATTGAGCTGCATACCGATAATCTGGATAAATTTTTCACCCCGCGCCCGAAAGTCGACTGGCCCGCCCATTCGGCGATGAGCAGCCACGACGCATTGATGGTCGCCAGCGGCATCACCACGGTGCTGGACGCGGTGGCAATTGGCGACGTGCGCGACGGTGGCGATCGTCTTGAGAATCTGGAGAAGATGATCAACGCCGTGGAAGAGACCCAGAAACGCGGCCTGAACCGTGCCGAGCACCGTCTGCATCTGCGCTGCGAACTGCCGCACCACACCACCCTGCCGCTCTTTGAAAAGCTGGTAGAGCGCGAGCCGGTTTCGCTGGTCTCGCTGATGGATCACTCGCCCGGCCAGCGTCAGTTCGCCAATATTGAAAAATACCGTGAGTACTACCAGGGCAAATATTCTCTGAACAACGAAGAGATGGCCCGCTACGAAGAAGAGCAGCTTCAGCTTGCAGCACGGTGGTCTCAGCCGAATCGCCTCGCCATAGCCGCATTGTGCCGGGATCGTCACATCGCGTTGGCCAGCCACGACGACGCCACGCCCGAGCATGTACGCGAATCTCATCAACTTGGCAGCGTGATCGCCGAATTTCCTACCACGTTTGCAGCAGCAGACGCCTCGCGCCAGCACGGCATGAATGTGCTGATGGGGGCACCTAACATCGTGCGCGGCGGCTCGCACTCCGGCAACGTGGCGGCCAGCAAACTGGCATCCCTTGGCCTGCTGGATATTCTCTCTTCCGATTACTACCCGGCGAGCCTGCTGGACGCGGCTTTTCGCGTGGCGGATGACGAAGGCAATAGTTTCACCTTGTCTCAGGCCATTCGCCTGGTGACAAAAAACCCGGCAACGGCGCTCAATCTTCACGATCGGGGCGACATTGCCGAGGGCAAACGGGCGGATCTGGTGCTGGCGCATCGCAAAGGCGAGCACATCCATATCGACCACGTCTGGCGTCAGGGTAAACGGGTGTTCTGATGGGACGACTTATCTGGTTAATGGGCCCCTCGGGCTCCGGTAAAGACAGCTTATTGTCGGCGTTACGGCAGCAAGAACATACCCAACTGCTGGTGGCGCATCGCTACATTACTCGCGCGGCCAACGCCGGGAGTGAAAATCATATTGCCCTCAGCGAGCAGGAATTTTTTACCCGCGCCGGGCAAAATCTGCTGGCGCTGAGCTGGCACGCCAACGGCTTCTATTACGGGGTCGGAATTGAGATTGACCTGTGGCTGCATGCCGGGTTTGACGTGCTGGTCAATGGCTCACGCGCCCACCTGCCGCAGGCTCGTGCCCGCTATGAAGCGGCGCTGATGCCCGTCTGCCTGCAGGTGTCGCCAGAGATTCTGCGTAGCCGACTGCAAAGCCGGGGACGCGAGTCGGATCATGAGATAGAGCAGCGACTGGCGCGCGCGGCGCGCTATACCCCAGCGGACTGCCATCTCCTCAATAACGACGGAAGTTTGCTACAGTCAGTCGGTACCTTCTTATCGCTTATCCGTCAAAAGGAGAAACTGCATGCCTGACTGCCATCTTCGCCCCGCCGCCGCCGACGACGCCCAGACGGTTTACGCCCTGATCTGCGAACTGAAGCAGGCCGAGTTCGATCACCAGGCGTTTCACGCCGGTTTTCTTGCCAATCTTCAGGATCACAATATGCGCTATCAACTGGCCGAACTGGACGGGCATGTCATCGGCATGATCGGCCTGCATATGCAGTTTCATCTGCATCACGCCCGCTGGATCGGCGAGATCCAGGAGCTGGTGGTGATGCCGCAGGCGCGCGGCCTGAAGGTGGGCAGTCAGCTGCTGGCCTGGGCCGAGGAGGTTGCCCGCCAGGCGGGAGCGGAACTGACAGAGCTCTCCACCAGCGTGAAGCGCACCGACGCTCACCGTTTTTACCTTCGTGAAGGCTATACGCAGAGCCATTTTCGCTTCACCAAACCGCTGTAGAGAGGGTGAGTGATGAGTTTGACGATTACGTTGACAGGCACCGGTGGTGCCCAGCTGGTACCGGTGTTTGGTTGCGACTGCATGGCGTGTCGTCGGGCGCGCTTGCAAGAGGAGTACCGCCGCCGTCCCTGTAGCGCGGTGGTCAAATTCAACGACGCAGTGACCTTGCTGGATGCGGGGATCCCGCAGCTGATGGATGACTGGCCCGCGGGCAGCTTCCAGCAATTTCTCCTCACCCATTACCATATGGATCACGTTCAGGGGCTGTTCCCGCTTCGCTGGGGCGTGGGCGCGACCATACCGGTCTACGGCCCGCCGGACGACGCGGGCTGCGACGATTTGTTTAAACACCCTGGACTGCTGGATTTTAGCCATACGCTTGAGCCCTTTGTGGTTTTTGAACTCCAGGGGCTGCGGGTCACGCCCCTGCCGCTTAACCACTCAAAACTCACGTTTGGCTACCTGCTGGAGAGCGCCCATAGCCGCGTAGCGTGGCTTTCGGATACCAGCACGCTGCCCGAGAAAACGGTCAAGTTCTTACTCAATAACCAACCGCAGGTGATTATCATCGACTGCAGCCACGCACCGCGCGATGAAGCGCCGCGCAACCACTGCGATTTAAATACCGTGATTGCGCTAAATGAGGTCATTGGCTGTCCGCAGGTGATCCTCACCCACATTAGTCATCAATTCGACGTGTGGATGATGGATAACCCGCTACCGGAAGGGTTTGAAGCAGGGTATGACGGGATGGTGCTGGCGCTGGACTAGTTTTCTCCCTCTCCCCGTACGAGAGGGTTGGAACGGTTTTCCTCCCTCTCCCCGTGGGAGAGGGTCGGGGTGAGGGCATCAGACCGCACAATGTCACCGGTCATAATCCTCTTCCAGCCTGCGCTCATCATCCTCTAAGCGACGCCTGTCATCATCAAGCTGGCGCTGACGCTCATCCAGGCGCTGGCGACGATCCTCTAGCTGCCTGCGGCGCTCGTCATACTGACGGCTGTCGCTACGCCGTCTCTGATCATAACGATCGTCGTCATCATTGTTGCGGTTGCTATTAGGGTTATAGGCGTCGTTGATCGCCTGCTGAATATTGCCAATGGCGTCATCAACAATATCGGCATGCGCCAGCTGACTGGTGAAAGACAGCAGGCAAAATATCAGGGCGGTAGAGTAACGTTTCATAGAGCCAGTCTCGCAAAGGGGCTGGCTTTACGGTAATGAAAGGCCGATAACGCGAGTAGCGGAGGAATCTCAATTCAGCGTCACCTTCCGCAGCGCCTGTGCCAGTTGAGCGCGGGTAAAAGGTTTACGCAACAGCTCCACGTCGGGCAGCGCAGGGTTATGGGCTGGGCGCAGATCCTGGCCGCTCATCAGCAGCAGCGGCAGGTGGGGGAAATGGACGCGAACATGGTTGATCACCTCTGCGCCGCTTAACGCGCCAGGCAGCATTAAATCACTGATAAAGATCTCAATATCCGGCGAGGCCTCCAGCATCTGCAGTGCCTGCTGGCCGGTTTCAGCCTCCAGGGTCAGATAACCCAGTTGATGCAGCTGTTCGCACAACGTCTGACGCACATCGGCTTCGTCCTCCAGCACCAGTACCAGCTGGTCACTGTGCGGTGCCGCTTCAGCATGCGTCGTTTCGCTGTGGATCGCTGCCTGCTGGGTAGCCCGTGGCAGCTGCAGCCTGACGACGGTGCCCTGGCCCGGCGCACTCTCGATCTCGACCCGCCCGCCAGACTGACGCACAAAGCCATAGACCATCGACAACCCCAGCCCGCTGCCGCTCCCGGTCTGTTTGGTGGTGAAGAAGGGCTCAAATACCTGGGCTTTGATCGCCTGTGACATGCCGCAGCCATGATCGATAACCTCCAGCGCCACCATGTCCTGTCGCCGCCCGTCGCTACGGGTCACGCGCTGGTTCCAGGTGCGGATCTTAATCACGCCACTCTGCCCCTCCATCGCATCGCGTGCGTTCATCCCCAGATTGATGATGGCGTTTTCCAGCTGACTGACGTCGATCCACGCCGGCCATGCCGGGCTCTGGGCTTCGATGTCCAGCGAAAGCGTGGCGGGCAGCGAGTGGCGCATCAGCTCCCCCAGGTTTTCCAGCATCGGTTTCATCTCTATCGCCCGTGGATGCAGCGACTGCTTACGCGAAAAGGCCAGCAAGCGCTGCGTGAGGAGCGCCCCGCGCTCCGCCGCTTTCAGGGCGCGCCCCACCCGTGACGCCTCTGGCGATGCAGGGTCAATCAGCTCCAGGCTGCCAATAATCACCGCCAACAGATTGTTAAAATCATGCGCCAGTCCGCCCGTCAGTTGCCCGACGGCCTTCATCTTCTGGCTATGCAGCAGCGCCTCTTCCAGCCCCTGACGTTCGATACGGTCAATCTCCATCTGGCCACTCTTCTCCTTCAGCAACCGGGTCGTGTGCTGCAGAGAGGCGGTATTTCGGGCAAAGACGCTGAACGAACGCGCCAGTTCCCCCAGTTCATCCCGGCGTTGCAGACCGGGTACCGACACCTCCTGCTCACCATGAGCAAGGCGTGACATCGCCCGGGAGATCGCCGTCAGGTTCGACCCCAGATTGCGATAGATGTACCAGCCGGCAAAACCGGTGATCACCAGCGCCAGCAGGGCAAACGCCGTGATAAACAGGCTGATTGAGCGCAGCTCCTGGTGGCTCTGGCGAGTACGCAGTTCGGAGGCCGCCGCCACCTGCTCCACATAGAGATTAATGTCGCTGTTCAATATCGCTACCAGCGCCTTGATGTGGAACATATACCAGCTAATGGCCAGATCGCTCTCCTCCAGTTGCCTGGATAAGGGAGCCAGTCTGCGTAACTCGGCGTTAAAGTCCGGCAGCACGAAATTAACCAGAGGCTGTGCGGCGGTGTGCGGCAGCGAGGCCATCACCGCTTCCAGTTGCTGTATGGTCGCCCGGGGAGAGGGGGTTTCGATGGCCGCGATCAGTAACCGCGCCATCTCGCTCAGTAACTGCCCATCCGGCTGGTTACCGCCAAAGCGGCGGTTAATATCCTGCAGGTGTCGTAAATAACTCTGGCTCTGCCAGAGTGCGCTCAGTAACGCATTGCGCTCCAGATGGCGGCGCTGGCCGCGCTCCAGCATCCCGGTGACGCTTTGCTGCAACGCATTGCTGCGCTCAATAATTCGCGCCACCAGCGCAGGCTCTTTGCGGGCCAGCGGCGCCGCTGCCAGCGTCTCCAGCGAGCGGCGCAGCGCCGTTTGCGTCTGCTTCAGCCGTTCCGCTTCGCTTTTGTACTCCAGCGCGCCTACCACCTGCGATAAACGTACTGCGGAGGTGGTCACATTCGCCGTCTCCCGCGCCAGATTCATGCTGCCGGTCATGTCGTCCAGCGTCTGCTGCTGCACCTGTTCCTGAATCTGGCTGGCGTGGCGAAACCCGAGTATCGCCACCCCGCTTACCATCAGCGTTACCGCGACGACCAGTAGATTGAAGATCAGCAGGCGGCCGCGGGCGCTGGCAAAAAACGAGGGGCGGCGTGATGACATAGGGTTAGGTTCCTCGGCGTTTTTTGTCCCCTCACCCCGGCCCTCTCCCCAGAGGGGCGAGGGGGAAAGGCATGCACCGTGCGGTCCCCTCTCCCCTGCGGGGAGAGGGTTAGGGTGAGGGGAAATGTGATCCACATTACTTATTCATAACTATGACAAATATGAATGGCTTCTGACATTTTGCATTTATCAGGGTGTGATGAAGTGCGGATATCTACCCCCTCAGGAGAGCCGCCATGAGCAGGACCCCGGTCTTAGAGATGCGCAACATTGCCAAAACCTTTGGCAACTTCCATGCGCTTAAGGGTGTGGATCTGACGGTTTTCCCCGGCGAAATCCATGCCCTGATGGGCGAAAACGGCGCCGGGAAGAGCACGCTGATGAAGATCCTCGCAGGCGCCTATACCGCCACCAGCGGTGAGATCCTGATTGATGGTCAGCCGTTTCATATCAAAGGGCCGAAGGATGCGCTGGCCGCAGGCATTACCCTGATCTACCAGGAGATGCAGCTGGCCCCCAACCTCACCGTGGCGGAAAACATCTTCCTCGGTAGCGAACTGTCACGCGGCGGGTTAGTGCAGCGCAAAGAGATGGCCGCCCAGGCGCAGGCGGTAATTGACCGTCTCGGCGCCCAGTTCAAGGCCACCGACCTGGTGATGAGGCTGACCATCGCCGAGCAGCAGCAGGTGGAGATTGCCCGCGCCCTGCACCGCAATAGCCGCATCCTGGTGATGGACGAACCCACCGCCGCCCTCTCCTCACGCGAAACTCACCGCCTGTTCGAACTCATTATGCGCCTGCGCGATGAAGGGATGGCGATCATCTACATCAGCCACCGCATGGCAGAGGTGTACGAGCTTTCCGACCGCGTCAGCGTGCTGCGCGACGGGCAATACGTAGGTAGCCTGACCCGCGACAGGCTTAACGCCCCGGAGCTGGTGCGCATGATGGTGGGCCGGCCTCTCAGCGATCTGTTTAACAAAGAGCGGGATATCCCTCTCGGCAGCCCGCGGCTCAACATTCATCACCTGACCGACAGCGGCAAAGTACAGCCGTGCAGCCTGCAGGTAAGATCCGGAGAAATCGTGGGACTGGCCGGGCTTGTCGGGGCGGGGCGTTCCGAGCTGGCGCAGCTGATCTTCGGGGTGCGCAAGGCCACCGGCGGCATGATTGAGGTGGACGGCGAGCCGGTGGTCATTCACTCCCCTCGCGCGGCCATCGACCATGGCATCGGCTTTTTAACCGAAAACCGCAAAGAACAGGGGCTGTTCCTGGAACTGGCAGCCCAGGAGAACATCACCATGGCGACGCTCGAGCGCGATGCCAGTTGGGGAATGTTAAACCGCAAAAAAGCCCAGTCGATCTCGGACGATGCCATCGCCCTGCTCAATATCCGCGTCCCCCACTCACAGGTGCGGGCGGGTGGCCTGTCGGGCGGCAATCAGCAAAAACTGCTTATCTCCCGCTGGGTCGCTATCGGCCCGCGCATTTTGATCCTCGATGAACCTACGCGCGGTGTGGACGTCGGCGCCAAAAGTGAGATCTACCGGATCATGAACCAGATGGCCCGCAAAGGGGTGGCGATCCTGATGATCTCCAGCGAACTACCCGAGGTGGTGGGAATGAGCGATCGGGTGTATGTCATGCGTGAAGGCAGCATTGCGGGTGAGTTGCACGGCGGGGATATCACGCAAGAAAACATCATGACGCTGGCAACCGGCGTTAACGACTCTCATCAACGGGCGGTATAACCATGACGCACTCCAACACTCCGCAGCAGGTGGCCAAATCGGCCTCCGCCAAAAAAATGCTAATGGGCGATCTGATGCAAACCATCGGCATTTTGCCGATTTTGATTCTGATCGTGGCGGTATTTGGTTTTATCGCCCCCAACTTCTTTACCGAGAGTAATCTGCTGAATATTACCCGCCAGGCGTCGATCAACATCGTGCTGGCAGCGGGAATGACCTTCATTATTTTGACCGGCGGCATTGACCTCTCGGTGGGCTCGATTCTGGGTACCACCGCGGTAGCGGCGATGGTGGTCTCGCTAATCCCGGAGTTCGCCATGTTGTCGGTGCCGGCGGCGCTGATGCTCGGCATGGTGCTGGGGCTGTTTAACGGCGCGCTGGTGGCCTTCGCCGGACTGCCGCCCTTTATTGTCACCCTGGGTACCTATACCGCGCTGCGCGGAGCGGCCTATCTGCTGGCCGACGGTACGACGGTGATCAACTCCAATATCAACTTCGAATGGATCGGCAATAACTATCTCGGCCCGGTGCCCTGGCTGGTGGTGATCGCGCTGGCGGTGATCGTCGTCTGCTGGTTTATTTTGCGCCGCACCACCCTGGGGGTACACATCTACGCAGTCGGCGGCAACATGCAGGCGGCGCGCTTAACCGGCATCAAGGTATGGATGGTGCTGTTGTTTGTCTACGGCATGAGCGGCCTGCTCTCTGGCCTGGGTGGCGTGATGAGCGCTTCCCGCCTCTACAGCGCCAACGGCAACCTGGGCACCGGCTATGAGCTGGACGCCATCGCGGCGGTGATCCTCGGCGGAACCAGCTTTGTGGGGGGCATTGGCACCATCACCGGCACTCTGGTGGGGGCGCTGATTATCGCCACGCTTAATAACGGCATGACCCTGATGGGGGTCTCTTATTTCTGGCAACTGGTGATCAAAGGGGCGGTGATCATCATTGCAGTGCTGATCGATAAATACCGTACCCGACACCATCAAAGTGCATAACAACAATACCCTACGAATCGAGGAAAAAAGTATGCGTTTAAAACCTCTTGTTACCGCGCTCTGTGCCGGCGCACTGCTTGCCGCAACGCCGTTTGTGCAGGCGAAAGAACTGAAGTCCATCGGCGTGACGGTAGGTGACCTCGCCAACCCGTTCTTTGTACAGATCACCAAAGGCGCCGAGCTGGAAGCGCGCAAACTGGCGGGGGATAACGTGAAAGTGACGCTGGTCTCCAGCGGCTACGACCTCGGTCAACAGGTGTCGCAGATTGATAACTTTATTGCGGCGAAGGTCGACATGATCATTCTCAACGCCGCAGATTCTAAGGGTATCGGCCCGGCGGTGAAGCGGGCAAAGGAGGCGGGCATTATTGTGGTCGCGGTTGACGTGGCGGCAGAAGGTGCCGACGCGACCATCACCTCCGATAACACCCAGGCGGGGGAGATGGCCTGCAAATACATTACTGATCGCCTGAAAGGCAAAGGCAATGTGGTGATCATCAACGGGCCGCCGGTCTCTGCGGTACAAAACCGCGTGGAAGGCTGCCAGACCGAGTTCAAGCGTCATCCGGATATCAAAGTGCTTTCCGATAACCAGAACGCCAAAGGGAGCCGCGAAGGCGGGCTGGAGGTGATGACCTCCCTGCTGGCGGCTAATCCGAAGATTGATGGGGTCTTCGCGATAAACGATCCTACGGCGATCGGCGCCGATCTGGCAGCAAAACAGGCACAGCGTAAGGAGTTCTTTATCGTGGGGGTGGATGGCAGCCCGGATGCGGAAGAGGCGCTGAAGCGGGAGAACTCGCTGTTCGTGGCAACCCCGGCGCAGGACCCGCAGGTGATGGCGGCCAAAGCGGTCGAGATTGGCTATGACATCCTGCAGGGCAAACCGGCACCAAAAGAGCCGGTGCTGATCCCGGTCACGATGATTGATAAGAACAGTGTGGGTAATTACAAAGGCTGGACGGTGAAGTAACCGTTGTGCGGCCTGTTTCCCCTCACCCTCTCCCGCCTGAAGGCCGCGGGAGCTTTCCTCCCTCTCCCTTGAGGGAGAGGGTCGGGGTGAGGGGGACAGCACATCATTCAAGGAGTCCCCATGAAACGCTCCGACATAAACGAAATCCTCGGCCACACGCGGCAATTTTTCTCTATGCACAATGTGCATTTACCCCCTTTCGCCAGCTTTCCCCCCACCCAGTGGCAACAGCTGGATCGCCACGCCTGGCGTGAAGTATTTGACCTGAAACTGGGCTGGGACGTGACAACCTTTGGCAGCAATAACTTTTACGCCCAAGGGCTGACGCTGTTTACCCTGCGCAACGGTTCACCCAACGGCGTGCCTTATGAGAAGTGCTACGCCGAAAAAATCATGCACGTCCGCGACGGGCAAGTTACCCCCATGCACTTCCACTGGCGAAAACGCGAAGACATCGTTAACCGCGGTGGGGGAAATTTAATTATCGAGCTGTGGAATGCGGACGGGCACGAAGAGACCGAAAACACCGACGTGACGGTGGTTATCGACGGCAACATCCAGACTCATGCACCGGGAAGCCAGCTACGCCTGACGCCTGGCGAGAGCATCTGCCTGACGCCGGGTTTGTATCACAGCTTCTGGGGCGAGCGCGGCTTTGGCGATGTGCTGGTTGGCGAGGTGTCATCGGTCAATGACGATGAACACGATAACCACTTTTTGCAGCCATTAGCCCGCTACAACCCTGTCGAAGAGGACGAGTCCGCCGTGCTGGTGCTGTGCAACGAGTACAACCTGTTTCGCCTGTAAGGAGTGAACCATGCCATTAATCTCTCTCGCCGACGGGCTGGCTCACGCCCGTGAGCATCGCTATGCCCTGGGGGCGTTTAACGTTCTCGACTCCCATTTCCTGCGGGCGCTGTTTGCCGCCGCCAGGCAAGAAAACTCCCCGTTTATTATCAACATCGCCGAAGTGCATTTTAAGTATCTCTCCCTCGACTCGCTGGTGGAAGCGGTAAGGTTCGAAGCTGCCCGACATGATATCCCTGTGGTACTTAACCTCGATCATGGCCTCCATTTTGAGGCGGTAGTGCGGGCATTGCGCTTAGGATTCAGTTCGGTGATGTTCGACGGCTCCACCCTCAGCTACGAGGAGAATATTCGCCAGACCCGCGAAGTGGTGAAAATGTGCCATGCGGTTGGGGTGTCGGTAGAGGCCGAACTGGGAGCCGTGGGAGGCGATGAAGGGGGCGCGATCTACGGTCAAGCGGATGAAGCATTCTTTACCGATCCGCGGCTCGCCCGTGATTTCGTCGATCAAACCGGTATCGATGCCCTGGCGGTGGCGATCGGCAATGCGCACGGCAAATACAAAGGTGAGCCGAAGCTGGATTTCGCCCGGCTCGACGCCATTCGCCAGCAGACCGGTCTGCCGCTGGTGCTGCATGGGGGTTCCGGTATTAGCGATGCGGATTTCCGCCGTGCCATCGAACTGGGAATTCATAAAATCAATTTCTATACCGGTATGTCGCAGGCGGCGTTGACCTCGGTAGAGCAGCGGATGGCCAACCGACAGCCGATTTATGACGAGTTCGCAGAGTTGCTGCTGGGCATTGAAGAGGCGATCGCCGACACCGTGGCTGAGCAGATGCGTATCTTCGGCAGCGCGGGGCAAGCCTGATGGAACGCAAGGGCATTATCGCCGCAGGCAATATGCTGGTGGATCATGTTCACCAGGTCGTCAACTGGCCAGAGCGCGGCTGGCTGGCAGAGATCACCCACAGCGAGCGCGCCACCGGAGGCGCTCCGCTCAACGTCCTTCTTACGCTGGCAAAAATGCACACAGGCCTGCCTTTGCAGGCGGTGGGGCTGATTGGCGAAGATAACGACGGCGATTACATTATGGCGATGCTCGACCAGTATCACGTCAACCGCCAGCGGGTAGAGCGTACCAGCTTTGCCCCCACATCCATGTCGCAGGTAATGACCGACCCTAGCGGCCAGCGCACCTTTTTCCACTCTCCCGGCGCCAATCGTCTGCTGGATCTTCCGGCCTTCGAGCGGCTGGACGACAGCCTGAAAATCTTTCACCTCGGTTATCTGTTGCTGCTGGATAGCCTGGACATGCCGGACGCGTCGTTCGGTACCCGCGGGGCTCGCCTGCTGGCGCAAATGCGCGATCGGGGCTTCAAAACCTCCCTCGACCTGGTCTCCCGCAAGGGCGACCCACGCTATCAGCCGCTGGTGCGCCCTGCCCTGCGTCACGTTGATTATCTGGTCATTAACGAGCTGGAAGCGGGGGAGTTCAGCGGACTGGAGATGCGCGACAGCCAGGATACGCCCGATCTGGCCAATATCGCCCAGGCGGCCGCGCGGCTGCTGGCGGCAGGGGTCAACGAGCGGCTGGTAATTCACTGCCCGGAAGGCGCATGGGGGCAAGAGCCCGGTCAGGAGGGGCGCTGGATCCCCTCCTGGCGGCTGTCGCAATTAGAGATCATCGGTAGCGTGGGGGCGGGCGACGCGTTTTGCGCCGGTTTTTTATACGGTTGCCATGAGTCGCGGCCGCTGGAGGAGAGTATCCTGCTGGCCCACGCCTGCGCTCGCGCCAGCCTGCTGGCGGCCAATGCTATCGACGGTGCGAAAACGTTGCCGGAGTTACAGCAGTTTATTGATGAGCATCGTCAGGGGTTAAGCGGCGCGGTCGCCGTCCAGCACATCGGCTGAAAAGACATAGCCCAGCCCGCGGATGGTTTTAATGAGCAGCGGCTGATGTGGATTTACCTCAATTTTGCGCCGCAGACGCATAATCAGCACATCGATGGTGCGGTCAAACACGTCGGCGCTTTCGCTATGCGTCAGCTCCAGCAGCTGTTCACGGCTCAGCACACGGCGGGCGTTTTGCGTCAGCGCCAGCAGCAGGCTGTACTCTCCCTGGGTAAGCGGCACTACGCTGCGCTGGGCGTCGCTCAGTTCGCAGCGTTGGGTATCCAGCGTCCAGCCGTTAAAGCTGATACCGCCGTGACGAACGGCGACCGGCTCGGCGGCCAGCGCCCCGGTACGACGTAACACCGCTTTGACCCGGGCCACCACCACCCGGGGATTGAAAGGCTTACCGATGTAGTCGTCGGCCCCCATCTCCAGCCCCACCACCACATCCGATTCGCTGCCTAAGCCGGTAAGCATGATGACCGGAAGCGCCGGACGCTGTTTTTGTAGCTGCTGTAAAACCTGCAACCCGTTGATGTCAGGCAACATCATATCCAGCAGCACCAGCGCGATGGAGGCGTCGCTCTGCGCCAGGCGCAGGGCTTCATGGCCGGTATGGCACACATGCACCGTAAAGACATGCTCGTTCAGCACATCCTGCAGCAGTTCGCACACGGCGGTATCGTCATCGACGACCAGGATCGCGGGTTTCATCGCACAGTTCCGTCAGGGAGGTCACTTTCAGTCTGGCCGATTCTGCCACTGGCTCCAGCCGTTTCGACTTTTGTGTATCGAAATTTCAGGCGACATCACATCCCGCAGGGGATTTTGTCGAATGACTGTTTTCTATCAGGGTATTGACCAGGGATCCGCCGTAAAGTCAGGGTATTTCCACAATAAAAATAGGTCTTATGGGCCTGCATAATAACCATGAATTCGATTATCTGGAGCGATACCGATGAAAAACGTCATCACGGTTTGCCCCTATTGCGCCTCCGGTTGCAAGTTAACGCTGGTGGTCGATAACGGCAAAATCGTTCGGGCCGAGCCCGCACAGGGTAAGACCAATCAAGGAACGTTGTGCCTGAAGGGCTACTACGGCTGGGACTTTATTAACGATACCGGGATCCTGACCCCGCGGTTAAAAACCCCCATGATCCGCCCTGTCCGCGGCGGTAAGCTCGTCGCCGTAAGCTGGGACGAGGCGCTGGACTATGTTGCCCGGCGCCTGAGCGCCATCAAAGAACAATACGGGCCGGATGCCATCCAGACGACGGGCTCGTCTCGCGGTACCGGGAATGAAACCAACTATGTGATGCAGAAATTTGCCCGCGCCGTTATTGGCACCAATAACGTCGACTGCTGCGCGCGCGTCTGACACGGCCCCTCGGTTGCAGGTCTGCACCAGTCGGTGGGTAACGGCGCCATGAGCAATGCCATCAATGAGATCGATAATACCGATCTGGTCTTTATTTTTGGCTACAACCCGGCCGATTCACACCCGATCGTGGCGAATCACATCATTCAGGCGAAACAGAACGGCGCGAAAATTATTGTCTGCGATCCCCGGCGGATAGAGACTGCCCGCATCGCCGACCTGCATATCGCGCTGAAAAATGGTTCGAATATCGCCCTGCTCAATGCTATCGGGCAGGTGATCATTACCGAGAAATTGTATGACGCGAGCTTTATCGCCGCACGAACGGAAGGTTTCGACGAATATCGAAACGTTGTCGAAAACTATTCGCCGGAGTCGGTAGAAGCCATCACCGGCGTCAGCGCCCGGGATATCCGTCAGGCCGCGCGGATGTATGCCGGGGCAAAAACCGCCACCCTGCTGTGGGGCATGGGGGTAACGCAGTTCTGGCAAGGCGTGGAGACTGTACGTGCCCTCACCAGCCTGGCGATGCTGACGGGCAATCTCGGCAAGGCGCACGTGGGCGTTAATCCGGTACGTGGGCAAAATAATGTTCAGGGGGCCTGCGATATGGGCGCCCTGCCGGATGTCTATCCGGGCTATCAGCCGGTAACCGTCGCGGCAAATCGCGAAAAATTTGCCCGGGCCTGGGGCGTTGAGCATCTGCCCGAGCGGCCCGGCTATCGGATAAGCGAGCTGCCGCATCGCGTTGCGCAGGGTGAGGTGCGGGCCGCGTACATCATGGGCGAAGACCCCCTACAAACTGATGCCGAACTGTCGGCGGTGCGTGAAGCTTTCGCGGCGCTGGATCTGGTCATTGTGCAGGATATCTTTATGACCAAAACGGCCGCCGCCGCCGACGTCATACTGCCGTCTACGTCCTGGGGCGAACATGAAGGGGTCTACACCGCAGCAGATCGGGGATTCCAGCGTTTTTTCAAGGCGGTGGAGCCCCAGTGGGATTTGAAAACGGACTGGCAGATCATCAGCGAGATCGCGACCCGAATGGGTTATCCCATGCACTATAACAACACGCAGCAGATCTGGGATGAACTGCGCTATCTCTGCCCCAACTTTACCTGCGCCACCTACGAAAAAATGGGCGAGCTGGGGTATATCCAGTGGCCGTGCCGGGATGAGTCCGCCCACGATCAAGGAACCTCCTGGCTCTTTGCCGAATCCTTCGATACCCCGAACGGGCTGGCACAGTTCTACACCTGCGACTGGTCGGCACCGATAGATACGCTGAGCGCTGCGTATCCGATGGTGCTCTCTACCGTACGCGAGGTAGGCCATTACTCCTGCCGCTCCATGACCGGTAACTGCGCCGCCCTCTCTGCCCTGGCGGATGAACCCGGCTATGTGCAGATCAATACCGCCGATGCCGCCCGGTTAGGCATTGAAGATGAGGCGCTGGTCTGGGTGCAATCGCGCAAAGGACGCGTAATGACCCGGGCGCAGGTCAGCGAACGGCCAAACCGAGGCGCGGTATATATGACCTATCAATGGTGGATTGGGGCCTGCAACGAACTGGTGACGGAAAACCTGAGCCCGATAACAAAAACGCCGGAATATAAATATTGTGCCGTAAGGGTTGAGCCGATTGCCGATCAGGCGGCGGCCGAACGCGATGTACAAGAGGAATATAAGCAGCTTAAAAACCGACTTCGTGAAAGCGCTGCGGGATAGTTTATTTATCCCGCTTTTATAATATTCACAGAAACTCATTTCTGTGAATATTATTATGCGGCCTTCCTTCCAGAAAAATGTAATTAACCCGATATGTATTTACATCTTTGCTTTTTATTTCATACGAATAAGAATAACGGCGGGTGCTTAAGGCTTTCTGTCTTAAGCCGTGTTGAGAGACAGAAAGTGAAAAGCCCCGGTAATGTTTCCATTAACCGAGGCTACCTTCTCTCAACTCCCAACAAATTGAAGGTAGCCTCTTATTCTTTTATTTGCAAGGAGTAAAAGGCATGACGCCATTAAAGTATGTGTTGGGCATCCTGGTAATTATTTGCCTGACAATTGTGTTATTCACCTTTATTAATCGCGGTGCATTATGCGAACTCACAATAAAGAGTGGGCAACATGAAGTGGCGGCTAAATTAGCCTGCGGTGCAGGCTAACTTCAGCGGGCGGGGTTTCCCGCCCGATTGTGGGATGTTGTGCCTTAACGCACCCTTTTTTTTCTTCTCGTACCCCGCTTATACTGCGCGCAATCTCCTTAAAAGAAATGAACAGATGAAACATCTTCTCTACCTGCTGCTGCTCTCCTCTTCCCTGGCCTGCGCCGATGAGATTGGTAGCCAGTACCAGGCTCAGGCCGAGGCGGGCGACAGTCGCGCCCAGTATCTTCTTGCAGAGACCTGGTACAGCTCCGGTAACGATAAACAGGCTGAGGTGTGGGCCGAAAAAGCGGCCACCGGCGGCGATGTTGATGCCATGGCGCTGCTGTCGCAGATCAAGTTCAAGCACGGCGATTACCCGCAGGCAAAAGGGCTGGCCCAGCAGGCAATGCTGGCTGGCAGTATGCCCGGCACCGTGATGCTGGCGCGCCTGCTGGTCAATACCGAAGCCG
This sequence comes from Leclercia sp. UBA5958, assembly GCF_002430365.1. Taxonomy (NCBI): domain Bacteria; kingdom Pseudomonadati; phylum Pseudomonadota; class Gammaproteobacteria; order Enterobacterales; family Enterobacteriaceae; genus Leclercia; species Leclercia sp. UBA5958. Next base: position 81,357 of record NZ_DJCE01000012.1, on the reverse strand, counting down.
GAACCCCCGACTATCCGCAGGCGCTTACCTTGCTGCAAAAAGCGGCAGCCAATACCGAAGATGACGCCGCCGTGGATGCCCAACTGCTGCTGGGGCTGATCTACGCGAACGGCGTGGAAGTGGCGCAGGATGATGTTCAGGCTGCAGATTGGTTTAAGCGCAGCTCTACCCTTTCGCGCACCGGTTATGCCGAGTACTGGGCAGGGAAGGTATTTCAGCAGGGAGAGAAAGGCTTTATCACGCCAAATAAACAGAAAGCGCTGTACTGGTTTAATCTGAGCTGTACTGAAGGGTTTGATACCGGCTGCGAAGAGTTTGAGGCGTTAAGCGGGGAGTAAATTCCGCCCTCGCAAGAGGGCGGAAGCGGCATTACCGATCGGCAGTCTTATCAAAACGGCCCAGCACCTCGCGTTCATACGCCAGCGCTTTTTTATGGTCGAATTTGTGTTCCCATTTAGAGATAACCAGTACCGCCAGAGCATTCCCCACCACGTTCAGCGCGGTACGCGCCATGTCGAGAATACGGTCAACACCGGCGATAAACGCCAGTCCTTCCAGCGGGATCCCCACGCTTCCCAGCGTGGCCAGCAACACCACAAAGGAGACGCCCGGCACGCCCGCGATCCCTTTCGAGGTCACCATCAGGGTCAGTACCAGCACGATTTCCTGCCACAGCGAGAGGTCGATACCGTACAGCTGGGCGATAAAGATCGCGGCAATACTCTGGTACAGCGTTGAGCCATCGAGATTAAAGGAGTAGCCGGTCGGCACCACGAAGCTGGTAATCGACGCCGGTGCGCCATAGGCTTCCATCTTCTCGATGATACGCGGCAGTACACTCTCGGAGCTGGCGGTAGAGTAGGCCAGAATCAGTTCATCTTTCAGGATACGAATCAAAATCCAGATGCTTAACCCGCACAGACGCGCCACGATGCCCAGCACCACCAGCGCGAAGAACAGGATGGCGAAGTGTACCAGGATCACCAGCTTCGCCAGCGGCCACAGGGAGGCAAAACCGAAGTTGGCCACGGTGACGGAGATCAGCGCGAACACCCCTACCGGCGCATAACGCATCACCATGTGGGTAACTTTGAACATGGTTTCGGAGATGGAGCGGAACACGGTGACCAGCGGCTCGCGGTGGGTAGAAGGCAGCGATGCCAGACCCAGGCCAAACAGGACGGAGAAGAAGATAATTGGCAGCATTTCGCCCTTCGCCATGGAGGCCACGATATTGGTGGGAACCAGCGCGAGGATCGTGCCCATCAGGCCATGGGAATGGCTTTGCACGTCGGCCGTTGTGCTTTGGTATTTCGAAATATCCACCGTTGCCAGCTGCGACATATCAATACCCGCACCAGGCTGGAATACGTTTGCCAGCGTGATGCCAAGAATGATAGCCACCGTAGTGATCACTTCGAAATAAAGGATGGTTTTTGCCCCGATACGTCCCAGCTGTTTCGCATCACCCACGCCCGCAATACCTACCACCAGCGTCGAGATAACGATTGGGACCACAATCATCTTGATCAGATGGATAAAGATATCGCCTGCCGGCGACAGCAAGTTGGCGATCAACCATTCGCGGCTGTCACTGTGATAATGCAGATAACTACCCAACAAGATACCCAGCACAAGGGCCAGCAAAATTTGCCAGGCCAGGCTGACTTTCAAATTTTTCATAAAAACAGACTTCCTCAATGAAGTGATCGGCCTCGCGAAAGCGTGAGGACGACACATACTGAAAGGGTATGAATTGTGTTGCGTTCATTTATGGGGTTTTTTAACGCGGCGTATCAGTATCATTTGCATGCCATGCTGCGCAAGCCTTTAAGAACGAGGCATTTGACTGACAAAATGCTTTATGACGCTAATTTCCACCAGTGATGATTAATAACCTTTTGTTATAAAAACGCTTTTTTATCCATAAATGTAAATAATCATTGAGGGCAATTATTTTAAGATAAAGTGTTATTCGGTCGTTTTTTGAACTCCTGAATTATTGCGTGATCTGTCGCCCAAATAGTAAACAAAGCTGGCAAAGCCCCTACTATTAACGTTTTTGCGACATATTATTAACATCTTACAAGGAGAAAAAAAGCCATGAGCCAAATCCACAAACACGACATTCCCGCAAACATTGCGGACCGCTGCCTGATCAATCCGGAGCAGTACAAGGAGAAGTACCAACAGTCTGTCTCCAGCCCTGAAATCTTTTGGGGTGAGCAGGGAAAAATCCTCGACTGGATGACCCCTTATCAGAAGGTAAAGAACACCTCCTTCGCGCCGGGTAACGTCTCGATTAAATGGTATGAAGACGGCACCCTGAACCTGGCCGCGAACTGTCTCGATCGCCATCTCGCCGAGCGCGGCGACCAGACAGCCATTATCTGGGAAGGCGACGACGCCTCGCAGAGCAAAAACATCACGTACCGCGAACTGCATCGCGACGTATGCCGCTTTGCCAACGTGCTGCTCTCTCAGGGCATCAAAAAAGGTGATGTGGTCGCTATCTATATGCCAATGGTACCCGAAGCTGCGGTTGCCATGCTGGCCTGCGCCCGCATCGGTGCCGTGCACTCCGTGATTTTTGGCGGTTTCTCGCCGGAAGCGGTTGCCGGCCGCATTATCGACTCCAGCTCAAAACTGGTGATCACCGCCGACGAGGGCGTACGTGCCGGCCGTACCATTCCGCTGAAAAAGAACGTCGATGACGCCCTGAAAAACCCGAACGTCACAAGCGTAAGCAACGTAGTGGTGTTCAAACGCACCGGTAGCAACATTGAGTGGCAGGCGGGCCGCGATCTCTGGTGGAGCGATCTAATTGAGCAGGCCAGCGACCAGCATCAGCCTGAGGAGATGAACGCGGAAGATCCGCTGTTTATCCTTTATACCTCTGGCTCCACCGGCAAGCCGAAAGGGGTACTACATACCACCGGCGGCTACCTGGTGTATGCGGCGACCACCTTTAAATATGTCTTTGATTACCATCCGGGCGACATCTATTGGTGTACTGCTGACGTAGGCTGGGTCACCGGCCACAGCTATTTGCTGTATGGTCCGCTGGCCTGTGGCGCCACCACGCTGATGTTCGAAGGGGTGCCAAACTGGCCGACCCCGGCGCGCATGAGCCAGGTGGTGGATAAGCATAAAGTGAATATTCTCTACACCGCCCCTACCGCGATTCGTGCCCTGATGGCAGAAGGCGATAAAGCGATTGAAGGGACCGATCGCTCCTCCCTGCGTATCCTGGGCTCCGTGGGTGAACCCATCAACCCGGAAGCGTGGGAGTGGTACTGGAAGAAGATTGGTAATGAAAAATGCCCGGTCATCGACACCTGGTGGCAGACCGAAACCGGCGGTTTCATGATCACCCCGCTGCCGGGTGCGACCGAACTGAAAGCGGGTTCTGCCACGCGTCCTTTCTTTGGCGTCCAGCCTGCGCTAGTGGATAACGAAGGTAATGCGCTGGAGGGGGCTACCGAGGGCAACCTGGTGATCACCGACTCCTGGCCAGGCCAGGCGCGTACGCTGTTTGGCGATCATGACCGCTTCGAGCAGACCTACTTCTCTACCTTTAAAAATATGTATTTCAGCGGTGACGGTGCCCGTCGCGATGAAGACGGTTACTACTGGATCACCGGCCGCGTGGATGACGTACTGAACGTCTCTGGCCACCGTCTGGGTACCGCTGAAATCGAATCGGCGCTAGTGTCGCATCCGAAGATCGCGGAAGCCGCTGTCGTCGGCATCCCCCACAATATTAAAGGCCAGGCGATTTATGCCTATGTCACGTTAAATCATGGCGAAGAGCCAACGCCGGAGCTCTATGCCGAGGTGCGCAACTGGGTACGTAAAGAGATAGGCCCGCTTGCCACGCCGGATGTGCTGCACTGGACAGACTCCCTGCCGAAAACCCGCTCCGGCAAGATTATGCGCCGCATTCTGCGCAAAATCGCCGCAGGCGATACCAGTAATCTTGGCGATACCTCAACGCTCGCGGATCCTGGCGTGGTGGAAAAACTGCTCGAAGAGAAGCAGGCCATCGCAATGCCTTCATAATTTTCTCCCTCTCCCCGTGGGAGAGGGGCGGGGTGAGGGCATCAGACCGCTCCTTCCTTCACTCTCACCCTCTCCCTCAGGGAGAGGGAACAAAAACAAACCAACCTTACCTTTGGAGACTCTGTGATGAATGACCATATTTGTCAGCAGATAGAAAATAGTGCGCACTACAGGGAGCTCGTGGAAAAACGGCAACGGTTTGCCTTCATGCTGTCCATCATTATGCTGATTATCTATGTCGGCTTTATTCTGCTGATTGCGTTCGCGCCGCACTGGCTCGGCACGCCACTGCATGCGGGCACCAGCGTCACGCGCGGGATCCCGATTGGCATTGGTGTGATTGTGATTTCGTTTGTGCTGACGGGCGTCTATGTCTGGCGCGCTAACGGCGAATTTGACCGTCTGAACAAGGCCGTACTGCGCGAGGTAAAAGCATCATGAAGAGAGTTCTGACGGCGCTCGCCGCCACCCTTCCCTTTGCGGCAAACGCTGCGGATGCCATTACCGGTGCGGTTGAACGCCAGCCCACCAACTGGCAAGCCATTGTGATGTTCCTTCTTTTTGTGGTGTTTACGCTCTACATCACTTACTGGGCATCAAAACGCGTTCGCTCCCGTAACGACTACTACACCGCAGGCGGTAACATTACCGGCTTCCAGAACGGGCTGGCGATTGCCGGTGACTTTATGTCTGCCGCCTCCTTCCTCGGGATCTCCGCGCTGGTGTACACCTCCGGCTACGACGGGCTGATTTACTCTCTCGGCTTCCTGGTCGGCTGGCCGATTATTCTGTTCCTGATCGCCGAGCGTCTGCGTAACCTCGGGCGTTATACCTTTGCCGACGTGGCATCCTATCGTTTGAAGCAAGGTCCTATCCGCACGCTTTCCGCCTGCGGCTCGCTGGTGGTGGTCGCCCTTTACCTCATTGCCCAGATGGTGGGTGCCGGTAAGCTTATCCAGCTGCTGTTCGGCCTCAACTACCACATTGCCGTGGTGCTGGTGGGCGTACTGATGGTGATGTATGTACTGTTTGGCGGCATGCTCGCCACCACCTGGGTTCAGATCATCAAAGCCGTGCTGCTGCTGTTTGGTGCCAGCTTTATGGCCTTTATGGTGATGAAGCACGTTGGATTTAGCTTCAATAACCTGTTTACCGAAGCGATGGCGGTCCATCCGAAAGGGGAAGCGATCATGAGCCCCGGCGGGCTGGTGAAAGATCCGATATCCGCCCTGTCGTTAGGGCTGGGGCTGATGTTTGGTACCGCAGGCCTGCCGCACATCCTGATGCGTTTCTTCACCGTGAGCGATGCACGTGAAGCGCGTAAGAGCGTCTTCTACGCCACCGGCTTTATGGGTTACTTCTACATCCTGACCTTTATCATCGGTTTTGGTGCGATCATGCTGGTGGGGGCGAACCCGGCCTTCAAAGACGCGGCGGGCGCGCTGATTGGCGGCAACAACATGGCGGCGGTGCACCTGGCCGATGCCGTGGGCGGTAACTTGTTCCTCGGCTTTATCTCCGCCGTGGCCTTCGCCACCATTCTGGCGGTGGTCGCCGGCCTGACGCTGGCGGGCGCATCTGCGGTTTCTCACGACCTGTATGCCAACGTCTGGCGTAAAGGGGCGAGCGAGCGCGATGAGCTGAAAGTGTCCAAAATCACGGTACTGGTGCTGGGGGTGGTTGCCATCCTGCTGGGGATCCTGTTCGAGAACCAGAACATCGCCTTCATGGTCGGCCTGGCCTTCTCCATCGCAGCGAGCTGTAACTTCCCTATCATTCTGCTCTCCATGTACTGGTCAAAACTGACGACGCGTGGCGCGATGATTGGCGGCTGGCTTGGCCTGCTGACGGCGGTGATCCTGATGATCCTTGGCCCAACCATCTGGGTACAGATCCTCGGACATGAAAGCGCCATCTTCCCGTATGAATATCCGGCGCTCTTCTCTATCGCGGTGGCCTTCATCGGTATCTGGGTCTTCTCTGCCACTGACAACTCAGCGGAAGGGAATCTTGAGCGCGAGAAATTCCGCGCCCAGTTTATCCGTTCACAAACCGGTCTCGGCGTTGAGCAGGGCCGCGCACACTAAAATGGCTCCCCGGCCTCTGGTCGGGGATCACAGTTTTCCCCTCTTCAGGTGACGTTAATCACGTCACCAAAACAAAAAAAGCCGACCCACTTCACAGGCTTTATCTCTGTTTCGTAAAGGCCATCACACTTTTCCCGTTTTTACCTCAACCCCCCCCCTTTCCCTCTGAGGCCAGTACAGACAACCCTGGCCACAGTTTTTATGCTTTAACGCAAGCTTTCGGCAAATTGCGTGAGACGCGCCGGGCTAAGCAGGAGCGGCAGGAACAGCGGCCCGCCGGCGGGAGGATGCGCCAGCCAGTGCGCCAGCGTCTCGGCGTATTCGTGCAGATGTTGTTGGTGTCGCTGCAGGGTCGTCGCGGGCAGGCTGTTTGCACCGTAATGGTCAAGCCACAGCACATCGGTGACAGCCGCCGCCACGCGGGAGAACATCTGGCTGTAGATTTCTGCGCTACGCCAGGCGGCCAGCAGGATCTCCAGGGTGTCGTTCGGGCAGGCGATACGCGGCATCAACTCACGCAGGTTTTGCACCGTGCGCGACGCGATAAAGCAGGCGGCCTCTTTTTCCAGCGCGACCCGCTCTCGCTGCTCTTTGCCAAGCGCGGGATCGTCGGCTGGCATCAGCGGTTGCCAGGCATGCAGCCAGTTGGCACTGCGGGTGTCCATATGCAGCAGTTGCTGCGCCTGGGCCACGCTCTCCGGGATTTGGCTTTGATAGTGCAGTCGCCGCCCAAGGAAGTTTGGCGTCTTACAGAGCCAGTCGTAGCTGGCATGCAAAATGGCCGCGAGCTGATGCTTTTCCTGCAGGGAGCGAAAACCGAGCTGCTGTTGCTCTGCCCAGCGCTCAAACGGCGTGGTCCGTGCGGCATCGTCCTGCTGGTTTGCGGCAGACAGACCGAAGAGATTGATGGCGTTAGCCGAGTCCATCACCCGGCTATCCGGCAGCCACTGCCAGCTCACCCGTGAGGTAATGGCTTCGATTTCGTTTTCAGCCGCGCTTAGCGCCCAGCTCAGGCGCCCACTGATCTCATCGGCCAGATAGCAAGGCAGCGCGGTCCAGCCATATCCGGTGCCGAAAAGATCGTATTCGATCCACTTTTTATGCCCCGGCAGCGTGGCGATGTGGGGATGGTTGGCAAAACCGGGGTGGTAATCCAGCTCCGTGGCTTTAATCGAGGCGCGTACATCGTCTGATAAACGGGCCAGGATGCCGGACAGCTGCTGTCGCGGCCAGCTGTCATCAATGAAATCACGCAAGATCAGTTTCTTGCCCTGCCCGCGCAGTAGGCTCCAGACATCATGCAGGCTCTGCTGCCAGCGGGTGGTCTGAAAATCGGGGGTGGTGAGGCTAAGAATCAGGCCGCTGAGATGGGGCAAAGAGGCTAATAACGGATGCAGAATTGACGCATAGAAAGGGTGCCAGAAATCGGGCGTGCTTTTTTCATCAAAGCTCAGTTCAGGAAATTTACGCTTAATAATGTCGTCGTTCGGCGCGGCCTCTCCCTGAAGCCAGAACGTTAAATTATTTTCCGCCAGGTAACGATCGACACGTTTTAAATATTGCAGCGCGTAATTTTGCTGATGAATTAAGTTCTCGACGTTAAGTTTCGCGCTTAACGGCGAGGGCGTCGCAAGAAGAGAGAGCAGTTCCTGTTGGTGCAGGATGATGCCGGTGAAACCATGCTGCTTTGCGCTTGCCACTCCCTGAATAAACCAGGGCCAGTGCCAAATAAAGGTGCTATTCAGCTCCATCAATTGATGTGGAATACGTTTCATTGCGCCACCTTGCTGATATTTATTTTCTTATCTTAATCGAGGATGCCATGAAAAAATATGCGCTGGTCGGAACGGGAGGTCGTGCGGGTTTATATATCTCTGCCATTGGGGGAGCCTGGCGTGAAAATGCCAGGATGGTCGCGTTTTGCGATACCAACCAGACGCGCATGGACTATGCGAACCAGTTACTCCAGAACGAAGGGGCCGCGCCGGTCTCTACCTGGAAAGCGGAGCAGTTTGAAGAGATGATCCGCGAAACCCGCCCGGACAGCATCATCGTGACCACAATGGACCGCACCCACGATGACTATATCGTTCGCGCCCTGCACGCCGGGTGCGATGTGATCACTGAAAAGCCGATGACCATTGATGAGAAACGTGCGCTGCGCATTCTTGATGCCATTGAGGAGACGGGCCGCAGCGTGCGCGTGGCCTTTAACTACCGCTACGCGCCGCACCACAGCAAAGTGCGCGAGCTGCTGATGCAGGGGGTGATTGGCAAAGTCACCTCCGTTCACTTCGAATGGCTGCTTAACACCGAACACGGCGCGGATTATTTCCGCCGCTGGCACCGCGAAAAGCGCAACAGCGGTGGCCTGCTGGTGCATAAATCCACCCACCACTTCGACCTGATGAACTTCTGGCTGGGCAGCTATCCGGAGCGGGTCTACGCCGAAGGTAGCCTGCAGTTCTACGGTAAAGAGAACGCAGAAAAACGCGGCGTGACCCGGTTCTATCCCCGCGCCCACGGCTTCGCCGAAGCGAAAGACGATCCGTTCGCGCTGCATATGGCAGATAACGCCCAGCTTAAAGCGCTCTATCTGGATGCCGAACATGAAGATAACTACTTCCGCGATCAGAGCGTATTCAGTGATGGCATCACCATCGAAGACACTATGTCGGTGCTGGTGAAGTATCAGAATCAGGTCCAGCTTACCTATTCACTGAACGCCTATCTGCCCTGGGAAGGGCTCAACGTGGTCTTCAACGGCACCGAAGGTCGTCTGGAGATGAAAATCATTGAGAAATCTTACGTTAACGCCGGGGGTAAACGCGAAAACGAGGGGAGTCTGGAGCAGTGCGACATCACCGTCTTCCCGATGTTCGCCGAGCCGTGGAAGGCAGAATTCAGCCTGGGCGAAGGGGGGCACGGCGGCGGCGATAACGCCATGCTGGCCGATCTGTTTGGCGAGCCGGGCAACGATCCCCTGCAGCGTGCAGCCGATCACCGCGCCGGGGCGATGTCTATCCTCACCGGCATTGCGGGCAATCTCTCTATGCAGCTGCAGCGACCGGTGAACTTTACGGAGTTTGAGCTGGTCTCTCGTCTTACTAAATCTTAAGTGCTTCTCAACGGCGCGGCAGGACGCTGCGCCGAAACTGCTGGTCAGTATTGTGCAGTTACTCACCTGTTTAATAACAATAATGCTGCCTCTGTCCCGGAGACAAAAATGAATAAACTCGTATCAGGTGTCATCGCATCGCTGTTATTTTCCTGTACTTCCACCTGGGCGCAACAGCCCGTTGAATTACGTATGTCCTGGTGGGGGGGCAACAGCCGCCATCAGGCCACGCTGAAGGCGCTGGAAGCCTTCGAGAAAACCTATCCCCATATCCACGTGAAGGCCGAATACACCGGCTGGGACGGGCACCTCGCGCGCCTGACCACGCAAATGGCCAGCGGCACCGAACCGGACGTCATGCAAACCAACTGGCCGTGGCTAAGTATCTTTTCTAAAAACGGCGAAGGGTATTACGACCTCTATAAACTCAAAGATACGCTGGATTTAGGTCAGTATTCCGCCAACGATCTCGCCTCCACCACGGTGAAAGGCAAACTTAACGGCTTGCCTATCTCGGTCAACGCGCCGGTCTTTTACTACAACGACGTCACCTGGCAAAAGGCCGGGCTGGCTTATCCCAAAGACTGGGATGCGTTTTTTGCCGCCGGAAAAGTGTTCCAGCAAAAATTGGGCAATAACGCCTATCCCTACGCGATGGTGGATCAGGATGTCATCTTGCTGCTGAATACCTGGATGATGCAGAAGTATCAAAAACCGATGTTTAACCGCGACGGGTCGTTCGGCTGGGACGATGCCCAGTGGGCGGAAGCGTTTAGCTTTTTGAAGCGCTTAAGTGACGAGCATGTCCTGCCCTCGCCAAAAACGCTCTCTGCCTACGGCAAGGGGAATCTCTATGAGATGAAGCCCTGGATTAACGGCGAATGGGGCGGCCTGTTCACCTGGAATATCACGATCCGGATGTTTGCCAACAACATGACGCCACCGGCGAAGCTGGTGCTGGGAGATTACGTAATGCAGCCTGGCGCAAAAGAGTCTGGCGCTTACTTTAAAACTGCGCAGATGCTGTCGGTGGCGAAATCCACAAAACATCCGAAAGAGGCCGCTTTACTGATCAATTTCTTGCTCAACGATCCGCAGTCGGTGGAAGCACTGGGGCTGGAGCGCGGTATTCCGCTGAACAAATCGGCAGAAACGCTGCTCACCGGGAAGGGAATTATTGACCCGAACGATCCGGTGATTGCCGGTTTGCGCCAGGCCCAGGCGCTGCACACCACCGTGGTCGCCACTCCGTATATTGAGGATTTACAAATCATCGATCAGTTCACCTCGGCGCGTGAAAAGCTAGACCAGGGCCAGCTCACGCCTGCCCAGGTTGCGGCCGAGTTTCGCCAGCAGGTTGAACGCATTGTGCGCCGTCTGAATCGCTAATCCAGCAGGCCGCTGGCAACGGCGGCCTAAAACATCACCCACGCCACCAGCGGCGCAATCAGTACCATCACTACGCCAGAGAGCATCATCACCAGACTGGCGACCACCCCCTCCTGCGGACCCAGCTCATAGGATCGGGCGGTGCCCGCCCCGTGGGAGGCGGCACCGAAGCCGGCCCCTTTCGCCATCCCCTCGCGGATGGAGAGGCGTAAAAACAGCATATCGCCTACCGCCATGCCAAACACCCCAGTGACGACAACAAACAGCGCCACCAGATCGGGCTGTCCGCCGAGCGGTTTCGCCGCGGCCAGAGCAAAAGGGGTCGTGACCGAGCGCACCGCGAGGCTACGCTGGATCTCGTCAGAGAGCGTGAACAGCCGCGCCAGCCAGACTGAACTGGTGACGGCCACCACCGTCGCGGTGATGACGCCCGCGGTGAGCGACATCCAGTGGCGCTTAATCACCGCCAGGTTGTCGTAAACCGGTACCGCAAAAGCAATAGTCGCCGGCCCAAGCAGCCACAGCAGCCAGTGCGATTCGCCAATATAGTTTTGCCAGGAGATATGGCCCAGGATCAGCATCAACACCAGCAGGATCGGCGTGAAGACCAGCGGCATTAGCGGCAATTTATGAAAGCGGCGATAGAGGCGTTTATTGGCGAAATAGATCACCAGCGTAATCACCAGACAGAAGAGGCTTATCTGAAAATTACTCATCTTTCAGCCTGCTGACCTCAAAGCGATAGACCCTGTCTACCACCCACGCGGTGGCGCCCAATACCATCAGCGTACTGAGGGCAATCACCGCAAAGATACGCCAGCCGTCCACCATCAGCAGTTGGGCATAATTCACCACCGCCACCACCGCAGGGACAAAGAAGAGGAGCATCTCCGCCAGCAGCCAGCGGGCCCCCGCGCGTACCCACTTCAGGGGGAGAATGCGACAGAGGATCAGGGCCAACATCAGTAACATGCCCACCAGGTTGGCGGGCAGCGGCAGATGCAGCCAGTTCACCAGATACTCCGCAAAAACGAACAGCGCGGCATACAGCAGCACCTGTACGGGCACCTGGAGTCGTTGCACAACGGCAGGCGTAACACGACTTAACGCCACGGCCATGGCTTATTCCTCAAAAATGAGACGGAGCGCCAGTATAGTGAGCACACCTAATCCACTGAAATGAATTAAAATCATCGAATGTATAGTTTCGAGGAATAGTTATGGACATCAGAACGCTGCGCTATTTTGTCGAAGTGGTACGCCAGCAGAGTTTTACTCGCGCAGCGGAAAAGTTGTTTGTCACCCAACCCACCATCAGCAAGATGCTGAAAAACCTCGAAGATGAACTCAACTGTAATTTGCTCATTCGCGACGGACGCAAGCTGCTGCTCACTGATACCGGCCGGGTGGTGTTCGAACGTGGGCTGGCGATTCTGGCCGAGTTTCGGCAACTCGAAGCTGAACTCAGTGATATCAACCACCTGAACAAAGGCTTACTGCGTCTGGGCATTCCGCCGATGGTCGGGATGATGATGGCCGGGCCCATCAGTCTGTTCCGTCAGCGCTATCCGGGCGTGGAGCTTAAAATCGCCGAGTTTGGCGGGCTAACCGTGCAACAGGCGGTGATTAACGGCGAGCTGGATCTGGCGATGACCGCCCTCCCCGTTGAAGAGGAGAGCGGCCTCGCGACCCTGCCGCTGTTCAGCCACCCGCTGTGCGTACTGGTGCCACGCTCGGGTGACTGGCTTAAGATTGACAAGGTTAAACCGGAGCTGCTGGCCGGGCATCCACTGCTCATTTATAACGAAGACTTCGCCCTTAGCCGCCAGTTAATGCAGCTCTTTAATCAACACGACGTGAAGCCTCGCATTGCCGTGCGCAGCGGGCAGTGGGATTTTCTGGCCGCCATGGTGCAGGCCGGGGTAGGCATTGCGATTCTGCCGCAGCCCATCTGCGAGCGGCTGGACAAAAATACGCTGCGCTGGATCCCGCTGGAGAGCGATCTCCACTGGCAGTTGGGGATGATTTGGCGTGAAGGGGTCTATTTATCCCACAGCGCACGGGCGTGGCTGCAGTGTTGCGAAGGATTCTGGAGCCCCTCACCCTGAACGGATGAGGGGCAAAAGACTACGGGTTCTCAACCAGCAGCGCTTCCAGCAAATCGAGGTCGTGGAGCATCTTTTGCAGCGTTTCGTTACTGATCTCGCGCGTGGCGCGCAGGTGGTACAGCTCAGCACGCTCTGAACGCAGCGCCGCCAGACGGAATCGACGTTCCAGTCTCTCTTCCTGCATTGAGCTCTCTACATCGTTACGGCCATCGGCGCGGCGACGCAGATTACCAATGACGCGAGAACTCACCTCGGTGAGCAGTTGAGTATCAATATTCTCTTCGGTATCTGCCGCCAGGCGCTCTTCCATCTTCTGGATCGCCACGATAGCGACCTCGGCGATGGCCGCACGGGCAATACGCTCTTCTTTGTGCTGCTGAACGTGGTCAGCCACCTCCATGTGTTGCAGCAGAATAGGCAGCATCACCACGCCGACAAACAGCGAGAACAGAATTACCCCAGCCGCCAGGAACACCAGCTCATAACGCGCCGGGAAGACATCGCCGGTGGGCAGCAACAGTGGAATAGAGAGCACACCGGCGAGGGTGATCGCCCCACGTACTCCGGCGAAGGTCGAAATCAACAGTTCGCGCGTGGTCCATGAACCGAACTCCATCGGTTTTTTATTCAGGAAACGCACGCTAAACCGTTTCATGGTCCACAGCCAGCCAAAACGTACCAGCATCAGCGCGGCGTAGATCAGCACGATATCGGTAAAGAGCATCCAGGTTTCGACATTAGGGTCCGCCTCTGCCGCCACCAGCGAGGATTCAAGAATGCCCGGCAGCTGTAGACCCAACAGCAGAAAGACCATGCCGTTAAAGACAAATTCCAGCATCGACCAGGTGCTGTTAGCACGCAGACGCATCGCCAGCGGCGCCCGGCGCATCACGCCGGCGCGGGTGATGGTCATCCCCGCCGCCACGGCCGCCAGGATGCCCGACACGCCGATGTGTTCGGCAATCAGGTATGAGGCGAAGGGCAGCAGGAACAGCAGCACAATCTGCGTTGCCGGCTCATCCCCGCCCCAGCGGCTGAGGAAGCCCAGTGAACGGCCATAAAGCCAGCTGACCACGAAGCCCGCCAAAATACCGCCAATCGCCACCTTGAGGAACTCCATGGTCGCGCCGCCGACGGTAAAGATCATGGTGCCCATCGCTACGGCGACGGCAAATTTCAGCGCCACCAGGCCAGAGGCGTCGTTCATCAGCGCCTCGCCCTGCAAAATGCCCATGATTTTCTTTGGAATTCGCCCTTCGCCGACGATCCCTGACAGGGCCACGGCATCGGTGGGTGAGAGCACGGCCGCCAGCGCGAAAGCCGGAATCAGCGGAATACCGGGGACTACCCAGTAAATCAGGAAGCCAATACCCACGACGGTGACCACCACCAGCGCCAGCGCCAGCCCTAAAATCTCGCGACCGTGTTCCAGGAACTCACGGGTCGGGGTTTTCCAGCCGTCGGCAAAGAGCAGCGGCGGAATAAAGAGAACCAGAAACAGCTCAGGATCGAACTCGACGTGCAGCCCAAACGTGGGCCACGCCAGCAGCGCACCGATTGCGATTTGCATCAGCGGCAGCGGTAACTGGAAGGGTAATACGCGGGTTATTACCCCGGAAAGTGAGACCACAAGGGTCATGATCAATATGGTGAAGAAAATTTCCATGCGTTCCCTGTTTGCGATGTGTCTGTTTTAGTCAATCGTAAGGCGTCGTGCCTTAAGTCTATCTTCTTCAGAGTAACGCAATTGACAACGCGATGGGGTCCGAAAATAAAAAACGGGCGGCCTGAGCCACCCGTTTTAGCAAGAAAGATCAAATTAGATGGCCCAGCCACCCGCATAGAAGGTCACCAGCGCCACGGCGATCACCACGGTACCGATGTTCAGCTTACGCCACTCTCCCGAGACCAGACGGCCAATCACCAGCGAGGCGAAACCGATCATGATGCCGGTCACGATGTTGCAGGTCAGCACGATGAAGACGGCAGTAATCAGCCCCGCCATGGCATCCACGAAATCGGCAAAGTCGATTTTCGCGACGTTGCTCAGCATCAGCAGACCTACATACATCAGCGCTGGCGCCGTTGCGTAAGCCGGTACCAGGTAAGAGAGCGGAGAGAGGAACAGGATCAGCAGGAAGAGCACGCCCACGGTAATGGCCGTCAGGCCGGTTTTACCGCCCGCCGCCGTACCCGCTGCGGATTCGATATAAACCGCCGCCGGAGCCGCCCCCACCAGGCCTGAGAAGACGCTGCTCAGGGAGTCGGTGGTCAGCGCCTTGCCGCCATCGATAATCTGACCGTCTTTATCCAGCAAGTTGGCCTGGCCCGCTACGGCACGGATGGTACCGGTGGCATCAAACACAGCGGTCATGACCAGCGCCAGCACGCTTGGCAGGATCACCGGATTCAGCGCGCCCACAATATCCAGGCTACCAATCAGGGAGTTACCTTTGTCATCACTCAGGGATGGCATGGCGAAAATACCGGAGAAGTGCACCGTCGGGTCGAAAATCAGCCCCACAATGGAGATACCGATAATGGTCAGCAGAATGCCGCCCGGCACTTTCAGTTTTTCCAGACCAATGATCACCGCGAGGCCAATAAGGGACATGATCACCGGGAAGCTGGCGAAGTGGCCAAGCGCAACCGGCAGGCCGTCCAGCGGGTTCTTGATTACCAGACCCACGCCGTTCGCGGCGATGAGCAGCAGGAACAGGCCGATACCGATACCGGTGCCGTGCGCCACGCCCTGCGGCAGATTGCGCAAGATCCAGCTACGAATACCGGTGGCGGAGATAACCGTAAAGAGCACCCCCATCAGGAACACGGCACCCAGTGCTACGGGAACGCTAATCTGCTGTCCCAGCACCAGGCTGAACGCGGTAAAGGCGGTCAGTGAAATGGCGCAGCCAATCGCCAGCGGCAGATTGGCCCACAGCCCCATCACGATGGAGCCAACGCCCGCAACCAGACAGGTCGCCACGAAGACCGCCGCCGGCGGGAAGCCCGCTTTGCCCAGCATACCCGGTACCACGATGACGGAATAAACCATCGCGAGGAAGGTCGTCAGACCGGCCAGAACCTCCTGACGCACGGTGCTGCCGCGAGCAGAAATTTTAAACATGGCGTCAAGCGAACCGCCATTACGCGCAGATGGCGTAGACATAGAAAACATCCCCTGAAGATTTTTTTATCGTTCGTTGTTAAGCGTGGTGGACACTCCACTGCCAGCGAAACGTCATATCCTTGTGCTGCGTTTGCGACGAAAAAAGGGGCGTCACAAAAAAAGCAAACGTTTAGCTCCGCGCTTAAAAACGGGTGGTGAAATTAAGGCAAACGATTATCCAGCCTAAAGACCGGGCTTTTCAACTGAACTTTGCTGTTTTTCGCTAAAATTCACTTTTGACGATGAAGAAATAACCAGCGGATGCGCAAACGTTATCGTTTATGCGCAATAGGGTTACAGGTTTACGACTCGCCAGGGAGTTCGAACGGGCCGCCTTGTTGAATGGCGCGCTGCCAGGCCGGTCTCATTTCAACTTTTTTCTTCCATGCCTGCAGATGCGGGAGATCTTTAATACCGCCGCGCGCCAGCAGCGCCATGACCGGAAAACTCATCTGAACATCAGCCATGCTAAGGCGATCGCCGGCAAACCAGCTGTTATGTGCCAGACACGACTCCAGATACCGGGCGTGGGTTTCGAGCTGTTTATTGAGATACGCTTTCTGCACCCCTTGTCCCAGCACTTTTCCCAGCGAACGCAGCCCAAAGGGCACCGGCGGTTTACCGAGGCTGGCAAACACCAGCTTCATTAATAGCAGTGGCATGAGCGAACCTTCCGCATAATGCAGCCAGAAGCGGTAGTTCAGTCGCTGCTCGGGGTTGTCAGGCTTGAGCTGCGACGCGCTGTCATAGGTTTCCTGCAGATACTCCAGAATCGCGCCCGATTCTGCCAGAATCAGACCGTTATCTTCCACCACCGGGGACTTGCCCAGAGGGTGGATTTTTTTCAACGCGGGCGGCGCCAGCATGGTTTTCTCACGCTGATAGCGAACAATCTGGTAAGGCAGAGAGAGCTCCTCAAGAGCCCAAAGTACCCGCTGTGATCGGGACTGGTTTAGGTGGTGAACCGTAATCATGGGCAGCTCCTGATATTCATACAAACTAACTATAGAAAATTGCACAACCTGGCGAAAATATTTCGCCGAGTTTTTACCCTTTTACGCTGGCGAAGCTCCCGCCCCTGGATACACTTAAAGTGTCAGCACAAACCGGAACCTCGCAACGGCTCGACTGAGGGGTGTTGATGTCGGGGGAAACCCCCCTGTGAAATAAGCGGGATAGAGAGAAAGACAAAGACCGGGAATAAACTAAAGCGCCTTTATGGCGCTTTAGTTTTTTTACAGACCCTGCGGATCCTCTTCCAGCAGTCGTGCGCCGGTACCCTGTTGGCCCAGTTTGTCGCCAGGGTTACGCAACGGACAATCGCTTCGCGACAAACAACCACACCCGATACAGCCGTCCAGCTCATCGCGCAGCGCGACCAGCGTATGAATGCGTCGATCCAGTTCATCACGCCACTGGGAGGAGAGCGCTTTCCACTCCTTCGCGCTCAGCGTATGCCCTTCCGGCAGCACGCCTAACGCATCACCAATCGTTGCTAAAGGGATGCCGATACGCTGAGCAATCTTGATGATCGCAACGTAACGCAACACATCACGCGTATAGCGCCGCTGATTCCCGGCGTTCCGGATGCTTTTAATTAACCCTTTGCTTTCATAGAAATGGAGCGCTGATACCGCCACCCCGCTACGCTTCGCCACTTCACCTGGCGTCAATAGCGCTTTAATACGCGGTAATTTCTTTTCCATAAAACCCCTTTACCTCAAGTTAACTTGAGGAATTATACTCGCCCGCAGACAAAACGACGAATCAACAGATACAGGTGTATCCAGAGAGAGGCAGCTTTATGTCGCATCAACAGATTATTGAGACACTTATTGAATGGATTGATGATCACATCGACCAGCCATTAAACATTGATGTGGTAGCCAAAAAATCGGGTTACTCGAAATGGTACCTGCAGAGAATGTTCCGCAATGTTATGCGTCAGACGTTGGGTGAGTATATCCGCCAGCGCAGATTGCTGATGGCCGCGCAGGCACTACGCACCACTCAGCGGCCGATTTTTGATATCGCGATGGATCTCGGATATGTGTCGCAGCAGACGTTTTCCCGCGTTTTCCGCCGGGAGTTCGATCGTACCCCCAGCGACTATCGCCACCAGCTTAACTAACAGGCCGGGCAACCAGCCCCGCAATAGGCTGCTGTTGCCAGGTCATAAACTCGTGGGGTGGCATCGCCTTTGCGAAGTGCCAGCCCTGGCAGTATTGCACCCCGCGTTTGTGTAGCCAGGCGACCTGCTCTGCCGTCTCCACCCCTTCGGCGATGGTCTTCAGACGCAGGCTTTGTGCCATTTCAATAATGTGCTCGGCAATCAGATGGCTGGTACTGTTGGTGGTGAGAGTGTCGATAAAGGTCTTATCAATTTTGAGAATATCGACATTCAGCGAGTAGAGATTGTGCAGGTTAGAGTAACCTGTACCGAAATCATCGATCGCCACCTCGTAACCCGCCTGCCGGAAGGCCTGTATCACCGGGGTCGTTTTGGGCACGTCGATAAAACCACGTTCGGTCACTTCAATTTTAATTTGCTGCGCGCGTACGGAATAGTGGCGAGCCTTGTCGCTAATCATGGCGATGAGCCGTGAGGAGTGGAAATCTGACGCCGAGAGGTTAATGGTGACGTAGAGGTGCGGTCTGGACGCCAGAAAATGGCCGAGATCGTTAAAGACCTCTTCGACCACGTAGTCGGTGATGCGCTCGATCATCCCCTCTTTTTCTGCCAGAGGAATAAATTCCGCCGGGCTCATCACCGGGCCGCTAAAACCGGGCCAACGCAGTAACGCTTCCGCGCCTACACACTCGTTATTTTTGATATCGATAATTGGCTGATAATGCACGCAAAGCTGGCGATTATTTAACGCCCGGTGCAATAAACGCCCCGGCGAATTTAATTCACGGCGAGTTCGCGACCAGACTAATAATATGATGACGCTACAGATCATTCCCAGCGGCAGCGTTAATGTGGCTTCATGGTAAAGCACATCGTAGAAACGTTGATTGGTAGTTGAAACAATTGCCGCAACGGGGCGCTTTTCTGAATGAACGATGGTGTAAAAACGGCCATCCTCCTGAAACGTGGTTTCCTTATCGCCAGTCAGCGTTTTTAATAAATTTTTATCCGCGTTTTCACTGACCGAGAAAAAAGCATTGGTGACCGTATCAAATATACCCCACGCCAGGGAGTGATCGGTTGACATTACTTCACTGTATGAGAGCGGATTCACCACCACCACATAATTGCCGCGCTGCATATACGTCATTTTATATCCCGCAAAGAAGGGCGTATCGCGGAAATAATATATAGCCACATCAGGCTTACGCGTGTAATTGGCGTGTGGGATGGTATATGCTGTGGCGGGCGTCAATACGGTGGAACAGCGAAATTCACGCCCTTCGGCATAGATTAAATCAGCAATATAGAGACGCCCGCGAACAATATTCAACATATACTGGCGGTGAGCAGGCGAGCAAACATTACCCTGATAGTGTTCAGCGGCATTGCGCGCTAAATCCACTTGATGAATGACGAGTTCAGTTTTATCTAAGGCAAGCTGTGCGAAAGAGCGCAATTGATTACGGGTTTCTGAAACAGCACGTAGTTGGGCAAACCAAAGCGCAAGCATCACCGGTAGTAAAACTACCATGATGATCCCCACACCTCTCAGCACCTTGCCGCGCGCGCTATGATTCATTTCCGCCCTATATCCCTGCTTTTAATGTGCCTGTAGTATTGAAGGCCGGATGCTTTGATAAACAGGTGATTACGTTGCATGAATCATGCGAAGTTAGCAACTGACTTTTATCATCAAAATCCTAATATTTGGTTATGACGATAATATTTGTCCGTAAGCCAAACTAAAAGTATGCGTTCAGTTTTTATTAAGTTAAATAATTTTCCAGCACCGACGGCAGATTTTTTCGATTACGCCACAGCGGATCGCTGATTAAGTCAAACTACTGACAGCATGAAAAAAGCACAATCGGGTGATGTCGGTTCTGGCTATTTACCCATTCGACAGAGTTGAGTGATTTATAAATAATCAACGGCGACGATTGTTTTTCCTCTTCCTGCCCGCTTGGCATCATAAAGTGCTTTATCGGCGCGAATGAGTAATGAGGAAGTATCATGCCCACCGCCCATCACCTCTACTATCCCCGCACTGAAGGAGAGCGTGAGCGCCCTGTTGCCCACCTGTAACGGCCGGGTCAACAGCGTCTGATGCAGCATGAGTGAGAGCTGCAGCGCCGCGTCGCTGTGCGTGCCTGGCATCAAGAGCAGAAATTCTTCTCCGCCTACCCGCCCGAGTGCGGCGTCGGCCGGGGTCATCTCGCGGATGCGTTCGCAAAAGTGTACCAGCGCCCGATCGCCGACCAGATGGCCCCATTGATCGTTGATTTGTTTAAAGAAATCCAAATCAAACATCACCACGCAGAAGGGGGTTTCGGCTGCGAGACCATGACTGACCTCCAGCGCGGTGGTGAGCTGCTGAAGAATAGCCGATCGATTAAAGCAGCCGGTCAAATCATCGGTGGTCGCCTTTTTCTCAAGCTGTTTCTCGACGCGCTTACGCTCAGTAATATCCAGCCCAATGTTAAGGATTGAACCGTCCGGCAATAGGATATTCGACCAGAGAATGGTCAGCTGTGCCCCATCCCGGCGTACCGGGTGCCATTCGTACATATCATTGAGCGGGACCGTATTGACGGATTCACGCACCCGCCGGCGAACCTCAGGATCGGGATAGAAGAGCGCCAGCGGATCGGCATGCTCATTGAGCTCGGCCATTTTCCAGCCAAAGACCTTTTCACACTCGGCGTTCCACAGCACGCAGCGGCTACGGCGATCGAATGAATTCATCAGCACCGGGGCACGTTCGAAAAGGGTTTGGTATTGGGTGACGACCCGCTGCATCTCAATGGCGGTACGTTCGCGCGCAATAATTTCGACAAAATAGTCTTTCAGCTTTTCCACCAGGATCACCACGATATCTTTCAGCACAGAGAGTGGCGTCTGCGGATCAGAAAAACCGAGGAAAAAATAGCCGCTACAGAGGTGACCGTGAGGGGTGATTTTGCAAAGTACGCCGCTTTGCAGCTGGGTATAACCGGGATGACGGTCAGAAAAGAGGTGTTTACCCATGTTGTCTTTCCAGTAAATGACACGCCACGCGCGGTGATGTCGCTGCAACAGGGTGCTCGCCAGAAAATTGCCGACCTCCAGTGAATGACAGGTGAGCTCTCCGGCACTGACTATCTGCTGAAGGCCGTTCTCATCATCGACGGTAATCCAGCTCAGGCGGGCACCAAAGGCGTGGTTAATTGTCTCAAGCAACTCCAGCAACGTTGATTGCGAAGACAACTGGGGCATAAGTTTTGCCAGCGTGCGCAGGGCCACCGTACTGTCATTAACGATCTCGCGATATGATTCATTCATCGTTTATTCGCGCTCATTAAATAAGAGAGAATGACCGCAACGAATAAGTCAGGATTGGAAAAGCAATACCATGATTATTTGCTTTTCGATGCCATTTAAGGACGCGTGTGTATTTAAAAAATAACAGTTAAATAATAAAAGCCAGAAAATTCAAATACCTGAGTTATTTATTACGAGTAAATTTTTTTGTCCGTTCAAGCATAATCCATAGTTTAATGCCTGTAAATATTGCACAAATTGCTTATTCATGTGCAAGTTTATCTATCATGATGAATTCGCTGGAAACGCCTGTGAAACAGGTCCCTTAGCAAGCGAAGATATATTTATTTGGTCCTAATAACCACGCAATTAAAATGGCTAAAAAGATGCCGTTTTTTTGCGCTCCGCTACTGGCGAATAAAAGAACAAATGTGATATAGTTCACACATCTTGTGTAACGAGAAACGCTGTTTCATTGTTGTGTGTCTAAGTCTGCCGATAGCCAGTTTGCCACCTCTGTGAGCAATATCGCTATTTCCGGCGACGTTCATTTTGAGGATCGGTTTTATGGCAACCCTTACTACCGGCGTAGTGCTTTTGCGCTGGCCGCTGTTTAGCGCTGTACTGATGTTTCTGGCCAGCACGCTGAATATCCAGTTCCGGAAAGCAGATTACGCGGGGCTGGCGGTGATTAGCACCTTCCTGGGTGTCGCTGCTGCCTGCTGGTTTGCGACGGGGTTACTGGGTATCACGCTGATCGATGCGGCAGTGATCTGGAATAACGTAAAAGAGATCATGGTAGAGGCAATGAGCCATACCCCGCCAGACTGGCCGATGATGTACACCTGATGCTGAAAATAAGCGATAAAAAACCCAGACATGGTCTGGGTTTTTTTATGTGCATCGCAAATGCGGATAATCAGAACGGAATGTCGTCGTCAAAATCCATTGGCGGTTCGTTAGACGGTGCCGGAGCAGATTGCTGCTGCGGACGGGACTGCGCGCCGCCGCTGAACTGGTTTCCGCCCTGCGGCTGCTGAGGCTGACCCCAACCGCCCTGCTGCTGGTTCTGACCGCCACCCGCCGGTGCGCCGCCGCCCTGACGGCCACCCAGCATCTGCATGGTGCCGCCCACGTTCACCACCACTTCAGTGGTGTATTTTTCTGCGCCGGACTGATCGGTCCATTTGCGGGTACGCAGCTGGCCTTCGATGTAGACCTGAGAACCTTTACGCAGATATTCGCCGGCCACTTCTGCCAGCTTGCCAAACAGCACGACACGGTGCCATTCGGTCTGCTCTTTCATCTCACCGGTCGCTTTATCACGCCAGGATTCGGAAGTAGCCAGCGTAATGTTGGCAACTGCACCACCACTCGGCATGTAGCGTACTTCCGGGTCCTGGCCCAGATTACCGACGAGAATCACCTTGTTTACGCCTCTGCTGGCCATGATCGTGTCTCCTGAATACGTTTCTTAATAGTGTAAACGCGCGAGTGTACCATTTCCACGCGTCAATTTGCATAGTTGCGTGGCGGGTCCAGAAAACTCTCGCGAGCTCGACATTGTTACACAACCCGCCGGAATTTGCATTCCAATACTGTATATTCAAACAGGTTAATTTGTGTCATAATTAGCCGTTTATGCCGGTTGTCCTTCAAACAAACCAGGCATTCCGTGTTCCAACCGGGAAAGGTGAATGGATAAGATCGAAGTTCGGGGCGCCCGCACCCACAATCTCAAGAATATCAACCTCGTCATCCCTCGCGACAAACTGATCGTCGTGACCGGGTTGTCGGGTTCTGGCAAATCTTCTCTGGCTTTCGACACCTTATATGCCGAAGGGCAGCGTCGTTACGTTGAATCACTCTCAGCCTATGCGCGTCAGTTCCTGTCGCTCATGGAGAAGCCGGATGTAGACCATATTGAAGGGCTATCGCCGGCCATCTCAATCGAGCAGAAATCTACCTCGCACAACCCGCGTTCGACGGTAGGGACAATCACGGAAATCCATGATTACCTGCGTCTGCTGTATGCCCGCGTTGGTGAGCCACGCTGCCCGGACCACGACGTGCCGCTGGCCGCGCAAACCGTCAGTCAGATGGTGGATAACGTACTGGCGCAGCCAGAGGGCAAACGCCTGATGCTGCTGGCTCCCATTATCAAAGAGCGTAAAGGCGAGCACACAAAAACGCTGGAAAACCTGGCCAACCAGGGTTACATCCGCGCCCGTATTGACGGAGAAGTGTGCGATCTCTCCGATCCGCCAAAGCTAGAGCTGCAAAAGAAACACACCATCGAAGTGGTTATCGACCGCTTTAAGGTGCGTGAAGATCTGGCAACGCGTCTGGCCGAGTCGTTTGAAACCGCACTGGATCTCTCCGGCGGTACGGCGGTAGTGGCAGATATGGACGATACCAAAGCGGAAGAGATGCTCTTCTCCGCCAACTTCGCCTGCCCGATTTGCGGTTACAGCATGCGCGAGCTTGAGCCGCGTCTGTTCTCGTTTAACAACCCGGCGGGCGCCTGCCCAACCTGTGACGGCCTGGGCGTGCAGCAGTACTTTGATCCGGACCGCGTGATCCAGAATCCGGAACTGTCGCTGGCTGGCGGCGCGATCCGCGGCTGGGATAAGCGTAACTTCTATTACTTCCAGATGCTGAAGTCGCTGGCTGAGCACTATAAGTTCGACGTTGAAGCCCCCTGGGCCAGCCTGAGCGCAAACGTGCACAAAGTGATCCTGTTCGGTTCCGCTAAAGAGAACATCGAGTTCAAGTACATGAACGATCGCGGTGATACTTCCGTGCGACGCCATCCTTTTGAAGGGGTGCTGCACAACATGGAGCGCCGCTACAAAGAGACAGAATCCAGCGCGGTGCGAGAAGAGCTGGCGAAGTTCATCAGCAACCGCTCCTGCGCCACATGTGATGGCACACGTCTGCGTCGTGAAGCACGCCACGTCTTTGTTGAAAATACCCCGCTGCCGACCATCTCAGACATGAGCATCGGCCACGCGATGGACTTCTTCAACAACCTGAAGCTCTCCGGCCAGCGAGCAAAAATCGCGGAAAAAGTGCTGAAAGAGATTGGCGATCGCCTCAAATTCCTGGTGAACGTGGGTCTGAACTACCTGACGCTTTCTCGCTCCGCAGAGACCCTTTCCGGCGGTGAAGCCCAGCGTATCCGTCTGGCCAGCCAGATCGGCGCAGGGCTGGTTGGGGTAATGTACGTACTGGATGAACCCTCCATCGGCCTGCACCAGCGCGATAACGAACGTCTGCTGGGTACGCTTATCCACCTGCGTAACCTCGGCAACACGGTGATTGTGGTCGAGCACGACGAAGACGCCATTCGCGCTGCCGACCACGTGATCGATATTGGCCCCGGTGCGGGTGTACATGGTGGCCAGGTCGTGGCAGAAGGTACCCTGAACGACATCATGGCGGTGCCCGAGTCGCTGACCGGCCAGTACATGAGCGGTAAGCGTAAAATCGACGTGCCAAAACAGCGCGTTCCGGCGGATCCGGAAAAAGTGCTTAAGTTGACCGGCGCGCGCGGCAATAACCTGAAAGATGTGACGCTGACGCTGCCGGTTGGGCTGTTTACCTGCATCACCGGGGTATCCGGTTCCGGTAAATCGACGCTGATCAACGATACGCTGTTCCCTATTGCGCAGACGCAGCTTAACGGCGCGACCCTGGCGGAGCCGGCACCGTATCGCGAAATTTCAGGTCTGGAACACTTCGATAAGGTAATCGATATCGACCAGAGCCCTATCGGGCGAACGCCACGTTCCAACCCGGCGACCTATACCGGCGTCTTCACGCCCGTGCGTGAACTCTTTGCCGGTGTGCCGGAATCACGTTCGCGTGGGTATACGCCTGGACGTTTCAGCTTTAACGTTCGCGGCGGCCGCTGCGAGGCCTGTCAGGGCGACGGCGTGATCAAGGTTGAAATGCACTTCCTGCCGGATATTTACGTCCCCTGCGATCAGTGCAAAGGCAAACGCTATAACCGCGAAACGCTGGAGATTAAGTACAAAGGCAAGACCATCCACGAAGTGCTGGATATGACCATCGAAGAGGCGCGTGAGTTCTTTGATGCCGTACCGGCGCTGGCGCGTAAACTACAAACGCTGATGGATGTGGGTCTGACCTATATTCGCCTGGGGCAGTCGGCAACCACCCTTTCCGGCGGTGAAGCTCAGCGCGTGAAGCTGGCGCGTGAACTCTCTAAACGTGGTACCGGTCAGACGTTGTATATTCTCGATGAGCCG
Organism: Leclercia sp. UBA5958; assembly: GCF_002430365.1. NCBI lineage: Bacteria > Pseudomonadati > Pseudomonadota > Gammaproteobacteria > Enterobacterales > Enterobacteriaceae > Leclercia > Leclercia sp. UBA5958. Next base: position 55,716 of record NZ_DJCE01000012.1, on the reverse strand, counting down.
ACCACCGGCCTGCACTTTGCGGATATCCAGCAGCTGCTCGACGTACTGCATCAGCTCCGGGATCAGGGCAACACCATTGTGGTCATTGAGCACAACCTTGACGTGATCAAAACCGCGGACTGGATTGTTGACCTCGGTCCGGAAGGCGGTAGCGGCGGCGGTGAGATCCTGGTCTCCGGTACCCCAGAGACCGTCGCGGAGTGCGAAGCCTCGCACACCGCACGTTTCCTTAAGCCGATGCTGTAGTCATCACACTGAAAGTTGCTGTCGGGTCGCTTCCGGCAGCAACTCAATTGCCTGCTGATACGAGGCATCCACCAGATAGTAGATTTGCGAATCCGGTAGCGATCCATCGAGATAGACGGTGCTCCAGTGTGCTTTATTCAGGTGTTTACTGGGACGGACATCGCTGTGTTGCTGACGCAGTAGTTCTGCCAGTTCCGGGCTGGTTTTCAGTGACGCCGCCGGTCGCCCTTCGACCTCTTTCACCATCGCGAACAGGACATCCGCCACTTTAATCTGGGTGGCTTTCCAGTCGCTGTGCACGCTCTGCTCCGCGCCGGTTTTGTTCATGCAGTACTGTAATATCTCCGAAATGGTCATCTTTATTCCCCCGTGATGGTGGCGATAATCGTGCGTGAGCCGCCGTGGATGCGATGTTCCCCCAGCCAGATTCCCTGCCATGTGCCCAACTGTATCCGCCCTTTATGCAGCGGCAGCATTAACGAGACGCCCATCAGAGACGATTTGATGTGCGAAGGCATGTCGTCATCGCCTTCGTAGTCATGCTCATAAGGGGCATTGTCTGGCACAGTTTGCAGAAAATGTCGTTCCATATCGGCACGCACCGTGGGATCGCAATTTTCATTGAGGGTAAGGGAGGCGGAAGTGTGTTGCAGGAGCAGATGCAGCAGCCCGACGTTAATACGGCTCAGGTCGCGAAGTTGCCCGATGACTTCGTCCGTCACCAGATGAAATCCGCGAGGTTTCGCGCTTAAGGTCAGGGTTTGCTGATACCACATGAACGGCTCCGTATTGAAAGAATTGTCCTTCTAAGTGTGCAGCAATACGGCAAAAGGTAAAACCCGAAGAGCCCGATCGGGCTAAAAAATAATCAAATGCCCGGTGCGCTGACCGCACCGGGCAGCGATCAATATTCCGAATTAACAATGACCTCTTCGCCAAACGCCCCTGCCATCGGTAGTGGTCGATAGGTGGAGTTAGAGGCGCGCAGCACGCGGATACCTCTGGCGCCCACATCGCGGGCCGCGGAGATATCGTTATCCGAGTCGCCATAGAACACTTTGATCTGCTTTTGCTGCAACCACTCGGTTTTGGTGTTCTGGCCTGGCTGATCGCCCGCGAAAATCACCGGATTCATGTTGGCGGCCGGGATGCCGAAAAGGCCCTGCAGGGTTTTAGAGACGGTCTCGGTTTTGGTCTGGCTACGACCCGTCACGAAATAGATGCTATCGCCGCGTTTTACGTGCATGGCAATCAGCGAGCGAGCCACCTCTTTTGGAATACTGAACTCATCCCAGCCGTTATTCATCTTTTCCCAAAACTCGGGATTTTTCAGGTACGCCTCACTCTCAGGCGAGTATGTTTTTTTACCGCGCCAGAAGCCGGGGCTGGAAAAGAGGACGGTATCATCAATATCAAAGCCCACCGCCATCGCCGGACGACCGAGCAGGCTATTTTCAATCTGGGCAACAGAAACCCAATGAATCGGGGCTTGTTCCGCCAGTTTTGCGGCGGTAGTGCCGTTATATAACGGCGTGGGCGCGGAGGCGCGGGCAACAACGGAACTGTTGAGAGAGAAGAGTAAGCAGGCGGCGCTGAGCGCCAGTGTGATCTTGCGCATGTTTTCCCCTGAATATTCAGACATTTATTCTTTTAATTTGAGTGGATGGTCAAAAAACTCTCCGACCATAACCCCTGAAAGCGGTGAAGGAAAGGAGTTTTTACTTATGAATATGAAGAAAAAAGAAGACGATCACAGAGTGTTGAGCGTGACCCGATGCCCTCACTCAGCGAGAGAGGGCATGGTAAGTAAGTGCTTACATTACAGCAGCAAAGGCCTGTGCAACACGCTGGACGTTATGGGTATTCAGCCCCGCTACGCACATGCGGCCGCTGGCGATAAGATAAACGCCAAACTCTTCTCGCAGACGATCAACCTGCGCTGCGCTGAGACCGGTGTAACTGAACATACCGCGTTGCTTAAGCAGATAATCGAAGTTATGCCCCGGCACCGCCTCTTTTAGCACCTCAACCAGCGTCTGACGCATCGTCAGGATACGACTACGCATGGCTTCGACTTCAGCAAGCCAGCTGGCTTTTAATGCCTCATCGCCCAGCACGGTGGCCACGACCTGCGCCCCAAACGCCGGTGGGCTGGAGTAGATGCGACGCACCGTCGCCTTCAGCTGTCCTAGCACGCGGCTGGCCGCTTCGGCATCTTCACATACCACAGACAGGCCACCCACGCGTTCGCCGTAGAGCGAGAAGATTTTAGAGAAGGAGTTGCTCACCAGTGCGGGCAGCCCGGCGCTGGCAATGGCGCGAATGGCGTAGGCGTCCTCTTCCATTCCCGCGCCAAAGCCCTGATAGGCGATGTCGAGGAACGGGATCAGATTACGCGCTTTCAGCACCTCGATAACCGCATCCCACTGCTCGTTTGTGAGATCCGCGCCGGTTGGGTTATGGCAGCATGGATGCAGCAGCACAATGCTGCGTTCTGGCAGAGTCGTGAGCTTTTCCAGCAACGCCGAAACGCGTACGCCGTTGGTTTCCGTGTCAAACCATGGATAAGTATCTACCGTAAAGCCCGCGCCTTCAAAGATGGCGACGTGGTTTTCCCACGTTGGGTCGCTGACCCACACGCCGGAATCCGGGAAGTATTTTTTCAGGAAATCCGCACCGACTTTCAATGCCCCCGAGCCGCCCAGCGTCTGGATGGTAGCCACGCGTTTGTTTTGCAACACCGGATGATCGGCACCAAACAGCAGCGGCGCAATAGTATTGCGGTAGGTATTGAGTCCTTCCATTGGCAGGTAGAGTGAGGCACCGTGCGGCACCGCATTCAGGCGCGCTTCGGCTTCGGCTACGGCCTTAAGCTGAGGAATAATGCCGTCTTCGTTGTAATAAAGACCGATGCTCAGGTTCACTTTATCGCTGCGGGGATCGTCCTTAAAACGCTCCATTAAGGAGAGGATGGGATCGCCGGCGTAGGCGTCTACTTTCTGGAACACGCGATGGTTCTCCGGATTTTTATAAGGCAGGGATTTCAACAATAAACCGGAAGCGAAAGAAGATCGAGCCTTGTGAAGGGAATCGGGGCGCAGCATCTCACCGCGCTCCAATCTATCTTAATCCAGGTAATGCATGGCCACGCGGGAGGTGAGCCGCGTAATAAGTTCGTAAGCGCTCACTTTTGTTATTTCTGCAATGCGCTCAACCGGGAGGCCATCCCCCCACATCACCACCGGATCGCCCGCGCGCTCGTTAGCCGCCGGCCCCAGGTCAACGCAGATCATGTCCATCGCCACGCGGCCAACAATCGGCACTTCGCGGCCATTTACCAGTACGGGGGTGCCGGTGGGCGCCGCACGCGGATAGCCGTCGCCGTAGCCCATCGCCACCACGCCTAAACGGGTATCGCGTTCGCTTACCCAGGTGCCACCGTAGCCGACCGGCTCCCCGGCTTTGTGCTCGCGCACGGCAATAAGCGTTGAAACCAGAGACATCACCGGCTGAAATCCGAAGTCCGCTCCGCAGGATTGGTCTTCGAGCGGCGACACGCCATACAGAATAATGCCCGGGCGCACCCAGTCGAAGTGCGACTGAGGCCACAGCAGAATACCGCCAGAGGCCGCGATGGAACGCTGGCCGGGTTTGCCTTCGCAGAAGGTGTTAAACAGATCCAGCTGCTGTTCCGTGGCGCCACACTCGGGCTCATCGGCGCGGGCAAAATGGCTGACGATATTGACCGGCTGACGCACGTTTTTGCACTGACTCAGACGCTGCCAGAACGCTTCAGCCTGCTCCGGACGCACTCCAAGCCGGTGCATACCGGTATCCAGTTTCATCCACACGGTGACTGGCGTGCTGAGCTGTGCAGCTTCCAGAGCGGCCAGTTGCTCTTCGTTATGCACCGCGGTATGCAGTTGCTGCGCTGCGATGACGTCCAGATCCGCGGCGTTGAAAAAGCCTTCGAGCAGTAAGATGGGTTGAGAGATGCCCCCTGCGCGTAGGCGGAGGGCCTCTTCAAGACGGGCGACACCAAAAGCATCGGCATCGGGGAGCGTTCGCGCGGTCTCAAGAAGACCGTGTCCGTAAGCGTTCGCTTTCACGACTGCAACCAGTTTACTGGCGGGTGCCCGTTCACGCAGGCATTGCAGGTTGTGACGCTGAGCGCGGCGGTTAATGATTACAGTTGCCGCTTGCATGTGAATTCCTTAATAAAAAGACTCTCCAAAATCCTTTGCGTTGCAGGAAGGCGACAAGCCCGTGAATCCCCGGGAGCTGAGTAAACTAAGTGACCGGGGTGAGCGGGCGCAGTCAATGCCCCTGCGGCGTGAAGAATGATGGAGAGTTATTCGTCGTCGTACTGCGGTCCCGCATAGTTATCGAAGCGCGACCATTGCCCATTAAAGGTCAGGCGCACGGTGCCGATGGGGCCGTTACGCTGCTTACCAATAATGATTTCCGCGATCCCTTTCAGATCGCTGTTCTCGTGATACACCTCATCACGATAGATAAACATGATTAAGTCGGCATCCTGCTCGATAGAGCCCGATTCACGCAGATCGGAGTTGACCGGGCGTTTATCGGCGCGCTGTTCCAGAGAGCGGTTCAGCTGCGAGAGGGCGACAACAGGCACCTGAAGTTCTTTGGCGAGCGCCTTGAGCGAGCGGGAGATTTCGGCAATCTCCAGCGTACGGTTGTCGGACAGTGACGGCACACGCATCAACTGCAGGTAGTCGATCATGATAAGACCGATCCCGCCATGTTCGCGCGCGATACGCCGCGCGCGGGAGCGCACCTCCGTTGGCGTCAGGCCGGAGGAGTCATCAATGTAGATGTTACGTTTTTCCAGCAAGATGCCCATGGTGCCAGAGATGCGTGCCCAGTCCTCGTCATCAAGCTGGCCGGTACGGATGCGGGTCTGATCCACGCGCGAGAGCGACGCCAGAGAACGCATCATAATCTGCTCAGAGGGCATCTCGAGGCTGAAAATAAGAACCGGTTTATCTTGCAGCATCGCCGCATTTTCGACGAGGTTCATCGCAAATGTCGTTTTACCCATCGATGGACGCGCCGCGACGATAATCAGATCCGAAGGCTGAAGCCCGGCGGTCTTTTTATTCAGATCGTCATAGCCGGTATTAACCCCGGTGACGCCGTCGTGCGGCTGCTGGAAGAGCTGCTCTATACGCGATACGGTGGCATCAAGCACTTCCGCGATGTTTTTCGGCCCTTCATCCTTGTTCGCGCGGCTTTCAGCGATTTTGAATACGCGAGACTCCGCCAGATCCAGCAGTTCGTCGCTATTACGTCCCTGGGGATCGAAACCGGCTTCGGCGATCTCATTGGCCACAGAGATCATGTCGCGAACAACAGCACGTTCGCGGACGATGTCGGCATAAGCGCTAATGTTTGCGGCACTTGGAGTGTTTTTTGACAGCTCAGCCAGGTAGGCAAAGCCGCCTACGGTATCCAGTTGACCCTGACGCTCCAGCGATTCCGCCAGCGTAATCAGGTCGATGGGGCTTCCTGACTCCTGCAAACGCGCCATTTCAGTAAAGATATGGCGGTGCGGACGGGTATAGAAATCATCCGTCACAACGCGCTCGGCGACGTCGTCCCAGCGCTCGTTATCCAGCATTAACCCACCCAACACCGACTGTTCCGCTTCAATCGAGTGCGGCGGGACTTTCAGCCCGGCGAGTTGTGGATCGCGCTCACGAGGTTCAGTCTGTTTGTTGAAGGGTTTGTTTCCTGCCATAGTGAATGGAGTTACCGAGATAAAGAGTGGGTCGAAAGATTACCATATTTTTCTTACGGAGGGAGCATGGCAACACGCATTGAGTTCCAGAAACATGGCGGTCCGGACGTGTTGAGGGCGGTGGAGTTTACCCCCGCACCGCCTGGCGATAACGAGGTTCAGGTCGAGAACAAAGCGATTGGTATTAACTATATTGATACCTATATCCGGGGCGGTTTGTACCCACCCCCGTCGCTGCCCAGCGGACTGGGCACCGAAGCTGCCGGTATCGTTGTAAAAGTGGGCAGCGCGGTGAAACACATCAAGGAGGGCGATCGTGTCGTGTATGCGCAATCCGCCCTTGGGGCCTACAGCTCGGTGCATAACGTGCCGGCGGATAAAGCCGCCATCCTTCCTGGGGCTATCTCGTTTGAGCAGGCGGCGGCATCATTCCTGAAGGGGCTGACGGTCTTCTACCTGCTGCGCAAAACCTATGAGATCAAGCCGGACGAGCCGTTTCTGTTCCATGCTGCCGCAGGCGGCGTAGGGCTAATTGCCTGCCAGTGGGCAAAAGCGCTGGGGGCGAAGCTGATTGGTACCGTCGGCAGTGCGCAAAAAGCGCAGCGCGCACAGCAGGCGGGGGCGTGGCAGGTGATTAACTACCGCGAAGAGAGCATTGTTGAGCGGGTCAAAGAGATCACCGGCGGCAAAAAGCTGCGGGTTGTGTATGACTCGGTGGGGAAAGATACCTGGGAGGCGTCGCTGGATTGTCTGCAACGTCGCGGCCTGATGGTGAGCTTCGGGAATGCCTCCGGGGCCGTTACAGGGGTTAATCTTGGCATTCTGAATCAGAAGGGCTCGCTGTACGTGACCCGCCCTTCCCTGCAGGGTTACATCACCAGCCGCGAAGAGTTAGAGGAGGCCAGCAATGAGCTCTTCTCGCTGATTGCCAGCGGCGTTATCAAAGTCGATGTTGCAAAGGCGCAGAAATATGCGCTAAGCGATGCGCAGCGCGCGCATGAGATACTGGAGAGTCGGGCAACGCAGGGGTCGAGTCTGTTAATTCCATGATGCGTATAAAGAATTAGGGCTTCCCGTAGGAAGCCCTTTCTTTTTTTTAGTTCGGCTGTATGTAGGGTACAGCACGATGAATTCTTTAACGGCAGTCATAGTGACAGATTTGATAAGTAAATCCTATTCCGTTCTAAGCCCCGCCGCCGGAAAAGTTGCAGGGTTGTGACGAACCCCTCAATACCTTAGTAACGAAAACGGTTATTGCGCTGATACTTCGGGACTTTTGGTGATTTTATCGCCCGTATCGCCCAGACGACGGCCACGGCCAGCAACAACCAGGGCAGAACTTTAAACATCAGGGCGAACAAACCGCCGACAAACATCACTGCGGTTGCCACCACCAGCGCGGCAATAATTCCCAACAGGGATACCCCTGTGACCAGGAGCATCACAAAAAATCCCACAACAAACAGCAATTCCAGCATGACTCTCTCCCAGGTAATGTCACCATGATATGCACATCATTACAAGATTCATGCCAGTTTTTAGCCCTTTGATTTATATACAAAAACGCCCTGTAACAATGACAGGGCGTGGTCTATTTGACGATTTTTTAGCGAAATTTATCGTTTGTCCGCCACCAGGCGGAGCGCCTGTTCGAGCACCTCGATATCCGCTCCGGCTTTATGGGCGTTTTCACTCAGGTGACGGCGCCACTGGCGCGCCCCCGGGATGCCCTGGAACAGGCCGAGCATATGGCGAGCCACATGGCCAAGATAGGTCCCTTGACTGAGCTCGCGCTCAATGTAGGGGTACATCGCCCGCACGACAGAGACCGGATCGTTGTCGATGCCGTCGACAGCAAAAATTTCGCGGTCAACGGAGGCCAGAATACCCGGTTTTTGATAGGCCTCACGGCCCACCATGACTCCATCCATGTGCTCCAGATGCGCTTTCGCCTCATCCAGCGATTTGATACCACCGTTAATAGACAGGGTCAGGTGCGGAAAATCGCGCTTCAGCTGGTAGACGCGCGGGTAGTCCAGCGGCGGGATCTCGCGGTTCTCTTTTGGACTCAGGCCAGAGAGCCAGGCTTTGCGGGCGTGGATGATAAACATCTCGCACTCACCGCGGCCGGAAACCGTATTAATGAAATCACACAGGAATTCATAGCTGTCCTGGTCATCGATGCCGATACGGGTTTTAACCGTTACGGGAATAGAGACCACATCGCGCATCGCTTTCACGCAGTCGGCAACCAGCTGAGCATTGCCCATCAGGCAGGCGCCGAACATACCGTTCTGCACACGGTCGGAAGGACAGCCGACGTTGAGGTTGATCTCATCGTAGCCGCGCGCTTCGGCAAGCCTGGCACAGTGAGCCAAAGCCACCGGATCGCTACCGCCCAGCTGCAGGGCCACCGGATGCTCCTCTTCGCTGTAGGCCAGATAGTCACCCTTACCGTGAATGATCGCGCCGGTCGTCACCATTTCGGTGTAGAGCAGCGTATTGCGCGACAGCAAACGCAGGAAATAACGGCAGTGCCTGTCCGTCCAGTCGAGCATCGGCGCGATGGAGAAACGGTGGGCTGGGTAAACAGACTGAAGTTCTGACGACATGGCGAAGTTTTAAGCATCTGGTAAAAAGGGGGCGTAACTATAGCACAAAGAGAAGCCGGAGGCGCAGCGCCTCCGGTTTACTTTAGAAGGTCATGGTGAGCTGCGCACCGGCACCCCAGGTCTCATCTTCCCCGTAAATACCGGTCAGATCGACATGGACGGTGTTAAAGGGCGCAAAGCCCAGACCGCCAGTAAAGACATTGCTGTCGTTACCTTTCACATCGCCACGGAAGCCCGCACGTACCGCCAGCCAGCTCAGCGGCGTCACTTCGGCACCCACGCCCACATACTGCGAGGTGTCTTCCGATTTAAAGCCTTTGGTTTCGGTCAGATCGCCATCCGCGCTGATAGTGACCAGGTCGGTGTGCCAGGCCAGCCCTGCGGTAACCAGCGGTCGAATCTGGTAGGTATCTTTGTAGTTCACCACCTCACCCGTGTAGCCATTGGTGATGCGGACATCTCGAGTATCAATATCGCGTGAGATAAGGTTCTGCCCGCTCAGACCCAGGGTCCAGTTCTCGCCCAGATCGGCGGCAATACCCACGTCAACGTTGAAGCCGGTGTCGTCATTACGGTAGCGACTGCTGTTCCAGTCGTTGCTGTCGTAGTCGTAAATAGAGGTGGTGTAGTTATAGAGCCAGGTTTTTTGCAGCTTTGGCGTCACGCCTAAGGACACGGGCACATCGCCCATCTCAAACTGACGAGCAATCGCAATACCGTAATCAGAGACAATGGCTACTCTGCCCGATGCGGTTGAGTTCAGGTTTTTGGTGATTTCGTCAGATCCGCCCAGCGCCGCCTTCCCGGCTTCCAGATAAACAGGGCTTAACGGATTATTCAGGTTACTGTTTTGAATCCCGCGTAAATAATCCACATCATGCTGATCGATGGAGGTGCTTACGCGACCGCGCGCATAACCCTTCGCCACAAACGCCATGGAGAGTTGCTGGGTGGGAATAGCAACAGTGAGTCCGGCCCCCGCGCTGGCACGGGCAGTTTTGCCGCGCAGGTAATCGAGCTCATCCGCCAGTTCGCCCGCCGCCCCCTGGAACTGCAATGCGGTTCCGCGCGGATCGAGCAGAACATTCTCCAGAGTTAAGTTATCAACCACATCATCGTAATAATCGACACGATCGTTAATGTGATCAATTTCATCCTGCAAATTGTCTTTATCGCTAATTTGCGCGCCAACGGTCGGAAGGATAATCGTAACGTTATCTTCCTGTTGTGCGCGTGCCAGCAACGCGGGGTTAATTAGCGCCGCGCTGCCATAATGTGCCGATGCTACGCCTGTGCCACCCATCGCGTCGCCGCGAGCTTCTGTCCAGGTATTGGCTGCCCCCGCCTGATTTGCCACAAAAAAGGAGACAGCGATGCTAACCACCGAAAATTTAAAATGTTTTTTCACAGTATTCTCGTCTTATAGTCTGTTATTAAACAACCCCTGTCTGTTATCACCCATACAGGGGCAAACTATTGCTGTGAATAAGTGCAAAAAGACCTGCTATTTCCTTAAGTTAAATTCCCTGTCCGGCCTGTTCTAATATGTGACGACCCTCAATATTTATAGAAGAGGAAATTATTTTCGCCCAGGTTTTCCATCGTGAGGGCCAAAAAATTGCGGTGGATGGTCAACCCAGCGATCTTCACGTGTGGCGCCGTAGACGGCATTTTTCGGGTAATAGATACGGTTGTGTTTTTTATTCGCTTCACCAATGACCAGCAGGCGAACCTCCGCGTCGGTATTATTGATAAAGGTGTGGCAGATGCCCGTCCCGGCGGGGAATCCGACGCTGTCGCCAGGCTCCAGCTCCCAGAGATAGCCATTTATCCACACCTGCGGGTACCCCTCCAGCACGTGCACAAACTCCTCTTCATCACTTTCTGCATGCGGATACGAGGTACGGCGTCCTGGCGGCAGGCGCTCATGATGGATACCTATCCGACCCAGTCCCAGCACACGCGCCAGCGGAGCACCAATAGAAAAGCGCTCGTCGCTGTCGGGATAGGTAGAATCATCGGGACCCTCAAGGTCGCGCCAATGCCGTATACAGTCAGGTTTTTTCATCGTTTTATTCCTCTGTTTATTGGCTCAGGTATAGCACAAGGCGCGGATCTCGGTGTTTTGACCAGAACATGGTAAAGTGATGACTTGTTATTCCACGTTTTCGAGGTGCTTAATGGAAAAGACCACAACGCAGGAGCTGCTGGCGCAGGCTGAAAAGCTCTGTGCGCAACGCAATGTGCGCCTGACCCCGCAGCGCCTTGAAGTGTTGCGCCTGCTCAGTCTGCAGCAAGGGGCCATCAGCGCCTATGATTTGCTGGATCTGCTGCGTGCCAGTGAACCGCAGGCGAAGCCGCCAACGGTCTATCGTGCGCTGGATTTTTTACTGGAACAGGGGTTTGTCCACAAGGTGGAGTCGACGAACAGCTACGTGCTTTGCCATCTGTTCGATCAGCCGACCCACACGTCAGCCATGTTTATCTGCGATCGCTGCGGCAGCGTGAAGGAAGAGAGTGCGGAAGGCATTGAAGACATTATGCACACCCTTGCGGCAAAGATGGGCTTCGCTCTGTGGCACAATGTGATTGAAGCGCACGGGCTGTGCGTGGATTGCGTTGAAGTTGAGGCGTGTAGCCATCAGAGTGAATGTCAGCACGATCACTCCATTCAGTTGAAGAAGAAGCCGCGCTAAAAACAACGTGGGCGGCCTGAGGCCGCCCTGGGTGTACTTCCTTGTACTACGGGTATTACCGGCTTACCAGCGGTAATCGTTACGGGTTTCCCAGTCTTTCACTTCCGATTCAGCCTGGTCTTTCTGATAACCATAACGTTCCTGAATTTTACCCACCAGCTGGTCGCGCTTACCTTCGATGATAGTCATATCATCATCAGTCAGCTTACCCCACTGTTCTTTAGCTTTACCTTTGAACTGTTTCCAGTTACCGCCGACTTCGTCTTTATTCATAATCGCATCCTCATCGTTCGGTGATTAGCCTTCGTATCGTCCGTTACGTTCATTTCCTGTTGGACTTGATAATTATTATAGTTAAGGCTTCGGCGAACGAGGCACTATTCAGAATCTTTTACCGTTACGCCAAACGAAACCGCTACATAAACCAGGTATTATTACGCCAGTGATGGCGCCAGATAAGCGCCAGCGACAGGCCACGCAGAGCCAGAAACACGGCCAGCGCCAGCCATAGACCATGGTTACCCAGCCAGGGCAATGTGAGTAGCGTGAGGCCAAACCCGGCGGCGGCGATCGCCATACTGTTGCGCATTTCAGCGCCCCGCGTGGCGCCAATAAACATGCCATCCAGCAGGTAACACCACACCCCCACCACCGGTAATATTATCTGCCAGACCAGGTAATGATTCGCCAGTTCGCGAAGTTCAGGTAGCGAGGTGAGTAAGGCGATGATGCGATCGCCCATTAAGGCATAAATGAGAGCAAACCCCAGCGCCACCAGCCCGGCCTGACGACAGGCGGCGCGCCATACCTCGCGTAGCTGGCCACTTTCGCGGGCACCATACGCCTGGCCGGAGTGCGCCTCCACCGCATAGGCAAAGCCATCCAGCGCGTAGGCAGTAAACGTCAGCAGGGTCATCAGAACCGCGTTGACGGCGACGATTTCGGGCCCCAGCCGGGCGCCAAATACGGTTAGTGCGCCAAAGCAGAGCTGTAGCAGCAGCGAGCGCAACATGATGTCGCGGTTCAGAGCCATGAGTTTGCGGATATTACCGCGCCAGCTCGCTTTCAACATCGCCAGTGAGATGCCGCGCAGGGCCAGTACCCGCCAGACCATCCACAAGCCAATCAATAACGTGGCGTACTCTGCCACCGCCGTGGCCAGCGCGGCACCCTGCACGTTCATCTTCAGGCCCATCACCAGCCACAGGTCGAGCACGATATTAATCAGGTTACCCACTACCAGCAGGATCACCGGGGCGCGGGCATATTGCACCCCCAGCAACCAGCCGAGCAATACCAGGTTTGCCAGCGATGCCGGCGCGCTGAGCCAGCGTATTTCCAGGAAACGCCGTGCCTGAAGCAGCACCGCGTCGCTCCCCCCCACAATATGCAGGGCAAGATCGATAAGCGGGGTTCGCAGTAACACAATCAGCAGCCCGGCCCCCAGCGCCATCAGCAGCGGCTGCACCAGCGCACGTGCCAGACGCAACGGATCTTTTGCGCCATAGGCCTGGGCAGTTAAACCGGTAGTGCTCATGCGCAGGAAGAGCAGCAGCATAAAGAGGAAACTGGTCGCCGTCGCGCCGATGGCCACGCCGCCAAGATAGACAGGGGAATCCAGATGACCTATCACCGCCGTATCGACCAGCCCCAGCAGCGGCACGCTGATATTGGAGAAGATCATCGGCAGCGCAAGACGCCATAACGCCTTATCGGCGGTAGTCAGCAGAGACATGTGAATAACCAGAGAGAAAGAGAACAGGCTACGACATAGTCGTAGCCTGTCGGGAAGAGATTACAGCCAGTCGCCGTTGCGGATAACGCCAACCGCTAAGCCTTCAATGGAGAAGTTGTTTTCACGCAGGTCAACAACAATGGGGGAGAATTCGCTGTTTTCCGGCAGAAGCTGAACAATGTTGCCCTGCTTCTTCAGGCGCTTCACGGTTACTTCGTCGTCGATACGCGCCACGACCACCTGGCCGTTACGCACATCCTGCGTTTTATGCACTGCCAGCAGATCGCCGTCGATAATGCCGATATCCTTCATGGACATGCCGCTAACGCGCAGTAAAAAGTCTGCACTCGGCTTAAACATACCGGGATCAACCTGATAGTGACCTTCAATGTGCTGCTGCGCCAGCAGCGGCTCACCCGCTGCTACGCGGCCTACCAGAGGCAGGCCCTCTTCTTCTTCAACCAGCAAACGAATGCCGCGAGACGCGCCGGAGACGATCTCCAGAACGCCCTTACGTGCCAGGGCTTTGAGATGCTCTTCAGCGGCGTTCGGAGAACGGAATCCCAGACGCTGCGCGATTTCCGCACGCGTGGGTGGCATCCCCGTCTGGCCGATATGATCCCGAATGAGATCAAACACCTCTTGCTGCCTGGTCGTTAACGCTTTCATTCCGCCCCCTGGGTGTATATACAGTTATGCTGTGAGTATATACAGTCAAAGGCGATTTTGGAACCATAAACCGCACAAAAAACCAGAGACTTATTCGTTTTGTCGAGGCTTATCGAAAATGTCCCCACAGCAGTGAGACCCAGGTAAAGAGCGCGACAAAGATACTTAACAACACCGCCGCCGAGCCCATGTCTTTGGCCCGCCCGGAAAGTTCGTGATAATCAGACCCGATACGATCCACTACCGCTTCAATCGCACTGTTTAAAATTTCGACTATCATCACCAACATCACCGAGCCAATCAGCAGCACGCGGGTAATAGGATCGACATCCAGCCAGCAGGCAATAATGATTGCCGCAATCACGGCAACGCTCTCCTGGCGGAAGGCCGCCTCGTTGATCCAGGCTGCACGGATCCCTTTCCATGAATAACCAGCAGCTTTAATGATACGGGTTAACCCAGTGGTATTATTGGCCATCAAAAGAACCTTTATTGAAAAATAGCGTCAGTAACTATAGCTATAGAGCGTTGCCATACCGCCTGAAGTATGACGGGTAACAACAGAAATTTTGTGCGCATTCTGTTATCCTTGCGCCGCAATTGCATTTTTAACCAGAGGCTTTACATCGTTTATGTCTGGCTGGCCAAGAATTTACTACAAATTACTTAATTTACCATTAAGCGTCCTGGTAAAAAGCAAGTCTATCCCGGCAAATCCTGCGCCGGAATTAGGGCTCGATACCTCGCGCCCTATTATGTACGTTTTGCCTTATAACTCTAAGGCCGACTTGCTGACGCTGCGCGCCCAGTGCCTGGCGCATGATTTACCTGACCCGCTGGAGCCGCTGGAGATCGACGGCACCCTGCTGCCGCGCTATGTCTTTATCCACGGCGGGCCGCGCGTGTTCACCTATTACACGCCGAAAGAAGAGTCCATCAAGCTGTTCCACGACTACCTCGATCTGCACCGCAGCAACCCGAATCTGGATGTGCAGATGGTGCCGGTCTCGGTCATGTTTGGCCGTCGCCCGGGACGCGAAAAAGGGGAAGAGAACCCGCCGCTGCGTATGCTGAACGGCGTGCAGAAATTCTTCGCCGTGACCTGGCTTGGTCGCGACAGCTTTGTGCGCTTCTCGCCGTCCGTCTCTCTGCGCCGGATGGCGGATGAGCACGGCACCGATAAGATTATCGCGCAGAAGCTGGCGCGCGTGGCGCGTATGCACTTTGCCCGCCAGCGTCTGGCTGCCGTAGGGCCACGTCTGCCTGCCCGCCAGGATCTCTTCAACAAACTGCTGGCATCCAAAGCGATTGCCCGTGCGGTTGAAGACGAAGCGCGCAGCAAAAAAATCTCCCACGAAAAAGCGCAGCAGAACGCCATTGCGCTGATGGAAGAGATCGCCGCGAACTTCTCTTACGAGATGATTCGCCTCTCCGATCGTATCCTGAGCTTTACGTGGAACCGCCTCTATCAGGGCATTAACGTTCATAACGCCGAACGGGTGCGTCAGCTGGCGCACGACGGTCATGAAATTGTCTATGTGCCCTGCCACCGCAGCCACATGGACTACCTGCTGCTCTCGTATGTGCTCTATCATCAGGGCCTGGTACCGCCGCATATCGCAGCCGGTATTAACCTGAACTTCTGGCCAGCAGGGCCGATTTTCCGTCGCCTGGGTGCGTTCTTTATTCGCCGTACCTTTAAGGGCAACAAGCTCTACTCCACCGTCTTCCGCGAGTATCTGGGTGAGCTGTTCAGCCGCGGCTATTCCGTTGAGTACTTCGTTGAGGGAGGTCGTTCCCGTACCGGGCGTCTGCTCGATCCGAAGACCGGAACCCTGTCGATGACGATTCAGGCGATGCTGCGCGGCGGTACACGTCCTATCACCCTGGTGCCGATTTACATCGGTTACGAGCATGTGATGGAGGTGGGAACCTATGCAAAAGAGCTGCGCGGTGCCACTAAAGAGAAAGAAAGCCTACCGCAGATGCTGCGTGGGCTGAGCAAGCTGCGTAATCTCGGCCAAGGCTATGTGAACTTTGGCGAACCCATGCCGCTGATGACCTACCTGAACAACCATGTTCCGGAGTGGCGTGAGTCTATCGATCCGATTGAAGCCGTACGCCCGGCCTGGCTGACGCCAACGGTGAACGGTATCGCCGCAGAGCTGATGGTGCGTATTAACAACGCGGGTGCGGCTAACGCCATGAACCTGTGCTGTACGGCGTTGCTGGCGTCGCGTCAGCGTTCGCTTACCCGCGAGCAACTGACCGAACAGCTCGACTGTTACCTCAATCTGATGCGCAATGTGCCTTATTCACCGGACTCCACCGTGCCAACGGTCAGCGCCAGCGATCTGATCGACCACGCGCTGCAGATGAATAAGTTCGAGGTAGAGAAAGACACCATCGGCGATATCATCATTCTGCCGCGCGAGCAGGCGGTGCTGATGACCTACTATCGCAACAACATTGCCCATATGCTGATGTTGCCTTCGCTGATGGCGGCCATTATCACCCAGCATCGTCACATCACGCGTCAGGCGCTGCTGCATCATGTTGAAGTGCTCTATCCAATGCTTAAAACCGAGCTGTTCCTGCGCTGGGATAAGGACGAGCTGGCAAGCGTACTGGATCAGCAGAGCGAAGAGCTGGTGCGCCAGGGGCTGATTACGTTGAAGGATGACGTACTGCAGATTAATCCGTCCCGCTCCCGGACCTTGCAGCTGCTGGCCGCAGGCGCGCGTGAGACGCTGCAACGCTATGCCATTACGTTCTGGCTGCTGAGCGCGAACCCGTCTATTAATCGGGGTACGCTGGAGAAAGAGAGCCGCACGCTGGCACAGCGCCTGTCGATGCTGCATGGCATTAACGCGCCAGAGTTCTTTGATAAGGCGGTGTTCAGCTCGCTGGTGCTGACGCTGCGTGACGAAGGCTATATTAGCGATAGCGGTGATGCCGAGCCGGAAGAGACCATGAAGGTTTATCAGATGCTGGCAGAGCTGATTACCTCGGATGTGCGCTTAACCATTGAGAGCGCCACCCAGGGCGAATAGCGCTGAAAAGCAGGTCGATAATGTTAAAACGGCAGCCTTCTGGCTGCCGTTTCATTATGCCCAGTAACTCGCCGCCAGGCCTAAAAACAGTACCAGCCCCACGTAGTTATTGTTCAGGAAGGCTTTAAAACAGGCGTCACGATCGCGATTCGCAATCAGCTTTTGCTGATACACAAACAGCCCACCCGCGGCCACCACGGCAGCATAAAATACCCCGTTCAGCCCGTTCAGATAGCCAATCGCCACCATCAGGGCCAGTACCGCCACCTGCAGGATGCCGATAATCAGCTTATCCTGGCGGCCAAACAGAATCGCCGTCGACTTGATACCGATTTTGAGATCGTCATCGCGGTCAACCATTGCGTACTCGGTGTCGTAAGCCACGGCCCAGAGAATGTTGGCAAGAAACATCAACCAGCAGCTCAGCGGCACGGTCTCGCTGACGGCGGCAAAGGCCATTGGGATCGACCAGCCAAATGCCGCCCCCAGCACCACCTGCGGCAGATGGGTGTAGCGCTTCATAAAGGGATAGACCCACGCCAGCGCCAGCGCTGCCACCGAAAGCAAGATGGTCATGGTGTTGAGGGTTAACACCAGCAGGAAGGAGATAAGTATCAGCACCACAAACAGCGTGCGAGCCTCTTTCTCGGTCACTGCGCCACTGGGCAGCGGGCGGTTAGCGGTGCGCTTCACGTGGCCATCGAATTTCCGATCGGCGTAATCATTCACCACACAGCCTGCGGCACGCATCAGCCAGACGCCGGCTACAAACACCGCCAGGATCCACAGCGGCGGCAGGCCAGGCGTGGCCACCCACAGCGCCCACAGGGTTGGCCACAGCAGCAACAGCGCCCCAATCGGCTTATCCGTGCGCATCAGGCGGTGATAAGCCAGCAGCTTGTTCTGCGTCAGACTCCACTCCATATCTCTCTTCCTCTTAGTACAACGGCGATGCCGGTAAAAAAAGCTCCGTCAGCATTAACGGTTTACCACTTAAGCGCAGGCGTGAGCGACGCCCCCACAGATCGGCATTGCGACCAATTTCAATAAAGTCCCGGGTGAGCTCTGATGATGTAAACAGATAGCGCCCCAGCGGAGTCTTGCCCATCTTCTGCAGGGCCAGCTCTGGTCCGGTGAGGGTCGACTCGGGCACCACGGTGCGCCCGGCAAGCCAGGGTTCCCCGTCGGCACAGAGTAAAATTTCTCGCAACCAGTAGCGCGGCTCTTGTGGCAAAAGCGGCAGTTCGTCCTGCACGGCATCGGCAGTGACAAACCCTTCCTGAATGAGGGTGACGGTGACCTGTTTGCCCTGCTGCTCAAAACGTTTGGTCATGGAATCTTCCAGCAACAACCAGTCGAGTTGCGCCGCATCCAGAGGGGGAATTTCTTCAAAGTAACGCAGCGCACGCAGTTGCGTTAGCGCAGGATGTGACATGCCAGACTCTCCGTTACATAACGTAAGGCTATTGTATCGCAGAAATGGCAACAGAGGGGGGGCAAACGCAACTTAGCGATCATTATCGCAACAGGGATGCAACAGGCGGCATCCGCAAAAAAAGTGCGCCCGACAGGGCGCACCAAACTACTGACAAAATCAGCATTGTGGGGAGACGGTCACCCCTTGCCTTTTACACTGCTGATAAAGGTGGAACGGGCCGATGTGGAGCCCAGACGCTCTGCTTCATCAAGCAGTTTCAGCGCTTTGTCGACATCGCCGCTGTTTACCGCCTGCTTAATAGCGTTATTGAAGTAAGCTTCGGTGTCGTTCAGTACCGGCTCGGCTTTCTTCGCCGGGGCAGGCGCTGGCGCGGCGACCGGAGCTGGAGCTGGCGCGGCATAGGCCGTGGCCGGGGCGGCGGTATTCCCTACGGTCACCGGGCCGTTTGAGGAGGAGCCAAACAGCGGGCCAACCAGTACGCTGGAGGCGGTATTGGTCGACACTTTCAGCTTCACGGTGCCGTCGGTGGTATGACGGGCGATAGGATCGGGGATGTCCGGAATCGCGTTGCCGATCCCTTTGGCATACGCTTTAGCCGGATCGAGCAGCGTGGTCGTTTTCTGAAGATCCTGAGGGGTGGTGAAGACCAGCACGTAGAGTTTTTGCTGTCCCAGCGCCGGGGTCAGACGCATCACGCCTTCCAGACGATCGGCGCTCATCACGCCCGGCTCCTGGTACGGGAAGTAGTCAGACGGGAAGAACGCCGCTGGCGTCAGGTTTTGATCCAGGATCAACACGTTCGGGGCAAAGACGCTGGTTTGTTTGTTCACTTCGCTCGTGAGGGTCAGCGCGATTTCGCCGATATTCGCTGGCACGCTAAAGGCCAGCACCGGGCCAGAAATGCCGGGAACGTTCAGCGGCTGGCCGCCCGTTGCAAGCTGGGCGGTTTTTGGTTTTGACTGATCGACAGGCGTCCAGACCAGCTGCTGCAATGCTGCGGTCGGTACAGACGGCGCCGCCGTGGTGTTTTGTGGTACGAAATTTACGTCAGCAAAGGTAACGGCAGGCACGCTGGCCAGCAGCCCTGCGGATAGACAAAGGGCAACGAGACTTTTTTTCATTTTCATTGTAATCACCTCAAAAGCACAGGTTCAGCGGTAGCCAGGCAATAGCGCGCCGTCCCGAAGGAATTGAGGGGCTTTCGCCCCTCGTTTGGTCTGTACGTCAGATTAAGACGTTATTACCACCAGATTTCCATCTGGGCACCGAAGGACCACTCGTCGTTGTCACCGCGGCTAAAGGTTCTTGCCGAGGTATCGCTATAAGCGATGCCAGGGGCATAGCCTGCGATAGTGTTTTTACCTGTTGGCGCATAACCCCATTTTTCGTCCCACTTCGCGTAAGTGGCGAAGATACGGATAGCCGGACGAGACCAGATGCTATCACCCGCCTGCCATTGCTGTGCGAGAGTGACTTTAACCTGATTGTTGGTATCGCCTGTTTCCTGAGACTTAACGTTGTCGTAGCCAACTTCAAGCAGGGTACTCATGATTGGGGTCCATTTGTACATAGGACGCACGCCCACAGTCCACCATTTAGTCCCATTGTTGCTGTCCAGATTGATGTCCTGGTACATACCGACATACATCAGATCCCAGCTGTCACCCAGAGAGACCGCACCGTGGTCAAGGAGTCGTATCAGGTGACCGTTATTATCCATGGCATAGTTAATGTCATCGGAAGTTCCGATACTTGCGCCCTGCGACAGTCCTTTACCATGAGAAGTCATTGAATCCGTTGCGTACTGGACAACGAATTTGTTAAAGCCTTTCAGCATGCTCTGGGTATGTTCAGCGGTGAACATCCAGCCATCTTTAGATGCGCCATCAACCAGATAGTAGTCATCACGCTCGTTTGCACGACCATAATCCACACCCAGCTCCAGCGTACCGCCCGGGTTGATTTCCATCTGGGCTAAGCGAACGTCGAAAACATCGTTTGCTGTACGGGTGGTGTAGTCGTAGATGTTGTTGCTAGCGAAGGCAGAAGAGCCACCCGCTTCAGAGGAACGTGTTGCCGCCAGAGAGAGTTTACCGAAACCGACATCGATATTTTCCAGACCCGCACCCGGACC
Organism: Leclercia sp. UBA5958; assembly: GCF_002430365.1. Classification (NCBI taxonomy): domain Bacteria; kingdom Pseudomonadati; phylum Pseudomonadota; class Gammaproteobacteria; order Enterobacterales; family Enterobacteriaceae; genus Leclercia; species Leclercia sp. UBA5958. The sequence continues at coordinate 35,369 of NZ_DJCE01000012.1, read as the reverse complement.
TGAAATATCCCAGTAGTAGAAGTCGATCATGTGAACGTCATGACGCTGATAGAAGCGCTTACCGGCCCAGATAGTGGAGCCTGGCAGCCATTCAATCAGGTTTTTACCCTGCACGTTGGCTTCACGGAAGGCCGGGTCGGTGGCTTCCCAGTCGTTCTGCTGTGCAACGGAGTAGGCTACGTTGGTGTCGAAGTAGAAGCTCTTATCACCCTCTTTCCACACTTCCTGGCCCAGTTTAATTTCGGCATAGGTTTCACATTCGTTACCAAGACGATATTTAGAACCCGCACCCGTTGCCTGGAAACACTGTTGTTCGCCGCCACTCCCGGTCCAGCCAATGCCAGAACGAGCATAACCTTTAAAGTCGACAGCGCCGGCCTGGGCAGACAGGATGCCTGCCGCAATGGCGACCGCCAGAGGGACTTTGCGCAGAGTAATCATTATTCTATCTCCTGAGATCATTGCTTTTCTTTTTTACACTTCACTCGTCAGGCCACGGGTGGCGGCCTCGTGAGCTTGTGTATGTTTTGGAATGCTTAAACGCCGGGCTCTTTATGCAGCCGACGACATGCGGTGCCATCCTCACGGAACAGATGGCAGCGCTCTGGCGGCAAGCCAATAGCGAATGTGGCACCCTCTTTTACCAACACCACGTCATTCTGGCGGTAAACCAGGTTCTGACGGATGGCGGGGATCTGGATATGAATCTGAGTTTCGTGGCCTAACTGTTCTACTACCTGCACCTCACCTTCCAGCGTCACATCGGCGATGTGGCTAGGCAGTAAGTGCTCCGGGCGAATGCCCAAAGACATGTTGGCGCCAACGGTCACGTTGGTGCTCTCGACGGGTAACCACACCTGCTGGCGGTTCGGCAGCTCAACCTGAACTTGTTCGATGGCGGTCGCCGTCACTTTCACCGGCAGGAAGTTCATCTTCGGCGAGCCAATAAAGCCCGCAACAAAGCGATCTGCCGGATAGTGATAGAGTTCCAGCGGTTTACCCACCTGCGCCACGCGGCCGGCATCCAGCACCACAATTTTGTCGGCCAGCGTCATTGCCTCGACCTGATCGTGGGTGACGTAAATCATGGTGCGACCCAGACGTTTGTGCAGACGGGAAATCTCGATACGCATCTGCACGCGCAGCGCGGCATCAAGGTTCGACAGGGGTTCATCCAGTAAGAAGACGCGTGGTTCAGCCACCAGCGTACGGCCAATCGCGACGCGCTGACGCTGGCCGCCCGAGAGCGCCTTCGGTTTACGTTCCAGCAGATGCGCCAGCTGCAGCACTTCGGCAACCTGAGTCACACGCTGGTTGATAACTTCTTTCTTCGCGCCGGCCAGCTTGAGGCCGAAAGACATGTTCTCGGCAACCGAGAGATGGGGATAGAGGGCATAAGACTGGAACACCATGCCCACGCCGCGCTCAGCGGGCGGCACATCGTTCATACGGGTGTCGCCAATGAACAAATCACCGCTGGTGATGGTTTCAAGACCGGCAATCATGCGCAGCAGCGTGGATTTACCACAACCTGACGGGCCAACAAACACCACGAATTCACCTTCCTGGATATCCAGGTTGATGTCTTTCGACACCACCACGTCGCCCCAGGCTTTCGTTACATTACGCAGCTGTACGCTCGCCATCCCCTACTCCCTTTGTTACAACCCGTCATCGACAGAAACATTCAAGATGGGCTGACTATGCGGTAACGCGTCGCGTCGCGAATCCTCCACCCCCTGGCTTTTTTATGGGGGAGGAGGCGGGAGGATGAGAGAGCAGGCTCTGCCCCCGGCGAGCGGGGGCGGAGGCGAAAATCGTGATGCAGATGGCAAAATTCACTGCCTGTTTATGTGCGCCAGTACGCATAACTCAAATTTATGCAACGCAGATCACACATTGAGGGGGTGGGGCGTAGGGTCAAGGAGGATGGAAAGAGGATGTCAAATAAGGAGACTGAGCCACGTTGAACTACCTCATTGTATCCACAGCACATCATAAAAAGGATGGCAGATATGAATATCAAGACTGGCGCACGCGTTTTCGCATTGTCCGCCCTGGCAGCAATGATGATTTCCGCCCCGGCTCTGGCCAAGATCGAAGAAGGTAAGTTGGTTATCTGGATTAACGGCGATAAAGGCTATAACGGCCTGGCCGAAGTGGGCAAAAAATTCGAGAAAGACACCGGTATCAAAGTCACCGTCGAACACCCGGATAAGCTGGAAGAGAAATTCCCGCAGGTTGCAGCGACCGGCGACGGCCCGGACATCATCTTCTGGGCGCATGACCGTTTCGGTGGTTACGCACAGTCTGGCCTGCTGGCGGAAGTCTCGCCGGATAAAGCCTTCCAGGACAAGCTGGTCCCGTTCACCTGGGATGCCGTGCGTTACAACGGCAAGCTGATCGCCTACCCGGTGGCGGTTGAGTCGCTCTCCCTGATTTACAACAAAGACCTCGTACCTAACCCGCCAAAAACCTGGGAAGAGCTCCCGGCGCTGGATAAAGAGCTGAAGGCCAAAGGTAAGAGCGCGCTGATGTTCAACCTGCAAGAGCCGTACTTCACCTGGCCGCTGATTGCTGCCGATGGCGGTTATGCGTTCAAGTTTGAAAACGGCAAATACGACGTCAAAGACGTTGGTGTGGACAACGCAGGCGCGAAAGCGGGTCTGACCTTCCTGGTTGACCTGATCAAGAACAAACACATGAACGCGGATACCGATTACTCCATCGCCGAAGCCGCCTTCAATAAGGGCGAAACCGCGATGACCATCAACGGTCCGTGGGCGTGGTCCAACATCGACAAGAGCAAAATCAACTACGGCGTAGCGGTGCTGCCAACCTTCAAAGGCAAGCCGTCTAAAACCTTCGTTGGCGTGCTGAGTGCCGGTATCAACGCCGCCAGCCCGAACAAAGAACTGGCGAAAGAGTTCCTGGAGAACTACCTGTTGACCGACGACGGTCTGGACATGGTGAACAAAGACAAACCGCTGGGTGCCGTGGCGCTGAAATCCTTCCAGGATACGCTGGCAAAAGATCCACGTATTGCGGCCACTATGGATAACGCCAAGAAAGGCGAAATCATGCCGAACATCCCGCAAATGGCAGCGTTCTGGTATGCCACCCGTACCGCGGTCATCAACGCAGCAAGCGGTCGTCAGACTGTCGATGCGGCGCTGAAAGATGCTCAGGGACGTATTACCAAGTAATGCCGTAATTCCCTCTCCCCCGGGAGAGGGTTAGGGCAAGGGTTGTCGCTATCTGTACCCCTCGCCCCGGCCCTCTCTCGCAGGAGAGGAAGAAAAGATAAAACGCTGTTGAGGAAGAACCCCATGGATGTCATTAAAAAGAAACACTGGTGGCAAAGCGACACGCTGAAATGGTCAGTGATTGGTCTGCTTGCCCTGCTGGTGGGTTACCTTGTTGTTTTGATGTACGCCCAGGGGGAGTACCTGTTTGCCGGCATGACGCTGATTTTGAGCGCGGTTGGCCTCTATATCTTCGCTAATCGAAAAGCCTACGCGTGGCGTTATGTTTATCCGGGCGTGGCCGGGATGGGTCTGTTTGTCCTGTTCCCGTTAATCTGTACTATCGCGATCGCGTTTACTAACTACAGTAGCACCAACCAGCTTGCGCAAGAGCGCGCCCAACAGGTGCTGATGGATCGCTCATACCAAGCGGGTAAAAGCTTTAATTTTGGCTTGTATCCTGACGGTGACCAATGGAAGTTAGCGCTTACTGACCAGGAAAGCCAAAAGGTCTATGTTTCTGATGCCTTCAAATTTGGCGGTGAACAAAAGCTGACTCTGAAAGAGGCCGCGGCCCTGCCGGAAGGCGAACGCGCGAATCTGCGTGTCATTACCCAAAATCGTCAGGCGCTGACCCAGCTCACCGCCATGCTGCCGGATGAGAGCAAAGTGACCATGAGTTCGCTGCGCCAGTTCTCCGGCACCCAGCCGCTGTATACCCTGGCCGATGACGGTACCCTGACCAACAACCAGAGCGGCGTGAAGTACCGTCCGAATAACGATGTCGGTTTTTATCAGGCGGTAAACGCCGACGGCACCTGGGGTGATGAGAAGCTCAGCCCGGGCTATACCGTGACCATCGGCTGGGACAATTTTACCCGCGTCTTTACTGATGAAGGTATTCAGAAACCGTTCTTCGCGATCTTCATCTGGACGGTAGTCTTCTCGGTACTGACGGTGATCCTGACCGTGGCCGTCGGCATGGTGCTGGCCTGTCTGGTGCAGTGGGAGTCGCTCAAAGGTAAAGCGATTTACCGGGTGCTGCTCATTCTGCCCTACGCCGTGCCCTCGTTTATTTCGATTCTGATATTCAAAGGGCTGTTTAACCAGAGCTTTGGTGAGATCAACATGATGCTGAGCGCGCTATTTGGCATCAAACCGGCCTGGTTCAGCGACCCAACCACCGCCCGTACCATGATTGTTATCGTCAACACCTGGCTTGGCTATCCGTACATGATGATTCTGTGCATGGGGCTGCTGAAGGCGATTCCGGACGATCTGTACGAAGCCTCGGCGATGGACGGTGCAACCCCGTTCCAGAACTTCTTCAAAATTACGCTGCCGCTGCTGATTAAGCCGCTCACGCCGCTGATGATCGCCAGCTTCGCCTTTAACTTTAACAACTTCGTGCTGATCCAGCTGTTAACCAACGGCGGCCCGGATCGCCTGGGCACCACCACCCCGGCAGGCTATACCGACCTGCTGGTGAGTTACACCTACCGTATCGCCTTTGAGGGCGGCGGTGGCCAGGACTTTGGTCTGGCGGCGGCAATTGCCACGCTGATCTTCTTGCTGGTGGGCGCGCTGGCTATCGTGAACCTGAAAGCAACCCGCATGAAGTTTGACTAAGGAGGGTAATGAATATGGCTATGGTCCAACCCAAATCGCAAAAGTTACGTTTACTGATTACCCACCTGGGGCTGCTGATTTTTATCGCGGCGATCATGTTCCCGCTGCTGATGGTTATCGCTATTTCGCTGCGTTCGGGGAACTTCGCCACCGGCAGTCTCATCCCGGAACAGATCTCCTGGGAGCACTGGAAGCTGGCGCTGGGCTTCAGCGTTGAACATGCAGATGGCCGCGTGACGCCGCCGCCGTTCCCGGTGCTGTTATGGCTGTGGAACTCGGTGAAGGTGGCTACCATTACGGCCATTGGCATCGTGACCCTTTCCACCACCTGCGCCTATGCCTTTGCCCGTATGCGCTTCCCGGGGAAAGCCACGCTGCTGAAAGGGATGCTTATTTTCCAGATGTTCCCGGCGGTACTGTCGCTGGTAGCGTTATATGCCTTGTTTGACCGTCTGGGTCAGTATGTGCCCTTTATCGGCCTCAATACCCACGGCGGCGTGATCTTCGCCTATCTGGGCGGGATTGCGCTGCATGTCTGGACGATTAAGGGCTATTTCGAAACCATCGACAACTCGCTGGAAGAGGCGGCGTCGCTCGATGGCGCAACCCCGTGGCAGGCATTTCGTCTGGTGCTGCTGCCGCTGTCGGTGCCGATTCTGGCGGTAGTGTTTATTCTGTCGTTCATTGCGGCCATCACCGAAGTGCCGGTCGCGTCTCTGCTACTGCGTGATGTAAACAGCTACACGCTGGCGGTTGGGATGCAGCAATACCTGAACCCACAAAACTACCTGTGGGGCGACTTTGCCGCCGCCGCTGTGCTCTCTGCCATTCCGATCACCGTTGTATTCCTGCTGGCTCAACGCTGGCTGGTTAACGGCCTGACCGCAGGCGGAGTGAAAGGTTAAGTTTCATTGTTCTATGCCACTGTTATCCCTCAAATTGCCTTAAATTCACTGTGACTGTTGTTGGCGCTCTTCGGAGCGCCTTTTTTTTATTCCCGCTTCAGGCGTTTGGAATTGCACAGCCAGAGGGTGATCACCAGCAGCAGAATGGCGGCCGAGTAGATCAGCACGTCGAGAGGCGAGGTATGATCAACGATAATCAACCGCACAATCGCCGTAATGCCAATGTAGACAAAGTAACGCAGCGGAAAGTGAAAGCCAGACTGGAAGTACTTCACGATCAGGGCGATAAATTCAAAGTAGAGAAAGTAGACCACCAGCCCTTCGACCAACTCGTATTTGCTGGTTTGTTCAGGGGCAAACAGGACATCGGCCAGATGCAGCGTCTCTTTGCCGAGAAAGACGACCAGAATTAGACCAAGGCTTAGCAGACCGAGGTTCAGCACGGTCTGGAGGATGGTTGAGATGAACTCAACGCGCGGGCGGGTCAGGGATGTCATACAGCACCTCATTCTCCAGGGTGAGGTTCCTGTATAACGCAAAAATGTGACGGGGATCTATATTTTTTGTTTATGTTTTACTCGATTCGGAGTTTGTTACCCTCACTCCGACCCTCTCCCTCAGGGAGAGGGAGAAAACCGAACCCTCGCCACTGAGGAGAGGGTTAGGGCGAGGAGCCTCAGCGGAAGTTAATACTCTTATCGCTGGTCATATCATACAGCTGGAACTTACGTCCAAGCTGTTGCCCCCCGTCGCGGGTCAGCGGCGTCCAGCCAATGGCCGCGCGGCTGCGGGTCGGGCCCGATGAGAAGAGATCCAGTGGAATAGAGACATACACCCCTTTGGTGAAGTCCCCTTCCCCGTACTCATCCGGCGACACGTTGGTGAGGGTCGCATAGCCACCGACAACCACGCCGCTGTCGAAGTGTTTCGAGATATCCAGCGTGCCGCCTTTATCCCCCGCCAGATACTGTCCAACGCTCGCTTTCACCAGCACATCCTGAGCAAACGACGGCGTCCAGTAGGCGGTGAGATGGCCCGTTTTCACGCTGTAATCGGTAAACTTCATCATGTCCTGCGCGCTGCGCCAGTCACGCTGTTTCACGTAGTTGGCATCCAGACCGAACGCCCAGTTGCTGTCGACAGGACGGTAAAGCACTTCGGCCCCCGCGCCGCCATACATGGTCTCCAGATAGCCTCCGTACACCTGGCCGTAGAAGCCGTTGCCAAAGTACTGGAAATAGTTGGCCTGCAGGTTGTTCACGTACGCGTTGTTTTGCACATAGTCACGTACATGTGTACGCACGCGCGGCAGCTTCGAATCGCTTGGCGGGTTGGTGTAGTTGAACTTGTCGTAGTTATTCGCCAGGTTGCCAAACAGACTCCCGGTGGTCAGGAGGTGATCCGTTACCCACAGATCCGCCGTAGCCATCACCCCCAACTGGTACATATAGAAGTTTTCTGGCCCACCGACGGACTGGTTTAGCACCGGATCGATATGGAAATCGAAGCGCGGTTTATCAATATACCAGCCCTGCTCGGTGCTCTCTGGCACTATCGGCTCCACCCGTTTTTGAACCAGTTCGGTCTCATGTCCCAGTGGCTCTCCCGCCAGATGGCGCTGCAGGCTTGCCACATCCGTTTCAGTGGTCACCTGAGGCAGGTTAAGTCTGTTTTCAGTTACGCGGATCGTGCGGATCCCGTCGGGAAGATCGTTCATGATGATCCGGTTGGCGCGTTCGATCCCTTCTCCTGAATCGCGGTATTTCACCTGCTCGCCGGTCACGTACAGGGTATCGCCCTTCACCTGGATCTTCGCATCCGCGAGGCCGGCGTTGTATTTCAACAGCGTGAGCTGGTTGGCAACAACCGTATGCTGGAGGATGGCATCCTGCGGCTCCGGCTGGTATTTCGGCCGGGCGTTATCGTTGTATGACGGTCGCATATCATTGAAGTTGGTGCGCAGGGTCACGCCAAACATCAGGGTATTGCCCCGCTCGTAGCTGAGGTTCACGTCGGCCCAGTCGGTTACGCGATAAATGGCGCCAACGTTAAACTTGCTCTTCTGTTCGAGCTTGCCGGCAAAATCTTCGCTGTAGTTATTCCCTTCATACTCCAGCTTCAGGCGTAGCGGCTGCCAGGGCGTCTGATACTCTACGCCGCCAAACAGTGAAGCGGGGCCGTGGAACATCTGATCGCCATTGACCGAACCGGCCTTTTTATAGCTGTTGTCGCGGTAGCAATATTTGTCGCTGTATGAACAGAACGGGTTACTGACGTTACCGCTGGTGCCGAGATATCCCCAGCCCAGGCCGAGGCTGAAATCAAACGGGCCCCAGGCTTTACTGGCCACCAGGTACTCGGCATCGAACAGACCTGTACCGCCGATATCGCGCGCCCCGACGGAGACCTGCGGCATCCAGTAGCTCTCTTCCCACAGGCGCAGTTTTACGTCGAAGGCTTTATCTTTGTAAGTCTGATTGCCAGAGAAAGACTCTACGCTGCTGTATTTTTTGGTGCGAACGTCGGTGTAGCGCAGAGTGGTTTCCAGCCACGGGAAAAGCTGTACCGAAGCGGAGTAGTAACGATACTGATCGTTATCGCGATAGTTAAGGCTGATCTCCCCTTCCCGCGCCATGCGGGCGGTAGGCGTTTGCAGCAGCCCCACACCACCAAAGTCCGACTGTGACGGCCCGATCGGGGCCGGATACGTTTCTGCGTGGCAGGCGGCGCTCACACACAGCGCCAGGGCGCTGTAGAGATAAGTTTTTTTCATCAATCCGGTATCCGATGCGTCAGGGAGTGAAGGATGTCGGTATTGAGACCGTCATACGCCTTCGTCCAGAAGTGATCGGCAAAGCCGACAAAAATCACGCTGCCCGGCATGGGCTCCACATGACGCTTGTTCCAGTAGGCCACCGGGACGTTCTGCGTACGGCCATCCGGATAAACGACCCACGCATAGCTCTTCTCAGCACCCGCTAACAGGCTCTGCTCGTCGAGATAGCTCGCCACATCACGCCCCGGCGTAAACGGCTTTTTGCCCGGGCTGCTGACCAGCCCCATCACCGTCACGGTGCCAGGTTTGGCGGGGATCCAGAGGCTGTACTCCCCCAGCAGCGTCGGATTGCCGTTTTCCGCTATGCGCACTTCATCGGGATCAAGATTTATCTGCTGACGTCCGGTCACGGCAATCTGCTCCAGCTGCTGGCGTACGGCGTTGATTGCCGCCGTATCGTCGCCAGAGGCCTGGCCAGCAAGCCCGGTCAGCCTTGCCAGCAACGCCTTGTGCTGCTGCTCTGCACGCACCGTGGCCTGACGCTCACTGATTACGGCTCCCGGCCACCAGCTGTTTGCCAGACGAGGCTGTCCAACCAGATCGAGGAGGTGTTCCGCATTGGATAAGGTTTTGGGTTCTTTGCTGTCGGCGATATAGACCTTAACCGTGCCCGCCGACCACGCCAGCGGCGCACTCAGGCACATTAACAGCGCAACGCAGAGTTTGATGTTCATTGTTTCGCTGCCTTAATCAGGGTCGCTTTCACCGGGAAGAAATCGGCGCCCAGGTACTGCAACGACTGGCGTATCTGCCCTTCGTCGTCCACCCAGTAACGGTTATGCCAGCTGGCCTGATCGGTCGTGACGGCTTCATCCAGCACGCGAACGTGAGTCTCGTCGCTGCCGACTTTTACGCTGTCGCTGCCATCCCAGCGAAAGACCGACCGCGCAGTGGCATAGCGCACCTGTTTGTGTTCGGTCCAGCCCATCGTCCGCGTCCAGCTTGCGCCGTCGGTAATTTGATTGGGCTTGATAAGCGGGTCATCCGCGAGGTTATTCACCTCCAGCAGATTGTCGCCGCCGAGCAGTGTTTTCACTATGCGGCCATGCTGCGTAACAATGGTGGCCTGATCCTGCGTCACCCATTTCTGCTGCCCGTTTTCATCGAAAGCGAGTACCACAAACAGTTGCGGGCCATCGTTTAACTGCATGTATTGGCTGGCGTAGGGCATGTTCTGGATATCGTCATCGGTCAGGTGTACACCCGGCGTTCCGAACAGACTCTCCCACAGTGAGTTGCCCAGCCCTTTAGTGGTGGCTGAGCAGGCCTGTAAAAGCAGGCAAATCAGGATGATTGCAGGTCGCTTCACGACTCTTCTCCGAAGGGGCGAAATAACCACACCGAAGTGTGGTTAGAGTTAATACACCCGGTATTACTGGGTGCTTGTTGTGGTTGTGGTCGTGGTTCCGGTATTGGAACCATCACCGCCACCGGTTGCCGCCAGCGCGACACCCACGGCCGAGCCTACGGTGCTGGTCGCGGTTGCGGTAGAACTCCCCGCAGACGCAGACGTCGCAGCCGAACCCGCCGCTTCACCGACCTGAACCGGTGCTGCCCAGGCAGACGTTGCCGCAAGCGCAGATATGGCAAAAATGCCATAAAGTACTTTCTTCATATCAATTTCCCTTCAATGAATGAATGGAGATTTACCTGAAAAGAAATTCAGGCGGGATCGAGTATACACAACTAAAGCAGACGGATTGACGCAGCGGGAAATAACAGAAAGGTTTTCAGATAATTGGATGCAGGGAAATAAAAAGTCTATTTAATGAATTAAAAAACCATTAATTTCAATTAATTAAAATATACAGCGAGAGACGGGTTCTGCGTATACTCCTAAAATAGACCCTGATAACTATTGGGCTATTTGGCCTTTTCAGATAAAACTTATAATAGAAATTTGCGTAAGGTAACGGACAACAAGAATAGTCCGATAAAAAAATGCCGGCATGGTGCCGGCATCATTTATGACTCATTTATTACGCGCGCCACGCTTTATAACGGTTAATCAGACCGTTGGTTGAACTATCGTGGCTGGCGATATCTTTATCATCACTCAGCTCAGGCAGGATGCGGTTAGCCAGCTGTTTACCCAGCTCTACGCCCCACTGGTCAAAGGTGAAGATATTCAGGATCGCGCCCTGGGTGAAGATCTTGTGCTCATACAGCGCAATCAACGCCCCCAGGCTGAACGGAGTGATTTCGCGCAGCAGGATGGAGTTGGTTGGGCGGTTGCCTTCGAACACTTTAAACGGCACCACGTGGTCCAGCTGAGCCGGATCTTTACCCTGGTCGCGGTACTCCTGCTCTACCACTTCACGCGCTTTACCAAACGCCAGCGCTTCGGTCTGGGCGAAGAAGTTAGACAGCAGCTTCTGGTGGTGGTCAGACAGGGCATTATGGGTGATAGCCGGGGCGATGAAATCGCACGGTACCATTTTGGTGCCCTGGTGAATCAGCTGATAGAAGGCGTGTTGACCATTGGTGCCCGGTTCACCCCAAATAATTGGGCCGGTCTGGTAATCCACCGCGTTGCCATTACGGTCAACGTACTTACCGTTGGATTCCATGTTGCCCTGCTGGAAGTAGGCCGCAAAGCGGTGCATGTACTGGTCGTACGGCAGGATGGCTTCTGTTTCCGCACCGAAGAAGTTGTTGTACCAGATCCCGATCAGCGCCAGCAGCACCGGCAGGTTTTTCTCGGCAGGCGTCGTGGAGAAGTGTTTATCCATCGCGTGTGCGCCGGAGAGCAGTTCAACAAAGTTGTCGAAGCCTACGGAGAGGATGATCGACAGGCCAATGGCGGACCACAGGGAGTAACGGCCGCCCACCCAGTCCCAGAACTCGAACATGTTGGCCGTATCGATACCGAATTCGCCAACCGCTTTACCATTGGTAGAGAGCGCCGCGAAGTGTTTCGCCACGTGTTTGTTGTCGCCCGCGGTTTTCAGGAACCAGTCACGCGCGCTGTGGGCGTTGGTCATGGTCTCCTGGGTGGTGAAGGTTTTTGATGCCACCAGGAACAGCGTGGTTTCCGGGTTCACTTTCTTCAACACTTCCGCGATATGAGTGCCATCGACGTTAGAGACGAAGTGCATATTCAGATGATTTTTGTAAGGGCGCAGCGCTTCGGTCACCATGAACGGACCCAGGTCGGAGCCGCCGATACCGATGTTCACCACGTCGGTGATCGCTTTACCGGTATAGCCTTTCCAGTCGCCCGAAATAATGGCTTCTGAGAAGGTTTTCATTTTTTCCAGCACCGCGTTCACTTCCGGCATCACATCTTTGCCGTCAACGATGATAGGTGTATTGCTACGGTTACGCAGAGCCACGTGCAGCACGGCACGGTCTTCGGTGCGGTTGATCTTCTCGCCAGAGAACATGGACTTAATCGCCCCGGCCAGATCGGTCTCTTTCGCCAGGTCCAGCAGTTTGGCCAGCGTCTCTTCAGTGATACGGTTTTTAGAGAAGTCCACCAGCATCTGATCGTCAAAGGTCGCGGAGAACTTACTGAAACGATCTGCGTCTTTTGCGAAGAGGTCCGCGATCGAAACGTCTTTCATTTCGTCAAAGTGCTTTTGTAAAGCCTGCCAGGATGAAGTCTGCGTTGGATTGATGTTTTTCATAGCAATACTCTTCTGAATTGAGAATTGTGACTGCGGTCGATTGTAGCGCCTGCGAACAGAAATTGTGATGGTTTTTATGCCATTGCCCTGGTCTGCATCAAACGCATGTGAAAAGACCCGGAAAGTATAGCTGCTGTACTCTCTCCCTGACGCGGTGGATTGTTGTCCAGAAAGGGCAAAAACGAAGGATAAAATAATGGCCTGTTATAAGTCCTGTTACTGAGGGGTACCCCCCCATGAAAAATCCGCATAATCCCAGCATTGACAGGACTTCCCCCGCATTTTATTTATAGGGCCGTAATCTGCGGCTGCACCTGTTTTCGTTTCAATCTTGTGCCACGGTCGCTTTATTCATTCCCTGACACGAGGTTGTTATGACGAGTTTTGTGGTCGCTAAATTTGGCGGCACCAGTGTGGCTGATTATCAAGCCATGAACCGCAGCGCCGATGTGGTGCTGGCCGATCCGAATACTCGCCTGGTGGTGCTCTCTGCATCCGCTGGCGTGACGAATCTGCTGGTTGCGCTGTCAGAAGGACTGGAAGCGACTGAACGCTTCGTTAAACTCGACGCCTTGCGCCAAATTCAGTTCGATATTCTTGAGCATATGCAGAATCCAAACGTGATTCGCGAGGAGATCGAACGTCTGCTTGAGAACATCACCACCCTGGCAGAAGCCGCCTCGCTGGCGACCTCTACCGCGCTCACCGACGAACTGGTCAGCCACGGTGAGTTGATGTCCACCCTGCTGTTTGTCGAAATTCTGCGTGAACGTCAGGTTCAGGCCCAGTGGTTTGATGTGCGTAAAGTGATGCGCACCAACGACCGTTTTGGCCGCGCCGAGCCCGACATTGCCGCGCTGGCAGAGCTTACCGCGCAACAGCTGGCCCCGCGCCTGGCGGAAGGCATGGTCATTACTCAGGGCTTTATTGGTAGCGAAGCGAAAGGCCGTACCACCACCCTGGGCCGTGGTGGCAGCGACTACACCGCCGCACTGCTGGGCGAAGCGCTGCACGCGTCTCGCGTCGATATCTGGACCGACGTACCAGGCATTTACACCACCGATCCTCGCGTAGTACCGGCAGCAAAACGTATTGATGTTATCGCCTTCGAAGAGGCGGCAGAGATGGCCACCTTTGGGGCGAAAGTTCTGCACCCGGCGACGCTGTTGCCGGCCGTTCGCAGCGATATTCCGGTCTTTGTGGGTTCAAGTAAAGATCCAAAAGCCGGCGGAACCCTGGTGTGTAAAAACACCGAAAACCCACCGCTGTTCCGCGCGCTGGCCCTGCGTCGCAAGCAGACCCTGGTGACCCTGCACAGCCTGAATATGCTGCATTCCCGCGGTTTTCTGGCAGAAGTGTTTGGTATCCTGGCGCGCCATAATATCTCGGTAGATTTGATCACCACCTCTGAGGTAAGCATCGCCCTGACGCTGGATACCACCGGCTCAACCTCTACCGGCGATACGCTGCTGACTCAGTCGCTGCTGATGGAGCTCTCTTCGCTGTGCCGCGTGGAAGTCGAAGAGAACCTGGCGCTGGTGGCAATTATCGGTAACCAGCTCTCTCGCGCCTGTGGCGTGGGTAAAGAGGTCTTCGGGGTATTGGATCCGTTTAATATCCGTATGATTTGCTATGGCGCTTCCAGCTATAACCTCTGTTTCCTGGTACCGGGTGCCGAAGCGGAGCAGGTCGTGCAGAAGCTGCACCAGAACCTGTTCGAATAATAAAAAAGCCCGGTGCCATCGCAACCGGGCTTTTTTTAGCTCGCCAGCACTGTTTTCATCAACAGGGCATCCAGCGTTTTTATGTCGCCTTCACGGCCATCAGGCAGCGTAGGCGGCACCTCACCCCGCGCCAGCTCTTGCTGCAAAAACGCGTGCAGAAGCGGCCGTCGGGGGCCGTACTGCGCTTCACCGGCGCGCTGTTTGATAGCCAGGAGTTCATCTATTTCCTGGCGTAGCGGCGGCTCCAGCTCGCTTCCTGCCAACAGCTCGGCAAACCGCATCGGCGGCACCCCTCTGCCCGCTTCGACCCAGCGCACCGCTAACAGCGGACGCAGAACGTAAAAGTACTTCTTCAGCCGAACCTCATCCCCCTGCAAATAGCCGCGGAAGTTTTTCCGTGCCATGGAGTAGTAGTGCCAGCGTGCCCGCACCGGAGAAAACCACTGCGGGACTAATGCTCGCAGCTCCGCTAATACCGCGTCGTTCTGCTGATAGACCACCGGTGAATCGAGCCACTCGATTAAGGTGGGGTTCGCCGCCTTGAGCAAGCCCAGCGCTTTGCGCCATTCCCAGCCGCAAACATCCAGTTCGTCATCTATCGGCAGCTCTATCACATCGCGCTGCGGCTCAACGCGCAGGTACCATTCAGGTTGATGCACATAGAGAAAGCGTACGTCGTAGTCGCTATCCGGTGAGGCAAAGCCCCAGCCCCGGCTGCCCGATTCGCAGGCGTAAAGCACCTTCACGTTAAAGCGCCGTTCGACCTCTTCTAGCTGCTGCCGCACGCGGTCACGCATGGCGGCATCGACTCCGTTATTTGCCATCTTTTTATCCTTTTACACAGACCACCTGACGCAAGGTATGGACCACTTCGACCAGGGACGATTGCGCCGCCATCACGGCTTCGATGTCTTTATATGCCATGGGGATCTCATCGATCACCTCGCTGTCTTTCCGGCACTCCACATGGGCGGTGGCGCGGATCTGATCCGCCACGGTGAACCGTTTTTTCGCCGCCGTCCGGCTCATTACACGTCCGGCCCCGTGGCTGCAGGAGCAAAAACTCTCTTCATTGCCCAACCCGCGCACGATAAAGCTCTTCGCCCCCATTGAACCGGGGATAATCCCCAACTGCCCCTTTTGCGCCGACACCGCCCCTTTACGCGTAACCAGCACTTCTTCGCCAAAATGGTGCTCTTTCTGCACGTAGTTATGGTGGCAATTGACCGCCTCTTGCTGAGTCATAAAGGGTTTGGCGATTATGTGTGACAGTGCGCTCAGTACCCGGGACATCATCACCTCGCGGTTATGACGCGCAAAATCCTGTGCCCACTCCACGGCTTCGATGTAGTCGTCATAGTGGCGGCTCCCCTCCTGGAAATACGCCAGGTTTTTATCCGGCAAATGCGCGAGATGTTGCTGCATATCTTTCTGGGCCAGGGTGATAAACAGGTTGCCAATCGCATTTCCTACGCCGCGCGAACCGCTGTGCAGCATCACCCATACTCGCTGCTGTTCATCGAGGCACACTTCAATAAAGTGGTTACCGGTGCCCAGCGTACCCAGATGCTGATAATGGTTAGTTTTCAGCAACTGAGGGTATTTATCCGCCAGCCGTTTGAAGCGCGGCGCCAGCCCGGCCCAGTGGGTATCCACTTCCGCAGGAGGCGTTTCCCAGGCCCCTTTATCGCGACGAGAACGGGTGTTAGTCCGTCCGTGCGGCACCGCCCGCTCAATGGCGCTACGCAATCCGCTCAGGTTATCTGGCAGATCGCTGGCCACCAGCGAGGTGCGCACGGCGATCATCCCACAGCCGATATCGACGCCCACCGCCGCCGGAATAATGGCCCCTTTGGTCGGAATGACGCTGCCAATGGTCGACCCTTTACCGAGATGCACATCCGGCATCACCGCCAGATGTTTAAAGATAAAGGGCATTCTTGCGGTGTTCAGCAGTTGCTCTTGCGCCTCGGGCTCGACCGGAACCCCATGGGTCCACATTTTTACCGGCGCACTGTTCTGCGCCGTCAAAAGTTGAAATTCGTGATGCTGCATTGCACTACCCCTTTAGATTCACTAATCCGTGCAGGACTTGATCCAGGCCACCAAACACCGAGATTTTATCGATGCGTTCTGCCACTCTTTCCAGCGTTTCCAGCTCTTTTAAGCGCAGAGCGACCGGGTTGTTTTCCATCACTTTCGCCGTATTTAACAGCGAACGGGTGGCGGCGGTCTCTTCGCGTCGGCGGATGACGTTAGCCTGCGCCGATTTTTCAGCCTCAACCAGGCGGGAGAGGATGGTTTTCATATCCCCCGGTAAGACAATGTCTTTCACCCCTAGAGAGGCGATATCGATCCCAAAGGGTGCCATTCGGGCATCAACCTGCTTGCTGACCACCTCGTCAATGACCTGCTTATCTTCGAGCAATTCGTCCAGCGTACGGGTACCTACCGCTTCGCGCAGAGCAAACTGCAGTTCGCGGTACAGATGATCAAGCGGACGGGTAAGCTGGCCAAATGCCTGCAACACATCGCGATAACGCCAGTTCGCCGCAAGATTGAGGCGCAGGTTCACTTTATCCTTCGTCAGGATCTCCTGCCCCGCCACTTCCAGCACCTGCAAACGGGTATCGACTACCTCCGCCTCGACCAGATGATTCACTTTCCACCAGGCGCTCATGCCCGGCATTAACAACGGCTGGGTTTCACCATCGATTTTTAATACCCCCACGTGCCAGGCGGGCACCTGAACCACCTGTATCGCGTCACGCCCTTTCACCGCGCCGTTACGACGGGGCTGCAATACGGCAGCCATCACGTCGTCGGGCACCTGAACCTGGCGCGTGTCGAACCGCACCAGCTTCAGCGCGTCATCGTCCTGCCAGAACAGACGTCGGGAGGCGGGAGGGATCACCTCCTCAATGACGCCATTCCTGTACAACACCCCGACTTCATTATCTGTTAATTCAACGACCAGGCAGTATGTGTCTACCCAGGCTGGCTGGAAGCGGCGTAAATAGTCGGCGAGGGCTGCCGGGACTTCACTGCCGTCGCGGCTAACCACTAATACGTCCGGCGTGTTGAACCATGGCAGGCGGTGTTCACCCGCCTCAAGTACCTTGTAGTAATCGCCACGCTTCGCCAGCAGCGCCAGTTGACCTTTGCGTACCGTAATTTTTTTTATCATTTTATTTTCCTTTTAAAATCAGGGGCGGGTGCAGGAGCGAAATCGCAGGGGAGATCCCTCTTGCCTGCGATCCGGCACCGTTACCGGCCACCTTCTTTGGGGCTAAACACCGCCCCTCTTTACCCTTTACGAGTCACAACCAGTTTTCATTGGGGAAATGAATGGGGAATCGAACCCCTGGGTGTCATTGGTTGACGGAACGCCCCGGGAAAACAGTGTTCGCCGTTCCTGGTGCGCCGGCGGGGCCTTAACCCCCTGCGTGCTCAACGTACTGACAGAGGAGTTATTGCCATAAGCGTGCCAACAAAAGGAAAATGGCGAATAAATTTTTATGTATCTGAATTAATGGATATTTATTTTTTATTGTCTATTTTGACATTGCATGATCTGCAGATAATTTTTATCTTTTGATATCGGCTTTTATCTTGTGGGATAAACATGAAGAAACGGCGGGTAGTGATTGGCGTGCTAGGCACGGTGATGGATAAACGTGGAAAACGGGCAAACCGCTTTCGCAAATGGCGGCCTACCGTCGGGCTGTGTCAGCAGCCAGACTTTCCTGTCGACAGGCTGGAGCTCATTCACCAGCCGCACGATCAGAGCATGGCTCAGCAGATCGCAGAAGATATCGCCCTTCTTTCACCCCATACCGAGGTTCGCCCTTGCCCGGTCATCATAAAAGACCCCTGGGATTTTGAAGAGGTGTACGCTGCGTTTCTCGACTTTGCGACCCACTACCCCTTCGATACGGACAATGAAGAGTATCTGGTGCACATCACCACCGGGACGCACGTGGCGCAGATTTGCTGGTTTTTGCTGACCGAAGCGCGCTACCTCCCCGCCAGCCTGTTGCAAACCGGCCCGGCCGCCAGAGGCGCGCCGGAAGAGGCCATCGCCGCGGGCAGTTACTCAATCATCGACCTGGATTTGAGCCGGTATACGACCTTAACCAGCCGCTTTCAGCGCGAGCAGCAGCAGTCCGTTTCGTTCCTGAAAGCCGGAATCGACACCCGCAATGCCACTTTTAACGCCCTTATCGATCAGATTGAGCGCGTTGCGCTGCGTTCTACAGCGCCTCTACTGCTGACAGGCCCGACGGGGGCTGGCAAGTCGTTTCTCGCCAACCGTATTTATCAGCTTAAACAGGCGCGCCATCGGGTCTCTGGCAGATTAGTCGCGGTGAACTGCGCCACGCTGCGCGGCGACAACGCCATGTCGACGTTGTTCGGCCATGTGAAAGGGGCCTTTACCGGCGCGCAGACGGCCCGAACGGGGCTATTACGCGAGGCCGACGGCGGCGTGCTGTTTTTAGATGAGATTGCGGAACTGGGCCTCGACGAACAGGCCATGCTGTTAAAGGCCATTGAAGAGAAGACCTTTTTCCCGTTTGGCTCGGATAAAGAGGTGCAGAGTGATTTTCAGCTGATCGCGGGCACTCATCGGGATCTGCGCCAGTGGGTGGCGGAAGGTCGTTTTCGCGAAGATCTCTACGCCCGTATCAATATGTGGAGCTTTGCGCTGCCGGGGCTGGCACAGCGCCGGGAGGATATTGCGCCGAACGTAGAGTACGAATTGCACCGTTTTTCGACCGAAGCGCAGGCGCAGGTACGATTTGATAAAGACGCGCGCGAGCGCTATCTGCGCTTCGCCAGTTCTCCCTCCGCGCTGTGGCGCGGTAATTTCCGCGAACTGAGCGCATCGATAGCGCGCATGGCGACCCTTGCCGAACAGGGACGCATTACCCTGGTGCTGGTAGAAGAGGAAATTGAGCGCCTGCAGGCCAGCTGGCAAACAGCGTCGACAACGCCACTGCCTGAGATCGATCTCTTCGAGCAGCGTCAGCTGGAGACGGTGCTGGAGGTGTGTCGGCACAGTGCTTCACTCTCCGAGGCGGGCCGTGAGCTTTTTGCTGTTTCGCGATTAAAAAAGGCGAATCCAAACGATGCCGACAGGTTACGTAAATACCTGGCCCGCTTTGGGCTGAGCTGGGAGAGCCTCCGCGCGGGATCATGAAGAGAATTTGTTTGAATAAAATTCATTAGCAGGATAAACAATACCTATGGCCGGGCTCGAACCCGGCTTTTTTTATAAAGAAACAACACAACACAATCGCAAGGAAAACCTATGTTAGCCGTTATCACCAGGCTGTTCCCGCTATGGGCACTGCTGCTCTCTGTACTCGCGTATTACACGCCCACCCATTTCACCGCCATTGGCCCCTGGATCACAACCCTGCTGATGCTGATTATGTTCGGCATGGGCGTCCATTTAAAAATCGACGACTTTAAGCGCGTGCTGTCGCGCCCGGCACCGGTCGCAGCGGGCACTTTCCTGCACTACCTGATCATGCCGCTCGCCGCCTGGCTGCTGGCGATGGCGTTTAAAATGCCGCCTGACCTCTCTGCCGGCATGGTACTGGTGGGCAGCGTTGCCAGCGGAACCGCCTCTAACGTAATGATCTATCTGGCAAAAGGGGATGTCGCACTTTCGGTGACTATCTCTTCGGTGTCGACCCTGGTGGGCGTGATCGCCACCCCGCTGTTAACCCGCCTGTACGTTGATGCGCATATTCAGGTGGATGTGATGGGAATGCTGCTCAGCATCCTGCAAATCGTGGTGATCCCTATTGCGCTGGGTCTGGTTATTCACCATCTTTTCCCGCGCGTGGTAAAGGCGGTTGAGCCGTATCTGCCCGCCTTTTCGATGGTCTGTATTCTGGCAATTATCAGCGCCGTGGTGGCCGGCTCGGCTGCACATATCGCCTCCGTCGGCTTTGTCGTTATTATTGCGGTGGTGCTGCACAACATTATCGGGCTGCTGAGTGGCTACTGGGGCGGTAAGCTCTTTGGCTTTGATGAATCCACCTGCCGCACGCTGGCCATTGAAGTGGGGATGCAGAACTCCGGCCTGGCGGCGGCGCTTGGCAAGATCTACTTTTCACCGCTGGCGGCATTGCCGGGCGCGCTGTTCTCCGTCTGGCACAACCTGTCCGGCTCTCTGCTGGCGGGCTACTGGTCCGGCAAAGCGATTGATGAACAACCGAAAAAAGATGCGGTAAAGCAGGGTTAATTGGCGACACTTGCTTTACACTGAAGCCTCCCCTTCAGGAGGCTTCGCAATGGCGACACCCCGTTTGACCCAGAAAGAGATGACAGAAGCCGAGCAGCGCGAACTCAAAACGCTACTCGATCGCGCCCGTATCGCGCATGGCCGTACGCTAACGAACGCCGAAACCAATCAGGTTAAAAAAGAGTACATCGATAAACTGATGGCGCAGCGTGAAGCCGCGGCGAAGAAAGCCCGCAAGCTGAAAAAAGAGCAGGCTTATAAACCGGATGCAGAGGCGACCTTCTCCTGGTCAGCCAATACATCAACCCGTGGAAGGCGCTAATTAGCGCCCTTTCTTTTTACGGCCCGGCTGGGTAAAGCGTTTCCCCGCGGGCTTGCCCCGCCCTTTTTCTTCAGCAGGCGGCGCCTTCACGACCGGGCGCTTAATCGCCTGCGTTTTCGGTTTTGCTTTCGCCTTTGGCTTCGCTTCAGAAG
This sequence comes from Leclercia sp. UBA5958, assembly GCF_002430365.1. Taxonomy (NCBI): domain Bacteria; kingdom Pseudomonadati; phylum Pseudomonadota; class Gammaproteobacteria; order Enterobacterales; family Enterobacteriaceae; genus Leclercia; species Leclercia sp. UBA5958. The sequence goes on along the minus strand of NZ_DJCE01000012.1, from coordinate 14,671 downwards.
AGGAGTTTTCGATCAGCCTGAACAGCTCAATCAGCTCGTCACCGGTCAGGTCGCGCCACTCGCCCAGCGGAATACCGGACAGGCTGACGTTCATAATGCGCGTGCGCTCGAGCTTTGTGACTTCATAGCCGAAATGCTCGCACATACGACGGATCTGGCGGTTTAGTCCCTGTACCAATGTAATGCGAAACGAGAATGGCCCCTCTTTCTTCACCTTACATTTCTTCGTGACGGTGCCCAAAATCGGCACGCCTGCGCCCATGCCCTGGATAAATTCATCGGTGACCGCTTTGTTCACCGTCACAATGTACTCTTTCTCGTGATCGTTACCGGCACGCAGGATTTTGTTAACCAGATCGCCATGGTTGGTGAGGAAAATCAGCCCCTGGGAGTCTTTATCCAGGCGGCCAATCGGGAAGATACGGGTGCTGTGGTTGACGAAATCAACGATGTTATCGCGCTCGCCATCTTCGGTGGTGCTAACGATGCCAACCGGTTTGTTCAACGCGATAAATACCAGGTCTTCTGCATCACGCGGCTCGATGAGTTGACCATTTACTTTCACCACGTCGCCGGGCGTAACCTGGTCGCCAATGGTGGCGCGTTTGCCGTTGATAAACACGTTACCCTGTTCGATGTAACGGTCTGCTTCGCGACGTGAGCAAATTCCGCTCTCGCTAATGTATTTATTTAATCGGGTTGATTGTTCTGGCAGCATAGTTTCTCCTGTGAAGGGCGAAATATACCTTACCTTGCGGCTGACAAAAAAGGCTTAGTAACCGTTGATGAGAAAATCGAGCGCATCACGCAATGACGCCCGGTTTTGCGTAAGATCGGCGACACACCTGCCCAACTCTGTTGGTGAAATGCCTGCCATCATGTGCATCATGACCACACAGGGCTTACCCGCTATCTCAACGACAGGGCATACTTTCCCAGGTGGCTGAACGCCTCGAAGATGGCTAAGTTCAACGGCGGGGGCGACAAGAAGGTGCTTCATCACATTGGCCACGGGATGCTGCATATTGATTAGCCAGGGATATGCCGTTTTACCCCTACCTTCATTCTCATAAGCAAAATATTGCTTCATCAGAAAGATCTCTGAAAGTCACTAAAGGAGCCGTTTTCCTCTACCCACTGGTTAATAGCCTCGATAGAGGCTTTATTTTCTTCTAACCACGCGGCGCGCTGATGCACACGAAACTGCTCCTGAAGTGCAGCCGTGAGTACAGCGGAGAGATTAAGATTAAGACGTCGCGCCTCTTCAAGAATTTCTGGTGCTAAAGACACATTAACTGATTTTTTATTGCCAGAAGTAGTGCGCATGAGAACCCCCATCGAAATGCGCATGAATTGGCGAAGTGTAGCGTAATAAACAACCATTTTCTATTCCCTTAAAATCATAAGGTTTTAAGCGTAAATGGCGCTTTAAAAGGTGTCACGCCTCGCAACATGGTTTTGCGAGGCGCTTTCAGAGATTAATACTCATCCCGCTCATCATCTTCGTCCGGCTGCTCCATCACGCTATACGCCACCGCGCAGAACAGCGAATTAAGACGCTTCATATCCCCCAGCAGGCCCAGGTGTAGGGAGCTGGTTTCGATGCTTTGCACGTTCTGCTGATGCAGACGCTCGACGTGAGCGTGGGAATAACGGCGGTTAAGGATGCGGAAACGGTGCTTGTTACGGCGCAGGCGGCGGGCGCTGGGCACATCTCCGGAGAAGAAGACCGACATGGCCAGCTTCAGGTTACTCACCAGCTGTTCGTGTAACGCTTCCAGCTCTTGTAACCCTTCAAGGGAGAATGCGCGACGGGCCGCCAGCGATTTGTCGGCGATTTCACTGCCCATTCGTTCAACAATATCGGATGCCTGCTCAAGGTTAAGCGACATTTCGATAATCTCCGCCCAGCGGCGGGACTCCTCTTCCGCCAGTTCATCCTGCGGCATGCGAGCCAGATAGAGCTTGATAGCGGTGTAGAGCACGTTGATATCGTCGGCGAGTTTACGCAGCGCTTTCTCTTCCCGCGGTTCGCCACGCATCACTTTTTGCAGCCCATCGAGCATGGTTTCCATGGCATCGCCCATCCGCAACGTCTCGCGGGCAGCATTGGCCAGCGCCAGCGCTGGCGTATCCAGCGCGGAGGTATCCAGGTGCTTGGGTTTGAGGCGCGAATCCAGCTCGGGCTCGTCGCGGATCATCCGTTCGCAGAAGCGCGCCATCGGCCCGGCGAAAGGCACCATCGCCAGGCAGCGCACCAGGTTGTAGAAGACGTGGAAGTAGATCACCAGCTCTGCCTTCGGCAGTGGCAGGTTATCCATCAGGTTTGCCAGCGGGTGAACAAACGGCAGGATGATCAAACTGCCCACCAGCTTAAACAGCAGGCTGCCCAGCGCCACGCGGCGGGCAGCGGCATTGGCGGCGCTGTTGTTGAGCATCGCCAGCAGGCCGGAGCCAAGGTTAGCGCCAATCACCAGACAGAGCGCCACCGGGAAAGAGATGGCACCGGCGGCCGTTAACGTCGCCGTCAGTAGCACCGCCGCCAGGCTGGAGTAGCTGACAATGGCAAAGACCGCGCCGATGAGCGCATCCAGCATGATATCGCCGGTCAGGGAGGCAAAGATGACCTGCACACCGTTGGCCTGAGTGATCGGCGTAACGGCCTGCACAATCAGCTCTAGCGCCAGCAGGATCAGACCGAGGCCAATCCCCACGCGCCCGAGTTGCCCGGCGCGGGTCTGCTTACGCCCCAGAAAGAAGATAACGCCGATAAAAATCAGCAGCGGCGAGAGCCAGGAGAGATCGAATGTCAGGACACGCGCCATCAGCGCGGTACCCACATCGGCACCGAGCACGATCACCAGCGCAGGGGTCAACGCCACCAGGTCCTGCGCCACAAAGGAGGTGACCAGCATGGTCGTAGCATTACTGCTTTGCACCAAAGCAGTCACGCCAATGCCCGCGCAAAAGGCGAGCGGCTTCTTCTCAACGCTTCGGCTAAGAACGGTACGTAAACGTGCGCCGAACACGCGCATCACGCCGGTACGGACAATATGGGTACCCCATACCAGCAGCGCCACTGCAGAGAGCAGGTGTAACAGAGTCAGCACGGAAGTGGTTTCTCCTTATCGTTAATTCATCCTTACTCCAGTATAAGGGTTTAAATGTAAGAAAGAGAAAGGGCGCCCGATGAGCGCCCTGTTAGTTGTAAGGAAAGGTGACGTGAGTTCTGGCACAGCCAGATCAGGCACAGGGCGTCCCGAGTGAGGCAGCCCTGCTGCGAGCGGGCAGGTTAATCGGCATCGTAACCGAGGTTAGGTGCTAACCAGCGCTCCACTTCCGACACGCTCATCCCTTTGCGTCGGGCATAGTCTTCAATCTGATCGCGCTGAAGCTGCGCCACTGCGAAGTATTTACTGTCGGGATGGCTGAAGTACCAGCCGGAAACGGACGCGCCAGGCCACATGGCGAAGGACTCAGTGAGCTTCATTCCGGTATGAGCCTCTACGTCCAGTAATTTCCAGATGGTGCCCTTTTCAGTGTGTTCCGGACAGGCCGGATAGCCCGGCGCCGGACGGATACCCTGGTAGTTTTCGCGGATCAGATCCTCGTTGCTGAGGTTCTCGTTCGCCGCATAGCCCCAGTGCACTTTACGCACGCGCTCGTGCAGATACTCTGCAAAGGCCTCTGCCAGACGGTCGGCGATCGCTTTCACCATGATTTTGTTGTAATCATCATGCTGCGCGTCAAACGCGTCTGCCAGCGCATCCTCTTCCAGGCCGCCGGTTACGGCGAAGGCGCCGATGTAATCTGCTTTTCCGGAAAGCTTCGGTGCCACAAAATCGGCGAGGCAGTAGTTGGCAAAGCCGATTTTCTCGGTTTGCTGACGCAGATGGCGACTGACGGCCAGCACCTGGGTACGGGTTTCATCCCGATAAATTTCCACGTCATCGCCCACGCGGTTGGCCGGGAACAGGCCCACTACGCCGCGCGGATTAAGGGTTTTCTCCGCACTCAGGGTATCGAGCATGTCGTTGGCATCTTTGAACAGGCGCTTCGCCTCTTCCCCCACCACCTCGTCTTCGAGGATACGCGGGTACTTGCCCGCCAGCGACCAGGTCATAAAGAATGGCGTCCAGTCGATGTAGTTACGCAGCGTTTCGATGCTGGCGGTGACCTCCTGCACGCCCAGACGATGTGCCACCGGCGGCGTATAGGCAGACCAGTCAAACGCCAGATCGTTTTCCCGTGCCGCCTGCAGCGTGACCGGCGGCGTGCGTGGTTTTTTACGACCATGCTGGATGCGCACGGTTTCGTACTCTTTACGGGTACGCGCGACAAAGTCATCGCGCTGAGTTTCGGAGAGCAGCGCGGATACCACGCCCACGGTGCGCGAGGCGTTCTGCACGTATACCGTCGGCCCGCTGTAGTTCTGCTCGATTTTCACCGCCGTGTGCGCTTTTGAGGTGGTGGCTCCGCCAATCAGCAGCGGAATGGTAAAGCCCTGCCGCTCCATCTCTTTTGCCACGTTGACCATCTCGTCCAGCGACGGGGTAATCAGCCCGGAGAGGCCAATCAGGTCGGCGTTCACTTCCCGCGCGGTTTTGAGGATTTTCTCCGCCGGGACCATGACGCCGAGGTCGATAATCTCGTAGTTGTTGCACTGCAAAACCACGCCGACGATATTCTTGCCGATGTCGTGCACGTCGCCTTTTACCGTGGCGATGACCATTTTGCCGTTGCTGGAGCCTTTCTCTTTGCTGGCTTCGATGTACGGCTCAAGGTAGGCCACCGCCTGTTTCATTACGCGTGCGGATTTCACCACCTGCGGCAGGAACATTTTGCCCTCGCCGAAGAGATCGCCCACCACGTTCATGCCGTCCATCAGCGGGCCTTCAATCACCTCTATCGGGCGCGCAGCCTGCTGGCGGGCCTCTTCGGTATCGATTTCAATAAATTCGGTAATGCCCTTGACCAGTGAATACTCCAGACGCTTTTTCACGTCCCAGGCGCGCCATTCGGCCTGCTGAACATTGACTGCGTCATCAGATTTACTGCCGCGGTATTTCTCCGCCAGCTCCAGCATACGCTCGGTGGCGTCGTCGCGGCGGTTAAGGATCACATCCTCTACCGCGTCGCGCAGTTCGGCGGGCAGGTCGTCGTAAATCGCCAGCTGTCCGGCGTTGACGATGCCCATGTCCATGCCGTTGCGGATGGCATAGTAGAGGAACACGGCGTGAATGGCCTCACGTACCGGGTCGTTACCGCGGAACGAGAACGAGACGTTCGATACGCCGCCGGAGATCAGCGCGTGCGGCAGCTCGCGTTTAATGTCTTCACAGGCGCCAATAAAGTCCTGCGCGTAGTTGTTATGCTCTTCAATGCCGGTTGCCACGGCAAAGATATTCGGGTCGAAGATGATGTCTTCCGGTGGGAAGCCTACCTCTTCGGTCAAAATCTTGTATGCGCGGCGGCAGATCTCAATTTTGCGCTCGCGGGTATCGGCCTGGCCGACTTCGTCAAAGGCCATCACCACCACGGCGGCACCGTAACGACGCACCTGCTTCGCATGGTGGATAAAACTCTCGACCCCCTCTTTCATCGAAATTGAGTTAACGATGCCTTTGCCCTGGATACACTTCAGCCCTTTTTCGATGACGTCCCATTTGGAGGAGTCGATCATGATCGGCACGCGGGCGATGTCTGGCTCACCGGCAATCAGATTCAGGAAGCGCACCATCGCCGCTTCGGCGTCGAGCATCCCCTCATCCATATTGATGTCGATGATCTGCGCACCGCTCTCTACCTGCTGACGCGCTACGTCCAGCGCTTCGCTGTACTTCTCTTCTTTGATCAGACGTTTAAACTTCGCGGAACCGGTCACGTTAGTACGTTCCCCGACGTTCACAAACAGGCTGTCATCGCCGATGGTCAACGGCTCAAGGCCGGAGAGGCGGCAGGCAACCGGGATGTCCGGCAGCTTGCGCGGCGGCAGCCCGGCTACCGCGTTACTCATGGCGGCGATGTGTTCCGGTGTGGTACCGCAGCAGCCGCCGACGATATTCAGGAAGCCAGACTCGGCCCACTCGCGGATTTGTGCCGCCATGGTGTCGGCATCCAGATCGTATTCACCAAAGGCGTTTGGCAGCCCGGCGTTCGGGTGCGCGGTGACGTAGCATTCTGCGATGCGGGACAGCTCCTGCACGTACTGGCGCAGTTCGTCCGGCCCCAGGGCGCAGTTCAGGCCGAAGGTGAGCGCGTCGGCGTGGCGCAGTGAGTTGTAAAATGCTTCGGTGGTCTGCCCGGAGAGGGTACGCCCGGAGGCGTCGGTGATAGTGCCGGAAATCATGATCGGCAGATCCACGCCCAGCGCCTCGAACTCCTCTTTGACGGCGTAAATCGCGGCTTTCGCGTTCAGGGTGTCGAAAACGGTTTCAATCAGAATCAGATCGGAACCGCCCTCCACCAGCGCACGGGTCGACTCGCGGTAGGCAGCCACCAGCTGATCGAAACTGATATTGCGAAACGCCGGGTCGTTAACATCTGGTGAGATAGAGGCGGTGCGGTTTGTCGGCCCCAGTACGCCGGCAACGTAGCGCGGTTTTTCTGGCGTGCGGGCGGTCCACTCATCGGCGCAGGCGCGGGCCAGCTTTGCCGCCTCGTAGTTGATCTCCGCCGACAGGGATTCCATCTCATAATCCGCCATGGCGATAGTGGTCGAGTTAAAGGTGTTCGTCTCAACGATATCGGCACCCGCCTCGAAGTAGGCGTAATGGATAGCCGCGATGATCTCAGGCTTACTGAGCACCAGCAGATCGTTGTTACCTTTCAGATCGCAGGGCCAGTCGGCGAAGCGCTCGCCGCGGAAATCCTCTTCACTCAGACGATAGCTCTGGATCATGGTGCCCATGCCGCCATCCAGCACCAGAATGCGTTCATTTAACTGCGCGCGCAGTTGATCTACTTTGCTACTCACACTCGCTCCCGACTACGCTCAACAAGGCCATAAGGCTGCATTCCATACTGGCATAATCTTGCAGGGTGGAAAAGTCACACAGCGGTAACATGAGACAAGTTCAGCATCACACCTCCGACCAGCAATGAAAGCGGTTGCAAAAGCAGCAAATAAAACGAAAATGATTTCCACGATACAGAAAAAGGAGCCCATCATGGTCGCTACCGTTCCCGCCAAACGCGGCAGAAAACCTGCTGCCAACGCCGCACCGCAAAGTGGGCAAGTTCAGTCATTGACCCGTGGGTTAAAACTGCTGGAGTGGATTGCCGAATCACACAGTAGCGTCGCGCTGACCGAGCTGGCACAGCAGGCTGGCCTGCCGAACTCCACGACGCACCGCCTGCTCACCACCATGCAGCAGTTGGGCTTTGTGCGTCAGGTGGGTGAGCTGGGCCACTGGGCAGTGGGTGCGCACGCGTTTATCGTGGGCAGCAGCTTTTTGCAGACGCGCAATCTGCTGGCCATTGTCCACCCTATCCTGCGTAAACTGATGGAAGAGTCTGGCGAGACGGTGAACCTGGCGGTGCTGGACCAGAGCGATCATCAGGCGATTATTATCGACCAGGTGCAGTGTACGCAGCTGATGCGTATGTCAGCCCCCATTGGCGGCAAACTGCCGATGCACGCCTCGGGTGCAGGGAAGGCGTTTCTTTCTCAGTTGAGCGAAGAGCAGGTGACGGGGCTGTTGCACCGCAAAGGGCTGCACGCTTATACCCATGCCACGCTGGTCTCTCCCGTGCACCTGAAAGAGGACCTGGCCCTGACCCGCAAGCGCGGTTACTCCTTTGATGACGAAGAGCATGCGCTGGGTCTGCGCTGTCTGGCAGCCTGTATTTTTGACGAGCACCGCGAGCCGTTTGCGGCCATCTCTATCTCCGGCCCCATTTCGCGCATGACCGACGATCGGGTGACCGAGCTGGGGGCGCTGGTCATCAAAGCCGCGAAAGAGGTGACGCTGGCCTATGGAGGGGTGCGCTGAATGAGCAATTTAAAAGCGTACTGGCAGGATAAATATCCTCAGGCTTTTTGCTGGTCGTTCGGCGATTCACCCGAAATGGCCGATGAGCTGGCCGCCCTGGTCGTCGCCGGGAAGAAGCGCGGCACCTGCGGCTCGTTAGCCAGTTATCAGCAAGAGCTGCCACCCGTCACGCCCGGCGCCATGCATATTGTACTCAACGGTAAAGGCGATGCCGTCTGCGTCATTCGCACCATGGCGCTTCGAATCATACGCTTTAACGAAATGAGCCCTGAACTGGCGGCCCTGGAAGGCGAAGGCGATCTCAGCCTGGCTTACTGGCAATCGGCCCACCAGGCCTTCTTCGAGCGCGAAGGCAGCTGGTCGCCGGAGATGGAGCTGGTTTATGAAGAGTTCACCGTCGTCGAGACCGCCGAAACGCCGTAACGAATACAAAACCGTTGGCGGCGGCGATAGGCGTAAACATCCTCGACATGCCCCTGTTTAATGCGTGACTGCAAACCGCGCCAGTAATCGGCGCGGAACAGGTCGGCGTGCATCTCTTCAAATAGCGGCCCGATGCGCGGGTCAGCGCATAACCAGTGACGAAACTCCTCCGGGAAGACATCCCCCGGCGAGACGCTGTACCAGGGTTCACTGGCCAGCTCATCTTCGGGATAGCGCGGCGGCGGGATATCGCGGAAATTCACCTCCGTCATATAGCAAATTTCATCGTAATCGTAGAACACCACCCTTCCGTGTCGGGTGACGCCAAAGTTTTTGAAGAGCATATCGCCAGGAAAGATATTGGCTGCCGCCAGCTGCCGAATGGCATTACCGTACTCTTCAATAGCATCGCGCAGCGCCTGCCCTTCTACCTGCTCCAGCCAGATATTGAGCGGCACCATACGCCGCTCGATATAAAGATGGCTGATGGCAACCTGATCGCCAAGATCGGTGATTTTGCCGGAGGCCTCCTGCAACAGAAGCGCCATTAAAGCCGGGTCTATCTGCCGCTTATCCAGAACAAAATTTTCAAACTCTTGCGTATCGGCCATCCGCCCCACGCGGTCATGCTCTTTAACCAGCTGATAGCAGGCGCGGACATGCGCAGCGGTCATCTCCTTTTGCGGCGCGAACTGATCTTTAATGACTTTAAAAACCCGATCAAATCCCGGCAGGGTAAAGACCAGCATCACCATGCCACGAATCCCGGGCGCCTCAATAAATCGCTCATCCGCGCGGCTGACGTACTGTACATACTCGCGGTAGCTTTCCGTTTTGCCGTGCTTCTGACAGCCAATCGCCATATACAGCTCGGCCGTGGTTTTTCCCGGCAGGAGCTCGCGCAGCCACTCTACCAGGGCCGCAGGCAACGGTGCGTACACCATGAAATAGGAGCGGGCGAAGCCAAACACGATGCTGGCTTCGGCATGGGTGGTCAGGCAGGTATCGATAAACAGCTCGCCCGCATCGCTACGATGAATGGGCAATAGCAGCGGGACCGTGGCGGAGGGCATGACCAGCTTCCCCACCAGCCAGGCGGCCTTATTGCGATAAAAGAGTTCGTTCGCCACCTGTAAATGGCTCTGCCTGAGTAGCGCGTCGCCGAACGATTCACGCAGATGCGCATGGATAAACCCGATATCGCGCGATTTATCCTGCCAGGGTAAACGCAGTGGCAAATCACTTAATACCCGGTGGAGCAGCGCTTCCCAGCCATTATCGGGCCAAAAATCTTTCGCCAGCGGGCGCGGGATGGTGCGAAATCGGCGCTCTGGCTGAGAGCTGAAAATAAATAACCGCTCAGGCGATAACGAGCGGTGGTCAAATAACCGGCAATAGACGGAGTTGAAAAAGCTCTCCGCAATCTCGAAGCGCGGGTAATCCGGCAATAGCTGGGTATAGTGCGCCTTTACGCATAGCAGGAAGGCCTCATCGGTGCTTTTGCCCTCGGTAATACAGTGCAACTGCTCTACCACCAGGCCGACGTGATGATCGTAAAGGTGGATGCGCTGCTTCATGGCCTGTTGCACGGCATGCCAGTCGGCATTTTCAAAGCGCTGCTGGGCACCGGCGGTCACTTCCAGAAAACGGCCGTACTGGGCGTCGAAGCCCTGCAGAATGGTTTGTGCAATCAGTAATTCCAGGCCACGCGACATAACGTTCTCCAGTGCCCCTCACCCTCTTCTCATGGAGAGAGGGTGAGGGGAAAATATCAGAACTGGGCTTCTTCGGTTGACCCCGTTAACGCGGTCACGGAGGAGGTTCCACCCTGGATGATGGTGGTGACGTTATCGAAGTAGCCTGTTCCCACCTCCTGTTGATGTGAAACGAAGGTGTAACCCTCTTTACCCGCTGCAAATTCAGGCTGCTGCACTTTTTCAACATAGTGCTTCATGCCCTCTCCCTGTGCGTAAGCATGCGCCAGGTCGAACATGTTGAACCACATGCTATGGATACCGGCCAGGGTGATGAACTGGTATTTGTAGCCCATATCAGAGAGCTGCTGCTGGAAGCTGGCGATGGTTTTATCGTCGAGATTTTTCTGCCAGTTAAAGGACGGGGAGCAGTTATACGCCAGCAGTTTGCCCGGGTACTTCGCGTGGATGGCGTCGGCAAAGCGTTTCGCTAGCGCCAGGTCTGGCGTGGAGGTTTCGCACCACACCAGGTCAGCATAGGGGGCGTAGGCCAGACCACGGCTAATAGCCTGCTCAATGCCGGCATGGGTGCGGTAGAACCCCTCGCGGGTGCGCTCGCCGGTGATAAATTCGCTGTCGTAGGGGTCGCAATCCGAGGTGATCAGATCTGCCGCATCTGCGTCAGTTCGGGCGATGACCAGCGTTGGTACGCCCAGCACGTCCGCTGCCAGACGAGCCGCAACCAATTTCTGAATGGCTTCCTGCGTGGGAACCAGTACCTTGCCCCCCATATGGCCACACTTCTTCACCGAGGCGAGCTGATCTTCAAAGTGAACGGCCGCTGCACCGGCTTCAATCATCGATTTCATCAATTCGAAGGCGTTAAGTACACCACCAAACCCGGCTTCCGCATCGGCAACGATCGGCAGGAAGTAATCTACAAAACGGGGATCGTTAGGCTCAATCCCGGCCGCCCACTGGATCTGATCCGCCCGACGGAAGCTATTGTTGATCCGATCCACCACCGAAGGGACAGAGTTCGCCGGGTAGAGCGATTGATCCGGATACATGCTTGAGGCCAGGTTAGCATCTGCTGCCACCTGCCAGCCGGAGAGATAGACCGCCTCAATCCCGGCCTTTGCCTGCTGCAGCGCCTGGCCACCGGTTAACGCGCCGAGGCTATTGATATAACCTTTTTTGGCGCCCCCGTGCAGCAGCTTCCACATTTTCGCCGCGCCATGCTGTGCAAGCGTGCACTCCGGATTGACCGAGCCGCGTAATTTCACCACTTCCTCTGCGCTGTACGGGCGACAGATGCCTTCCCAGCGCGGTTGGGTCCACTCTTTTTGTAATTCTTCGATTTGTTGGGTACGGGTTTTCATGTGCAGATGCTCCATATTATATTCCTGGCTTCCCAGGCGTTATCAGTGAAGACAGTTTGGCCACGTGAGCAGCACAGAAACCGGCACGTACTTATAGTACGGAAGGGTTTTGAGCACTGCCCCGCGCCAAAATGGCGAACAATACAGCCCGGGCCTTTACGCCAGCAGGCGATAGCCTGGCAGGGTGAGGAAGTCGATTAAGTCATCTGATGTCGTGATTTGCTCCATCAGGCGGGCGGCGTCGGCAAAACGTCCGCTACTGAAACGGTGTTCTCCCAGCTCTTCCTGAATGTTTTGCATCTCTTCTGCCAGCATCTGACGGAACAGGGATTTGGTTACCGGCTTGCCGTTGCTGAGTGTTTTTTGATGATGAATCCACTGCCAGATGGACGTGCGCGATATTTCCGCCGTGGCCGCATCTTCCATCAGACCGTAGATGGGCACGCAGCCATTGCCGGAGATCCAGGCTTCGATGTACTGCACGGCGACGCGAATGTTGGCACGCATCCCCTCTTCCGTACGCTCGCCGTCACTCGGCTCCAGCAATTGGCTGGCGCTGACTGGCGCATCATCGGCGCGGGTAACATGCAGCTGGTTTGGGTTATCTCCGAGGATGCGACTGAAGACCTCCATCGCGGTGTCAGCCAGGCCCGGGTGTGCCACCCAGGTGCCATCGTGGCCGTTACGCGCTTCCAGCTCTTTATCTGCCTTCACTTTGGTCAGCACCTGGTTGTTACGTTCGGCATCTTTGCTCGGAATAAAGGCCGCCATGCCGCCCATGGCAAACGCGCCGCGTCTGTGACAGGTTTTGATCAGGAGGCGTGAATAGGCACTGAGGAACGCTTTATCCATGGTTACCACCTGACGATCCGGTAAGACGCGGTCCGGGTAGTTCTTCAGGGTTTTGATATAGCTAAAGATGTAATCCCAGCGTCCACAGTTCAGCCCGACGATGTGGTCGCGCAGGGCGTGAAGGATTTCATCCATCTGGAAGACGGCCGGCAGCGTCTCAATAAGCAGCGTGGCTTTGATGGTACCGCGCGGCAAATTGACGCGATCCTCGGCATAACTGAAGACTTCGCTCCACCAGGCGGCTTCTTGCCATGACTGAGTTTTTGGCAGATAGAAGTAAGGGCCGCTACCTTTGGCCAGCAGGCTTTTGTGGTTATGGAAAAAGTAGAGTGCGAAATCAAACAGGCTGCCCGGAATCGCTTCCCCGCGCCAGGTGACATGTTTTTCCGGCAGATGCAGGCCGCGAACGCGGCTGATCAATACTGCCGGGTTAGGCTTGAGTTGGTAAATTTTCCCGGCTTCGTTGGTATAGCTGATGGTGCCGTTTACGGCATCGCGCAGATTGATCTGTCCCTCGATTACTTTACGCCAGTCCGGTGCCAGTGAGTCTTCAAAATCTGCCATAAAGACTTTGACGTTAGCGTTCATGGCATTGATCACCATTTTACGTTCAACCGGTCCGGTGATCTCTACACGGCGATCCTGCAAATCAGCAGGAATACCGCGAATTTGCCAGTCACTTTCACGAATGGAAGCTGTTTCCGAAATAAAGTCAGGCAACCTGCCATTATCAATCTCTTGCTGCTGCTGGATGCGCGCAGCCAGCAGTTTGTTGCGCTTTGGCGTAAAGCGCGTCACCAGCTCAGTCAGGAACTCGACCGCCTCTGGCGTCAAAATTTGTTGCTCCCGCTCGCTATACGGCTGAGTAAACACCAGTTCAGCGTCTGTGGTTGCCTGTTGAGTCATTGTGTTGCTCCTCTTCAAAGATCCAAAAACAGTTTCCCAATGCGCGCGAAAGATCGTTGTTCGGTTTTCGCTCAGCAAAGATAAGACTATCTATAATTTTCTTAAAATCAAAAACAATTTCCATTTTAATTTAGGATGTCATTTAAGCCTTTGATTAGACTGTTTTTTAAAAAATATCTGAAGGTGAGCGGTATTTCGGAAATAAAAAAGGCACCCGAAGGTGCCTGAGAAAGAGTGCTGAAACGCTTTAGGATCGTTTCGGGCAGGAGATTACTCCAGCGTTGGATTCATGTGGCGCAGATCGTATGGCGTGATCTGGTAGACGTAATAGTTGAGCCAGTTGGTAAACAGCAAATTCCCGTGGCTGCGCCAGGATGCTCTCGGCGTGTTCTGTGGATCATTTTTTGGAAAATAGTTGTACGGCAACTCAGGCGACAAACCGGCTTCCACGTCGCGGAAATATTCGCCCGCCAGCGTATCGGGATCATACTCCGGATGGCCGGTCACAAACGCGATTCGCTTGTCTTTACTGGCAAACAGATAGGCATCACCGTCTTCAGTCTCTGCGAGGATGTCGAGATCCGTGTAATCACGAATGAGCGCCGCCGGGAAATCGGCATAACGGGAATGGGGCGCCAGGAAAGTGTCATCGAACCCGCGCGTCAGCAGTGCGTGGGGATGAAGAATATGGTGTTCATAAACGCCAGACAGCTTTTCGCTACGGGTTTGCTTCGGTATACCGTAGAGAATATTCAGCGCGGCTTGTACTGCCCAACAGACAAAAAGCGTTGAAGTGACATGATCCTTTGCCCATTCAAGCACTTGCTTGATCTGCGGCCAGTACGCAACGTCATTAAATTCCACCAGGCCGAGCGGGGCTCCCGTGACAATCAGGCCATCGAAGTTATCGTTGCGGATATCGTCGAAATTACAATAAAAGTTATTGAGGTGTTCTGATGGTGTATTGCGAGACTCTCGCGCATCGATACGAAGCAACTGGATATCGACCTGCAGCGGCGAGTTGGAGAGCAGGCGAAGAAACTGATTTTCAGTCTCGATCTTTTTCGGCATCAGGTTGAGGATAAGAACCTTCAGAGGACGAATTTCCTGACCTGTAGCACGTGAAGCCGTCATTACAAAGACGTTCTCATCACGCAAGAAATTAACGGCTGGTAGCTCGTCCTGCACCCGAATTGGCATAACCTTACATCCTCAAAGCATACGTATAAACGTTTAGACATCCAGATAGCTGACAATAACCAGGAATCGTCGAAATGTCGAGTCAGGGATGGGAAAGGTGAGAAAGTTTCAAGGAAGGTAAATGGTAGGAGCGGATGGACTCTACAATGGACAAGATTGCAAAGCAAAAAACCCCGCACCTTACGGTACGGGGTTCTTCTAATTGATGCCTGGCAGTTCC